>JBCDGE010000080.1:0-36856 GCA_038757895.1 Planctomycetota bacterium | reverse complement strand
CGACGCGCCCTGCGAGAGCAGGACGTCCGCGTCGCGGAGCTTGGCCAGGATCTGGTCGGGCGTGTGGCGTTTGCGGGCCATGAGGGTCTCCATGATGCCCCGGAGGGCGGGCTGGGGACTCTCACAGCACCTGGATCAGTTGTGCAGGGTCAGGTCACGCCCACCAAGGGTGGCGTCACGCGGGTGCCCGTGCACTGGTTCCGCGCCGAGTCGCCGTCGGTGCGGGACGGCTGGCTGGTGGTGCTGCGGGTCGACCCGAGCCGCGTGCGCCCCACCGACACCGCGATGCCCGTCCTGTACGCGGGCACGCAGACGGTCGAGCCGATCAACTTCGGCCACGCCGACGGCGTCGTCGTGGGCCTCGTCCCAGCGGTCGACGACCTCGCGGGCACGCAGCTGTGGTTCGGCGAGCCCGATCTTCCGGAGCAAGTCGACGCCGCCGAGATCGAACGACAGCGCGAGCGCGCGCGGAGCCACGGCTGGCTCGCGCTGGATCGGGCCGCGGTAGACGCTGCCCGTGGGAACGGCGGTGAGGAGCTCGTCCTGGCATCCCGACTCGAGCTCGAGCACGTCGCCGCGCTCACGATCCTGGAGCACGCGCCCGGGGATCGAGATCGCGCCGAAGGGCTCCTGCCGCAGGACTAGCGTCCTCGGCCGGAGGTTCCTCCGCACCGGCGTGGTCGGGCTGCGCGAAGTATCCCATCACGCGGCCGACGCCCTCGAGCGCCTGGACGGTGCGGCGGCAGGGATGCGCCGGGGGTCGCAGGACTTCGATTGACGGCCGGTGACTCCCGCAGCGGGCAGGGCCGCGGTGCTCCGTCGGGCGTGACCAGGGGACGCAGTCGGGCAGGTCATGCCGCATCGCGTCGCGATGCCAGGGCGCTGCCACCGGCCCAGCCTCACCTCGCAGGGAACTTCTCGCCGAAGCGGTTTCCCCATTCGGCGAGCGCAACGATGGCCGGGGTCAGCGCCTCCGTCCGCTCCGTCAGGTGGTAGTCGACGCAACGGACCTGTCCCTCGAAGGTCTCCCGACGCCTGACGAGTCCGTCCTCTTCGAGCGAGCGCAGCTGCCGGAGCATCGCGCCGCGGTTCACGCACGGGAGCGCGCGGCACAGTGCATTGAAGCGGGTCGTCCCGTCGTAGATGTGCCACATGATGTTCGTCTTCCACTTCCCCGCGAGCCGATCCAGTGCGAGCGCGATGGGGCAGGGGTAGCTTCGGTCTCCGAATGTCCAGGTGTCCATCGCAGGTGGTTGCATCGCTGCAACTCCTTGTCGTCCTCGGGGCGAAGGGCCATGGTCGTGGCCATGGGCAGGCGTAGTCGGAAACAGATCTGGACCACAGCGGGCCTCCTGACTGCCACCCTGGCTTCGTGCATGGCAAAGAAACAACCACGCGGCATGGTAGAGATCGCTCACCTGAACCCGCCGGAGATGCACAGCAACCCGGCGTTCTCCCAGGCCATCTGTGTCGAGGGCCCTCACCGCACGCTCTACATCGGGGGGCAGAACGCGGTCGACGCATCGGGGCAAATCATCGGCTCAGGCGACATCGCAGCGCAGGCCGCGCAGGTCGCGCGCAACGTCAGGACCATCCTCGACTCCGTCGACGTGGGTCCAGAGGCTGTCGTCAAATGGACGGTCCACGTCGTCGCCGGCGAACAGCTCATGCCCGCGATGCAGGCGTTCCAGCGCGAGCTCTCGCACTCCGCCGAGCCCGCGACCGTGACGGTGCTCTACGTGTCCGGCCTCGCCCACCCTGACTTCCTCATCGAGATCGACGCCATCGCGGTCCTGCCGCCGTCGGAGACCTGAAGACCGCGCGGACGCCTCGATGCGGCCGGGGCCGTGCTACGACCGTAGGGCGCTCTCCACCTTTTTTCCCGGCGCGAGCTTGTCCATGTAGCGCGCCTTCCGCGTCAGCGAGTTCTCGATCTCCTCGACGCGGTCGTCACAGATCTGCTTCTCGATTAGCGAAGCGATGGGATTCAGCGTCGCTCCGTCGAAGAACTCCTCGATCGTCGACGCCATGCGAATGTGCGTGTCGATCTGCGCCTTCGTAAAGCCGGCCCACCCTTGCCACAGGGTCGACTCGACGCTCGCTGCAACGGCAGAGTGAAGTAGTCGCTGCGCCAACTCGTCGAGTGGCGGCTTGGACGCCTCGACCGCACTCGCAGACGACTGAATTGCGGCTCGACGATTGGCGCCGCGACGGCATCGAAGCGCAGACCCTCGCCGAGAGTGCGCGCAGCTCGGAGTCGGCCGAGACTCTCGAGGCCCCGCTCGAGCTGCACGCGAAGAGCGAACCTGACGCCTGACGCCTGTGGCAATCTGCCTCGGTCCGATCCGTTCCAGGACGGGCGGTCCTTTCCTCGGTCCATCCGGGTGCGTGCCGGAACCAGCAGATCCGGATTGTCGACACGACGCCGCGAACTCTCGTGATCGACTCTAGGTGCCGCCCGGGCGTCTCCGAAATCCGCACCGACGAGCGAATGGCTCCCAAAGCTCCCCCCGAGCTCTCCCGGCGGCGCCCATCGGTTTCGCATCGACTCGTACTGGAACAGGACTCCCGATGCGTGCAGACCCCAGGGCGCGGATCATGCGCCGCGCTCCTCTCGTCGCGACCGCCGTCGGCCTGACGCAGGCCCTCCTGATCGGCGCAGGATGGCTCCTGCTCTACCAGCAGACCCACGAACGGGTAGCGAAGAGCGTCGAGGACGTGATCGTGCAGGCGAACGTCGCCGCGGCGCAGTCGATCGCGGACAGCCTGGGCACGATCTCGAGATCGGGTCGTCGAGCTGGGAGCAGGCGCAGTCGGTCGTGGAGGAGCTCGAGTTCGCGGGAGGGGGGTTCGCCTGCATCCTCGACGTGGAGGGCTTCATCGCCTGTCACCCGGACATTCGGGACGACCCTTCGTGACTCGAGCGGCGCCCAGCTCATGGTCCACCAGCCGGTGTCCGGACTGACCGCCGCGAGCAAGCACATCACGGGCGGGATCGCCCTGCTCGTGCTCGGAGTCGGCGCCGCGATCTTCGTCCTGACCGGCGGCTTGGGATTCCTGTTCGTACGTGCCCACAGCGCCGCGGTCGTCCGCTGGAACCGCGGGCTCGAGCAGCGCGTCGAAGATCAGACGCGCGAGATCGTGAAGGCACACGAGGGCATCACCTTCGGCATCGCCAAGCTGGCGGAGTACCGGGACAACGAGACCGGCATGCACGTGGATCGCATGTGCGCCTACTCGGCGATCCTCGCGCGCCAGATGCGCGAGATGGGCGAGGACCTCACCGAGGAGTGGATCCACCAGCTGCGCGTCTCCGCGTCGCTGCACGACATCGGCAAGGTCTCCACGCCCGACGCGATTCTGCTCAAGCCGGGACGCCTGACCGCGGACGAGTTCGAGATCATGAAGGGCCACGCGGCGACCGGACGCGAGGCGCTCGAGGCCGTGCGCGCGCACGTGGGCCCGAACCCGCTGATCGGAATGGGCATCGAGATCGCAGGTGGCCACCACGAGCGCTGGGACGGTTCCGGTTACCCCCACGGCGTTGCGGGCGACGACATCCCACTGTCAGCCCGCATCGTTGCTGTTGCCGACGTGTTCGACGCGCTGATGTCGAAGAGGGTCTACAAGGAGGCGATGCCGATCGAGCAGGTCGAGGAGATCATCCGGAGCAGCAGTGGCGGTCACTTCGATCCCCGTGTCGTCGCAGCCTTCTTCGCGGTAGAGGACGAGTTGATCGAGGTGCGACGAGTGCTACACGATGCCGCCGAGCCAGTACCGGAGAGCCCCCATCAAGAGCACGGAGACGAAGTCCGATCCATCGCGGCTTGAACGACGTCGTCCACGCGATACGGAGTCGCACACCCGTCCGCAGTGCAACAGCGCGCCGGTACCGGACACCGAGGCGGTGTGGTGCGGCGATGTTGTGTGCGGTACCTGACTGTCGCTGACCTGCGCACAGGTGTGCGACTCCGAACCGGTCAGAGGTCTTCTAGGAACGCGAGCAGCGCCTCCTGGTCGTACTCGAGGAGCTCCTCGAACCTCGTCCGCGCCGGTGCGGCCTCGTGGTCGTGCGCGAGGATCGCGAGACGCAGCGTTGCGGCGCGGCCGTCGTGCAGGTACGGCGCCGTGTCCCGGACGCCCCAGAGCGGTGGTGTTCGCAGCTGGAGCGCCTTCGCCTTCTTCCGCGGCCCAGCGTCGTCGTCCGAGGTCGCGCGGTGGAGGAGGAGGTCGGAGTAGAGCGGGACGGGCGCGCCGTCGCCGCCGCGGAGCGAGGGGACATGGCACTTCGTGCAGCCGATCGAGCCGAAGAGGCGCTCGCCGGTGAGGACCTCGGCCGTGTGCGCGCGGCCGGCGCGCTCCGGCGGTGGGAGGCTCGCGACGAACAGTACGAGGTCGTCGAGGCCGCGCTGATCGACCTCCGGGTCGGAGACCTCGTCGAGGTCGAAGGGCATCCCGAAGCCGCGCCCCTGGTCCGGCGCTGTGATCCCGGTCTCGCCCGCCAGCGCCATGCACACGAAGTCGGCGAGGCGCGGGACCTCGGCCGTCCAGCCGAACCGTCCGACCTCGGTCCGCTCGCCCGCCTCGAGCGCGTGCACACCCGCGGCGGGGACCCGAACGCGTCGCACCTCTCCAGCGATGCCGTCCTGATCGACGTCCGTCGGGTCCGCGTTGCGCTCGATCTCCTCGTCGGGGATCGCGTTGATGACCCCGAGCCCGAGGAGGCTGGGCGTCTGGATGCCCTCGCCGGGCCGCGGCTCGGCCCGGTCGGCACGTCGTACGCCCCCGTGCTGACGCATGCGCTTCGCGAGGATCCGGCGCGTTCGCTCGTCCAGCTTGCGCCCCGACTTGCGCCCGCGCAGGTAGCGCTGCACCGCGCCCGCGCCCTTCGACGACCGAGCGCCGGTCTCCTGGACGACGTTGAACTCGACGCCGCCCGCGCCGCCTGCGACCGGGTCGCGATGGCACTCGACGCAGCTCTCCTCGTTGAAGTGGGGCGCGCCGAGTCCGGTCGCCGCCGTCCACTCCCGCTCGAAGAGCTCCTTCCCGCGCGTCCACGCGTCGCGTTCGCCCGCGAGGTCGGTCGGCGGTTCGACGATGGGCCCCGTCGTCACCGGCGGCAGAGCGCCGAGCCCCCGGGGGCGCTCGTCGATCACCGCCGCGACGGTCAGCGCGCGGGCTGGCGCCGGCGGGGCGATCGCCACGCGCCGGCCGGGCGCGGCCAGGCTCGGCACGTGAGCGTCGTGTCCTGCGCCGGCCGACTCGCCTGCGGCAAGGTCACCCGGCACCGCAGGCGGCGCGGCGGCCCCCCAGTGCGACCAGGCTCCGGCGCCAGCAACGGCGAGAAGGGCGACTTGGACGGCGCGCAGCGAGTAGCTCATGCGAGGCTCCGGGACGTGGATCGTGGACGGGCCCCAGGTCTTCCCGCCGAGCCGAGCACCGTTACGGATCCTCCGCGGATTTCCCCCCGGGCCCCGGAGAGGCACCGGCGGGCGAAGGGTCCAAGCTGCCGATCGACGCGTCGGCGTGGTGAGCGGCCCGCGTGGATCCGATTCGATGCGCGCCCGTGGCGGGCGTTGCGTGTTCGACGAGATCGTGCGGAAACGCCGAGATCCAGCGCTGCTGAAGCAGACCGGGGAGCGTCCACCAAGTTGTGTCCGCTCCACCTCCAGGGGCCCGGTCACGCGTTGAGTGGCAGCTTGGACCTAATGCACGCTCAGAACGTGATGCTGAGAGCGTTGGAGAAGTTGTTCGCCGGTGCCGAGGTGATCGGATCCACGTCCTCGTAGTAGACCTGGTAATAGACCGTCGTTCCGACAGGGACGCTGACCGTTACAGGGAGTGAGACGAATCCCATCGCACCTGAATCGATCGGCGCAGGGGGGAGCATGACCAGATCTCCAACGCACAACGCGCCGATGCCAAGAAAGGCAGGATCGAATCGGACCGTCATCCCCGAGAGGAAAAAGGTGTTCACGGAGGGCGGCAGATCGGAGCACGTCAGCAAGACCGGGATTCCGAATGTTCCGAATGAGGGCCCGGGACCCACGAGCGCGGCGAGCTTCGCAGGCCGCGCAGTGGAGTTCGGGACCGCGGGAGAGCAGTAGTCGAGGCCAAGACGCCCAGTCGAGTAGACGCTGACGGTACCCGCGCCTGCCATGGCATCCCCCTGCCCGACGACGATCTCCTTCTGTGCTCCATACGGCCCTTCAGGATCGCCCACCATCGTCTCCGCATCCACGTTCGCGAACGCGATCGAAGTGACCGGGGCCGTGTTTCCTGTGGGGCGCGGTATCGCGAGGAGAACGGCACCGTGGGCGACGTCGTACACGGTCGCCAGGAGTGCCGCTCCCGGCTCGCCGAAGACGATGTCGTCTCTGCCGTCGTTGTTGTAGTCGTACTCGCCCGCGACGGCTGTGCCGATCCCCGGGAGGCCCATGAAGTTGAAGGTGGTTCCGACGACGGCCGAGTGCTGGGTCAGACTGGCTCCCCTGTAGATCACGATCTGTCCGAGCCCGAAGCCCAAGCCCGGCTCGCTCACGAAGAATTCCGGAACGCCGTCCCCGTCGACGTTGCCGACGATGCCGACGTTGCTCCCGAACGAGAACCCGCCGCTGAGGGTAGTCAGCAGATCCTGGGTCCTCCCCGAGTACACGTAGGCATGACCGCTTCCGCCAAGGGCGACGGGGTGCCCGACGATGAAGTCGTCATTCCCATCCTGGTCGACGTCACCGATTCGAGCGACCGAGGTTCCGAATCCTGCCGGTCCTGACATCACCGGGTCGGGAACGACCGTGGCCGTGCCGGATGCATCGTAGAGCCGAACCTCACCCGGCAAGGCCGTTCCTGGCATGCCAGCGAGATAGTCGAGCGCGCCGCCGTTGTCGAGGAAATCACCGACGGCGACAGAGAAGCCGAGCTGGTCCCCTGCACTGTCTCCGTCCACCGAGAGGCCGCCGCTCATCGCGAATGGGGTGTAGTTCTCGAGTCCGCCGGCGTTGCGAAGGATGACGCCCATCGGATCCGTCGGGCTCGATGCAGGTGACCCAACGACGCCGTTGCGTGAGGCGTCGAACGCGAGCGACGCGCCGAACGCCGTTCCCGCAGTCGGCGCGAACACGGCCGGTCCAGGGAAGAAGGGCATCGTCGCTGAAGTTGCCCCGTACAGCTGGACTCTTCCAACGACCCCTCCTGTGATCCCAGGGGATCCGATCATAACCAGGTCCGCAGCCGTACCAGGGGTCGGGATGACCTGCATCGCCGCGCCTAGGTTCGATCCCGGTAGACCGACGATCGTGCCGATGTCGGTGCGAGGCGCCTGCGCGATGACCGAGTGCGAGAGAGCGATCCCGAATGCAGCGAACGCTGCGACGCGTCCGAAGCGAAGCGGACGAGTGTGTGTGTTGAGATTCAAGGTGGTCATGGACTGGAAGGAACGGAAAACTGGTTGCGAGTGGACCGGCGAGCGAAATGCGCGATCAGGTCGGACACGGTGAGTCAGACCTCACGCACGCACGGAGTCGGTGCATCGGGCGACGGAATCGGTGGCCGACGCCGTGCTCGCGCCATGGAGTTCCAGAGCGCGGTTGGCCTGGTTCAACTGAATCTCTAATTCCCCAGGATCGCCCAGACTCTGTGTGCGGCCGACTCGGTTCCGGCAGGTGACAGGAGTGAACACTCGCGAACCGATGCGTTCGATTCGCACATGCTCGACGGCGTGACCGTGCGTGTTCGATGAGCGCGTGAGATGCGCGCCACAGGTGCGCGACTCGGAGTCCGGGAGTCGCGTGCACTAGGTTGCCGCCACGGGACCGAGAGTCGGATTCAAATCGCATGCGGAGCTCGGTCCGCGGTGGATCGCCGCCGCGTGATACGACGCGAAAGACATAACCGTCGCGTGAGCCCGCCTGGACGGCGCCCGCGGGATCGGGACGATCCCGGGAGGGCAGCAGTTCTGTCGCCCCCGCACTGAGTACGAAGCCCTCTTCGACCGCAAGGAGTCCGAGGGCCTGACCTACGCCGACGCCACCGAGGGGAGCGACGTGCCGTACAGCTTGCTCATCCGCTGGCTCCGACGCGTCCGCCGCGAGCGAGAGCGCGACGGAGCCCTGCCGTTCGTCGAGCTCGGGCCTCAAGGAGTAGAACATTCACCGATCGGGGTCTCTCTCGCGGCCGGATATGGCCTCATCGTCCGCAACGGCCTTGATGCGTCGGCCCTGCGCCAGGTCGTCGCCGTCCTTGGACGCTCACGCTCGCGGAGTCGATCCGGACCGACCTCCACCGCCAGCCGGTCGACCTGCGGAAGGGCCACCACGGACTCGCCGCCATCGTTCGGGGCGATTTCGACAACGAACCACTGAACGGCAGCGTCTACGTCTTCCTGAAACGCGCTCGCGGTCGAGCGGAGCTCCTACAGTGGGACGGCGACGGGCTGTAGCTGCACTACAAGCACCTCGAGAAGGGAACCTTCCGTGTCTCCCGCGCGAACGCGCGCGGAACCGCGCGCGTGACGCATGACGAACTCGCGATGCTCTTGGAGGGAGTCGAACTGAGAACCCACCGGCTCCTTCGACGAGCACACTCGAACGACCATGCGCAGGGCCCCTCGCGCTCCAGATCCTGGCCGCCACGGCCGCTCGCGCTCATCGTCCCGACGCGGCCTGGTTCGCTCTGGCCGCCGACGCGTCGAGAAGCAGCTCGCACGCCCTCTCCGCCACGCCCGCGCGATCGGCGAGGACTGGCGCCATGACGACAACCTCGTTCGGCCTCATACGGCGCGCGTCGGACTGAGCCCCGCGCAGTACCTCGCGGAGCCATCGGGGGGCCATCGCCCCCGGGGCTCCGCGGCACACCAACTCACCGATCTGGCCAACCCTCAGGCACAGCCCTGACCGCCCGACTGCTCAGTGTCGGAGGGCATGACTTCGGGGGTTGCCTCACTACCACTCGAGGATGATCGCCTCGCGGCGCCACTCCGACGTCGGCTGATTCCGGGAACCGACGTACACCCAAGTGTCCGAGTTCACGGGGTCGAGCTCGTCCCGGAAGACGTTCTCCTTTCCTGCGGGAAGGGAGCCGTTGGCGGCTGTACGGACGTGCAGGTAGAGAAAGACCTCGTCGTTGTCGAGGTCGAATAGCAGACATGGCTCCTGCGCGCCCTCTGCCAGGAGGCGCTCATCGACGCCGTTGCCCGAGTCGACCTTGTACGCCGGGATCTTCGAGAGCGTCGAAAGCGCCGTGCCGTACTGATACGGACGGCCGCTCAGCTCTGTCGGATGCATCAATGCGAAGTCAGCGAGTCGGAGAATCACACGGTCGCCGGGCTTCACATCGTCGAGCGTGATCTCCATCCAGCCGTTTTCGCCGGGGAAGTTCGCGTCGTCATGATCGATCTCGTGAACCAAGTCCGTCGCTGCATCGTTGACGATCAGGTTGATCTGCTTGTGCTCGCGCGAGTTGAAGAAGTGTCGAAACCGGAGCGCCTTGGGCAGTACGGGCGGGGAGGAGCCTGGGATGCTACGTACGTAGCGCGTGATGTCGAAGTTGTAGTTCGCCCCCGGCGCCTTCAAGTCGCGCTCACGCTCGCCGTTGCCGTTGAAGTAGCTCAGGCGAAGCTGGCCGAATCGATGAGGCGAGACGCTGGCATACGACACGACGCCGTCCGAAAGCGCGTAGTCCGTCTCGTCTCCCAGTAGGTGCCACGGGTGAGCAGCTACGATCGTGACCGGCGACGAGCCCGTGCCATCCGGGTCGGTGATGTACCCGTCGGAGTCGAGGATGACGCCACCCCACTTGGACGGCGCGTAGGGATTCTGGGTGTGCCCATAGATCGGCGATGAACCGTACTGCGCGCCGGACGCCGGGAAAGTCGGGCTATCGGTGACGACGAGGACGTTTGCATCCGTTGGATCCTGCGTGGTCGTGGGCAGCTCGACACTGAACGTGACTCCGGCCAACGTCATCGTCCGTTCGACGAACGTCGTGAAGCGAAGGAAGGGCGTCCCAGGGGCGTCGCCGTTCACCGTTCCGAAGTAGATGCGGTCGACCTCCTGGTTCGGGTGCAGCGTCGCGGCGCCGCGCAGACTGAAGATCCCACCGGACGACTGCAGGAGTCCCCCACTGCCATTGAAGTCTCCCTGAAAACCGATGAAGCCGACATTGTCGTACCGCCCCGCGCCGTCGTATATCCGGATCGCGGTTTCGAGGAGGTGGCTGTTGGCACCCACGCGGTCGAGGGCACCCTCTTCGATGAGCAGGGAGTCGTGAACACGTCCGTACGACGCGAAGTCGGTCAAGCGGTTGCAGTCCGCGAGAACGAGGCGCTCGAAGCGAATCTGGTCGTTCCCGGTCGACGTGTACACGCCGACGTCTCCGCCGAATGCCGTGAAGCCGTTCACGACCTCCGTAGACGGTTCCCTCGGATCGTTCGGGTTGAACGTGTCCGACCCGGACGTCACGCGAGATGGGATCCACGACGTGTTCTTCACCATTCCGATCTTGCGGCTCGCATCGCTGTCGTCGTCGTACCCATCTCCAGGAACGTCTCCGTCAGGCTGCTCCACGGTGTTGTTGAAGTGCAGCCCCATACGGCAGCAGTGCGCCTTGTTGTTGCGGAAGAGCGAACCCTCCCCGTCGAGCATGAACGGCAGCTTGATCGGCACGACCCGTCCGACCTCGTTGAGCTCGCTGTCTTGGGACGAGAGACCGAGCGGTTGGCGCGGGAAGATCATGTAGAAGCCCGTTCCCTCGCTGTCGGCCGCGACGTTGTTCGTGACCTGGTTGTACGGATTCGTGATCCAGTAGCTCGCGGGCGAGCGATCCTGGAAGTTGCCCAGGATGAAGTCGCTCTCGATCACTTCCAGTGGGGTTTGGTCCGTGGTACTGGTCCCCGCGCGACGGGCTGCGATCACCAGGTTGTGGTCGATCACGTTCTCCATCTCGGAGCCGTCCTCGAGAAACACGGCATGGCCCTGGATATCGAACGCGACGTTGTTCTTGACGGAGACGTGGTCGGTCCCGTGGATCGTGATCGCGCGATTGAAACTCTGGTGGATGCTGCAGTCGTGCACGTACTGCCCGTCGCCCTCGCTCTTCAGCATGTGGAAGTGAACGGGGTAGCGGCCGAGGCCATCCTCCGTGTCCTGTCCCATGTTCCAGAACTCGACGTGGGAGAATCGGCCGAAGCCTCCTGCCGCTGTGCAGTCGCTGCACTTCATCACCATGACGTGTCCGCCGAAGCTCTGCCCTGTGCTGGCTTCCGGGGGCACGACCTCGCCGACGACCTTCACGTTGCGCGTCAGGTTCGCCACTTCGACGGACTGGTCGAGCTCGAGCGGTACGCCCGGTGGAGCGCTCCACTGGGGGCCAGGAGCGCGCGGGTCGGTGAGAGTGAAGGTCTGGGGACCCTTGACTCCTCCTGCGAACGCCTCTCTCCCGAGGTGCAGCTCCTGGAAGGGACTGGAGCTGATCGTGACGGTCCAGTCTCCGCTGAACCCTGAAGCGTTGACGGTGTCGACTACAGCCGTCTCGTAGCCGAGCTCCTGGGTCCCAAGCCCGGAACCAGCGCCACGGGCCGCCTCCGAACGGTCCCACTTGGATCCTGTGACCACGATCTGATCCCCAGGCTGCCACCCGCTGGCCTCCTCCGCCTCGAGGTGGCTCTGTGACGACATCTTCGGGATCGTGCGGGCGAGACGCGACCAGCTGGTCTTCTCCGCGCCGTGCAGGTCGATGACGCCACCGTCCATGGCCATGAGCACCTTCGTGCCGGCATTCCCGATGGGAGGATCGTTGCTCGTTCCCATCAGGCGGATCGTGCACTCGCCAAGGACCGTGCCGCCCCGTTCCCGAACGTAGGGAACCTCGGGCCGCCCGACCTCGAGTCGAGCTTCTACCGCCTGCGCGTACAGGTGTGAGAACTGGGGCCCGGCCGCGCGGACGTGAATCCACTTCGCCTCGAGGGTCGTGTCCTCGGTCACCTCGAGTGCGATCAAGTCGCCCTCACAGTCGATTCCCTTGGCCTCGCAGAATTCGGAGAACCCAATCGCTGAAGACGGGCCGATATACACGACGTCATCGGCTCCCGGTAAGCGGTTCTGTTCCCACGTGTCTTTCTCCTGCCACTCTAGAACCTGCTCCAGTCGAACGTGATCGATGATCGCTGTCTGCTGTGCGGCGGACGTTCCGTCGGGCGCCGGCTGCTTCTGGAATCGAATGGTCTCGGACTGGCCGTTGCTGAAGTGGAACGGCCGTGTCGTGTAACCGAGGAGTTGGGTGTGGTCGGGAGACTCGAAGCCCACACGAACTCCCGAGACGCTGACGGAGAAGTGCGGTTGATCGACAAAAGACGTCTGCGATCGAGCGGCGGCGAGGTATCGAACGCGCCAGTAACCCGCGGGAGCGGTCACGGTGTACTCGAGATAGCCGTTGTCAGCCGTCATGTAGGCTGCCTGCGTTCCATCGATCGGAGGGATGTCCGCAGCGTTCTCCAGGAAGGGAGAATTCAGACCGGCCACTCCGCAGCTGGGGCCGAAGCTCCATCCGCCTACGGACGTCGAACTGTAGTCCTCGAAACCGTCCGGTGACGTAATTTTGAAGGTCGTGCCGAATTCCTCGAAGCTCCCGTCATCCAGTGCGTCGAGAATCGGCGGCTTCGCGACGATTGTCTGAGTCTGGAACGATTGCGTCGCCGCGTTCGAGGGTGTGAGCGCCGTCACTAGAAGGGTGCCACACGAGATTGCGAGTCGATTCATGCTGATAGGCCTGGGAACATATCGGTAATGAACTGGCGGCACCACGATGTGGGCTGAACCGGGTTGACTGTCAACTGACGCTGCGGAACGAATACAGTTGCTGCGAGAGTCCTCAAACTCGGCCTCCGGTGCATCATGGAGAACGTCATGGCCCGCAAACGTAACTCGCTCGACGCGATCCGTGCGGCGGTCTGTTAGGTGCGAGCTCTTGCCGCGCTGAAAAGCGCTCGAGACTCTCGGTGGACCTTCATGGGTGAGGGTCCACCGAGTGTTTCGATTCCGAAGCGTCGAGCTACCTCGTGACTTTCACGCTCACCGCCGATTCGCTAGACTCTGCGACGAGCTTGATGAACATGGTGCCGGGAATCGACGACGACGGCGCTGTGACGTAGTACGCGGTCTGCTGCGACAATCTGAGCTGATTGACGTCGGCGACCGGAGTGAGTGTATCGTCGCCCGAGGTGACGGTGTAGCCGACGAAGGCTCCCTGCTGGAGACGAAAGACCACGGAGTCACTTGGCTCTATGCCGTCGATGTGGAACTCCAGACTCTCGATGACCTCTGGGGTTTTCGGCGGCAGTGCCTGTGTATCCGGAAAGCCGAGGCGGTACTCGAATGCCTCGAGACTCTTGTCCACGACGATTGCGGGGAACATTCGGTGGGTCGGATCCGTGATGAAGAACTGTTCGTAGATTGGCGTCGTGGGGTCTTGCGGAGTCGACCGTGTGTTCGCCGCGCGCTGGAGAGTCATGCGCGGGACGTATGTCTGCATCGAGTTTCCGCTCATGACGCGCACGAATCCATATCGATCGCTAGACAGCAACGCGCGAAACGTCGGCACTGCGGGCGAGTAGACCACTGCCGAAGGAGCGACCACCAGCGGGTGATTCCCGATGATCGTGACGTTCCGAGACGCCGGGTCGTAGGGAATCGAGGGCATCATCCAGGCGCTCGCGTCAGCGACGCGCATCGTGTGACCCCAGATCCGTGGGTTCCCGAAGTAACTGGCGTTGTTGAGTTCGTTCGCCGGTGTTTGAGTCGGCGCGTTGCTGTAGTCGGCGTACAGGACATGTGGCTTGGATCCTGCCGCGCCGTCGAACGTAGTGGCGATGAGGCTTCTGGCAGTGCCGATGGAGCGACCTCCCGAGTTCCTGATGGCCGCCGGATCGCTATCGGAGGGGCCGTTGAATCCGACGAAGTGGCACTGCTTGATGATCGCGTTCCCGTCATACATCGCGAAGCCCACGTCAGGGTTCTGCGTCGAATAGCCGCCTCGCTCGATCGCACCGCCGGCGACGTCGATCAGTCCTCCGAGGATCTCCGTCCCAGTCGCAATCCGAAGCGCCTCCACATTGTCCGTGAGGATCGGTTCGATGAAGCGGACGACCTTCTCATCTAACATTCCTGCCGAGTAGATGCCGTCGTAGCATCCGTATGCGACGAAGTTCGTGATCTCCGTGACGTCAACGGTCGGATTCCAAGTGCCTCTGCTAGTCTCACCGTCTTCTTGGTTGCCGGAGTTCGGGACTCCCGTGCCGAGGATGATGTCGCCCATGTCGAATCCGGAGCCGCAGTTGACCGCCACGTTTCCGTCGAACATCCCCAGGTTTCCGGAGCGTGGCTCCCTTGTCCCGTGCGGGGGGGCGAGAGTACTCGACGGCCACCGAACCCCGCACTGGGGGAGCGCTAGCCAGTAAGCTGTTCCCACCGTGTCAGTGACGACGTTGCCAATGAAGTCGTTCGTTGGGTTCGTGATCCAGAAACTGGCGGGGCTCCGGTCCTGCACGTCGCAATGCTGGTTGTCGCTCGGGATGAGTTCCATGCCCCCGACAGGTCGGACCGTGCCGACGACGAGGTTCTCCTCGAACGAGTTGAACTGCTCGGCACCATCCTCGAGGAACATCGCGTGCCCGATTGCGCCGAGGACGATATTCCCCTTGATCGACACACCGTCGGTGCCATGGATCGTCACGGCTCTGTTGTGAGAGTCGTGGATGCTGCAATTCCGCAGGTAGTGTCCGGACGCTCCGTCTGTCATCAGGTGCCAGTGCACGGGATAGCGGCCGAGGACTCCTTTCTGACCCATGTGACGGAGCTCCACCCCCTCCACGTAGAAGCCAAGCTCCTCGGGCGCGCTCGGGAACAATGAGTCGGCCGTCGTGACCATGATGTGCCCACCGATTCCGTCGTCATCAGAGCCCGCAGAGCCTATCGTCGCAGACTCCGCGCTCGTTCCAGTGATGACGATGTTACGAGACAGCCTGCCAACGTAGGAGCGCTGATCAACCTCCCAAGTGCGGGCCATCATGCCGTCAGGCACCCACGTGTTGTTCTGATTGTCGTAGCTCAATGGCATCCCGAGACCATCAACGTGATCCCCGAGGGACAAGGCAGCGTTCACGTCGAGCGAGAGTGCGTTCGGTCCGACGCTTGTGATCGATCGGCACCGGTAGGTCGCCGTCGGGGCCTGGGCTCCGCAGTCGCCCATCGGTGCGCCGAACGTATCTTGTTGGCGCCGGCCAGTGATAACGATCTCGTCTCCGACCTCCCAGGGCGCAGGGTCCGTCGTTGAGAATGACAGACCGTCAGGAGCGAGCGAATCGAAGCGTGTCCTCGTCGGCCGATCATCGCCGTGAAGAGACAGCGTCCCTCCGCGATTGACCACGAGGAAGATCTGACCACCAGCGGGTTGTCCAGGTGCGAGCTCGCCCGTGGATGGAATGAACACAGGATCTCCCGTGAGGTTCAGGTCGAAGTCCTCGAGGAACGGAGCACCCTCCTGACCGACCTCGAACAGCGAGTCTTTGCCACCACCGACGCGGATATCGTCTGCGTCGAGCCTTCCGTCCACGTTGGCTGCCAGCAGGCTTCCCTCGATGCGGAGGGACCCGGCAGTGCAGCTCTGAGAGTCGATCGCGATGTCGCTGCCGTGTGGAATGAGGACGGTCTCTCCGGCTACGGGGATCCCACTCGGAACCCACGAACTCGGGTCATCCCATTCGCGGAGTGGCTCCCAGCGAATTGCGTCGAAGAACGCGATTGCGTCCGCCTCCATGCCCTCCAGGGTGACCTGGGTCGCTCCGGTGGGGACGACGATCGGGCGCGAGCTGAAGTGCTCGTAGTCTGATCCGTCTGGCGTGAGCGATCCCGCTAGAGTGCCGTTGATCAGCACGCGCAGCGATTGCGTGTCCCCGACTCGTTGCGCTGCCTGTAGCTGAACTCGACCGACGCCGGCAGTGGTGGTGAACGAGCACGTCATCGTGCCCTCGCCAAAGATCCAGCCCACGTTGTCGCCCTGTGGAGCGGCCTGGGTGTTGCTCGCCAGTCCTCCTGATCCGAGCGAGACGCCGGCCACTCCGCCGACCGTCCAGCCTGGCCAGTTCCCACGAACGTATCCATCGACCGGGAGCTGGCCTTCGAACCCAAAACTAGTGGCGTCCGGGATCGGAGAATCGGCGAGGGCTGCCGCAGCCGTCTTGTCGGGGGAAGGGAGCTGTGCGAATGCGTCGCCCGAGAAGGCGAGCGCGACGACAAGCCCGGCGGCCAGTTGGCGCCGACTGCCGGTCACGCTGAGTCCGGTTGTCATGACTGCGAGAATCGAAGATGGGAAGTGACCGTGGTGCCCACGACGGGTGGTGAGGTCGCGGAGGGTATCGGTGGCCGACGTGGCTCTCGGCCATGGAGATCCAGAGCGCGGTCGACCTGGTTCAACTGGATCTCGAATTCCTCCGGATCGCCCAGACTCTGTGTGCGGTCGCACTCGGATCCGGGACGAAATGGGGATGAACACTCGCGAACCGATGCGTTCGATGCGCGCGTGCGATGCGCGCCATAGGTGCACGACCCGGAGTCCAGGAGTCGCGTCCGTTGGTGCGTCGCGACGGGACCGAGAGTCAGGTTCGAATCACATGCGCCGCTTCGTCCGCGGTGGATCGCCGCCGCGTGGTAGGACGCGAAGGTCGAGACTGCAGGGAAACCCACTACCCGGTGGAGGGAGTCGACTGAGACACTCGACCGGCGCTCAGCGAGGGATGCGCGTGGCGAGCGGAGCGGATCCTGGGACTCGTCCAATCAACCGTTAGCGTTGGAGACTCCCCATGGGACGGCCGGACCCGAGCCGCCCTCTCGGTCCTCTAGGCTCGAGAATCGAGTGCCTCAGGAGAGCGGCGCGGAACGGCGGTGCTCCACTTCGTCATCTCACGGTCCTTCCCGCGTTCATCATGCGGCGGGTCACAGCCTTCGACCGGCTCCGAGGAGATCTCATCTCTCCCAGACGTTGGCCTACTCCGCGTCTGGGACTCGATTCGGATTCTCGTTCGCCTTAGACAGCCCGATCGATGGCGCGATCGGCTCGGATACGCCGTGGCCAGGGGCGACTCCGACGAGAACGGCGCTGTCGAGCACGTCATGGACGCGCCGCGACTCCATGGCATCGGCGGCACGCTGGCATGCATCGAGGACATCGACGCCCGCGGTGCCGATGACTTCCTGGTTGGCGGGTTGAGGTGCGCGAGCGCGAACGGACTCGTCTACGTGATCTCAGGCAAGAGCCGGACTCCGGCCCGCGTGCTGAACGGCGGATAGTCGTTCGGAGGCCATCTCGGCCTCATCAGTTACGTCGAACTTCAGCGACGGGCGTTCGATCATCGATCTGTGAGCGGCATGTCGTTCGGCCCGCGCCCGGTATGTCGAGTCCCAGACTCCATGACTCAACGGGTGGCGGTCTTTGCTCACCCTTCACTTGGGGCCCGTCGACAGCTCGCGGTCCATGTCACGCTCGAGCTGGAAACGGAATGCCGGGTCCTCGAGCGGCGAATCGAACTTGACGTGATGGACGCCTTCAGTCGCGGGAACCCAAGTCTCTTCCTTGGTGGAGATCCCACCGGCCGTCTTGGCGACGGTCATCCGCTGGACCCGCGGGCAGAGGATCACGACCTGCGGCGCGCCGAGCTCGAGCAGTTCATCCGCCTCCGCCGCCTGGATCAAGTGCCCGTCGTGGTCGAGGATCTCGATCGTGAGATCGGGGAACTGGTCGATGACGCGAGGCTCGATCAACATCGAGACGCCGACGAGGTCACTCGCAACGGAACAGTCCGTGCGCTTGCCCTCTTCGACGGTAGCTCGGCCGAGGTAGTTAGTGCCCTCGAGCGTGACGACTACGAAGTACGAACCCACCGGAGCCTCCACGTCGACCCACCCCCGAGCGAGATCCGCGCGCGTGACTCGCTGTCGGGCAAGCGACCTCCATCCGCTGAACATGTCGAGCTCCCCGAACCCGAGCGCGGAGTCAGCGCTTACCTCATTGGGTATCGATACGCGCATGACTCCACAGGTCGCATCGAGCACGCCGAAGTCACCGGTCTCGCCGGGGAGGCACTGAAGCGGAGCGGCACCCGAGAGGGCCCTACCGCGGGCGTCGAAGGCATGCACCGAGTACTCGCCGGGCGGGAGCCCGTCGGCCGAGAAGCGACCGCTGACCGGGTCGATGCTGACCGGTATGGAGTGTTCGAACGGCCGCAAGTAGAGATAGCCGGTGCACGGTAGCGCCGCCGCCGCGACACGACCCTTGACCGACGTCGTCTGCGTCGTCTCGAAGTCGACGGCGATCGGCTCCTCACTCGCACGCTCGGTGCGAACGTCGATGAACCGGAACGAACTGGGTTCCGTCGGGTCGTCCGGAGTGCACTCGAACCGCACGCCGACGAGCGTCCCGTACGTCGCCGGCAGCTCGAACAGCTCCTGGTCGGGCACGTCGAGCGAGCACCAAAGGGGTCGATAGGCACCGATGCTCTCCTCCGGTCCCGCGTCACCGTAGACGGGGCTTGCGACGACAGGGCCACGCGCGCCGACGATGCGAAACACGTAAAGAACGGCCTCCTCCGCCGGAAGCACGAGATCGCCCACATCTTCAATCGACGACTCGTCGGGGTCCATCCCAGGGGAGGGGTTCAGGATCCACGCTGCCTTGCCAAGCGCGCCGATGGCCGACCGCTCGAGATTCCAGCGGGTCGAGAACTCGACACGTCCCTGCGCGTCGGTGTGGGTGCAGACGAAGATGCGGTCGTAGTTCCGGTACGGCCGCATGTCGCAGTAGAGGTGGCGGAATGGTCGACCCTCATCATCGACGAGTCGGGCGCGAATCGAGTGTCTTGCGCCGACGCTCAGCGTCGAAGGAGGCGGCGAGCCCCCCTCGATCATCGGGCTCATCCAGTGCACCTTCTGGTCATCACCGACCAGCTCGATCCGCCAGCCTCGGAACTGGGCGCAGAAGCCATAGGCGCCCAGGGCGTCGCGCCAGGGCGGCAGCCAATCGGCCGTCTCGTGCAATCCTCTTCCCCATTCGACGCCCCGTCCGGCGCGAATACCGCAGTTCAGCCACCGCACGACCGCTCCCTCGAGTGCGGGATCCTCAGGGATCGTGATCTGAGTCCAGTGCACCGGCTGATCGCCCAGGGTGAGGGCGACCTCACCGGTCGCGTGGCGGCTCGTGTGTCCGATCGGCACGGACTCGGACACCGCACCGGGAGCTCCGCGGGCCGCGATCCAGCTCTCCGACGACGTGACCTCGACGGACAGGCGACCGGCGGCATCGGTTCGACCGAGCAACCGCGGTTGCACGCTCCCGGGGGTCCTCTCGAAGACCTCCGCTCCGTCCGCCGGCGACCCCATGACGTCGACCACGCGTACGTCGAACGCCGGCATGGAATCCAAGGTGAGCTCCCATTCCTGCGGCCCGACGTCGAGCTGTCGCCGGGCGACCACCAGGGCGCCGATCTTCGCCTCGTACGTGCCGGGAGTGAGGCCTCTCAGCTCATCCGTCGTGTCCGGCCCGATCCGAGCGACGTGAACGGTCCCGTCCTCGCCCGACAGTGCGACGTGCACCCCGAGCTTCCAGTACTCCGCGAGGGAAGCGGAGGCGGAGACGCGGACGCTCGCGAACTCGGCGGCTGCCACGCGTGGCCCGGCCCTGTTCACCGTCTTCGGCGCTGCCAGACCGTCCGTCTCCGCGGGGGCGACCACGGAGTCTCGCTCCAGAACGGGGTCCGAATCGAGCATCGCGACGCCAACCCAGGCCGCCAGGCCCACCGAGGCCACGAGTGCAAGGCTGCGAAGTCGTCGGCGAATCGGTTCGAACCCGGCGAGGACGACCGCGCCGAAGCGGCGCGCCCAGCCGTCTTCCGCCGAATCGTCGATCTTCGCACGCAGCGCCGTCAGCCCGCGCTTGATCCGCGTCCGGGCGGTCTCGACGGGGATGTCCAGCCGTTCGGCGACCTCGACCGCGGAGAGCCCGTGAAGGAACCGGAGCTCGATGGCCTCCGACTGCAGCGGCGGAAGTCGACGGACCGCCGATCTCAGCTCACGGCGCATCTCGTCGTCGAGCGCGAGGTTCAGCGGATCGACCTCGTCGGACGGAATCTCTTCGTCGTTCGGTTCTCCGAGCGTCCGGTTTCTTCGGAGGCCTCGGCGAAGCGTGTTGACACAGATGCTCAAGAGCCACGGGCGCAGCGAGTCTTCGGACCGCGGCCGTGACTGGAGCGCGACGAGCAGAGTCGCCTGCTCCAGATCGTCTGCGAGATGTTCGTCGCCCCTTGCGATCGAGCGGGCAAGGCTCCGTGTGTGGCGACGAAGGCGTTCGTAATCGTGATACGGTTCCGGGTTGCTCAACTGCGATGCGGGCGGTGCCGGGACGAGGATGGGCAGGTAGGCGGCGTGCGTTGGAAGCTACGCTCGAAGCGCCGCGTTGCGTTGCAGTCTAGGGCGCTCTCGAGATCCTTGGCGCGTTCGCGCAGGACCGAACCCGGTTGATTTTGATCCGGGAAACGTGAACCAATCGGGGGCTCTCGAGTCACCACGCTTCGCGCGGGCGACCTCCGGTGACGATCGCACTCTCCCGCTTGGACTCGCCCTGGCGGTGCAGTGCGACTCACTGCCGCCGAGCCGTCCTGCGGCGACGCGGATCGTCCCAGCGATGGGACGACAGCGTGCCATCGGGTCAGTTCGCCGGCGCGGTGAGCAGCCCGCGTGGATCCGGTTCGATGCGCGTCCATGGAGGGCGTTGCCGCAGGGTCGCGTCGCGTGACAGCCAGAACGTCTCCTTGCACGAGTGAACCAGCCGCGATGCCCCACGTTGCCAGCACCATGGCAACACTTCTGCGACTCGCGCTCTTCCTGCTGCTCGTTCCTGTCGTGCCCGCGCAGCTCGTCACGCGCGGTGGATCGGACGAGAGGGTCCGTCTTGCGTCGCAGACCGTTCAGGCCACGATCGACGACGGATTCGCGAGTGTCCGCGTGCGCCAGGTGTTCCGGTACGAAGGAACGGGGCCCGCGGAAGCGATCTACGAGTTCCCGCTGCCAGTCGACGCATCGATGACCGGACTCTCGATGACCGTCGGGGGAGAACGGCTGGAGGGCGTGCTCGCCGAGCGCCGCCGCGCGCGTCGCGTGTACGACGAGATCGTGCGGAAGCGCCGAGATCCAGCGCTGCTCGAGCAGATCGGGGACGGTCGCTTTCGCCTCTCGGTCGCGCCGGTTCTTCCGCACGTCGACACCGTCGTCGAGATCTCGTACGACCAGCGCGCTCCGCTGCTCGACGGCGCGTATACGTTGACCGTGCCGCTCAGCGGCGCCTACGCGCAGAACGCGACGACCACGGCGACGGTCGACGTTCGCTCGTCCGGCAAGCTCGGCGATGTCACGGCTTCTGTGCGCGGCGCTGACGTCGCGACGATCAGCCCGCGGCGCAGCGTCGTCAGCTGGGAGCGCGCTCCCGGCGATGACGACGTCGCTCCGCCCGAAGGGCTCTCCATCACCGCGCGCCTCGCGAACGAGACCTCTTCCTTCGACGTCCGCACCTATCGCGACGAAGGCGGCGATACCTGGTTCCGAGCGGTCTTCACCCCCGGTGCGATCAGCGCGAAGGACGTCATGCCGCGCGATCTCCTGCTCGTCCTCGACACGTCGGGCAGCATGATGGGCCAGAAGCTGGAACGCGCCCGTCAGACCGCGCTTCGGGTCGTGGCGGGTCTCCGTGAGACCGACCGCATGAACGTCCTGCTCTTCAGCAGCGACGTCGAGGCGGCGCTCCCGGCCATGAGTCCGATGACAGAGGAGAATCGCGCGAAGCTGCACGCTGCGATCGACGGAGCAGAGGCGGGCGGAAGCACCGCGCTCGGCGACGCGCTGCTGCGGATCGCGGAAGAACCGCCGGGGCCGAACCGTGCGCGCCTCGTGGTCCTGCTGACCGACGGCCGCCCGACGTTCGGAATCACGGATCCCACGCGGCTGCTCGCGGAGGCGCAGCGCATCGCCGAGGCCGACCTGCGGCTTCACGCGTTCGGGATCGGTGACGACGTCGACGCAGCGCTGCTGCACGGGATCGCGGCCGCAACGCGGGGCGGAGCGGAGCTCTTCGCCAGCGCCCTGGAGATCGAACCGCGCGTCCGTCAGCTCCTCTCCTGCACGTCGGCTCCTGTGCTCACCGACGTACGTGTTCGCGCGACCGGCGTCGAACTCATCGGCCTGCATCCGCGGCGCATCCCCGATGCCTACGCGGGCACCCAGGTGGTGGTCTCCGGCAAGCTCCGCGGCCACGGCCTGGCGACGTTCGAGATGGAGGCGAACGGCAGCGAAGGCGCGGTGCGTCACCAGTGCAACGTCAACGTCAGCGAGTCCGCGGGGGGCGACCCCGCGGTCGGACGCCGCTATGCCTCGGCGAAGCTCGACGACCTGCGCGCCGCGCAGCGCCTCCACGACCAGCTCTCCAGGGGCGCTCCCGGCGCCGCAGCCCGCGACTGGCGCGCGATCGATCGCGGCGCGTATCGCACGAGCGACGAGATCGTGAGCGAGATGATCGCGACCTCGCTGCGCCACGGCGTCCAGTGCGCGTACACGTCGTTCCTCGCGGTGGAGGCCGCCGATCGTCGACGACTTCACGGAGACCAGAATGAGGAAGAACCGATCGTCGAGGACTTCGAGGTCTCCGATCACAACGAGGCGGACTCGAACGAAGCGTTCGAACGGACCGAGGGCGACCCCGACCGGAACGCCGACTCGCCGTTCGACTCCGGCCACACGAACTCGGTGCTGGGAATCGGGGGCGCCAGGGGCGGTCGCTACGAAGGGCGCTTCGGCGGCCGACGCAACCTTCGAGCCGGCGGCGGCAAGGGTCCCGAGCAGGCGGTGAAGGACGGGCTGGAGTGGCTCCGCGTCCTCGTCGCCGAAGGGAACGAACCGCGGCCTCTGCGCGCCGAGGCGCTCGCGTTGCTCGCGTTCGCGGGAGATGGCTCCAGCATGACCCGAGGCCCGTACCGCGCGCAGGTGAAGACGCTCACGAGGCGCCTTCTCGCGCTGCAGGACCCTGCGACCGGCATGATCCAGGACGGCCCGGAGCGCCTTCGCGCCGACGTGGATCACGCCCTCGATCACTGTCTCGCTGCGACCGCGCTGACCGAGCTCTACGCCATCGACAAGAGCGTGATTCTCAAGCGGCGCGTCGAGCAGGCGCTGCGCGCCGCGTCGTCCTGGTTCGACGACCGAGCAAATGTCGCGTCGTTGTCCGACGAGGCGCTCCTGGCAGCTGTCCAGCTGATGACCGCGGCGCGGGACGCGAAGCTCACGGTTCGAGACCTCGCGTCGGCGACCGCCGAGCTGCAGCGCCGCGCAGACGCCGACCCGACGAACCTCATCGCGGTCGCGGGCGTCCTGACGGCCGCCGGTCGCCGCAGTCAGGCCGAGGATCCCGTGCGCGCGCGCGTCGCCGCGCTCGTCGAGGAAGCAGCGCGCCGGCTCGAGATGGAACCGACACGCGACGCCCCCTCGGCGCGGTTGCTGTGGCGGGTCGCGGACGTCCCAGGCCCGGCGGCTCGCGCGGACTACCGCGACTTCGCCGCGTACCGCTTCGAAACCCTGCTCGCCCACCAGCGCAAGGACGGCACATTCAAGGGATCGTGGCAGCCCGAGTCGAACGTCCTGCCGACCTCGACCGCGGCCGAGATCACGGCCGCGTGCGTCCTCGCTCTGGAGGCCGACTACCGGATCCGCTGACGCCCGACCGATCGGATCGAGGCGGAGGCTGGCCCGCGCGCCTCCGCAACGGGACGCGGAATGTCAGCGCCATTTGCCCGAAAGGACGAACGCGCCCCACGCGACCGCGCCGCCGTCGCCGCCCGCGGCCCGGTCGGCGTGGAGGCGTTCGAGCTGTGCCGCGCGCAGCGCGTCCCCCACGCCGAGCCCGTCCTCCCACATCCTCCGGTAGAACGCGACCATGAGTTCGCGCGTCGCGTCGTCGTCGACCGACCAGAGCGAGCTGACGACCGACCTCGCTCCCGCGATCGTGAACGCCCGCCGCAGCCCGATCATCCCCTCGCCGGACTCGGCCCTCCCGAGCGCGGTCTCGCACGCCGAGAGCACGACCAGATCCGTTCCGCCGAGGTCGAGCCATGCGACCTCCTCGGCGGTCAGACAGCCGTCGTCGATCCCGCCGGGCGACGACGCGTTCGCGCCAGCGCACGCCAGGCCGGACAGGAGACCGGGATGGGTCCCCGTGACCTGCTCGGTCGCCGTCGCGGAGTCCGCGTCGCGGTACGCGACCCAGAGGTTCGCGCGATCGTCGCGCTGGAAGAACCCGTGGGTCGCGAGGTGCACGATCGCGTGCCGCGAGAGCTGATCCTTGAGCTCCTCCTCGGTCGCTTCTGCACCGACGAGGATCCGCCGCGAACCGCTCTCCCCGTCCGCGGCGACGAGCTCGGCGTGGAGGGCCGCGATCGCCCGCACCTCGTCACCCGTCCCGGGAAGCGGGGACCAGCTCATGGCGGACGATGTCGAGAGGCCGGCGCTCCGAAGCGAGGAGGCGGTCGACGCGACACCGTCCTCTCGTCGGTCGAAGTCGACGGCGCCGACCGCGAGGAGGGTCCTGGCGCCCCCCGCGGGCCGGTGGCTCTGCCCGACGAGGCGCTCGATCTCCGTGCTGTAGACGAACGCCTTCTCCTCGATCAGGAAACGGCCGCCCTCCAGGGGGATCGTCTCCAGCGGCAGCGTCGTGAGGGCGCCGTCCGGCGAGACCAGGATTCGATCGATGCCCTCGAACGAGCCGGCGAGCGGTTCCCAGACGAGCTCGCGCAAGCGGGCGCCCGCGGTGCGCGCGGGTCGGCCCGCGCCGATGCCGAGGCCGAGGCCGCGCTCGGCCCCCGTCGCGCCGACGACGGATGCGAGGTGCGCAGTGACGGCGCTCCCGATCTCGGCGGCGGGGCCGAGATCGACGACGGCGACCGAGCCTCCGTTCCTCATGTGCCACGCGGAGACCCGCGGCTCGGACCAGCTCCCACCGGTCTCGACGAGACGCCAGACCCGATGCTCGACGAACACGAGGAGCGCGGTGCGGTCCGGCAGCGACGATGAGAGCCGCTCGAGGTCCGTGCGTTCCCTCTCGGCCGGGTCGCGCCCGAGCGTCGCGAGCTTCCGCTCGAGGTCGGCGCGACGCCTGCGGAGAACGTCGAGCTCCTCGTCCGTGATCGGATCGTCCCCCCGCCCGTGGATCGCCTGTGACAGCTGTCCCTGCAGAGAGCGCAGCTCGTCGACCGTCGCGTGCGCGTCGGGACTCAGTCGCGCCGCCTCGCGCGCCGCGCTGGACGCCTGTACCCGGCCGAGGATGCCACGCCACCGGAGGAACTCCGCGAACGCGAGAGCCCGTCCCTCATCGCCCTGCATCGGTGCCATCGCGGCGATGAGCTCCATGCGCGAGCGGAGCCCCGCGAGGTAGCGGAACCGCTCGGCCTCGGTCTGAGCGACGAGCGCTCGCTCCAGCTCGTCCAGGCGTTCCGCCGAGCCGCGGAGCAGCAGGCGCCAGGCCTCCTCCGCCTCGCCGAGATCGATTCGATGGCGCGCGATGCGGGAGACCGTGCCGGTCGTCTCGGGCGACGCGGGGCCGACGAGGCTCTCGTGGAGTTCGAGCGAGGCGGTGTAGTACGCGACCGCGGACTCGATGTCACCGTCGAGGACCCGCAGGATCGCGGCGTCCTCCATCAGCATCGCGCGGTCCGCCGCGCCGACCGGAGATCCTCTCGTGTCGTCGAGAGCCTCCAGCACCTCGTCGAGCATCGCCATCGCGTCGTCCTCCCGTCCCGAACGAGCGAGCATCTTGGCGAGCTCCGACCGCCGACGCAGGGTGCGCGGATGACTGGGGCCGAGGACGCGCCGATCCGCGTCGCACGCGAGCTGCTGCAGCTCGATCGCGGACTCGAGGTCCCCGCGCAGCCGCAGGACGGCGGCGAGGTCGGACCGGTAGATCGCGACGAGCGGGTGATCCTCACCCCACTTCCCGCGCGTCGACTCGAGCGCGGTCTCCTCCTCGGCGCGCTCGAGGTTGCGGACCCGGAAGTAAGCGTGACCGAGGTCTGCCCGCACGGAGGCGGTCCGCACGTCGCCGGGCCCGTATGCCGCAACCGTACTCTCGAGGGCCCGCTCGAGGTCGCGACGCGCGCGCGCGAAGTCCCCGAGATCGAGGAGGTGCATCGCGCGGCTCGCGATCAGTCTCGCCGTGAAAGGGTGGTCCTCGCCGTAGGACTCGACGCTCAGCTCGATGGCCCGCTCGTATGCGGACACGGCTTCCTCGTGTCGCCCCTGCTGCTGCGCGAGGAACCCGAGCGTGCCCCAGATGTTGATCCGGTACGGGTCGTCGGCAGGGAGCCACATCTCGGCGACCTCGCGCGCCTCATCCAGGTGTTCGAGTGCGTCCGAGAGGCTGCGGATCTCGACCTCGACGTGCGCGACCGAAGCGAGCGCGCTGACGAGTGCTCTCGGCCGCAACGCCGCGTGCGGGCGGAGGATCTCGATCGCGGCGGTACGGTGATCGATCACGCGATCGAAGCGCGCAAGATCGTTGTGCGCAGACGCCAGAAGGACGTGACTCGACGCGACATCGATATGGTCCGGGCCGAGGACCTCGCGCCTGCGCTCGAGCTGCTCCTCGAGGATCGGGATGACGCCACGGGCCTCCCCGCGAACGATCCGCGCGATCGCCAGCTCGTCCACAAGGCCGATGGTGAGCGGATGGTCGGGCCCGTAGATCTCAGCGCGCAGCTCGAGGAGCTCGTCGACGAGCGGTGCGCCCGCGTCGAACCTCCCCTGGTCGTAGTGCAGGTGGACCTCGGACATGAGCGTCCACGCGAACCCGCGATCGTCCCCGCTCGCGAGCGCCTCGTCGCGGGCGACCTGGACCGCAGCGAGCTTCTGCTCGAAGCTCTGGACCGGGCAGGGCGCGCGCTCGGCGAGCACGATGAACGGCCCCACGTCGCCGTGCAGCGCGCAGGCCTCCACCCGGTACGGGACCCCCGTTTCGAGCGTGACCTCGATCTGCGCGTGGCGCTTGAACGGGCCGTTGTCGTTCTCGGCCACGACGGCTCCGGTCGCGTCCCGCAGGACGAGGTACGGGTCGAAGCTCCACGATTCGAGCCGCACGCAGGCGTCGGTCGTCGCCTCGACTTCGAGCCGGTAGCTCCGGCCTCGGACCGCATAGCCCGGGTAGGAGATCACCTCGAGATCGGGCGTCGTGACGACGCCGTCCGCGGCGACGATCTGGTCGGAACGCGCCTCTCCGAGACGCAGGTCGAGGTCCACCGGCTCGGTCGCTCGAAGAGCCTGGGAGACGACCAGTACGGAAATGAGGGCAGGGACCACGGGAGCGCTCCGAAAGCTGGGGACGGGGTCGGGACCTTCGTCGACCCGAGTCTCGCCGATCGGAGCGACCTGTGGCACGGGCTTCTGCCGCTCGATCCACCGTCCGCCTGGCAACGAGGAGGAGCGGGCCCCTAGTGGTGTGAGACTCCACTTCGTGGCCGGGCGGATCCTGCCTGGCGCGATGCTGAATCTCCACGGGGGAAGAGCCGCGAGTCACATCGACGGCGTCCTTCGGGACGCGGGCGACTCGACCACGCCGTCGCGATTCCCATGGCATTCACCGAACGAGACCGACCTCACGCCTTCGCGCTCGCGTGCGTGGCCGTGGTCGCGTCGCTGGTCTTGGCCTGGTTCGTACTCGACTCCGAGTCCTCTCCGGTTCAACAGGGCGGCGCCGACGTCGCCACGAAGAGGCCCGCCGATCGAGAGCAGCAGGCCGATCCGGATCTCGGAGACCTCGTCCCGTCGAGCCGCGTTGCCGTACCCGAGCCGCGGATGGAGGCCGTCGCCCCGGAGAGTGCTCCCTCGCAGGGACCCTCGGCCGCAGCCACGCGCCCGGTCGAGCGGATCTCGTTCGAAGAGAAGTACGCCGACGCAACGGCCGCCGAGCTTGCCGGGATCGCGAGCCAGCTGAACCTCGAGCTGATCGACGAGATCGACGCGGCGGCCGACCAGCTCTTCCAGCTGGGGGAAGTGCAGAGCGCCTCGATCCAGCTCGATGAACGTCCGGCGCGTGACGCAGGGTCCGGTGAACATCGGGACCGAGCCCGTGGGGAAGGGGCGCGTCTGGCCGGCGACCAGGGCGGTGCCGACCGGCGGGGGCGGCATGACCCACGAGACCGTCTACATCACCGAAGCGGATCACCCGGAGCTGTTCAGGAAGCTGGATGAGCGCCTGTGGACCGCCCGACGCAGTCGCGAGCTCTGGCGAGCGCGGCGGAGAGCGGAGCGCGGTGACTGAACGACTGGCCGCTGACGCGTCGAGCTGCAGCTTGCACGTCCCGTCCGCTGCCCACTGATCCGCCCGCCGGCCGATTTCTTCCCGAATCCGTGAGCCCAGATCGGGCGCCGTCACGCGACACCTTCGGTCGCTCCTTCAGCGCGTCGGAGTTGCGTCGACGCGCGTCCCCGGGATCGCGGCGCCCGGGTGGGTGCCGGGGCCCGGGGGCTATTCTCGTTCGCACGCGCCTCCGGGATCGCGCCGGGGGCCGCACGGGGCGTTCAGTCCGCGCCGCCCATCTTCTCGAAGAGCCAGGCGCGGGCGTAGGCCCAGTGCCGCTTCACCGTCGCCGTCGAGATGCCGAGGACCTCCGCCACCTCCTCGACGGTGAGCCCTGCGAAGAAGCGGAGCTCGACGATCGATGCGAGGTCGGGATACTCCCTCTCGAGGGCCTGCAGCGCGTCGTCGACCTGGAGCACGGACAGCTCTCGGTCGACGCCACCGAGCTGGGTCATGGTCTCGCGCTTCGCACCGCCGCCGCGCTTGTCGGTGCGCGCCATCCGGGCGTGGTCGATCAGGATCCTTCGCATGGCCTGCGCCGCGGCCGCAAAGAACTCGGCTCGGTTTTCGAACTCCCCCTCCTGGCCGGCGAGGCGCAGCCACGCCTCGTTCACGAGGGCGGTGGGCTGGAGCGTGTGGCCCGGTGCCTCGCGGCGGAACTGGAGACGCGCGACCTGGCGCAGGTCGCTGTAGACGCCCTCGATCAGGCGGTCGGCGGCGCCCTCCTCCCCGTCCCTGGCGGCCCGAAGCAGTTGCGTGAGATTCGTCTGAGACATCGATGAGACGCGCGAGCGCCGGCGGCGGTGAAGTCTTCGGCGATTGCCTGATCCCGTCCAGGGCCGAATCACGCAAGGCCCTTCGAGAGAGAGATGGCGCGGACCGATCGTCGCAGATCGTCCTTCCCGACAGGCCCCTCACCCCACCCGAGAATGAGGTTCCACCACGCCGAGTACATCTGGATCGACGGAAGCGAACCGACCCAGACCCTCCGGAGCAAGACTCGCATCCTGCCCACCGACCACGGTCGGGCCCTGACGCTCGCGGACCTTCCCCGCTGGAGCTTCGACGGATCGTCGACCCATCAAGCGGAAGAGGGCAACTCCGACCTATTCCTCGGGCCCGTTTCGGTCGTACTGGACCCGATCCGCGGCGGCGGCAGCGTCCTCGTCCTGTGCGAGGTGCTCGACGCCGACGGGACACCGCACGCGTCCGACACGCGGGCCGCCCTCGCGGCGCTGATGGCGGGCGGCGCAGGCGCCTTGGAGCCGTGGATCGGCTTCGAGCAGGGGTACACGCTCTTCGACGGCGAACAACCGCTCGGCTGGCCGGACGGGTATCAGCCAGTCGCCCAGGGTCCGTTCTACTGCGGGGTCGGGGCCCATCGCGCCTTCGGCCGCTCGCTCGTCGAGGAGCACGCTGCCGCGTGCATCGAAGCCGGACTGATGCTCCACGGCACCCATGCGGAGGCCATGCCCGGCCAGTGGAAGTTCCAGGTGGGCTACCGCGGCGTCGACTCCGAATCAGCGGACCCCCTCAACGTCTCCGACCATCTCTGGATGTCTCGCTGGCTGCTCCTCCGGCTCGCCGAGGACCACGGCCTCGCGGTCTCGTTCGACCACAAGCCCGCGAACGGCGACCGAGGCGGCGCTGGCACGCACACCAACTTCTCGACCCGCGCGATGCGCGAACCGGGCGGAATCTCCGTGATCGAGACCGCGATCGAACGGCTCGCGACGCGGCACGATCACCACATCGCCGCCTACGGCGCCGGGCTCCACGAGACCTGCTCGATCCACGCGTTCAAGGGAGGCGTCGCGGACCGCGGAGCGTCGATCCGGATCCCTCGCACCGTGGCCCGGGAGGGGGCGGGCTACTTCGAGGATCGCCGGCCGGGCGCGAACTGCGATCCCTACACGGTCAGTCGCCTGCTCCTGGCGGCAGCCATCGAGCGCCTCCCGACGGCGGCCTGAGAGACGCCCCTCGCGGTCGTTCCGGCAGTCGCGCTCAGAACGGTGGCGTCGCTGCGGGATCGAACCGCTCCTCCATGAGTATCTCCTCGCCCTCTCCTCAAACCCACGGAACGGAAGACGATGAAGCCTCACACGCAGACGTCCCAGGGTGCGCAAAGAAGCCTCTCGAGAGCCTGCAGGGGGAGCCTGCTCTTCGAGGCGTTGCGCGACGGCGCCGACGAGGCGTTCCCCACGAGTCGGCTCGTCGCGGCGCTGCGGGAATCGGGTCTCGGCCCCGACGATCCACGGATCGCTGACACGCTGGCGCTGCTCGCCGAGTCCGGCCCGATTCTCGACCTCGCGGCCTTCCGGCGCGCGATCGATCCGAGCCTCTCGATCATCGAGCAGGCGCTGCGCGGTGAGCTCATCATCCGGGACTTCCGTTCCTTCTCGAACACGCTCCGAGAGGTCTTCGACCGATCCGACCGGGAGTGGAGCGGCGCGTCGGCCCGCGGCATTCCGCAGCTCGGTCGCATGAACGCCGAACGGTTCGGCGCAGCGGTGGCCTCCGTCGACGGACAGTGCTTCAGCGTCGGCGACGCGCGGAGCGAGTTCTGCGTTCAGTCGACGTGCAACCCCATCAGCTACTGCCTCGCCCTGGAGGAGCAGGGCGTGGAGGGCGTGCACAGACACATCGGGTGCGAGCCTTCGGGCGCGCCGTTCAACGAGCTCACCCTGAACTCACGAGGCCTCCCGTACAACCCGATGATCGACACCGGCGCGATCATGAGCGGGGCGTTGATCGGGCCCGGGCTCCCGATGGCGAATCGCTTCGACAACGTCCTCGGGAAATGGCAGGACCTCGCGGGTCGCGCGCGACCGGGCTTCAGCCAGGAGACGTTCCTCTCGGAGCTCAGCACCGCGAACCGCAGGCTCGCTCTGGGCTACTTGTTGCGCGAGAGTGGGGCCTTTCCGGAAGGGACGGAGCTGCCGCCCACGCTCGAGTTCTTCCTCCGGAGCTGCGCCATCGAGATGACGGTCGAGTCCATGGCGATGGTCGCGGCGACTCTGGCGAACGGAGGGGTCTGCCCGAAGACCGGCGAACGCGTGCTGCGATCGTCCACGGTGCAGAAGTGCCTGGCGTTGATGGACTCCTGCGGGATGTACGACGTCAGCGACGACTGGGCGCTGCAGGTCGGTCTACCCGCGAAGAGTGGCTCGTCGGGTGTGGTCCTGGTGGTCGTCCCGAACGTCGCGGGATTCTGCGCGTGGTCGCCGCACCTGGACGCTCGGGGGAACAGCCTCCGAGGAGTGGAGTTCTTCCGAGGTCTCGCCTCCCGCTTCGACTTCCACGACCCCGACGGCCCGACCGGGACGGAGGGCCGGACCGATCCGCTTCGAAGTCCCCGAGAGGCGGAGCGAGACGTCACGGAGAGCGCGCAGCCGGCCTGCGAACGGACGGCGTTCCGGCGGCGGGGGAAGGCTTGCTAACCTCGGCACATCGCGGACCCGAGTGCCGCGCCCGCTCCACCGCACCAGGACCGTGCCCCGCCAGCCTCTGAACGAACGTGAGCTGTTCGATGCCGCACTCGGGCTTCCGGCCGCCGAGCGCGCCGAGTTCCTCGTCTCGGCCTGCCACGACGAGGTCCTTCGGTCCCGCGTGGAGCGCCTCTTGCGGGCGAGCGATCGCGCGGATGAGCACGGTCGGCTGACCGCCGACCTCGTCGCGTCGGCCCACGACTTGATCGGCGACGACGAGGCGTCCCTGCCCGACGAGGTCGCCGGCTACCGCGTCCGCGGCCTGCTCGGGCGAGGCGGAATGGGCGCGGTCCTCGAGGCCGAGCAGGACAACCCGCGCCGCATCGTCGCGTTGAAGATCGTCACGCAGGCGATCCTGACCAAGGAGACACGTCGCCGCTTCGAGCTGGAGGCGCAGGTGCTCGGGCGGCTCCAGCACCCGGGGATCGCGCAGGTCTACGAGGCGGGCCTGTTCGAGATCGCCGGTCGCTCGCAGCCGTACTTCGCGATGGAGCTGATCCGCGGTCGAGCCCTCGGCCGGTTCGCGGAGGAGGAGCGCCTCGGGACGCGTCAGCGCCTGGAGGTGATCGCGCGCATCTGCGACGCGGTCCAGCATGCCCACCAGCGCGGCGTGATCCACCGCGACCTGAAGCCCGAGAACATCCTCGTCGACGACGACGGGCAGCCGAAGATCCTCGACTTCGGGCTCGCGCGCGCCACGGACGCGGACGTGCAGGTGACGACGCTGCACACGAACGTCGGGCAGATCATGGGCACGATCCCGTACATGAGCCCGGAACAGGCGGCGGGGAACTCTGCGAACATCGACGCCCGCAGCGACATCTACTCGCTCGGCGTGGTGACGTACGAGCTGATCGCGGGGCGGATGCCCTACGCCGCGACGCACCCGGTCGCTCTGGAGGCGCTGCGCGCCGTGCGCGAGGAAGAGGCGCGCCCCCTCAGCGCCATCGATCGAACCCTCCGCGGCGACGTCGAGACGATCGTGCTCAAGGCGCTCGAGAAGGACCCCGCCCGCCGCTACCCCAGCGCGGCGGCGTTCGCAGAGGACCTGAGGCGCTTCCTGTCCAACGAGCCGATCCGCGCTCGGCCTCCGAGCACGACCTACCAGATCCGCAAGTTCGCGCGGCGCCACGCCGCGCTCGTCACGGGCGCGGTGGCCGTCTTCGGCGTTCTCGTCGTCGGGCTGATCGGGACCCTCCGCGGGTACCTCGTGGCCGCGGAGAACGCGGACCGCGCCGAGGCGACCTCGGAGTTCTTCAGGACGATCCTCACCGGGGTCAGCCCCGAGATCGCGAAAGGCGAGGACACGACGCTCCTCCGCGCGATCCTCGACAAGACCGCGGACCGGATCGACGTCGAGTTCGGGGGCCAGCGCCGCGCCGCGATCGAGATGCACGCGACGATGTCGACCGCCTACCACGCGATCTCCGAGTACGAGTCCGCGCTCGAGGAGGCGCAGCGCGCGCGAGAGCTCGCCCTCGCGGAGTTCGGAGCCGAGAGCGAGGAGGCGCTCGGGGCGCTGGTCCAGATGGGGATCGCGTACAGCCGTCTGCAGCAGCGCGAGCTGGCCCTCTCGACCTTCGAGGAATCCGGTGCCGAGGTCGAGCGCGTCTTCGGACCACGTCACCCGCTCGCGCTCCGCGTCGAGCGGGGTCTCGGGATCCACTACCTCGACGAGCGGCAGTTCGACGACGCGGCCCGTGTGTTCGAGAGGCTCCTGCTCCGGCACCGCGAAGGCGGCGACTCTGCGTCGGAGGCGTATGTCGTCTCGCTGAACGGCCTGGGCCTCGCCCGCCTGGGCCAGCGCGACTTCGCGGCCGCGGAGCCGCTGCTGGAGGAGGTCCTCGCCGCCCGCGAGCAGGCGTTCGGTCAAGACCATCCGGACTCGATCACCGCGCTCCTGAACCTGGGGACGCTGTGCAAGGAGGTCCAGGAACGCGCTGAAGCCCGCGAGTACCTCGAGGAGGCGCTGTCCCGATCGGTGCGCGTCATGGGGCCGGAGCACGACATGACGCTCTCGGCGAAGCTCGTGCTCGCGACCATCCTGCGCGAGGGGGGCGACGCGAGGGCGGCGCTCGCGGTCCAGGAGGAGGTGTACGCGGCACGCATCGAGCGCTACGGAACGGAGGACATCCGCAGCCTCGTCGCCGAGGACGCGATCGGAGTGTCGTACTACATCCTCGGCGACTTCGAGACGGCCGAACGGTACGCGCGCCACGCGTGGGAGGGCATCGAGGCCTGGTTCGGCCCGGACCACAGGCAGACCCTCGCCGCCAAGCAGGGGCTCGCGCTGGCGATCAACCGTCTGGGCCGGACCGACGAGGCGGACGCGCTCCGGCTCGAGCTCATCGAGAGCTACACGCGGCTAGAGGGACCGGACCACACCGAGGTGCTCGGGCTCAAGTCGGACCGCGCGGTGCAGCTCTGGCGCGAGCGGCGCTTCGACGAGGCGCGGCCCCTTGCGAGGGAGGTCCTCGAAGGTCGCCTACGCGTGCTCGGCGAGCGGCATCCGGACACCCTCATCGCTCGCTGGACGGTCGGTCTCGTGCACAACTCCGAAGGACGGTTCGCGGATGCCATCGAACAGGTCACTCCGGTCCTCACCGGCTGGGAGACGATCCACGGACCGCGCCACCCGTTCCTCGCGAGCGTGTCCACGGTCCTCGCGCGGAACCTGGCTCGCAACGACTCCCTGGCGCCCTTCGAGGACAGCGCCCGAGCTCTCCTCGAGCACCAGGAGCGGGCGCTCGAGGAGGAGAACACCCACATCGCGAGAGACCTCGTGCTGCTGGCCCAGGCCCTCGTGGAGAACGGGAAGCACGAGGAGGCGAGCGAGGCGCTGGAGCGCGCGCTGGAGATCTACGCGGACGAGGAGGCAGCGATCCCGGTCCGCTGGTCGGTGAACGCGGGCGCGATCGGGCTCGTCGACGAAGACGAGGTCATGCTCGCTCTCCGCGCGGCGATCGCCGAACCAGAGGGCGTCGATCCGGACGAGCTCCGCTTCGCCAGGAAGCGGCTGGCGCAGCTCGAACGGGACGGTCAGGAGCCGGTCGACGGGGCCGCGGCGACCGAGGCCTCGTTCTCCGGGGACGGGTAGCCCTCCCTGCACCCGACCGTTGCTCGGACGGGTGCTCGGTGCGCTGCACCGGATGTGGATCGTCCGGGAGGAATGGCCGTGCGCGGGACTCCCCGCGCGCGCCCCTCAGTCCGCGATCCGGTGGTCGCGCGCCACGAGCGCGCCCTTGCTGTTCCGGCAGTAGATGACGCCGTTGACGAGGATCGGCTTCGTCCAGAAGCGCCCCTCCTCGAACAGCTTCACCTTCGAGAGCACCTCGTACGCCTCCGGGCTTGCCTTCGCGACGATCAGCTCGCCGGTCCCGCCCATGACGAGCAGACGGTCGCCGGCCGCGAGGACGGCGCCGTTCCCGATCCCGCGCTCGGACCACATCGAGTTGCCCTCGACGTCCATGCACTCGAGGATCTGTCGGTCGAACCCGTACAGGTGGTCGCCGACTTTCACGCAGCCCGAGAACGAGTTGATCATCTCGCGGTTCTGCCAGACCTCGACGAGCTTGCCGTCCTCGATCGCGAAGCGCGCGCCGGCGCCGAGCGTGCCGGACGTCACGAAGATCGTGTTCTCGTCGATCAGGACCGGCGTCGCGGCGTTGATCCCGCGGGTCTTGCCGGCGAACTCGACGGATGCGACCTCGCTGCCGTCCTCCTGGTTCACGACGCAGACCTTCTCTCCGTTCGTCGCGGCGAGCAGGTTCTCGCCGTCCAGCTCGAACGCGATCGGCGTCCCGTATCCGTGCCCGTAGTCGGCCGAGACCCAGAGAACGTCGCCCGTCTCCTTGTCGATCGACAGGATGCGGCCGCAGTTGACGAACAGGTCGTCCCCGACCAGGAGCGGCGACGCGCTGAATCCCCACACGGGGATCTCCAGCTCGTGCGCGTTGTCGTCCCCCATCAGGAAGTTGTGCCACACGACCTCGCCCGTCTTGCCGTCGAGGCAGAACAGGTTGCCCTCGCGGTTGAGCGAGTAGACGACGTCGCCGTCGATCGACGGCGTGTTGACCGTCCCGCCCTCGTGCGCCCGGTTCCAGATCTCGCTCGGGTAGCTGTGCTGCCAGATCGTCTCCCCGGTGAGGGCGTCGAGGCAGAACACGGAGTCGAGTCCCGCCTCGCGGTCGTAGCCCATCGTGTACACGCGGCCGTCGGCGACCGACACGGTCGAGTAGCCGAGGCCGAGCTCGACGCGCCACAGGTCTTTCTCCTTGCCCTCCGAGGCCCAGTCGGTCTCGACCGAGATGCCGGTGCGCGCGGGGCCGTCCCACTGCGGCCAGGTGTGCTCGCCCTCGGTGGTCGGGACGAGCGGCGTCGAGAGGAGGGGAAGGACGAGGCTGGAGAGGACGGTCATCGCTCGAGTGGCGGCTGGCGTTGGGGTGGTCGCGGGGGAGACCAAGGCTACGCGCCGGGCGCCGCGTCAGCCCTCGGCCTTACAGAAGCACGACCCGGGGATCCTCATGTCCGCGTGCGCCCAGGAGGGCGCACTGGATGCGCTCGCCGGTGCCGATCAGGCCTGGTGGTGCGCTAAGGCGACGCCTTCGCGCACCGGACCCGGTTCTTCGTAGCGCTCCTCGCCCGGTGTCACGTTTCGGAAGTTCCTTGCCGCTGGCGTGTGTCCGTGTCGTCCAGGCAAGGCGGCGCGAACGTGGCGTAGCAGTCGCTACGTCCAGTGAGCGCCAACGCCGCATGGGCGGCTCGGGCGCGCGCAAGTGACAAGGAACTTCTGAAACAGGGCACTAGTGGTGTGAGCCGAAAGTTCGCGACATAAGTCATCGATCTGTGCGGCGGGCACGCGAGCGACGCATCGCGCCCGCCTTCGCGCAGTAGCGCGAGAGGCTCTCGAGGATCTGATCCGCGGTCTTGGTCCACTTGAATGG
>JBCDGE010000079.1:0-37159 GCA_038757895.1 Planctomycetota bacterium | reverse complement strand
GCGCTTCAATCGCGACAAGAAGACGCCCGCGCAGATCCGCGGGAGCGCGCCGATGCAGCTCACGTTCGGGGACCTGGCGGGGTGGCGGCAGGACTGGAGTCAGCGGAGCCCCAGCCCGTTCGCGGCGGGGTGGCAAGCGGTTGGGGAGCTCGCGCTCTGAGCCGCCGAGCCGGTCCCGCGGCTAGCACACTGAAGCCAGCCAGTTCACCGGCGCTTCAGGACGCGGCGGCCGGCCTGGCGGAGCGTGAGCCCCTCCGTATCGAAGTGCTCCAGGATCGGAATCAAGAACTTCCGCGTCGTCTGCAGAGCGTCACGGAGCTCCGGAATCTCGAGGCTCTCGTTCTTCTCGCAGTTGGCGATGACCGCCGCGCGCGCCTCGTCCAGCACGGCTGCGGAGACGAACAGCTCGCCGCCGACATGTTCCACGGAACGCTCATCGACGCAGAGCTGCACGACCGCGTCGACCGCCGGGCGCGGCGCGCCGAGCTCCGTGGCGAGCTCATCGGGGCTGGGCGGCTGGAAGCGCGCCGCGTCGAAGAGCGCGACGAGGCGGTCGCGCAGGTCGCGGGTCGCGTCATCGAGTTCGACCTCGCGGCCGGGGAGCGCGACGAGGCCTCCGGCCTCCAGGCGCACGCGTTCCTCCTCGGCCTCCCGCTCGAGGAGCACGCCGAGGAGCGCGGGATCGAGGTCGACGCTGGCGCGCAGGTCGCGCACGTCCATCTTGGAGCGCATCGGGTGCTCGCGGAACCAGGCCTCGAGCGCGTCCCGGAGGCGCGCGAGGCACAGCTCGAGGGTCTCGGCATGGATCCAGCGGCCCGCCGGGCCCAGGGCGACCGCGCGACCGTCGGCCTCCAGCGCGCGCAGCAGGTCGTCGGTGTCCGCACGAGGACGCTTCAGCCCGCGCGAGAGTTCGTCGAGGGTCTCCCACCGGCCGGGCGCGCGGGCGAGGAGGGCTTCGAGGAGGGCGGACGTCGATCCGAGGCTCGCCGCCTGCCGCTCCAGCTCGTCGATGACGAAGCGCTTGAAGCGCTTCAGTCGGTAGCGGCTCTCCTCGAGGATCGTGCCGCCGCCGAGGGTGACGAGCGGGGAGGCGAGGCGCAGGACGAAGCGGTCACCTGGCGCGCACACGAGGGGCTGCTCCAGTCGGAACTGCACGAGGCCCTCTTCGCCCGGGCCGATCTCCTCGGCGTCGAGCAGAACGACCTCGCCGACGCCCTCCGCCGTCCCCGTGTGCACGCGCACGGGCATGCGGTTCACGATCGGACGCTCGGCGGTGCGGAGCGAGCGCAGGCGCGCTCCGACCATCGACTGCGCGGCGAAGAAGCCCGGCGTCGCGACGACGGCGCCGCGGTGGACGTTGTGGTGTTCGACGTCCGCGACGTTGAGCGCGCTGCTGTGACCGGCGCGCGCGCTCTGCGCGGCGTCGTGGTACGCCTGGATGCCGCGGATCTTGCCCTTCTGCCCGCTCGGGAGGACCTCGACGACGTCCCCGACCGACACGGTGCCGGACACGGGGATGCCGGTGAGGATCGTGCCGAAGCCGCGCGCGCTGAAGACGCGCTGGACGGGCATGCGGAAGACACCGTCCGGGGAGCGCGGCTCCGCCTCTCCGGCCAAGGTGACGAGGAGGTCCTTGAGTTCCTCCATGCCCTGGCCCGTGATCGCGGACACGCGCACGATCGGCGCGCCCTCCAGGAAGGTGCCGGCGACCGCGTCGGAGACGTCCTCGGCGGCGAGCTCGACCATCTCCTCGTCGACGACGTCGACCTTCGTCAGCGCGACGAAGCCCTTCTCGACCCCGAGGAGCTCCATGATCGCCAGGTGCTCGCGGGTCTGCGGCATGACTGCGTCGTCGGCCGCGACCACGAGGATGACGAGGTCGATCCCCGTTGCGCCGGCGACCATGTTGCGGATGAACCGCTCGTGTCCGGGCACGTCGACGAGCCCGACGCGTCGGCCGTCGGGGAGCTCCATCCGCGCGAAGCCCAGGTCGATCGTCATCCCGCGCTCCTTCTCCTCGGCCCAGCGGTCCGGATCGATCCCCGTGAGCGCGTTGACGAGCGTCGACTTGCCGTGGTCGATGTGACCGGCGGTGCCGATGACGATGGGCTGGATCTCCAAGGCGGTGCGCGCCCCGGGGCGCGGGCGCTGATCCTAGCCCGCACTCGTCACCAGGATTCGTCCCAGCGCGTCGAACTCGTTCGCTGATGGTGCTTCGGATGTCGAGTCACCGGAGGCGAGGCGTCTGGCCCGTCGAGGACGGCTCGGCATCCGAAGTGCCGGTCGCGGACGAGAGGCCGCCGCAGGCGCCCGATGAGGCGGCCGGTGAGGAGTGCGGCGAGGAGGGCTCGGACGAAACCTGGTGACGAGTGCGGGCGAGCCTTCCATCGCGGATGGACCACGCCCCGCCCGCCCCCGCGTAGCATCTTCGCGATGCCCTCCGAGGAGCTCCCTTTCCGCACCCTCGCGCCGTGGCTGCGCGCCCGCTTCGGGCGGCCGACGCACCGCGTCGCGCTCGATGCCGGCTCGACGTGCCCCAACCGGGACGGGACCAAGGGCTTCGGCGGGTGCACCTACTGCGACGTGGAGGGCTCGGGGACCGGGGCGCTCCAGGACGGAGCGAGCATCGCCGAGCAGCTCAGGACGGGGCTCGCGCGCGTGGCGCGCCGTGGACCCGACGTGGCTGCGATCGCGTACCTGCAGAGCTACACGAATACGTACGTCGACGACGGGCGGCTCGACGAGCTGATCGACCTGATCCGGCCGCACCTCGCGAGCGCGGGCGGACCGGTCGTCGCCGTCGCCGTCGCGACGCGGCCCGACTGCCTGCCGGACGGTGCGCTCGGCGCGCTGCAGGGCCTCGCGGGAACCACCGACGTGTGGCTGGAACTCGGCCTGGAGTCCGCGAACGACGCCGTGCTGACGGACATCAACCGCCTGCACACGCTCGCCGAGTTCGAGGACGCCGTCGAACGAGCGCGTGCGGCCGGGCTGCTGACCGTCGGGCACGCGATCCTCGGTCTGCCGGGCGATGGTCGCGAGGGCGCGCGCGCGACGGCCGAGGCGCTCGCCCGGTCCGCCGTCGAGGGCGTGAAGGTGCACCACCTGATGGTGCTGAAGAAGACGCAGATGGCGCACCAGTGGCGCGGGGGCGAGATCGAGACGCTCGATGTCGACGGCTACGTCGACTGGCTGGCGGACTTCGTCGAGCGCCTGCTGCCGACCCAGATCCTGCACCGCCTCACGGGCGACGCGCCGCCCGACAAGCTCATCGCGCCGCTCTGGGACGTGCACAAGAACGCGGTCCGCGAGCGGCTCGCGGCCGAGCTGCGCGCGCGCGGCACGTCCCAGGGCTCGCGCGCCCCCGCGCCTACCGGCTGAAGCGGGTCCACACCGCGCGCCCGGCCGCGATCCAGGGCGTGACCGCGGTCACGACCCTCCCCACCGGGAGCCAGGGGAAGTACGCGAGCGACGCGACGAGCACGCGCTGCACGCTCGGCTTCGGCAGGAGCTCCGCCGGCTCGACGCCGGGAGCGAAGCCGGTGACGTCCGCAAGGAGGCGCGCCCGCTCGTAGCGACTGCGCACGCGGCGTAGCTCCGGCTGGCGGGGATCCTCCTCGGGCAGGCTCCGCGATGCGTAGGTCACGAGCGGCGGGAGCGAGCGCCGCAGCTCGTTGCGCGAAACGGTGAGGGCGTAGAGCGCCGCGGTGAGCGGGTCGCCGGGATCGCCCCGGTACATGCGCGTGATCAGGAGCTGCGTCGAGCGACTGATCGGCCCCTCGGTGGACTGCAGTTCGCTCCACACCTCGTGGAGGAGCCGCGGCCGCCGCAGCGCCTCGCGCGTCCTCCGCGCCGCGTCGGAGAGCCCGGCGCTGCGCTCCAGAGCCGCGATCCACTGCGGCGTCGAGAGGTCGTTCCAGATCCTCGCCGTCCCGTCCGACGCGACGGAGCAGATCGTGCCCGTCGCGTCCGAGCCCACGACACGCGTCGCGCGGGTGACGTGGCCGCGGAGGTCCACGAGGTGCTCTCCGGTGGCGACCGACCACACGCCGAGAAGCCCGTTCTGGGTCGAGACGAGGATCCGCTCGCCGTCGGGCGAGAACGTCGCGCCAACGAGCTGCTCGCCGAACGCCCCCTCGGTCCCGCGGTTGCTCAGCACGCGCTCGACGGCGCCGTCGCGCGTGCGGTACACGACGGCCTCGAAGTCCGCCGTGGTGTAGACGGCGAGCCCCCGCGCCGCGCCCACGGGCGGCGCCACGTCGAGCCCGGTGCGCATCGGGACCACGCCGTGCGGGATGCGGTAGAGGAGCGCGCCGGCGCTCCCGGGCGCGGCGGAGGGATCGATGCAGAACGCCTCGCCCGTCCGCGTCAGCCCGTGGAGGTGACCGCTCGCAGCGTCGAGCGCGAGGCTCACGACGTGAGCGTCCTCGAGCCACGGGCCACCGACCCCGTCCAGGTCGCGGGACCGGGCGCGAAGGCCGGCCGAGGTGGCGAGGTAGAGCCGCCCGCGATCGTGATCGACCGCCACGTCCGCAAGCGTTGCTCCGGCGAGGTTCGAGGTGGCGACGTGACCCGCTCCGAGGTTCCACCGGAAGAGGTCGCCCGCCGCCGTCCCCGCGACGACAGTGTCCCCGTCCCCCATCAACGCGACCGCGCCGACGGTGGCCGGTGGTTCCGCGAAGCGATGGATCGGCGTTCCGCGGAGGACGTCCCAGACGAGCACCTGTCCGTCGGAGCCGCCCGTGACGAGCCGCTCGCCATCGGCACTGAACGCGGCCGAGACCACCTCGGCCACGTGCCCGTCGAGCCGCACGCCGCCGCCCGCGACGTCGCGATGCCAGGTGCGGACCACCCCGTCCGCCCCCGTCGTCACGAGCAGCGCGGTCCCGGGGACGAAGGCGACGTCGAGCAGGCGGTGCGGGCTACCGCTGAGCGCGCGGATCGCCCGCCGGGCGACGACGTCCACGAGATGGACGCGCTTGTCCGTACCGACGGCCGCGACGAGGTCGCCGTCGAGCGCGACCGAGACGAGCCGCGACCCCGTGCTGTGGAGCGGGCGGGGGACGGCGGACCCGAACGAGATCGCGTGGACGGCTCCGCCGAGGGTGACGGCGACACCGGAGTGCCCGCGGCCGTCCATCGCGGCATCGGCGAGCTCGTCCCCCGCGAGGTCGAGCTGTTCCACGCGCTCGACCTCGTAGCCCCCGAGCGCGAGCGTGCCGAACGACGTGACGGCCCACCAGCGGGCCCGGCTCCCGTCGAGGGCCCCCTCGCCCTCTCCGTCGTCCGCCCGATCGCCCTCCTGGGGCTCTCGACCGGCGCTGCCGACGGCGCGCACCGCGCCGCTCAGCGTCGTCACGGTGCGGGCGAGACTGCGGTCGGAGTCCCAGACCCACACCTGCCCCCCCTCGCCGCCGCAGACCAGGAGCGGCCCCGCCCAGGCGGCGCTCGTCTGTCGGTCGTCGAGGAGGAACGTCTGGGCGTGCTCGACCTGGCCGTCGGCATCGACCCGATGGACGATACAGATGCCGTCGCGGGTCACGGAGGCGAGCATCGAGCCGTCCTCGCTCCACGCGGCGGCGGTCGGATGGAGGAGGTCGAACCCCGACCGGACCTCGGCCCCGTCGGGAACGGAGACGACCGAGACGCGGCCCGGCGAGCCCCCGATGCGCGGCGACGTGAGCGCCGCGAGGCGGCCATCGGGCGAGACGGCGATCGATCGCGCGCTGCCCAGTCCGAACGGGCGCGCGTCCGCGCCCTGGTCGACGCGCGCGGAGAGGTGCGCCCACTCCCACGAGCGCAGCGCGGCCGGCGCGGACTCCAGGTGACGCTTCGCGCGCTCGATCGCGCCGTCGCGGAGCGCCGCCTCGGCGCCGACGAGCTCTCCGACGTACGCGCGACGCTCGCTCTCGAAGCGGCTCGCGCGCAGGTCGCGCACGTACAGCGTCGTCAGCGTGGCGATCAGGAGCAGCGCAACGACCGCGACCGCGGTCGCGAGACGGTGGCGGCTCACGAACAGTCGCGCGAGGTAGAGCGCGCTCGGCGGGCGCGCCTCGATCGGCCGATCGGCGAGGTACGCGCGCAGGTCGCGCGCGAACGCCGCGGCGCTGGCGTAGCGCTCCTCGGGCAGCTTGGCCGTCGCCTTGTGCACGATCGTCTCGACGATGCGCGGCACGTCGGGCCGCAGCCGCCGCACCCGGGCCGGCGCGGTGTGGAGCACGTCGTGGATCAGCTTCGCGCGGCGCGTCGCCTGGAACGCGGGCTCGAGCGTCAGGAGCTCGTAGAGCACGAGCCCGAGCGAGTACACGTCGCTGCGCTCGTCCGCGGCCCCCTCGACCTGCTCTGGCGCCATGTAGCGCAGCGTCCCGACGACCGCGCCGTCACTGGTGAGGCTCCCGGCCTCCTCGATGCGGCACAGCCCGAAGTCGGTGACCCACGCATCGCCGTCGGCATCGAGCAGGATGTTCCCCGGCTTGATGTCGCGGTGGAGGACGCCGGCCGCGTGCGCGTGCTCCAACGCGTCTGCGACCTGCAGGACGAGCGTGACGGCGGCCCTGGCGGTGAACCTGCGAGCGAGGCCCTCGACCTGGAGCGGCGGCAGGTTCGACACGCCGGAGGACGCCTGCCGCAGGGCGCGCACCACCTCGCTCACCTCGGCCGCCGAGTCGCTCTTGGAGTCGCTGCCGCGTGAACCGCCGGGGGAACTGCTGGGTTCGCGCGCCTCGTCGCTCGCGCGCCGGACCGAGCGAAGCACCGCGTCGAGGGCGAACCCGTCCACGAAGCGCATCGCGAAGAAGTGCCGCCCCTCCGCGGCCCCGACGCCGTAGACGGGAACGATGTGCGGGTGCGAGAGGCGCGCGGCGACCTGGGCCTCGCGCTGGAAGCGGTCGAGGAACCCGTGGTCGAGGTCGAGCGTGGTGGGCAGCACCTTGAGCGCGACCTCGCGGCCGAGCGACTCCTGCCGCGCGAGGTACACGACCCCCATGCCGCCCCGGCCGAGCATCCCGAGGATGCGGTACTCGCCGAGCCGTTCCGGCAGCGCGGCCACGGCCGACGCGTCGGCCTCGGCCTGGTCCGCGGTCTGACCGGCGACGCTCTCCATCAGCAGCACGCCGGGGAGGAGCTCCTCCAGCTCGGCGGCGAACGCGGGGTGCCGGGCGACCCACTCGTCGACCGTGGGCGGCGGCGCCTGCGTGCGTCGCGCGACCTCGAACGCCTCGACGATGCCGGCGAGCTCCAGCTCGTCGTCGGCGTCCGCTGCGGACGACGCCTCGCGGCGGCGGTGGTCGCTCGAGGTCATCTCTCGGGCTCGAACGCGACCCCGACGCGCGCGAGCGCTGCCTGAAGACGCTGGAGGGCGCGGAGGTGCCGGAGGCTCGCGCCTGGCGCGGAGAGCTCGAGGAGCGCCGCGACCTCCTTGTTGGAGAGCTGCTCGAAGTGGCGCAGGAAGAGGACCTCTCGGTCCGCGGCCGACAGGTCCTCCAGCGCCTCGCGCAGGAGCTCGCGCTGCTCGTCCGCGGCCGCCGCGCCGGAGGGCGACACACCGCTCTCCATGAGCGCGCTGGCGAGCAGCAGGGAGCTCGCCTCGGGCAGGCCTGCGCCGGGCCCCTGCAGGTCGACGTCGCGGCCGGCGTCCCGTGCGACGGTGCCGAGGTGGCGGCGGTGGAGCTGGCGCAGGGACTGCGCCGCGATGAACCGCACCCAGAGGTAGAAGGGCATCGGCCCGCTGCGCTCGGTGGAGGGAGTGCGCTCGTCGCCCGACGGCTCGTCCCCGCCGGCTTCGTCCCGAGCTCCGGCGCGCTCGTCGAGGTAGGACGGCAGCCGACGCGCGATCTCCACATACGCGTCCTGGACGACGTCCGACACGCCCGCGCGACCCGTGAGCCGCGGGTCCATGCGCATGCGGATCATGCGCTCGATCCGGCCGCGGTAGCTCTCGAGCACGGGCCCGACGGCGTCCAATCCGTCGCGCTTCCCGGCGGCGTCCAGCGCCGTCTCGACCTCATGATCGTCCACGCGTCGAGGATATCAGCCGGTGGAAGGAGTCTCTGGAGCGGGACCAGGGCCGTCGGGCTCGGGGGTCTCAGGACGCTCGGAGGGCTCTACGGCGGCCCGCCAAGCGTCGCGCCGGCGCACCGCGTCCTCGGCGCGACGCGCGAGCACCTCCATACGGCGGACCCCGTCGAGGAGGGGCGCGAGGTCGTCGGCCAGGTCGCCCGCGCGGGCGAGGTGCGGCTCGGGGTCCGGGGAGCCGCCGCGGCGCAGCAGCCGCAGGTAGGCCTCGACGTGGGCGCACAGGCGGGCTGCTCGTCCGTCCGCGAGAGACGCGGCGCCGGACGTCCGCTCGGCGTCGTCGCGACCGCCGGGCTCCGGAGCGGACTGGGTCGACATACGGGAAGGGCGGCGCGCGCGCCCCCGGGTCACCGAGACATGCCATGGCCGATCCGACCGACGGCGCCCAGGGGACGGCGCACTCAGCGGATCAACTGCGACGCGACGCGTGCGTCCTCCGTCTTTCCGCGATTTCTCCCGCTGTCCCGCCAGCGGGTCGGCGCGTCGAGCACTCCTGTACGAACCTGCGTCGACGTGCCCGCGTCGACCGGCCCGCGTCTACGAGTACGTGTAGAGGATGCGGTCGCAGGACGGGCACTGGACGAGCTCCGTCCCGCGCGCCAGCCGGACCACGATGTTCTTCGGCAGGTTGACGAAGCAGCCCTGGCACAGGCCGTCGCCGAGCTCAGCGAGCGCCTCGCCATTCCGCGTCTTCAGGAGCCCCTTGTAGATCTCGAGGCTCGCCGTGGGGATGCCCTCCGACGACTTGGTCTCGCGCACCGCGCGCAGGTCGTCGAGCTTCTGCTGCGCCTCCGCGGTCTCCATCTCGACGTTCGCCTTGAACTCCTCGAAGGTCGACTGCTCGTCGGCGAGCTGCGCCTCCATCTCCCCGATCTCGGTCTCCAGCGCCTCGGCGCGGCCGACGCGCTTCAGCCCGTCGTCCTCCGCCTGGCTCACGTTGCGCTTGATGTTGCGCGACTCGTGCTGGTAGACGGCGATCAGCGAGGCGTCCGCGGTGCCGCTGGAGGACTCGTGCTCGATCTTCTTCAGCCGCTGGCGGAGCCCCGTCGTCGTGTGCTCGATCTCCTTGATCGACGTGCGGAGCTCATGGACCTCGCCCCGCTTCTCGTTGAGCCGCGCACGGCGGGCATCGAGGGCCTCGACCCGCTCGGCGAGCTCCCTGGGGAGACGCTCCAGCTCGGTCTCCACGCGGAAGATGTCGCGGTCGACTTCCTGAAGGTTGAGCAGCGAGCGGAGGACGGGGTTCATCTAGAGGAGATCGGGGGGCCGGCGGTTCGAGCCGGCAGGATAGCGCCCGAGGGGGGGCGGGGATGCTGGAAACGGGCGGAGCCCGCGGGGCCTCCCGGGGTTTGGGGGGGCCGGCGCGGGCTCCGGAGTGTCTGGCGGGTCCGCTGGCGCGGACGGTTGATGTTTCTGGCCCATCCGCTGACGCGGATGGAGCTTGACGGTGATGGAGCTATTCGTACTTGCTATTCAGCTCGTACTCGGCGTCGTCCGGCACCTGGATCCCGTCGAGGAAGCTCGCGAGCTGGCGCGCCCGGACCGGGTGACGCAGCTTGCGGACGGCCTTGGCCTCGATCTGCCGGACGCGCTCGCGCGTGACGCGGAAGATCCGGCCGACCTCCTCCAGGGTGTAGGTGTAACCGTCGCCGATGCCGTAGCGCAGCTTGATGATCTCGCGCTCGCGGAAGGTGAGCGTCGAGAGCACGTCGTCGATGCGCTCCTTGAGCATCTCCTGGCCGGCGGCCTGGAGCGGGCTCTCGGCCGACTCGTCCTCGATGAAGTCACCGAAGTAGCTGTCGTCGGACTCGCCGATCGGACGGTCGAGGCTGATCGGGTGCTTGCTGATCTTCATCACCCGCTTCGCCTCCTCCACCGTGATGCCGGTGGCCTCGGCGACCTCCTCGACGCTCGGCTCGCGGCCCTTGGCCTGGACGAGCTTCTTGGTGACGTTCCGGAGCTTGCTCATCGTCTCGATCATGTGGACCGGGATGCGGATCGTCCGCGCCTGGTCCGCGATCGAGCGAGTGATCGACTGCCGGATCCACCACGTGGCGTACGTGGAGAACTTGTAGCCGCGGCGGTACTCGTACTTCTCGACGGCCTTCATCAGGCCCGTGTTGCCCTCCTGGATGAGGTCGAGGAACGAGAGTCCGCGGTTGCGGTACTTCTTCGCGATCGAGACGACGAGGCGGAGGTTGCCGCTGGAGAGCTGGCGCTTCGCTTCCTCGTACTCGGCGTAGTGCAGGCGCACCTGGTCGATGCGCTTCTTGAGCGACGGCATCGGCTCGAGCGCGACGAGCTCGAGATCGATCATCCGGCGGCGGAGCTCCTCCGCGCCCTCCGAGTCGCTCTTGCCGGCCTTCTCGAACTGCTCGAGCTTGCGCTCGACCGACCGCATCTCGCGGTAGTGATCCTCCAGGACCTCGATGTACGGGCGGACCTTCTTGATCTGGAGGTGGCACTCCTCGATCAGGATCACCAGCTTGCGGCGCAGGTTCTGGACCCGCGTGAGGACCTCCGAACGCTCGGTGTCCTTCAGCCCGTCGCCGATGAGCGGCTGGTACTCCTCGCGGATGCGAGTCATCAGGCGTTCGACGGTGGACACGTTGACCGGGAGGCGCTTGGCGAGGAAGGCCTTGCCGAGCGTCTCGACGATCTTCGGGTCGTCGTCGGGCTTGGGGTTCGGGTTGACCTTCAGCGTCCGGTCGAACGCGAGGTTGCCCGCGAGGACCTCGTGAAGCGTCGCCAGCGACGCGTTCATGCAGATGCCCGAGCCCATGCACTTCTTGCGGAAGCGCTTGCGGGTGATCTCGATCGACTTGGCGAGGAAGATCTCCTGCGGACGCGTCAGCAGCGGGATCTCGCCCATCTGCGTCAGGTACATCCGCACCGGGTCGTCGATCTTCTCGGCGACCGCGGCCTTGCCGGCATCCTGCAGCGCCTTCGCGGCGGTCGCGGCGACCGAGGTCACCCCTTCCTTGCTGCTGGTGTCGGTGGACTTGATCGTCACCTCGCTCAGCTCGGCGTCGTTGTCGTCGACGACGTCGATACCGGCGTCCTCCAGGCCCATGAAGACCTGGTCCATCTTGTCCGGCGGGAGGAACTGGTCCTCCATCAGCTTGGACATCTCCGCGTACGTGAGGAAGCCCTTGGTGCGGCCCTCGTCAACGAGGAGCTTGATCGTCTGATCGATCTTGTCGGTCATGGTGGGTGTCGCTTCTTCGCGCTACGACGGAACCGCGACGGCGCGCGAGCGCGGTCGGGCTGGGATCGTGGCGGGAACGGGGTAGGTGCCGACCTGCAGGGAGGGGGGACCTGCGTCTGACGCTCGGCCTCGGTCGTCGAGGTCGCTCACGGGATCCGGTGCGCTGGCCTCGGTGCGCACACGGGTCTGCTGCGGAGCGGACCTGCGGTGGGACGACGGGGGGACTGGGCGCCGTGGCCTGAAGGCTCGGGATGGAGCGTTCGGGCCGGGAAGGGGGACGGCGGGGTTGGCGGGCGCTCGGCGGGGGCCGAGTCGTTCGGTGGATGGGGCCGCGTACGCGGCGTTCGAAAATCGGACGGAGGAACGGGTGGGGTCAGGACGGAGACGGTCTCTGGAGCTCGATGAGGCGCTGCAGCGCTTGCTCGAGGGCTTCGGCGTCACTGGGGGTCGTGGTCGCTCCTGCCTCGAGCTCCTTGATCTGAGCTTGAAGACGGCGGATCTCGTCCGCTTGTTCGTGTTGTTCGAGGAACTCTACCGCGCCCTGGAAGAGGCGCGTGGGGTCGTCCGCCATGCGGGCGTGCTCCTCCATAGCCTTGACTCGATCGCGCACCGAATGCTGTCCGAGCGCACTCAGGACCAGAGAGACGTCGATGTCCGCGTCCTCGTGCTCCCAGAGGTCGAGTAGGGTCTGAAAAAGCTGCCCCAGGGCGGGAGCCGGACAGCGACTCATCCACGGCCTCAGCCTCGGAATGAGCCCCGCGTCCACCAGAGCGGCCCCTGCGAGCTCCTCGTAGGCTTGCACGACGCGGGTATCCAGGCGAGCGTTCTGACGAATTATCGGAGAGCTGACCGGAATCTGACCGCCTCCGACGGCCCCCCCGGGACCGCAGCCCCGCGCCGGCTCCGCTCCCCCCTGAGCCCCCTGGCCGGGTCCCTGGCCGGGTCCCTGACCCGGTCCCGCTTGCCGACCGCCCGGATCGCGTCTCGGTTCGGGATTTCGACGGCGCGTGCGGTCCTCGAGCGACCGCAGCTGGCCGCGGACCGCGTCGACGGGCAGATCGAGGCGCCTCGCCAGCCCAACGGCGGCCTCGTCCGTCTCCACCGGCCGGGGCAGTCGCTGGAAGAGCTCCAGGGCACGATCCACCTCCTTCGCCAGGGCACGTCCGCCCTCGCCGCGCTTCGCGGCGACCTCGTCGGCGATGAAGTCCTCCCACGCCAGCCCGGTCTCCAGAAGCGCCGAGAAGGCCGCGACGCCCCCCTCGCCCGTCAGCACGTCGGCCGGGTCGACGCCGTCGGGGAGCGGGACCACCTCCAGGCGGACGTCGAGCGGGAGCATCCCCTCCAGCCCCCGCCACGCCGCGCGGCGCCCCGCCTCGTCGCCGTCGAAGACGAGGCTGACCCGCCGCGTGCCCGCCTTGCGCACGAGCGCCGCGTGCATCTCGGTCGTCGCCGTGCCGAGCACCGCCCCCACGTTCGGCATCCCGGCCGCGTGCGCCGCGATCACGTCGGTGTACCCCTCGACGAGAACGAGGTGCCCGCCGCGGCGGACCGACTCCAGCGCGCGGTCGAGCGCGTAGATGACGCGGCCCTTGTGGAAGTAACGCGTCTCGCTCGTGTTGACGTACTTCGGCCCCTCCTCGTCCCCCACGAGCCGGCCGCCGAACGCGATCGTCGATCCGCGCTCGTCGCGGATGGGGATCATGAAGCGGCCGCGGAAGAACGCGTAGAGCTCCCCCTGCCGGCCCGCGCGACCGTCGCTGGCGCGCGCCAGCCCGGCTTCGACGAGCGCGCGCGCCGGGACCTCGGCGCGCTGGGCCGCCGCGAGGAAGCGGCGCCCGTTGCGCGGCGCCCAGCCGAGCCCGAACGCCTCGATCGCGCTCTGGTCGAACCCACGCGACGCCAGGTACTGGCGCGCCTCGCGGCCCTCCGAGCCGCCGAGCTCGGAGCGGAAGAACTCCTCGGCGAACGCGAGCGCGGCGAGGCCCGGGTCGTTCGACGTCGTCCGGCGCGGCTTGCGCCGGGGTAGCTCGACGCCCGTCTGCGCCGCGAGCAGCTCCAGCGCGTCCATGAACGTCATGTTCCCGCGCTCCTGGACGAAGCGGATCACGTCGCCGCCGGTGCGGCACGCCCCGAAGCAGTACCAGGTGCCCTCGCGGGGGTCGACCTTGAACGACGGCGTGCGCTCCTCGTGGAACGGACAGCAGGCCCACAGGTCCTTGCCCTTCTGCTTCAGATCGCAGGTCTCACCGACGATCGCCTCGATGGGCGCGCGCAGCTTGATCTCGTCGATCGCGCGTCGGAACTCGTAGTCGTTCGACAAGGATGGCGCCTCCGGACGGCGGACCGACCGACTATACGCCGCCGCTCGATCGCTGCTCCAGCGATCGCAGTTCGTCGAGCCCGAGCGTCTCCGCGCGCCGCGCCCCGTCGATGGCCAACCCGTCGCGGCCCGCGCCCTCCAGCGCGCGCGCCGCGACGTCCGCCCCCACGAGGTCCGCGAGCACGCGGCGCAGCGTCTTGCGCCGTCGCTGCATGATCACGCGGTAGAAGTCGATCCGTCGCTCGCGCAACTGTCGCGACGCGAGGTCGGCGCGCACCTCCCCCACGAAGACCGCGCTGTCGACCTTGGGCCGGGGCCAGAAGAGCTGGGGCGGGACCACGCGCGTGATCCGCACGCCGTAGACCTCCTGGAACGCCGCTGAGAGCGGCCCCCACGCTCCGCTGCCCGGCGCCGCCGCGAGGCGCTCCGCCACCTCCTTCTGGACGAGGCAGCACACCCGCGTCGGCGGGTGCTCGAGGCGTGCGAGCAGCGCGAGGAGCGGCCCGGAGATCGAGTACGGCAGGTTGGCGCAGAGCGTCCACGGTCCGCTCGCGGGGAGGCGCCCCACGACCTCCTCGTTCAGCGACGACTTCGTGGCGAGCGCGTCCCCGAGCAGCACCTCGGCGCCGGGGTAGGGCGCCAGGAACGACGTCGCGATCGGCGCCAGCCGGTCGTCGATCTCGACGCACAGGAGCCGCGCGCCGGCGTGCGCGAGGTGCACGGAAAGAAACCCACAGCCAGGACCGATCTCCAGGACGAACTCGCCAGGCGCCACCTCGGCGTCGGCCGCGATCGCGCGCGCCATGTTGTCGTCGAGGAGGAAGTTCTGGCCCAGCCGACGCGACGGGTGGAACCCCGCGGCCTCTAGCGCGCTCTTGAACTCCGACCAAGGCGGCCGGTCGGGGCGATCGTCGCTCAACCGCGCGCCCCCGCGAGCAGCTCGGCGACCCAGCGATTGTCGGGGTCGGCGCCGGCCACCGACTCCAGGAGCGTCACCGACCGCGCCCCCCACCGCGCGCCGACCGCGCGGAGGCGCGACCGGAGCCCGGCCTCCAGCGGCCCGAGTCGCGGCAGCGCGGCGAGGTACTCGGCGGCGTCGGCGACGCAGCGGAGGCCGAGGTCGGACGCGCGGTGCTGGGCCGTCGCGCCCTGCGCGAGCAGCGACCGGTCGCGACCGAACATCGCGCGTGCGGGCGTCAGGTAGCTCCCGCCGAGGACCCATGCCGGCGCCGAGCGTCCGCCATCGATCGGCCACGCGCCCGCGTTGATCACCCGCCAGTCGCCCGCGGGGCGCGGCGGGTCGGTCCACTCCCACACGTTGCCGAGCAGGTCGAAGATGCCCGTGAGAGGAGTGCGCCCGCTCTCGAACGCGCCGACGGGCGTCCTGCGGAAGAGCTCCAGCTCCAGTGTGTTCGCCAGCCCACGCTGCCGTCGCCCGGCCGGGTAGCGCCGCGACCGCGGACCGATCGCGCACCAGACCCACTCCTCGGTCGTCGGGAGCCGCATCCCGCGCAGGGCCGCGGCGCGGCGGGCCTCGAGGAGCGTCATCCCGACGACCGGGACGTCGGTCGCCCACGAGGTCGGCTGCGCGGCGCCCCCGCGCAGCGGCGCCCGGAACGCGTCCGGGATCGGATCGTCGTCGCCGAAGAGCTCGGACCACTCCCCGACGGTCATCTCGTAGACGTCGACGAGCAGGTCGACGTCGACGCGGACGTCGATCGCGCTGTCGATCGCCGTCTGACCGCCGGGGACGAACGCGAGGGCTTCGAGCCGCGAGGCGACGCTGGACGCCGCGCCGCCCGGAGCAGCGTCGGCGTCCGCGCGAGAGTCACAGCCGGGCGCCGCCCACAGCGTGAGCGCCGCCAGGAGCACGCACCGGACACGGAGGCCGGGGAGAGGTGCAGCGAGGGCCATCGTCGCGAGTAGGGCCTCGACCTCCCCCGGTCACCGCGTCGAGCGGGGGCGGCGGTTCAGAGCCTGCTGGCCCACCCGCGAACGCGGGTGCGCTGTTCGCGTGGGCAATTCCTGCCCACCCTCTCAGGCGCCCGGGTCCGAGACGAAGATCTCGACGCGCCGGTTCAGGCGCTTGGAATCGGCGGAGTCGTTCGCGCGCAGCGGCTTCCACGACCCGAAGCCCATCACGACGACGTCGCTGCCGGCGATCCGGGAGTTGTCGATCAGGTACGCCGCGACGGAGACCGCGCGCTCGGCCGAGAGCTGCAGGTTGCCACGCGGGAAGCGCTCGAGCGTCTCGGGCTTCTTCACCGGATCCGAGTCGGTGTGCCCGCGCACGAGGATCGAGCCGTGGGGCGCCGCGGCGATCTCGGCGGCGATCTTCGCGAGCGCGGACGTGCCCTCGCCCCCGAGGTCGGCCGACCCCGAGTCGAAGAGGATCCTGTCCTGGATCATCAGCAGGTACCCGCCCTCCATCTCGAAGCGGTGGACGTCCCCGACGGGCTCGTCCAGCGAGTCGATCATGTTCGCGAGCTCGTCGATCCGGCGCCCCATCGAGGCGGGGATGACGGCCGGCTGCGCCTGCTTCTCGCGGGCGTAGCGGACCTTGAGCTGCTCGAGCTGGGCGTTCTTCTCCGCGAGCTGCCGCTCCAGGTCGAAGACCTGGCTCTCGTACTCCTTGGCGACCTGACGCGTGTAGTTGACCTCCTGCGGCGTCGCGCACGCCGTGACGACGGCGGCGGCGAGCAGGGCCCCCGCGAGGCGGGAGCGGACGAAGCGATGCGGTTGGAACATGTGTGCTTGGTTCGACGTGCGGAGCCGGTGTCCCCGCCGGACCGATGCGGTGTCGGCCGGGCGTGGGCGCTGTGACCAGGCTGGACGCCCCCGCCACCCCGCGGAGCCCGCGGGAGGGACGGGAACGACCCCCTCGACAGGGACCGTAGCGATCCGAAGGGGCGGATCGAAGCGCCGTGGCCCGGATCTTGGGCCCTGGACGCGGCCGGGGCCCGACCGTCCTTGCGGGCGCGTCAGGCCGCTCCGGTCGGCTGCCCGGCCGTCTCGTCGTGTCCTTCGCCCCCGTCGTCCTCGTGGTCGACGTGGCTGTCCTCCTCGGCGAAGTCCTCGACGGCCGGCATGACGAACTCCCGGAACAGGATGATCGCCGTCGCGGCGAGGGGGACGGCGATCAGGAACCCGAAGAGCCCGAGCGCGGCGCCGCCCGCGAAGACCGACACGAGGATCACGACGGGGTGGAGCCCGAGCGAGTCTCCGAGGATCTTCGGGATGAAGACGTAGCCCTCCAGCGCCTCCGCAAGCATGAAGACGGGTGCGATCCAGAGGACCGCGTCGAGGATCTCCATCCGCTGGAGGGAGATCAGGAACGTCACCACGAAGCCGAGCGTCGGCCCGACGAAGGGCACGAGCGACAGGAACCCGCTGGTCATGCCCAGCAGGAACGCGTACGGAACGCCCGCGATCGAGAGGCCGACCGAGATCACCGCGCCCTTCAGGAAGCAGATCAGCAGCCGGCCGCGGAAGAAGTTCGCGACGACGTCGCCGACCTGGCGGGCCGTGCGGGTGAAGCGGGCCCGCTCGCGCTTGGGGACGTGGGCGCGGACGAAGTCGTGGATCCGCTCCAGCTCGAAGAGCAGGAAGTAGGTGTAGACCGGCAGCAGGACGAGGAAGCCGAAGATGCTCAGGACGCCGCCGAAGATCCGCTTCAGGAGGTCGAAGAGCGACACGACGACGGCGGTCGCGCCGCCGTTCTCCTCGACCCGCTCGGTCAGATCCGCAGCCCAGGAGCGCAGGAGCTGGCGGAGCGTGTGCTCCTCCACTGCTTCCTCGTCCGGGGCCGCCGTGTCGTCCTCGGGCGCGAGCGGGAGGTCGCCGACGTCCTGGGCCGGTTCGGCCGCGCCTTCCTCGGGCGCGCCTTCCTCGGGCGCGCCTTCCTCGGGCTCACCGAACATGCCGTCGACCCACGCCCACGTGTCGTCGAGGAAGTCGTCGACGCGCTGCTCGGCGACGGCGATCGGATCCTCGCCCTCCGGCGTGGGCGCGAGGACGTTCTCGACGATCGCCTGCGCCTGGACGATCAGGCCGACGCCCGAGGCCGTCAGGACGACCGCGAACGCCGAGAAGATGATGTTGACCGCGGTGCGGCGCCCGAGGCCCCTCTTCTCCAGCACGAGGACGTACGGCCGGAGGATGTACGCGAGCAGGTAGCCGAGGATGAGCGGGTTGAGGACGTCGCGGATCGTCCACGCGGCCCAGCCGATCAGGACCGCGACCAGGGCGAGGCCGACGTTGCGCTGGAACTTGGGGAGCCGCTCCAGCATCAGGCGACGCCTCCGTCGCCCTCGAGGTCGACGTCCTCGGCCGGGCTCCGCGGGAAGGCCCCGAGCTCGGTCGGAAGCTTCGGCTCGTACGAGGCGACGAAGACCTCGTCGAAGTCGTACCCGTCGCGGAAGTCCTCGATCGTGTCGGTGTCCTGGCGGCGGAGCATCTCGCTCTCGACGAGGTTGAACACGATCCGCCCCCAGTCGAGCGTGCTCTCGACCCCCCACGTCCGCCAGACCTGCGCGGCGAGCGGCCCGAAGAGGCGCGTCGCGTGCTCGCGCATCCCCTGCAGGAGTTCCTGGCCGGTGACGTGCTTGCCCGTCCCCTCCTCCTGCTGCTTCCCGGTCATCCGGACGGTCTTGTCGAGCGCGTCGAAGAGGAACTGGTACGCCTCCAGGCGATACCGCGGGTCCTTCTTCCACACCTTGCGGAGCGGGTCCATGGCGCGTCGTGGGTTCGGTTCAGCGGGGTGAGGAGGCGGCCAGCGCGCGGTCGACGAGGCCCTCGGGGGACAGGTTGAGCTCCAGGTCGGCGCGCGCGGTCAGCCACGCGTCGGCGACCCGGCGGCGGCGCGCGGTGACGCCGAGCGCGCCGCTCGAGGCGATCCGCCCGGCGATCCCTCCATGCCGGAGGCCCGCGGGGTCGATGCCGCTGGCGCAGCGCTCGACGTCGGTGAGCACCTCCAGGCCGAGATCGAGGATCGCCTCCGCGCGCGAGCGACGGCGAACGAACGGCGTGCGTCCGGGGTAGTCGCCGTCGAGGTCCCAGAGCTCCGAGGCCACCTCGGACGCGCTCCGGTCGCCCGCGAGCGCGGCGCCCACGAGGCCGGCGATCGGGAGCGCGGCCCGTGCATCGAGGAGCGCGGCGATGCCGGGCGAGCCGCCCGACGCCCGCACGAGCGCCCCCAGGCGCTCCGCGTCGTCCTCGTCCGCCGGATCGAGCCCGAGCGCGCGCGCCGTGACGTCGGCGCAGGCCGCCGCGTCGAGGGCCTCGCAGGACACCCGGACGACCCGGCTGCGCACGGTGCGCAGGAGTGCGCCGGGCGCGTGCGAGGTCATCAGGATGGTCACGCCGGGCCGCGGCTCCTCCAGCATCTTGAGGAACGCGTTCTGCGCCGCTTCGTTCATCGTGTGCGCGTCGCGGACGACGACGAACTTGCCGCGCCCCTCCGACGCGCGCAGGTCCAGGAAGTCCTCGATCGCGGGCCCCTGGTAGGCGGTCTTGGGTCGCTCGTCGCGGTGCGTGACGAAGAAGATCGACAGCTCGTCCTGGTCCTCGGCGCGCGCGTCGACGACGAAGAGGTCAGCGTGTGTACCCGCGAGGACGCGCTTGCAAGGGCCGCACTGAAGGCACGGCGCGTCCCCCTCGCGCTCACACAGCAGCGTCGTGGCGAGCCACAGCGCCGCGCGGAACTTGCCGACCCCCTCGGGGCCCTCCAGGAGCAGCGCGTGCGGCAGCCGCTCGGCGCGCGCCGACTGCGCCAGCCCGCGGACGAGGTCCTCGTGGCCGACCGGTCGGACGAGCTGGGGCGACCGATCAGACACGAGCGGCCTCCCGCGCGTGGGCGACGACGCACGCGAGGATGCGCTCGGCGACCTCGTCCTCGGAGCCGGTCGCGTCGACCGCGTCGGCCGTCGGGACGCGACGCACGTAGTCCCGCATGGCCGCGGCGACGTCCCGCTGGAACCCGGGGCCGCGCGACTCGAAGCGGTCGACGCCGCCGCCGTCGCGCGCGAGTGCGCGCTCGAAGGCGGCGTCGCCAGGGAGGTCGAGCACGATCTCGACCGTCGGCGCGGGCGCGCCCGCCCAGCCGCGGAGCAGCGCGAGGAGCGCCTCGTCGTCGTACGTCGCCCCGTCGCGATCGAGTCCGTCGGAACCAGCGGGCTCCCCTCCCGCGCGACGCCGAGCGGCCTCCCCCTGGTAGGCGAACGTCGAGGGGTGGAAGCGCTCGACGACGACGTCGCGCCCCTCGGCGAGCGCCGGAGCGACGAGCCGCTGGAGCATCTCGCGCCGCGCAGCCACGAAGAGGAGCGCCAGCGTGCCGTCACCGAGCGGGACGTCGGGGTCGAGGACCAGCGCGCGCAACCGCTCCCCCGCGGCCGTGCTGCCGGGCTCACGCAGGTGGAGCGGCGCGGGGTGCCCGGCGCCCCGCAGCGCGCCGAGTCGCGCCGCGAGCCGCGTCGCCTGGGTGGTCTTCCCGCAGCCGTCGACGCCGTCGAGGACGACGAAGAGGGGGCGGGTGGGGAGCGCTTCGGCGCCTGCCATGGGAAGATCGTAGCCCGAACGGCGCCGCGATCCGCCCTCCTCAGCGCCGAGAGCGGAGCTCCTCGGCGAGCGCGCGCGCCTCGGCCGCCGCCTCGGCGTCGCCGATCGCGTCCGCGCAGGTCGCGGCGGCGTCGTAGAGGTCCGCGCGCTCCTTGTCCGTCAGCGGCGTCGGGCGGAGCATCTCCTCGGGGATCTGTCCCAGGAGCGCCGGCGGGATCGCGGACGGGTCGATGCCGGGCGGGAGCGTCTCGGGCGGACCGGTGAAGACGATGTGGTCGGGGTCGAGCTCCGGCGGCACCGCCAGCGCGACGCGGATCTCGCGCAGCGCCTCCTCGTAACGCTCCAGTCGCTGGAGCGCCTCGGACCAGGCGATGTGCAGGTCGCGGCGGAACATGTCGACCTCGTTCGCCTCGGCGTAGAGCCGGGCCGCGTCCTCGTCCCGACCGTTCTCGACGTGCCACGCGGCGACGGTCAGGCGGGCGTCGTACTCGCCGGCGTTCCAGCGGGTCCACTCCTCCAGCCACCGCATGGCCTCGTCGTCGCGCCCCTCCATCCCGTGGAGGCCTGACAGCATCCGCTCCGCGGAGGCCGCGCCGTCGCCGTAGCCCGGGAACGCCTCGACCGCGAGCTGCAGGTGCGCGAGCGCCCCGTCGACGTCGCGGTCGCCGCCGACGCCACCGAGCTGGAGCTGGGCGAGGGCGACGATCGAGCGGTATTCGCGGCCGCCTTCGTCGACGGCGCCCTGCCAGATCCTGCGGGCGCTCGTCATCTGGCCGCCGGCCGCCGCCATGTTTCCGCGGAGGAAGGTCGCCCGCATGGGCTCGGCGCCGGCCTCCTGCAGCACCTGGAGCGCGCGCTCCGCGTCGACGTTGCGGCCCTCCTGCCAGGAGCCCCACGCGATCGTGCACCACTGGTCCGCCCACGCGGCGCGCTCCTCTGCGCCCGCGGGCGGCTCCGGCGTGAGGCGGAGCTGGAGCCGGCGCACCGTGCGTCGTGACCAGCGCGGCTCGACGTTCAAGCCCGAGATCTTCGCCTCGACGAACGCGCGGAAGTCGGCGTCGACCTCCTCGGGCGTGACGTCGAAGACCGCGCCGAACGCCTGGTCGAGGTCGGCGCCGAGGTCGAACGCGCGCAGGAGCGCCACCATCGGCGCGAACCCGTGCTCGTCGATGAGCATCTCGCACAGCAGCCCGCCCTGGTAGTACCCGAACAGGATCCTCGGTCCGCGGAACGCGCGGTTCAGCTCGCGCAGCGGGATGAGGTCGCCGTTCGCGTACGCGTCCAGCAGATCGCGCCGCATGTTGCGCGTCCACGTCGGATTGCGCTGGATCTCTTCCCACGTCGCGAGGCCCTCGGTGACCCAGCGCGGGCAGCGGTTGTTCGACAGCCCGAGGTGAACGACGTGGCTGAACTCGTGGAAGCCGGTGCGCGCCCACGAGAAGCTCCCGCGCAGCGCGGAGAGCGGCGAGACGGCGGTCACGACGGGCCCGAAGCACACGCCGAGCGCGGGGAAGCCCTCGAACCCGACCGAGCGGACCGAGAAGTCCCGGTGCTCGCGGAACACCGCGATCGTGGTCGGGCCGGGCGTGAAGCCGTAGCGCTTCGCGAGCTCCTCGCGCGCCTGCTCGTAGTACGGGACGAGGTACGTCCGCAGGACCTCGGCGGCGTCGGGGCGCCACGAGAAGCTCAGCGAGCCGTAGGACTCGGTGACGTGGTCGCGGTCGATCCGGTCGAGGACGAGGCTCAGGTTGCTCCGGAACGCGTTCTGCCGGTCCGCCGCGGCCTCGTCGGCCTTCTCGAGCGCCTCGCGCGCCGCCTCCTCGTCGCCCGTGTTGGCGAGGCACTCCCCGAGCACGGTCCACGCCTCGTGGTCCATCGGGTCGCGCTGGACGGCGGCCTGCAGGAAGTCGATCGCCTCGGCGAACCGGTAGAGCTCGGTCAGGTGGGCTCCGATCTCGCGCTCCGGAACGCCGTCGAGCGGCGCGTTCTCCAGGAGTTCCTCCAGGATCTCGGCCGTGCGCTCCCGATCGTGCTCGATCCACGCCAGCGTCGCGTGCAGCGTGCGGACGTCGCGCCGCTTCGGCGCGAGTTCGTCGAGCCGCGTGAGCCCCTCGCGCACCGCGACGAGCTTGCCGTCGTCGAGATCGGCGGACGCGCGCGCGACCAGGCCGCGGACGGAGTTCGGCGTGGCCGACAGCAGGTCCGCGACGATGTCCTCGGGCGCGCGGCTCGTCCGCCGGCGGTTGAAGCGGTGCAGCTCGAACAGACCGAGCAGCCCGTCCTCGTGCGTCCGATGGATCTCAAGCGCCTCGTCGTAGAGGTTGCCCGCGGAGCGCATCCCGGCCTTCGCGATCTCACGCTCGCTCTCGAAGTACAGGTCCGCGAGCGCGACGAGGACGTCCGGCTCGACGCCGAAGCCGGCCTTCGCCGCGTCGTCCGCAGCGACGATCGAGCGCGACGCCGCGCGCAGCATGCCCGCCCGCCGCTGGCAGCGCCCCTTCGCGAGCAGCGAACGCCAGTCGTCCTCGGGCGGGTCGGTCGCCGCCCCCATGCGCGCGAATCGCTCGGCGCCGGCGCGGTCGCCGAGCGCGTCGCGGGTCACGGTCAGAAGCCAGGCGTCCCGCGGGTCGTCCCCGGGCGCGAGGAACGCGGCGCCCGCCTGGACCTCCTCCAGTCGCGACAGGACCTCGTCGGCCCGACCCGCCCGCACGAGGACCACCCCGAGGACGCGGGCCGCCGCGGCGCGCTCGGCGTCGTCCCGGGCCAGCTCCAGCGCCTCGTTGGCGGTTCGCTCCGCGCGCTTCAGGTCGCCCTGGTCGAGGCGGACGTGGGCCCGGACGGCGAGCGTGAGCGCGTCCTCCTCGTCGTCGTCGAGCAGGTCGTCCGTGATCGAGAGGGCCTCGGAGTAGTCCCCCCTGCGCCGCACCAGGTCGGCCTCCTCCCGCTCCGCCGCGATCAGGGCGGCCTCGTCCGCTTCCTGGGGAGCCGGGACGGGCGCGGCCAAGGCCGGGGCCCCCCCGATCAGGGCGCCGAGCGCCGCGCCGAGGGCGAGCCGGGCTGCCGGCGCGAGTGCGGAAGGAGTCTCCATACCTGCAAGATCGCACGCCGGCCGCGCGGCTCCAAGCGACGGCTCGGGCGAAGCGCGCGGCCGCCCCCCGGCCACACACAGGACGAACCGGGGCCGTCCGGGCCCGGGCCCCCGGCTCGGGGAAGGCCCCAGCTTCGTTGAACGGCCCTCCCGGCGTCGCTATCCCTGGACCCATGGCCCATCGTGCGCGCGCGGGGGTCGCCCTCCACCGGGCGGCCGGACAGTCTCGTGGAGCGCCCCTGCGGCGGGCTTCGGCCCCCGTCGGGGGCGCCCCGGATCCGCCGTGGAGCCCAGTGCTCGCGATCTGCGCCGCTGCGCTGATCGGCCTCATCGGCGCTTGCGCCGCGCCCATGGGCGCGCCGCCGCCGGTCGAGACGGAGGACTGGCGCAACTCGGCCTCGCCCGAGACGGGGCGTGCGCCAGAGTGGTCCACGATGCCCGTGTCCTGGGGCAAGCTCGACCAGATCGAGCGCTGGCTCGCTTCGGTCCCGCCGCGCGCGGGCTTCTGGGCGATCGAGGCGCGCCTGCAGCTCGCGGAGGGCCAGCTCTACTTCGCGACCGACCAGCTCACGCCTGGCACCGACGGCGGTATCGTCCAGTTCCGCCGCGAGTCCGCGCAGTCCGGGTTCGACTCGGTCCTCACGGACCCACAGTCGACGCGAGGCCAACAGACGCGCGCCAAGCGGGGGATCTCCCAGCTGCGCAGCACGAAGGACGCTCGGACGGCAGCGGCACCGCAGGTCACACCGTCTCCGGTCGAAGCCGCCGGGCTGATCCGGCGCGGCACGTGGGCGGCCCGCGCCGCCAACCCCGCCAGGATGCGCCGCGCGAGCGCCCAGTGGCGCTGGATCACCGTCCACCACTCCGTGTTCACCGCGGACGACGACTCGCTCGCGGCGAGCCTCGACACGGTGCGTCGCATCCAGCGCAACCACATGGACGAGAAGGGGTACGGCGACGTCGGCTACCACTTCTTCATCGACAAGGCGGGCCGCGTGATCGAGGGCCGCGAGCTCGCCTGGCAGGGCGCGCACGCCGGAGGCAACAACAACGTCGCGAACGTCGGCGTGTGCCTGCTCGGCAACTTCGACGCCGAGCGCCCCACCCGCGCCGCGCTCGCGAGCCTCGACCGCCTGGTGCTGGAACTCCAGCGCAAGCTCCGCATCCCGCGCACGAACGTACGTCCGCACAAGGCGTGGAAGAACACCGAGTGCCCGGGGCGGCACCTGATGCCCTGGTTCACGCGCGCAGGAGCGTGAACGACCGGAGCGCGAGATCGATGGCGGCGGCGGCGCGCGCGGTCGCCCTCGTCGCGGTCGCCCTCGTCGCGGTCGCCGCCCTCTCCGGCTGCAAGGACGATGGCGGCGAAGAGGGCGCGACGCGGCCTTTCCGGAGCGAGGGGCGGGCCGGCATCGTCCTCGTCGAGGGCAGCGAGCGGTACTCCCGCGGGGAGTGGCGCAAGCACGGCGACTTCGTCTTCCGCGACGACCGCGGCGACATCGTGAGCCGCGGCGCGTACGTCGACGGACTGGAGGAGGGGCCGTGGGAGCAGGTCTACGACGACGGCGCGACGGGCCGCGGCTCCTACGTGAAGGGCGACCGCTCCGGCCCCTGGACCACCCACCATCGAAACGGCCAGCCGCAGGACGTCGGCAGCTACGAGCGCGGGATGCGCGTGGGGCTCTGGGTGTCGCGTCGCGACGACGGCACGCTCCTGCGCGAGGCGGAGTACGCGAAGGGCGTGCTCAGCGGCCGCGTCGTCTGGTACGGACCGGACGGCTCGACGATCGACTTCGAGAAATCGGGCCGCTACCGGCGCGGCAAGCGCACCGGGCCGCTGCGGACCGCCAGCCGGTAGGCGTCGACCGTCGCCTCCGCGGTCCGCGCCCAGCGGAACGGAGCGGCGTGCGCGCGGCCGGCGCGAGCGGCCTCGGCCGCGCGGTCCTCGTGGTGCACGAGGGAGGCAATCTCGCCCGCCAGCGCCTCGTCGTCGCGCGGATCGACGAGCGCCGCGCCGCCCGCGCAGACCTCACGCACGACCGGCACGTCGCTCGTGACCGCCGGTACGCCGAGCGCCATCGCCTCCAGCGGACCGAGCCCGAAGCCCTCGTCGAACGGCACCAGCACGAACGCCGAAGAGACCTCCAGGAGCGCACGCAGGCGCGCCTCCGACACGTGGCCGAGCCGAGTGACGAGGGACGCCACGGGCGACCGCCGCAGCGCGTCGTCGAACTCGTCCGCGCCCTCGCCGTCGACGCCCGCGACGAACCAGCGGGGCGCGTCGGAGCCGAGCCGCTCCAGCGCACGGAGCACGACGGCGAGGTTCTTGCGCCGCTCGACGCGCGCCGCAGTGAGGAGGAACGGTCCGCGTGCGGCCCGGTCGCGCCGCGCGGCAGAGATCTCGGCAGCGTCGCGCGGCATCAGGTGCACGTGGTCGACCCCGAGCGGCGTCGCGACGATCCGCTCGCGGGGCACGTCGAGCCGCGTCGCGACCTCGTTCGCCACCGCCTCGGTCGGCGTCACCAGGACGCTGCAGCGCCGCGCAGCGTCGCGCACGAACTCGCTCATCCGTCGCGCGGTCGCCCCACCGACGTAGCGATCGCTGTCGAGGAAGACGAGGTCGTGGATCGTCGCCACCTCGGCGCGCGACGTCGGCAGGCGGCGGTACTGGGTGTGATGCACGACGTCCGCGCCGCCGACGAGCCGCTCGGTCCCGACGCGCGCGACGCCGAGGAGCGCGGTGAGGGCCTTGGAGGGCAGCCGCGGCGCGAACAGGCGCACGTTCCCGGTGCCGACATCGAGAACCGCGCGCTTCGCTCCGGCGCTCGCGGTCCTCGTCGGCGCGAACAGGCGAGGCGAGACGTCGCCGCGCTCCGCGAGGGTACGGACGAGCTCACGCACGTAGCGGCCGATCCCCTGCGCCCCGACCCGCGCGGGGCGCGCGTCGAGGAGCGGGGCGAGCGGCGCGTCCGGGCCGTCGGGCACGTCCGGCGCCCTCAGCCGACCGCGCCTTCGCGCACGAGCTGCGCCCAGCGGCCGAGCAGGTCGGAGGACGACCACTCCTTGTCGACGCCGCAACCGGTGACGATGCGGCAGCCCATCTCGGCGCACAGGTCCCACTCGGCGATGTTCTCGGCGCCCGTGCGATCCCCGCCCTTGGTGAAGAAGTGCGGACGGATCGCCTCCAGCGCTCCCGAGACCGTCATGTCGGTTTCGGTCTCGTACGTCACGACCGCGTCGACGCCGCGGAGGCACGCGACGACGCGCGCGCGCGTCGCGAGGTCCTGGAACGCAGCGCCCTTCTTCTCGCGAAGGAACCCGTCGCCGTTGACGATCACGACGAGAGCGTCGGGGCGCTCGCCCGTCTCCTCCTCGACGAACGACTTCGAGGCGAGGATGCAGCTCGCGTGGCCGGGGTGGATCGGATCGAAGCCACCGGACGTCGCGACGATGCGCTCCTCCAGGCTGGGCCGGAGGGCAGCGAATTCTTCGACGGTCAGGATCGGAGCCTCGCCGTGGCGTCCGTTCGGAGGGAGGGGCATGGGCGGCAGTCTGGGCTGGAGGGCAGGGATGTCAACGTTCGCCGTCGTCGGCGGCGTCCGCGAGCCACGGCATCGGCGGGCGCAGGACGTGGTGCGGGTATGCGCGCTGCCAGGCGGCTGCGAACGCGAGGAGCTCCTCGTCGCGGTCGAGGTGGCCGGTGAAGCAGATCGTCCGCGGGGCGCCGTCGCCGCGGGGGCCGGCCGCCGGCACGAACGGCGCGACGACCGTCGGGTGGCCGGTCAGGTTGGTGATCCGCAGTACGCCCGACGCGTACGGCGCGTGGACGATCAGGTCGACCTCGGCGAGCGCCGCGTAGGTCTCGCGCACCAGGAGCGTCCGCAGCCGCTGGGCGCGCACGTACTCGACGGCCGGCACGAGGCGCGCGACGCGGAAGGCGTTCGGCCAGGCGTTCTTCACCTGGCGGACGAGCTCGTCGTCGCGGCCGCTGCGGGTGAGCTCGTCGAACGCCGCGGCGGCCTCGACATTGAGCGTCACCATCATCGCGCCCATCGGCAGGTCGGGGAGGTCGACGGGCACGAGCTCGTGCCCCCTGTCGCGCAGCTCGTCCTGGATCTCGTCGACGCCGCCGCCGCGTCGAAACGCGTCGCGCGGCACGCCGATGCGGAGCGGGCGCTCGGGGTCGAACGCGCCCTCCACCGCGACGCGGCCGTCGCGGGCGAACGGGTCGACGCCATCGGCGCCGCGGATCGCGCGGAACACGAGGTCGGCGTCCTCGAGCGTCCGCGTGATCGGCCCGACCTTGTCCATCGTCCACGAGAGCGCCATCGTCCCCGTGCGCGGGACGCGGCCGAAGGTCGGGCGGAGCGCGCTGGTGGCGCAGACGACCGACGGCGAGACGATCGAGCCCAGCGTCTCGGTGCCGAGCGAGAACGCGACGCCGCCGGCCGCGGTCGCCGACGCCGAGCCCGCGGACGAGCCGCTGGAGCCCGCCTCCAGGTTCCACGGGCTGCGCGTGCGTCCGCCGAACCAGACGTCGCCCCACGCGAGGGCGCCGACGGAGAGCTTGGCGATCAGCACGGCGCCGGCGCGGTCGAGGCGCTCGACGACGGCAGCGGTGTCATCGATCACCTGGTCCTGGAACGGCGCGGCGCCCCAGGTCGTCCGGTAGCCCTCGACCGCCATCAGGTCCTTGACCCCCCACGGGAGGCCGTGGAGGAGGCCGCGGTCCTCGCCGCGCGCAAGCTCCACGTCGCGCTCGGCCGCCTGGGCGAGGGCGCGCTCGTCGGTGAACGTGATCACGCAGTGCAGGTGCTCGTCAAGGCGGCGGAGCCGCGCGAGATACGTCTCGGTCAGCTCGACCGCAGTAACGTCGCCCTGGCGAAGCAGCGCGGCGAGCTCGACGACCGACCACGAGCAGACCTCCTGCAGGTCGTCGGGGCGTTCGACGCGCGGGAGCTCCGGCAGCGCCGCCGCCGTCTGCGTCCCGCGCGGCTCCATGCCGGGTAGCCACGGCCCGAACGTCTGCGCCGGCGGGAGCTCGTTCGGGAGGTCGAGGCTGCGCGAGCGCTCGAGGTCCGCGATCCGGTCGCGGACGTCGTCGAGCATCAGCGCGATCTCCTCGTCGGTCAGCTCGACGGCCGCGACGCGTCCTGCGGCCGCGAGGTCGTCGGCGGTGAGGCCAGTCTCCTCAGACTTGGGCTTGGGCTCGGCGTCCTGGAACGCGATCGCGGGCGCGGTGGTCAGGGCGAGGGAGAGGAGTGCGAAGCGCATCGGACTATCGGAGGACGGTGAGCGCGAGGGTCCCGAGGAGCGCGCAGTACGCGGCGAAGTACGGGAACGAGCCGCGGCGAAGGACGAGGAGCAGGGTCGTGAGCGCCGCCCAGCCGACGAGGCCGGCGACGGCGGCGGCCGCGAGAACGATCCCCGGCGAGAGGCCGCCGAAGCCCTCATCGAGGGCGCCGGGGAGTTCGAGGATCGCGGCACCGCTGATGGCGGGCAGGCTCATGAGGAACGACAGCCGCGCCGCCTCGGCGGCGGGGAGTCCGCGCACGAGTCCGGTCGAGATCGTCGAGCCCGAGCGCGACACGCCGGGCCAGATCGCCGCCGCCTGCGCCAGCCCCATCGCGATCGCGTCGCCCCAGCGCAGCGTCGGCGCGGAGCCCGACACGGGCGGTTCCGCCGGATGGCTGGCCTCGTGGCGGCGACGGCTGCGCTCGCCGATCAGCAGGAACGCCGCGGTCACGAACAGGCCGCAGCCCGCCGCGGTGACCGACGTCGCGGCCTCCTCGATCCTGTCCTTCAGCGTGAACCCGACGACGACCGCCGGCAGCGTCGCCACGACGAGCCACATCCACGTCGCGAAGCGCCCGGCGAAGAGGTCGCGCACGAGCCGCGCGACGTCGCGGCGGAACGCGACGACGATCGCGAGCAGCGTGCCGACGTGGAGCGCGACGTCGAGCGCGAGGCCGCCGGCGTTCGCGTCGAGGAGCGAGCGCCCGAGCGCGAGGTGCCCCGAGCTGCTCACGGGCAGGAACTCGGTGAGCCCCTGGACCACGGCGAGCGCGAACACCGCGCCGACGGTGGGCACGCCGTCCGCCGCGCCCTGCGCCGCGGTCTCCGCCGCCTGCAGGAGCGCAGGGTCCGCGACCATCGGCGCCAGCGACCCGACGAGCGCGCCCCCCATCAGTCCGGCTCCGATCAGAGCGACTCCGCGGCCACCTTGGGCGCGACGAACTCCATGCCGAACGCCTGCGCGACGGGCTCGCACGTGAGCTTGCCGCCGACCGCGTTCGCCGCCGTCGCCAGCGCGGAATCCTCCATGATCGACTGCTTCGGCCCGAGGCGCGCCAGGCGGCGGGCCCACGGGAGCGTCACGTTCGTCAGCGCGAACGTGCTCGTCCGCGGGACGGCGCCGGGCATGTTGGCGACGCAGTAGTGCACGACGCCGTCGACCATGAACGTCGGCGACTCGTGGGTCGTCGGGCGGGTCGTCTCGCAGCAGCCGCCCTGGTCGACGGCGACGTCCGCGATGACGCTGCCGTTCTTCATGATCTCCAGGTGCTCGCGCTTGACGAGCTTCGGCGCGGCGGCGCCCGGCACGAGCACCGCGCCGACCACGAGGTCGGCGGCCTGCAGCTTCTCGCGCACGCTCATCGGGTTCGAGAAGAGCGTCGTGCAGTTCGACGGCAGGATCTCGTCGAGGTAGCGCATGCGCTCGGCGCTGACGTCGAGGATCGTGACGTTCGCGCCGAGGCCCGCGGCCATCCGCGCCGCGTTCGTGCCGACGACACCGCCGCCGATGACGACGACCTCCGCGGGCGCGACGCCGGGGACGCCGCCGAGGAGCTGACCGAGTCCGCCCGCGGGCTTCTCGAGGTACTTCGCACCCGCCTGGATCGAGAGGCGCCCGGCGACCTCGCTCATGGGCTCCAGGAGCGGGAGCTTGCCGCCGACGTCGAGCGTCTCGTAGGCGAAGCAGTGCGCGCCTGTCGCGAGCACGCCGTCGGTCAGCGCGCGGTCCGCGGCGAGGTGGAAGTACGTGAAGACCGTCTGGCCCTCGCGCATGTGGGGCCACTCGGACTCGAGCGGCTCCTTCACCTTCATGACCATGTCGCACGCGCCCCAGACGTCGGCGGCGCTCGCACCGATCGTGCAGCCGACGGCCTCGTACTTCGAGTCGTCGAGGCTGGTGCCGTCGCCGGCTCCGGTCTCGACCATGACCTGGTGGCCGTCCGCGATGAGCTGCTCGGCGCCCGACGGGCGGAGCGCGACGCGGTACTCGTGGTTCTTGATCTCCTTGACGACGCCGATCTTCACGGGACGGGGGGGGGCGGGCTGGGGTCGGGGGGGAGGCGGCGTCGCGTCGAGCCGCGCGCGAACTGGCGCAAGAGTCTATCGGGAGGGGAGGCCGCGATGGGCTTCCGTCGCCGTCGGGCGCGCCTTCGCCCGCTCGAAAAACCGTTGAGGATCGCCGGGCCCGGGGATATGGTTCTGCCCCGCTTCGGACCTATAGCTCAGCTGGTTAGAGCGCTACGTTGACATCGTAGAGGTCAGTGGTTCGAATCCACTTAGGTCCACCACCAAGCCCCCGCCGGCGGCCGCAAGGCCCTGCGGGGGCTCTTTCGTGCCCGTTCTCACTCCTCGGGTCGGACTCCGTACGCTCCGGACCGCAGGAGCCGGACCGCAAGCTCCGGCATCGGGGCCCTCGCCAGGTCCCTGGACCCCGCTCCGACGCGACCGACCATGACGCAGCACGATCCGCGACCGCTCCCGGGCCTCGCCGCGACCCTCCTCGCGGTCCTCGCCGTCACGACCCCGTCGGCCGCGGCCCAGATCGAAGCCGGGCGTGCCGACGACGAGGCGGAGCGGGCCCGGACGGAGCTCTACGACTCGCTGCGGGAGACCCCGCGCGAGACCCCGGAGGCCCGCGTCGCGACCGTCGTCAAGCCGTCGGTCGTCTACGTCGAGACCGAGCACGTCCAGGCTGTCCGGACCTTCTTCGGCCTCCAGCGCAAGATCGCTCGCGGCTCGGGCTCGGGCGTCGTGATCCACCCGACCGGGTTCATCGTCACGAACTACCACGTCGTCGAGGGCGCGCGGCAGATCCGCGTCTCGTTCGACGGCGATCCGCAGCCGTACGCCGCCCAGCTCATGTCGTTCGTGCGCGAGGAGGATCTCGCGCTCCTGCGGATCGTCCCGCCGACCCGGACGCCGCGGGCGCGACCGGCCCGCGGCACCTCCGATGGCGGCCTCCGCGAGGGCTCCGAATGGCGCTTCCCCACCGTGCGCATGGGCACGAGCGCGGACCTGATGCCCGGCGAGCGGGTCGTCGCGATCGGCAGCCCCCACGGCCAGACCTACACCGTCTCCAAGGGGATCATCTCGGGCCTGCACCGGGACGTCCCGATCCCGGGGCGCGGCCTCTACTTCCAGGGCCTGATCCAGACGGACGCTTCGATCAACCCGGGCAACTCGGGCGGCCCGCTGCTCAACATCCACGGCGAGCTGATCGGCATCAACACGGTGATGGACTCGCAGGCCGAGAACATCGGCTTCGCGATCCCCGTCGATCGCGTCCGTCAGGTGCTGACCGACATCCTGTTCCCCAAGGCGAACCGGGTCTGGCTCGGCTTCGAGGTCGAGCCGCAAGGTGACGGGCTCGTGGTGTCCGACGTATGGCAGGACGGCCCCGCGGCGGGCGCGGGCATCTGCTCCGGCGATCGGATCGTCTCGATCGACGGTCGCCCGGTTCGCGACGCGGAGTCGTTCCTTCTGGCCAAGCTGCAGGTCGACCCCGGCAAGGTCGTGCGCGTGGCGCTGGAGAGGGCGGGCGACGACCTCGTCGAGACGACCCTCCGCAGCTGGGACGAGCTCAACGGCGCGTTCTTCGAGGAGATCGGGATGTCGGTGGCCGAGGTCCAGATCGACCGGAGCCGGTACCTGATGGTCGATCAGGTCCGCCCGGGGAGCCCGGCGGCCGACCTCGGCGTGGCGTCGGGGGACGTGATCCCGGCCGTCCGGCCGCGGACGTTCCGGCGCTCGACGCCGGTCCGGCTGAGCGACAAGGCCACGCTCCGGATGCTCCTGGATCGGGTGCCGAAGGGGACGGAGATCGAGATCGACGCCTATCGGGACATGAACGGCGATTCGATCTACCAGCGCGACGAGCTGCTGAAGGGCGTCCTCGTTCGCTGAAGCCGGCGAGCAGAGGCCCTCTGCTCCACATCGAGACCGAGCGGCAATGGTCTCGGGCTGCAGCGACACCGCGCCGCCGTTCCCGGCGAATCGAGCCCCGAAGGGCCGACCTCGCTCGGAATCTTCCTTGAGACTTGGAACGCGCCTTTGGGTTTCCTCCCCTGGGAGAACGGGAACCCACCTGCGCGCCGCCACGTCACGGGAGAGAGAGCGGGGCGAACCGCGCAGCGGTGGTCCCTCTGCTCCCACTCGTCGGTCACCGGCGCCGCCTTCCCGCACGGATCGCGCCACCGGACGACTCGGCTCGCCCACCCACGCCGCACGCCAGCCAACCCTTGACCGACTTGCCCAGAGGCCCTCAGGCCGACGAACCGCGCGCGCTGCCCTCGCGTGACCGGCTCGAGCGAGCGGCCCTTCGCCCGCCCGCCGAGGAGCGCGACCTGCGCCGGACGGAGCTCATCCTCCCGCTCGGCATCGGTGCGGCACTTCGCCTCATCATCGTCGCGGCGTTCCTCGGGATCAAGATGTCCGGCGACGAGGCGGCCTACATCCGCCTCGGCTGGTGCTGGGACGAGTTCGGCGCCTACACGGGCATGTGGGCGCCCTTCTATCCCAAGCTCACCGCCTGGTGCTATGGCATCTGGGGCGAGAGCGCCGGCGACGCGATGCGGCTGCTCCACATCCTGCTGTCCGTCTGGACCGGGTTCTGGATCGCCCTGACGGCCGACATGTTCGGCGGCAGGCGCGCGGGCCTCACGGCGGCGTGGATCTTCGCGCTCTACGTCCCGCTCGCCGGCTTCTGCGCGCTGCTCTACAGCGAGACGCTGTTCCTCGCGTTCTTCGTGCCGGCGCTGTATCAGCTCCTGCGGTACTCCCGCGAGGGGCGCATCGCGGCGCCGTGGTGGCGCCCGGTGCTCGCCGGCGCGCTGCTCGGCTGTGCGACGCTGACGCGCGAGAGCACGATGGTGTTCATCCCGCCGCTGGCGCTCTGGGTGCTCTTCGCGCTGCGCGGACGTCGTGCGGTGAAGCAGGCCGGTCGGTTCCGCCTGACCGCGTGGGCGCAGGGCGGCGGACCTCTCGCCTTCGGCCCGGCGGCGATCTTCGCGCTGACGGCTGCGCTCTGCGTCCTCCCGTGGACGGCGCGCAACGCGCACAACTACGACCGATTCGTCCCCGTCGCGACCTCGACGGGCGGGAGCTCGTTCATCGGCTGGAACGCCTACGACGTCAACTACGACCTCGTCGGGCTCTCCGAGTCGGTCGCCGACGCGCCGGGCGGGCTCCGTGACCGCATCCGCGGCGAGGCGCCCACGCCGTGGGAGCCGAGCCGCGAGTCGAACCACGCCGACCGCGCCAGCGCGAACGTGCGGCTCGGGCTGGCGTACGCCGCCGACCATCCCTGGTACTTCATCAGGACGCGGATCGTCGAGTTCATCGACCTCGTCTCGCCGCTGTCGTTCCTCGTCCGGGCCCAGCGCATCGCGCCGGTCGGCGAGCCGCTCGACATCCCCCTGCTCGGCCGGATCACGGCGCTCGGGGCGGTGCTCTCGGTGCCGCTGCTGCTGCTGCTGGCGATCTGGGGCTGGGCGTACGCCCGCGAGGCCGGCCCGCTGCGTTCGCTCGCGGCCGTCGTCGTCCTGGCGACCCTCGGCACCGCGGTGGTCAGCGGCCTGTCGCGGTACCGGGTACCGGCGATCCCGCTTCTGATCGTCCTCGCCGCTCTCTACCTCGCCGGACAGCGCGAGAAGCCGCCCGTCCTGCGGGCGACGATCGCGTCGTCCGTGGCGGTCATCCTGGTCCTCGCCTGGATCCCGTCGCTCGGCCCGACCCGGCTCGCGGTCTCCGCGATCTGGTAGCGGCTCCGCCGAGTCCGTACCGTTCCGGCGTGGCCGGGACGCCGACCGAAGCGCCGCCGAGCGGCGGACTGCTGCCGCCGGGCTGGCGCGCGCCGCTGGTGGTGGCGCTGCTGCTGCGGGCGCTGATGCTCGTCCCGTCGATCGGGCTGGAGTTCCGCGGCGACGAGCCGGCGTACCGCGCGCTCGCCGCGTCGTGGGCGGAGTTCGGGGCCTACGCGGGCCAGTGGCCGCCGCTGCATCCGGCGACGATCGCGCTGTGCGATCGCGTCTTCGGGAGCGGCGGGGAAGCGGCGGCGCGGGTGCTGCTCACGCTGCTGTCGGTGTGGTCGTGCGCGTGGACGATGGCGCTGGCGAAGCGCGCGCACTCCGATGCGGCGGGGCGGATCGCAGGGTGGATCGCGGCGCTGTACCTGCCGCTGGTGCCGTTCGCGCACGTGCTGCTGTCCGAGGGGCTCACGATCGCGCTGCTGCTGCCGGCGCTGACGGCGCTTCTCGCGGTCGCGCAGGGCGAGCTACGAGACGGGAGGGCGACGCTCGGCATCGTCGCGGCGGGAGCGCTCGTCGGACTGTCGTGCCTCGCCCGCGAGTCGGGGACGTTCTGGGTCGCCGCGCTCGCGGTCTGGTGCGCGTTCGCGCTGCGGTCGGAGCGCGGGCCCGCGGTGCGGCGCGCGATGCTGTTCACGAGCGCGGCGCTGGTGACGATCGCGCCCTGGTCGGCGGCGGCGACGCGCTCGATGGGGATGCTCCAGGTGCTCGGGCGCACCGCCGGCGTGAACGCGTACATGGGCTGGAACGCGAAGTACGTGAACTTCGACGCCGTCGCGCTCGACGTGCCGGTCGAGGCCGTCCCGGGCGCGCGGCTGCGCGCGACACTCCTGGAGCCGCCGGACGGCGTCGAGGCGTGGGAGTACCAGTTCCTCCCCCACCTCGGCGAGCGCAACCGCGAGATGGTCGCGGCGGGCTCGGCGTTCGCGCGCGAGCACCCGGCGTTCTTTGCGCGCACGCGGCTCGTGAAGGCGGCGGACCTCGCGACGCCGCTGTCGTTCATGACCCGCTTCCTGCGGATGCCGGCGGGCGAGCCGAACGCGGACGGCGTCGCGACGGCGGGTGGCTACGGGCCGCCGCTGGCGTCGGCGGTGCCGCGGATCGCGCTGTCGGCAGTCGCGATCCTGAGCGTCGTACTGCTCGCAGTCGCCGGCGTCGTCGGCGCGTGCCTGGTGCGACTCCGCCCGGGGGCGGCCTCGCTCGTCGCCGCGGGCTTCGTCGCGACCGCCCCGCTGGCGCTCGTCGTGGCGATGTCGCGCTTCCGGGCGCCGTTCGAGGCGATGGTCGTGGTCGCGGCAGCGGCCACGGTCGCGACCCTCAGCGGCCACGGCCCGGGCTGGCGGCGTACGCCGCTCGCGCGCGCGGCTTGCGCTGCGCTCCTCGCGTTCCTCGCCTTCGCCTGGTATCTCTCGCTCCCGGTCGTCGTCGCAGCGCTCCGCGTCCTCGCGTGACGCGGCGCCCCGTCCGGCCTCCAGCCTCGCCCCAACGATGAGCACGCCCCACGACGACTCGACCGACCCGCAGCCCACCGAACGGCATCCCACCCAGCCGCATCCCACCGAACAGCATCCCACCCGACCGGCCCCGGTCCCGGACTCGATCGTCCGGCGCGAGCGCCTCATCGTCCTCGTGCTCGCGGTCGCGATCGCGCTGGCCGCGGGCATCGCGTGGGCGACCATCCCGACGGACGAGGAGCTCTTCGAGGTCGCGTCGACACACGAGAACGTCGAGGCGCGGATCGAGGCGATGAACGCGCTGGTCGTGCGCGGCTACTGGGAGGTCCGGACGCTCCAGGAGCTGCGCGCATTCCTGAAGGAGTCCCCTCCCGAGCTCCGCCAGTTCGTGGCGGACATGCACGGCTCGCTGCTGCGGAAGCGTTGAGCGAGCCGACGCCCGCCCCCATCGACCCGCCGACGACGCTCGGCGGACGGCTGCGCGAGATCGGCCCGGGGATCATCATCTCGGGCGCGATCGTCGGCTCGGGCGAGCTGATCGTCACGACGAAGCTCGGCGCGGAGACGGGCTTCGTCCTGCTCTGGCTGATCCTGTTCAGCTGCGTCATCAAGGTGTTCCTGCAGATCGAGCTCGGGCGCTACGTCGTGTCGTCCGGGCACACGGTCCTGGAGGCGTTCGACCGGGTGCCGGGTCCCGCGCTGAGGATCGGCGAGGGGCGGCTGAACTGGATGAACGCGCTGTGGGGCGTCATGGCGCTCTGCGCGGCGGTGCAGGTCAGCGGGATCCTGCTCGGTCTCGCGCTCGTCTTCGAGATGCCGGCGCTCGGTCTCGACGCGCTGCCGGGCGGCGCGTGGGCGTTCGTCTTCGCGCTCGTCGCGGTCGCGCTGCTCGCGTCGGGGCGATACGGGCTGGTCGAGCGGACGACGGCCGTGCTCGTGGGGCTCTTCACGCTGCTGACGATCGTCGCGGCGGTGCTCGTCCAGGGAACGGACGCGGCGATCACGGGCGAGAGCGTCGTGCGCGGGCTGACGCCGTCGATCCCGCCGGATGGGATCATCACGGCGTTCGCCGTGCTAGGCATCACCGGCGTCGGGGCGAACGAGCTGATCTTCTATCCGTACTGGTGCCTGGAGAAGGGCTACGCGCGGCACGTCGGGCCCGACGACGGGTCGCCCGAGTGGGTCGAGCGCGCGCGTGGCTGGGTCAGGGTGATGCAGCTCGACGCGTGGATCGCCTGCGCCGTCTACACGGTCGGCACGGTGGCGTTCTACCTGCTCGGGGCGGCGGTGCTGCACCAGCGGGGGCTCGCGGTCGACGATGACGCGCTGCACGAGTCATTGTCGACGATCTACACGACGGGT
>JBCDGE010000078.1:0-37671 GCA_038757895.1 Planctomycetota bacterium | reverse complement strand
GTCCAGGATCGCCATCCGCAAGACTCCCCCTCGCGTCGCGCGCCCGCGGAGTGCCGGCCGAGTGGCAGCGGCTCTGGGCAGCCAGTCGATCCGAGGAGGACCCTCCGCCTAGCGAGGGAGTCGCCATCCGTGGACGGCGGAGCACCGTTCGGCGCCCTATTCCTTGGGAGTTGGGGGGGCTACCAGGTCAATCCGACGTAGCAAGTCAGCGCGCTTCGCGATCCGCCCCCCGCGCCTGGCTCGCCGCTGTTGGCGCGTTCGCACCTCGGACCGTGTCGAGGATTGCGTGTGCCCATCGACTGAAGTATCCGCCCGCGATTGCAAGGAGCAGCGGACCCGCCCAGCCGGTCGTCACGAGCCCGGAGCCCAAGACTCCCGCGTGGGCACCGAGGAGTGCAATCAGCGACGTCAGGGTCGCGAGCATCGCCTGCATCCAGGAGAGCTGCAAGCACTCGAATCGAGTGGTCAGTGGATAAACGATGATCGGATCGCCGCCTCGAAAGCTGATCGCGACGATCGCGCCTATCGTCCCTCCGCCGATCGCGAGGATGAGGATGTCGAAGAACTCTGTCGACGAGCCTAGCTCGAGGCCCGCGCCATCGCCGTCGAGGAACAGCAGCGCCGAGAACAGCCCGAAGAGTAGGAGTCCCACGAGGAACGTGAACTGCAGCACGAGTGCACGGCCCTTCCGCGCAACCTCCTCGGCCCTCTCCGTCAGGAGCGCTTGGACGGCTGCGGTGCCCTCTTCCGCCTTTCCCTCCAGGGCGAGGCCCAACGCGTAGCCCGCGTCGTACTCGATACCCGCGCGGGCTCTCTCGCCCAGGAGAGGGGGCGGCGTCGACACGATCTTGCGGGCCGCTGAGAAGAGAGCGGCTGGGATCACGAAGGTATTGCCGTCGTCGACATAGACATGCAGGACATGCTCGTGGTTGAGGTAGACGATGTACTCGTCCGTGACCGCCAGGACCCGCCGAATGCGGCCGAGTCGAACGGCGGGCGCACCGTCCTCCGGCTGGACCACGACGGGGCCCTGTCGGTCCCGAGACTCGTCCTGAATGTCCAGGAGCGAGGCAACGACACGATCCTCTGCGGACTGACTGGGCTCCATGATTCGCGTACCGAGTTCTGAGAAGAAGGGCCTCCGCCTGGCCGACGCACGCGGATGCGAAGCTGCACTCCTCGGGGAGACCTCAGAAGGCGGCCCGGGCCGCTCAACGAAGACTCACCCGGTGGTGTCCTGTGCCGTCATCTTCTTGCAGAGTCGTTTCGCCGGCGTCGCTGTCGGTCCGACGCAGATCCCGACCAACCGCCACACGATCGTGTCTCCGTCAGCCAGCGGATACATCGCATTGGATTGGCCGAACGGGACCTCGATCTGATCGGCGCTCTTCAAGCCGCCGTTCGCGTCGAAGATGTAGTACTGCCAGACCGGCGCGGGGTTGGTCTGGCCGCCGTCGGTAAAGGTATAGAGGCCGGCTGGGTACTGACGCTTCGGCTTCCCCGGCTCGCCCTTGCGGGACGTCACCGGCTTGGCGTGGAAGATCGAGATCGTCGCGAGATAGGAGTCCGGCTGGTTCGGCTGCTCGGCCATGTACTGGAAGATCGAGTCCTCGCTGGCCGTGGCCGCCACGACTTGATCCATCACATCTTTGACCGATGCTCCCGGCAGGACGTCGACGGTGCGCTGAAAGTAGAACCCGGTCACGCTGAGGGTGACCTTGAGAGACGAAGGGATCGGCATGGAGGTGAAGGCTGAAGATCAAGAGGGTCCGCACGATCACCCGAGGAGGTTCGGGCGTCGCATCGAGGTGGAGAACGCCGGGCGAAGGGGTTGGCCCGCCATGAATCGGCGACAAACGTCCGGGCTCACCGGAAGCCTCGAGCTTCGAAGCACTTCTGGCGCAGACCTACCGGCGCTGCGTGGTCCAGCACCGCAAGACGGAGTCACACACCCGCCCGCACTTCAGCGCAGGCTCGACCCGGGATCGATGGGAGTTCGGTGTCACACACCGTTCCGCTGGCCACCGGCCGATCGGAGCCTGGCACGTCCCCGTCGCCTCGGTGTGAACAGGCGTGCGACTCCGTGTCGCGCAGTGCGGCGGAACGAGCGCTACCGAGCCGGCGCGCCCGACGGTTCCAGGATCGCGCGTGCGGCCGTCTCCAGCGCGTCGACGTCGGCCGCGCCCAGGTCCAGGTGCGTCACGAACCGCAGCACCTGTGGGCCCATCGGCATCACGTGGACGTCGTGCTCGGCCAGCGCGGACGCGAGCGCGGCGGCGGTCAGGCCCTCGCGCTCGACGTGCACCATCGCGATGTTCGTCTCGATGGCGGTCGGGTCCGTGCGCAGGCCGTCGATCGCGCCGAGGCGCTCCGCGACGTCGCGGGCCAGCGCGTGGTCGAGGGCGAGGCGCTCGACGTTCTCGGCCAGCGCCACGCGCGCGGCCGCGGCGATCAGGCCGGCCTGGCGCATCCAGCCGCCCAGGCGCTTGCGCACGCGCATCGCGCGGTCCAGGAACGCCTCGTCGCCGGCGACCACCGAGCCGACCGGCGCGCCCAGGCCCTTCGAGAGGCACAGCGACACCGAGTCGGCGTGACGCGTCCACTCCGGCGCCGCGAGGCCCGACGCGACGACCGCGTTCGCGAGCCGGGCGCCGTCGAGGTGCACCGGGATCTTGCGGCCGCGCGCGACGGCGGAGATCGCCTCGACCTCCTCCATCGGAACGACGACGCCGCCGGCGACGTTGTGCGTCTGCTCCAGGCAGACGAGCGCCGTCGAGGGGCAGTGGATGAAGTCGGGCCGGACCGCGGCCTCGACCTCGGCCGGGTCCATGCGGCCGTCGCGGCCGCCCAGGGTGATCGACTGGACGCCGTGCAGGAAGCCGGCGGCGCCGCCCTCGAAGGTCGTCACGTGGGCCCAGCGCTGGCAGACGATCTCGTCGCCCGGGCGCGTCCATGCGCCGAGCGCGACCTGGTTCGCCATCGTGCCGGACGGGACGAAGAGCGCGCGGGGCTTGCCGAGCCACGCGGCGGCTTCGTCCTCCAGCGCGCGAACGGTCGGGTCGCCGTCGAGGACGTCGTCGCCGACCTCGGCCTCCAGGATCGCCGCCCGCATCGCCGCGGACGGACGCGTGACCGTGTCGCTGCGGAAGTCCGTCGCCATCAGCCCTGCCGGTTCGCCAGGTGCTCGCGCACGCGCCGCAGGCCCTCGCGGATGTTGTCCGCGCTGTTCGCGTAGCTGAAGCGCATGTAGCCCTCGCCGAACGCGCCGAAGCTGGTGCCGGAGAGGCACGCGACGCCCGCCTGGTTCAGGAGCTCGTCCTCCAGCACGCGGCTCTCGATGCCCGTGCCGGACGTGTTCGGGAAGGCGTAGAACGCGCCCTTGGGCATGACGCAGGTGAAGCCGGGGATCGAGTTCAGCTCCTCGTGGATGATCTTCCGACGCTCGTCGAACGCGCGCAGCATGTCGTCGACGGCGTCCTGGGGGCCGCGCAGCGCCTCGACCGCGGCGACCTGGGTCGCGGCGTTCGCGCACGAGCTGGAGTTGATCTGCAGCCGCTCGGCGTGCGCGACGAGGTCCTTCGGCCAGATGCCGTAGCCGAGCCGCCAGCCGGTCATCGCGTACGTCTTGCTCCACCCGTCGAGCAGGATCGCGCGGTCGCGGATCGACTCGTACTGGAGGATCGAGACGTGCTCCTCGCCGTCGTAGAGCTGGCGGCTGTAGATCTCGTCGCACATCACGGTGACGTGCGGGTGCGCCTCCAGGCCGGCGACGAGCGCGTCGAGTTCGGCGCGCGGCACGATCCCGCCCGTCGGGTTCGCGGGCGTGTTGACGATGAGCAGCGAAGTCTGGGGCGTGATCTTCGCCAGGACGTCCTCCGCGCTGAAAGAGAAGCCCTTGTCCTCCGACAGCGCGTACGGCACCGCCTTCGCGCCCGACCAGTGGATCAGGCTCTCGTAGATCGGGAAGCCGGGGTTCGGGTAGACGATCTCCTTGCCCGCCTCGCCGAACATCATGATCGCGTAGAACATCGTCGGCTTGCCGCCGGGGACGATGAGCACGTCGTCGGGGTCGACCTCCGCGTTCCGGTACTCGCGCACGTTGTCCGCGACCGCCTCGCGCAGCTCGGGGATGCCCTTCGCCGGCGTGTACTTGTGGTAGCCGTCGGCGAGCGCCTTGCGCCCGGCCTCGACGATGTTCGGCGGCGTCTCGAAGTCCGGCGCGCCGATGTGCAGGTGCACGACGTCCTTGCCCTGGGCCTCGAGGGCCTTGGCCCTGGCGAACACCTCGAAGGCGGTCTCGGTGCCGAGCACCGACATACGGGAGGCGAGGGGCATGGAAACGCGGGGGATCGGCGGGGGAAGGGCGGTCGTGGGACGGGCTCCGAGGGGGTTCGAAGCCGCAATACGATAGCGCCTGGCCTCAGTACCGCGCGGTGAAGCCGAGGAACACGCCGAGGTCCGGCGCCGCATCCGTGACGCCCGCCCGGACGCCCCCGTCGAGGACGAAGTCCCGCGCGACCTCCACCGTGACGCCGACGTTCAGGAGCCCGACGTAGTCCTCTTCGCTCGCGATCCCGACGCCTTCGACGAAGGTCCCCCAGCGCTCCGAGAGCGCGAAGCCGAAGGACGCGGTGTGGACGAAGAACCCACGGTGTTCCTCCGCGGCCTGGTCGTAGAGCACGTCGAACTCCGCCATGAGCCCGAGGCTCACGGTCTCGGTGACGACGGTCGAGAACGGCACGATCAGCCCGCCGCCCCACTCCTCGCCACCGACGTCGCCGCCGGACGGGATCAGGACGAACGGCATGACCGCGAGCGCGGTGTCGCCCTCGTCGTTCCCCCACTGGTTCCACTTCAGCCGGACGAGCGTCGGACCGAGGCCCTCGTCCCGCGAGCCGGTCCCGTCGTCCGAGATCGACAGCGCGTTCAGGACGATCTGCAGGTCCGTCGAGGGCGTCAGGCCGACCTTCGCGTTGACCTGGGCGAGGGTGAGGCCATCGTCCTGGCGCTCCCGGGTCCAGTCGGCCAGCCCGACCTCGAACTGGAAGTGGCCCGCGTCGACGGTGATCGGGCTCTCCGTGACGTCCGGGCGGTCCGCCGAGAACTGGCGCATCCGGTCCCGCGGGACGGGGCGGAAGAGCGACCCCCCGTCACGGGCGACCGGGGGCGGCTCGGTGTCCTCCAGGCCGGCAGTGCTATCGAGCGGCGGGGACTCCTGGACGGGAGCGAGCAGGGCGAGGGCGACGGGGAGAGCGGCGTACATCGGCGGGACAGTAGCCTCGGCTACATCGTAGCCGCTACTACAAATCCGCGACAACGTGCCCACCGCGGTGTGGCCCCCGGGCCCCGGGCGCCTATCGTCGTCGCCCCATGAACCTTCGCACTCCCGCCCTGCTCGACCTCCGGTTGGGCGCCCTGCTCCTCGCCCTCCCCCTCGCCTCCTGCGGCGACGCGCCCGACCTCGTCGTGCGGGTGTCGCTCGACCAGATCTTCTCGGAGGAGCTCATGAAGGAGTTCGAGGCCGAGACCGGTCTCGTCGTCCGAGCCCAGTACGACATCGAGCAGGCGAAGACCGTTGGTCACGTCCGCGCGATCATCGAGGAGTCCAAGTCCCGCCCGCGGACCGACGTCTTCTGGAACAACGAGATCGCCCAGACGATCCGCCTCGCGGAGCTCGGCCTGCTCGAGGCGTACGACTCCCCCAACGCGAAGGACATCCCCGAGCTGTTCCGCGACCCGGAGCGCCGCTGGACGGGCTTCGGTGCGCGCGCCCGCGTGCTGATCGTCAACACCGACATGGTGCCCGAGGGCGAGACGCCGAACGGCACGCTCGACCTGTTCGACCCGAAGTGGGCCGGCAAGTGCGGGATCGCGCTGCCGCTGACCGGCACGACGCTCACCCACGCAACCGCGCTGTACCACGTGCTCGGCGACGAGTGGGCGCGCGACTTCATGCAGAAGGTCGTCGCGGCGAACGGCGAGGGCACCGTCTCACTCCCGAACAGCAACGGTCAGTCGATGACGCTGGTCGCGAACGGCGAGCTCGCGTGGGCCTGGACCGACACCGACGACTTCAACGTCGCTCGCATGGACGGACACCCCGTGCGCCGCGTCTACCCCGACCAACGCGCGGGCGACGGAGTGCTCAGCCGCGACGGCGAACCGCTGGGCACGCTGCTCATCCCGAACACGGTGATGCTGCTCAAGGACGCGCCGAACCCGGAGAACGCGAAGCGCTTCATCGACTGGGTCCTGCGGCGCGAAATCGAGGAGCGCCTCGCATTCTCCCGCTCCGCGCAGATCCCGGTGCGTGACGACGTCCCGCGACCGGACTATGTGGGCAAGATCGGCGACTTCCGCGTCATGCAGGTCGACTACGCCGAGGTCGGCAAGACCATCGGCGCGCGAACCGAGGAGCTGACCGAGACCTTCAACCGCTGAGCCAACCAGCGCTGAGCCCCCAGCGCCCACACGTTGCCCGGACCCGTACGAACCTCCGACCCGCTGCGCCCCGCCGCGCAGCCGAGCCGCGCGCTCGTCCTCGTCGCGCTCGCCGTCTTCGGCGTGCTGGCGCTCGGGCCCGTCGCGATCATGGGTCAGCGGATCGCCGCCGAGCCGGCCGCGCTGGAGTCGCTCGGCGACCCGCGCGTGATCGACCTCCTGGTGCGGACGGTGCTGCTCGGCCTCGGCGCGGCCGGGATCGCGCTCGCGATCGGGCTCCCGTTCGGGTTCCTCGTCGCGCGGACGAACGTGTTCGGCGCGAGCGCGCTGCGGGCCCTCGGGATCGTGCCGATCCTGCTGCCGCCGATCATGCTCGCGATGACGTGGACCATGCTCCTGCCGCTGCGCGGGCCGTGGATGTGCGCGTTCATCCTGGGCGTCAGCTCGTTCCCGCTCGTGTCGCTGTTCGCGGCGCGGGCGGCCGAGCGGATCGACGCGCGGCGCGAGGAGGCGGCGCTGCTGACCGGCGGGCTGCGCGCGGTCGTGAGGATGGAGCTGCCGCTCGTCCTGCGCCCCGCGCTCGGCGGCGCGCTGCTCGCGTTCATCGTCGCGATCAACGAGTTCGCGCTTCCCGACTACGTCTCGTCGGTCGGCAAGAAGTTCAACGTCTACGCCGGCGAGGTCTTCAGCTCGTGGCAGGTCGACGGCAACGAGGCGCGGGCCGTCGTGAAGGCGATCCCGATCGTCGCGCTCACCCTGATCGCGCTCGTGCCGATCCTCGTCGCCCGCCGCGGGCGCAGCGAGACGATCGACGCGTCGTTCCAGCGCCCCAGCCCGCTGCGGCTCGGGCGCTGGCGGCTCCCCGCGACGCTGTTCTGCCTCGCCGCCGTGACCGTCGGCGCTCTGCTGCCGCTCGGCAGGCTCGCGTACGAGTCCGGCGGGGGCAGCCGCGTGTTCAGCGGCGTGTCCATCCGCCGCATGGGCTGGACCCAGGGCGGCGGCGCGGCCCAGAACATGCCGACGACCGCTCCGCCCACCGCGGCGGCGACCAGCGCCGACGCGCGCAAGGAGGCGGTCCGCGCCGTCCAGGCGGCGGCCCGCGCGGCGGCGGGCCAGGATCCGATCGATCCCAAGGCGAACACGGTCGCCCAGGCGACGCCTCTCCAGCGCCGTCGCTCGGTCGACTTCAACGCGCCCGAGGTGAAGGCGACCGAGGCGGCGAAGAAGGGCGACGACGTCTCGGACTTCGGCCAGGGCTGGCCGCGCTTCCGCGAGAACCTGGTGAAGGCGTTCGTCCGCGCGCTCGACCTGTCGCGCGGCAGCCTCATCTCCAGCCTGCTGTTCGCGCTGATCGCCGCGACCATCGCGCTGCCGATCGCGCTCGTGCTCGGGCACGCCGTCGCCCGTTCGCGCCTCGGCCCGCTCCTGACGATGCTCGCGATCGTCCCGATCGCGGTCCCCGGCACGCTGTTCGGCATCGGCACGATCGTGCTGTGGAACCACGCGGCGACGGCGTCGATCTACGACTCGGGCGCGCTCGTCGTGCTCCTGTTCGCCGGCCGCTTCCTCGCGGTGCCGATCCTGATCTGCGCGGGCGCGGTCCGCAGCTACGACGCGCGCCTGGAGGAGTCCGCCCACCTCGTCGGCGCGGGCCCGATCAAGCGGCTCTTCACGGTCGTGGCGCCGGGCGTGTGGACGTCGCTCGTCGGCTCGTGGATCGTCGTGTTCGCGCTGTCGGTGCGCGAGCTCGACGCGGCGGTGCTCGTGCCCGCCGCGAACGACACGGCGATGTTCCGCGTGTTCAACGCCGTGCACTTCGGACGGGACGACTTCGTGTCGGCGCTGTCGCTGCTCGTCGTCTTCGCGATCCTGCTCCCCGGCATGCTCTGGTCCTCGTTCGGTCGCACGCGTCCGCGCTTCCTCCCCTGATCTCGCCATGACCCTCCCGTCACCCGCGATCGAGTGCCGCGGCCTCTGCGTACACGCAGGCCGGACCCGCATCCTCGGACCCGTCGACCTCGCCGTCGCTCCGGAGGAGCACGTCCTGCTCGTCGGCCCGTCCGGCGCCGGCAAGAGCACGCTCCTGCGCGCGATCGCGGGCCTGACGGCGCCGAGCGAGGGCGAGATCCGCCTGTTCGGCGACGTCGTGAGCGAACGGCGCAAGACCGTCGTGCCGAGCCACGAGCGCCGCGTCGGCTTCCTCTTCCAGGGGGGCGCGCTGTGGCCGCACATGTCGGTCGCCGGGACGCTCGACTTCGTGCTGCGCGAGCGCGGCCTCGACCGCGCGGCGCGCAAGAAGCGCCGCTCCGAGCTCCTGGAGATCGTCGACCTCGTCGGCTTCGAGAAGCGCCGCGCGCCGACCCTCTCGGGCGGCGAGGCCCAGCGGCTCTCCCTCGCCCGCGCGCTCGCGGTCGAGCCGCGGCTCCTGCTGCTCGACGAGCCCCTCGGCCCGCTCGACGCGCCGCGACGCCAGGCCCTGCTCGACCGCCTCCAGGGCCTGGAGCAGCGCTTCGGGCTCACCACGCTCCACGTCACCCACGACCCGGACGAGGCGGCTCGGATCGCGACACGCTCGGTCCGGATCGAGGAGAGCGGCGCGCTGGCCGGCGTAGGCTGAAGGCCCGCCAACGGCGCGACGCGAAACCGCGCCCGGGAACGGTCGTCCAGGCGTGACCCTCCCGCGAAGTGCGGACTAAATGTGCAGCATGCGAATCGCCCTCGGAATCTTCGTCCTCGTGTTCTCGGGGTGGTTCCTGTCGGCGCTCGTCGGGACCCCGGAGGAGGTCGCGAGCGCCGCGGGCCCCACCGAGTGGGTCTCGTCCCAGCAGTGCCGCGAGTGCCACCAGCAGGTCTGGGACGAATGGGCCAACTCGCCGCACGCGAACTCGTGGAACAACGAGGACGTCCGCGTCCAGTCCGACCAGTTCGCCAACAAGGACTGCATCGACTGCCACGCCCCGCGGCCGATCTTCGAGACCGGCGTCGGCGAGCGCGTGCTCCCGCGCTCCGCGCGCAGGGCCGAGGGCGTCGACTGCCTCACGTGCCACCTGCTGCCCGACGGCCGGATGGCCGGCAAGGTCGACAACCCGCGGGCAGCGTGCCAGCCGACCACGCGCCGCGAGCTCCAGCGCGTGACGATGTGCTCGGGCTGCCACGACCAGCACAAGACCGTGCGCCAGTGGAAGGAGACCCCGTTCGCCGAGCACAACGAGGGCTGCATGGAGTGCCACATGCCGTACCGGGACGGGACGGTGAAGAGCGGCCGCGTCCACACGATGCCGGGCGGGCACTACATCGAGATGGTCCGGACCGCGGTCACGTTCACCGGTGAGCGCGCGGACGACGGCGCGTTCGAGGTGACGATCGCGAACATCGCGGGCGGACACTCCTACCCCACCGACGAGCGCAGCCGCGCGTCGGACATCTGGTGGCGGCCGATGCCGGCCGACGCCGACGCGCTCGCCGAGTCGGGCGTCGCCGCGGACGGCGGCGCGTGGCGGCACCTGCACCGGATCCGCGACCCGTACCGGCACGAGAAGGACCTCGTGAGCACGCTGCTCCACTACGGGCAGAGCCGCACGCTGCGGATCGAGGACGCGGACGCGGAGGGCGGCGTCGAGGTCGCGCTCGTGTACAAGCGCTCGCCCTACTACCGGGACCCGGCCACGGGGCTGGCGAAGCACCTGGAGGAGGTCACCGACCCCTTCGAGGACGCGGAGCTCGTGCACCGGCTCACGCTGGAGCCCTGAGGGAGTCGGGACGAGCGCCGATCCGAGCGGAAGTCGAGGGTCTGCCCTAGCATCGGGGCGGCGCTCCGCCTTTCGTGTGCACCCCTTCCTGCAACTGCCATGGACCTCCGACTCCTCTCCGCCTCCACCCTCGCCCTGACTGCGCTCGCCGGAACGGCGGGCGCCCAGCAGCTCTTCGCCGGCTCCGGCAACAGCCAGCCCAACCCCGGGAGCCTCCTCAGCCTGGACCCGAACACCTTCGCGGGCACCGTGGTCGGGGCGAGCATCGTCCCGGGCGGGATGTCCGGACTCGCCTTCGACGGGAACGGCCGGCTGTGGGGCTCCGTGTCCCAGGGCGGCGGAGCGGGCGCGCTGCTCGTCGAGCTCGATCCGGTGGGCGGCACGGTCCTCAGCACGCTTCCGGTCCTCGACGCGACCGGCGGTGGCGTGCGGATCGGGGACCTGGCCACGAACCCCGCCAACGGCGAGATCTGGGGCGTCGGTTCGTTCCCCACCGGCGGCCTCGGTGACATCTGCACCATCGACACCGCCACGGGAACGGCGACGTTCATCGGGAACGCCGGGGTCGGCAACGACGGCGGTCTGGCGTTCACGCCCGACGGGCGCCTCTGGCTGGTCACGGCCTCGGTCGGCAACCCGGTCTTCGCCGAGCTCGACCCGGGCACGGGCCTGGCGATCTCGTCGGTGATGCTCGGCCCCGACGTCGGTCTCTCCGGACTCGCCTCCCGGCCTTCCGACGGCGCGCTGCTTGCGACGCGCGGCAACTTCGGTGGCGGTGACCTGATCGTCATGGTCGACCGTACAACCGGCATGACGACCCAGCTCGGCATGACGGGCGTCGGCAACCCCGCCGACCTCGCGTACGCGGGCGACGGCTTCGGCTCGAACTACTGCTCGGCCAACCCGAACTCTACCGGCAACATCGCGACGATCTCGGCCGCCGGCTCGCCGTTCGTGGCGCAGAACGACGTCACGCTGTCGACGATCGACATGCCGCTCAACGCCTTCGGCTTCTACCTGACGAGCCTGACGCAGGGCTTCACGCCGAACCCGGGCGGCAGCGCGGGCAACCTGTGCCTCGCCGGACAGATCGGTCGCTACGTCGGCGCGGGCCAGATCCAGAACTCCGGCGCCACGGGTGAGATCAGCCTCGTGCTCGACCTGACCATGACCCCGCAGCCGATGGGCTTCGTCCAGGTCATGCCGGGCGAGACCTGGAACTTCACCACGTGGTTTCGCGACTCGGACCCGATGGGCAACGCGACCTCGAACTTCTCCGACGGCCTGGAGGTCAGCTTCCTCTGAGCCGCTCCGCTCGACAGCACTGGGCCGTGGCCGGGGCTGCGGCACTCGCCGCGGCCGCCCTGCTCCCCGCCTGCGGAGGCAGCGAGCCCGAGGCGCCGGCGCCGGTCGAGCCCGCGGAGAACGAGAGGACCGGACGCCCCCTGCGTCCGGTCCTCGCGTCGAAGCTCGCCGAGTTCGGCGTCGAGGCCCGCACCGGCGAGGAGCTCGCGCGCGAGCTCCGCAGCAACGAAGGTCTGCTCGCGGCCGACCGGGACCCCGCGACGCCGGAGGCCGTCGGAGCAACGGACGCCGCGCAGCCGGACGAAGCGAGCGCGCCGCCGCCGGTCGAGGAGCCCGCGCTCGACCCGGAGCTCGTCGAGATGTGCGACGGCCTCGCGGCGATGGTGGCGCGCGACCCGCGGCAGCTCAGGCTCGCGCGCGCGGACGTCGAGAACCTCGCCGAGGACATGGTGCCGGTGCTCGTCGCCGCGCTCTCGGACGAGGCGCGCAGCGCGGACGAGCTCCGCGTGCTCGCCGACCTCGCGGCGGCCGCGCCCGACGCCCGGCTGGCGCGCACGATCGGCCGCCTCGCGGCGGAGCACGAAGAGCCGTGGCTGCGCCGGCACGCGGCGTGGTCGCTCCTCCCGCACGCGAGCGCGGAAGGAGCGGACGGCGTGGTGCCGCTCCTCGTCTGGCGGCTGAAGTACGAGCGTGACCCCGAGGCGCCGGTGTGGATCGCCGCGGCGCTCGCGGCGTTCAAGAGCTACGCGGGGCTGTCGCCGCTGTTCGACCGGACCGGCCGCGCGGCGGGCGACCCGGTCGGCGACGCAGCGCGCGGCCAGCTCGCCTCGATCGTCGCGGCCTCGGGCGCGGCGGATGCGAGCGCGCTCTGGAGCGACTGGACGAGCGGCTCCGCCGGGCGCGACGACGGCGCCAGCCCGGCGCTGCGCGGAGAGCTCTGGCGCTTCGTCGCCGACCTCTCGGGCGAACACTTCCAGCTCCGCGGAGTCGACGACGCGCGCTACGTGCTGTCGCGCCTCGGCCCCTGGGCCGGCCGCGAGCTCGCCGAGGCGCTGGAGGACGAGGATCCGTACGTACGCCTGCACGTCGCGCAGTGCCTGGAGCGGATGGGCCGCCGCGGCCTCCACGCGACGGCGTCGCTGGCCGCAGCGCTGGACGACCGCGACGACGCGGTGGCCGGCGCCGCCGCCGAGGCGCTCGTGGCCGTCGCGGGGCCGGACGCCCTGCAGCCGCTCCTGGACCGCCTCGACCGGAAGCCGCCCCACGAGGTGCGCGTGGCGCTCGTCCGCGCGCTCGGCCGCGTCCCCGAAGTGGCGCCGCTCGATCGGCTCCAGGAGGTCTTCGAGGGCGCGTCCGCGATCGTGGACCTTCGCCTTGCCGCCGCCGAGGGACTCGTGCGCGGCGGCCGCGCCGAGGCCGTTCTGCCGTGGCTCCCCGAGGCGCTCGTCGACCGGTTCGGCGACCCGGCCGGCGCCGAGGCCCTCGCCGAGGTGTGGCTCCGGGACGCGGGCAACGCGCCGCCGCTCCAGGCGCTTCGCCAGGGCTGGACGGCGCTCGCGCCCCCCGCCGCCGTGATCCACACGGCCGAACAGGTCAAGGAGCGCCGCGCGGCACGCGCGGAGCTCCTGCGCACGTTCGTCGCGAGCTGAGGGATCCTGCGTAGGATCCAGGGCGTCCCACGCCCAGCCATGCCCAGCTCCAGCTCTCCCTCCGCCGCCTCGCCCGCGTCCGCCGGGCTCCGTACGACCCTCGGCCTCGCGTCCGTCCTGTGCCTCGGCGCCCTCGCCTCCCAGCGCGGCGCCGTCGACGACGCTCCCGCCGGCCTCCAGACGCTCTTCTACGACGGACTCGACGCGTCCGGCCGGCTCGTCGGTGGCCGGACCCTCGTCCCGGACACGCCCGACCTGGACACGGTCGCGGTGACGCCGGCCCCGGTCACGACGCTCACCGGGCTCGGGCTCGCGCGCGGCGGGGGCGGCGACAACCGCGTCGACCTCGTGTTCGTCGGCGACGGCTACACCGCGGCCGAGCAGGGCGACTATCAGAACGACGTCAACGACGTCGTTGCGGGGCTGTTCACCTCCGAGCCGCTCGGCCGGTACGCCGACTACTTCGCGGTGCACCGGATCGACGTTGTCTCCAACGAGTCCGGCGTCGACAACGATCCCGTCCAGGGCATCGACCGCGACACCGAGCTCGACATGGGCTACTGGTGCAACGGGATCGAGCGGCTGCTCTGCGTGAGCGTCGGCGCGGCGTACTCGTACGCGAACAACGCGCCCGACGTCGACCAGGTCATCGCGCTCGCGAACTCGAACAAGTACGGCGGCGCGGGCTACCCGTCGTCGAACCTCGCGACGAGCTCGGGCGGCAACGGCGCGGCGATCGAGATCGTCAAGCACGAGCTGGGCCACTCGCTCGGCAAGCTCGCGGACGAGTACACCTACGGGGGACCGACGACCTGGCCCGGCGGCGAGCCGAGCCGTCGCAACGTGTCGATCTTCGACGCGGCGACGATGGCGAACCTCGGCACCAAGTGGGCGGACTGGCTCGGCGCGAGCGCGGGCGGGTTCGACGGCACGATCGACACGTACGAGGGCGCGAACTACAGCGTGCTGGGCATCTACCGGCCGTCGCCGAACTCGCTGATGCGGGCGCTGAACCGCCCGTTCAACCTCGTCGGGGCGCAGGAGGTCATCCGGGAGATCTACCGCGAGGTCCGACCGATCGACGACTCCTCCGATCCAGCGGGCACCTACGGCGATACCGACGTCCTGTTCGTCGCCCCGATGGCCGTCGGCGGCGCGCCGCTGTCGGTCCAGTGGTTCCAGGGCGGGGCGCCCATCCCGGGCGCGACGCAGACGACGCTCGACCTGGCGACGCTGACGCTCTCGGGATGCGTCGCGGAGATCTCGGTCACCGTCCGCGACGAGACGCCGTGGGTGCGGGACGAGGCGTTCCGCGACGCGTTCATGACCGAGTCGCGGACGTTCCAGATCAACACCGAGTGGACGGGCTTCGCCTGCGCGACGACGCCGAACTCGGTGGGCAGCGGCGCCGTGCTCGGCGCGTTCGGTTCGCCCTCGGTGTCCGACCGGGACCTGTCGCTCGGCGTGTACGGCGGGCCGCCGCTGGCGACCGTGCTGTACTTCTACGCGGACACGCTCGTCTCCCAGCCGCTCGGCGACGGGATCCTGTGCGCGTCCAGCGCAACGGGCGCGTCGGCGCGCCTCGCCCTCGCGAGCTTCGACGTCCTCGGCACCTCGGCCCTGGAGGTGGACTGGGACTCCGACCCGGTGACGAGCGGCCCGACGGCGCTCCTGCCGGGCACGACCTGGTACTTCCAGGCGTGGTACCGGGACGCCGCGCCCGGCGGCGGCGCCACGTTCGACTTCTCGAGCGCAGTGTCGGTCCGGTTCTGCCCCTGAGCGGGGCTCGACACGCGATCAGTTCGCCCCGAACAGGCAGCTCAGGACCATCGCCCCCCACAGGAGAGCGTTGATCACGAACACGGTGTCCCCGCCCAGCAGCATGCGCGTCGGGCTGCCGCCGCCCTCCTTGCGCGTGACGATCAGCAGGTAGCGGAAGAGCCCGAAGACGACGAACGGCACCGTCCAGACGAGGTGGTTGTTGTCTCCGAACTTCCGCGCCGTGTCCTCGTCCACGGTGTACATCGCGTACGTGATGATCGCGCAGGCGGCGAGGACGCCCGTCGCCTGGTCGAGGAACTCGGGCGTGTACTGGCCGAGGTTCTTGCGGTGACTCGCGGCGTCGGTGCCCAGGAGGTCCATCTCCGCGCGCCGCTTGCAGAACGCGAGGAAGAGGGCCAGGAAGAGCGTCGCGAGCAGCAGCCAGTGCGAGATCGGCGCCGCGGCGGCGTAGGCCCCGGCGATGACGCGCAGCATGAAGCCCAGCGCGATCAGGAAGGCGTCGACGATCGCGATCTGCTTGAGCCGGAGCGAGTACAGGAGGTTCGACACCATGTACAGCCCGACGACGAGCACGACGCTGTCGCCGCCCGGCGGCGTCGCCAGGTGTGCGAGACCGAGCGCCCCCACCACGCAGACCGCCGACATGACGCGCGCGGCGGGGATCGTCACCTCGCCGGCGGCGATCGGCCGCTTGCACTTCTCGGGGTGGTTGCGGTCCGACTCGACGTCGACGATGTCGTTGACGAGGTAGATCGCGCTCGCGCCCAGGGAGAACGCCGCGACGGCGAAGAGCACGCGCACGATCCGCTCGGCCGTCGTCGCAGCCTCCGGCGTCGCCTCGCCCAGCGCGAACACGAGTGCCGCGAGGACGAAGACGTTCTTCACCCACTGGTGCGGGCGAAGAGCGCGGAGGAGCGCGGCGGGCTTCATCGGGGGAACATCGGAGGCGGGCTCCAGCCCACCTCAGCCCGTCCTGGCATTTCCTGCTGTCTCGGAACGGGGCGCCGGGGCGCCACCGACAGCGGCGGCGCTAGTCCGTCAGCGTCAGCTTCTGAAGGCCTTCGACGGGCGAGTCCGGCCCGACCGGGATGAACAGGACCTCGTCGGCGTCGTCCATGAGCCCTTCCTCCTGGACGTCCACGAGCTCCAGCGCCCGCACCGAGAGGTCGTCCCAGAGCGCGTTGGTCGTCGCGCCGTGGTTGCCTTCGGGGTCGTTGTCGTCGGCGATCAGCGCGGTCAGCCCGCGGCCGTTGAAGTTCCGCAGCGGGTGGCGCTTGGTGTCACGGCCGGCGTAGGCCGACCAGCCGCCATCGATCGCGTCGCGGTTCGAGGTCAGGAACCAGTCCTCGGTCGGGATCCCGTCGGCCCCAGGCGTCAGGAAGTCCAGCTGGACGGCCGGGCAGGTGAGGGTCTTGGTGTTCTTGACGCTCGCCGGCCACACCTTCCGGGTGATGAGCGACGCGAAGAACCTCACGCCGGTCTCGTTCGGGATCTTCTGGTACCGGGCCTCGTACTCCAGGAAGCCGCGCTTGATCTGGTCCAGGTTCGCCCGGCATGCCGTCGACTTGCCCAGCCCGATCGCGGAGATGACCTGCGGCACCACGAAAGTGGCGAGGATCCCGATGATCAGGATGACCGCCAGGATCTCGACGAGCGTGAAGCCGCCGCGGGGGCGCCAGATCGAGCGCCGGTGCGGGCTCGAGGGAGAGGTCGGTGTCTTCATGTTGGACGGGGCTCCGGCCCCACGCGCCCTACCACTCTAGGGCGCCCCGGTCACGCTGTGCAGGCCTTCGAGCCCTCAGACCTTGGCGGCGACGGCCTCCTTGAGGGCATCGACCTTGCTCGTCTCCTCCCAGGAAAAGCCCTCGCGGCCGAAGTGGCCGTGGGCGGCGGTGCGGCGGAAGATCGGCGCCTTCAGGTCGAGGGCGTCGATGATCCCCTTCGGCGTCAGGTCGAAGACGTCCTCGACGGCCCGGGCGATCGCCTCCTCGTCCGCGCTGGCGGTGCCGAACGTGTCGACGCGCACCGAGAGCGGCTTGGCGACGCCGATCGCGTAGGAGAGCTGGACCTCGCAGCGGCGGGCCAGGCCCGCGGCGACAACGTTCTTGGCGACCCAGCGCGCCGCGTAGGCGGCGGACCGGTCGACCTTCGACGGATCCTTGCCGCTGAACGCGCCGCCACCGTGGCGGCCCATGCCACCGTAGGTGTCGACGATGATCTTGCGCCCGGTGAGGCCGCAGTCCCCGTGGGGCCCGCCGATCACGAACTTGCCCGTCGGGTTGACGTGGTAGATCGTGTCGCCGTCCAGCATCTCGGCCGGGATGACGTCCTTGATGACCTTCTCGATGATCTCGCGGCGGATCTCGGCGAGGACGTCGTCGTCGGCCGACTTGCCGTTGACCTCGGGGTCGTGCTGGGTCGAGATCACGACCGTGTGCACGCGCACCGGGCGGTCGTCCACGTACTCGACGGTGACCTGGCTCTTCGAGTCCGGGCGCAGCCACGGCAGGGTGCCGTCCTGGCGCAGCTCGGCGAGCTTCTCGACGAGGCGGTGCGAGAGATGGATCGGGAGCGGCATCAGCACGTCCGTCTCGTCGCACGCGTAGCCGAACATCAGGCCCTGGTCGCCCGCGCCCTGCTCGACGTGCAGGCCCTTGTCGTCGTCGACGCCCTGCGCGATGTCGGGCGACTGGCGGTCGAGGGTGACCATGACCGAGCACGTGTCACCGCTGATCCCGAACTCGTCGTCGGTGTAGCCGATCTCGTTGAGGGTGCGGCGCGCGATGTCCTGGTAGTTCACGATCGCCTTGGTCGTGATCTCGCCCGCGACGACGCAGACGCCGGTCGTGACCATCGTCTCGCAGGCCACGCGGCTATTCGGGTCCTGCTCCAGGAGCGAGTCGAGGATCGCGTCGGAGACCTGGTCGGCCACCTTGTCGGGGTGACCCATCGAGACGGACTCGGACGTGAAGAGAGATCGGGCCATTGCGCTGTCGTTGGTGCTTCGGGGAAGGTCGTGCGGTACCGTGCGGCGGCCGCAGCGTCGGAAGATGATACCGGCCTTAGTTCCCCGAGGACAGGCGCGTCGGGGCGCCCTGGCGGCCCGTGGCGGACGTGGGCCCGGTCCCTGCGGCGGCGAGCCCGCAGCGCTCTCGCAGCGCCTCCAGCGTCGCCTGGGTCGCCCCCCGCCCGGCCGCCACGGCGGCGCGCCCGGCCTCCCCCATCGCGCGCCGGGTCGCCTCGTCCCCGCGCAGCCGGGCCATCTCCCGACCCAGCGCATCCGCGTCGGCGACGCGCAGCGCGGCGCCGGACGCCTCGAGCGTCTCGGTCTCGCGGAGGAAGTTCTGGACGTGCGGGCCGTAGAGGACGGGGAGCCCCTGGGACGCGGGCTCCATCATGTTCTGCCCGCCGTGCGGGATCAGGCTGCCGCCGATGAAGACCGCGTCGGCGAGCCCGTAGACCCGCTCCAGCTCGCCGATCGTGTCGACGACGAGCGGCCGGTCGGGCGGACACGTGCGGCCCTCGTCCCGCAGGAGGGACAGGCGCTCGGGGCGGGCGTCGCTCCCGAGGACGCCGGCGAGGTCGTCGACGACGCGCGGGCACCGCTCGGGGTGGCGCGGGACGAGCACGAGCCGCGCGTCCGGGACGTGCTCCCGCATCGCCTCGACGAACGCGACCTCCTCGGGCTCGTGCGTGCTCCCGGCAACGACGACGAACTCCGGGCCACCGTCCCCGTCGAGGCCCGCGACCCGCCGCAGCTCCTCGACGGCCTTCCGGTCGGTGTCGCTGCGCTCGGCGTTGAGGCCGTCGACCTTGACGTTTCCGGTGACGAGCACGCGCTCGTCCGACGCGGCGAGAGAGGTGAAACGCGCCGCGTACGCCTCGTCCTGGGCCGCGAAGAGCGAGATGCGGCCGAACTCGGGCAGGCTGCCGAACATCCGGTAGCGCCGGTACGAGCGCTCCGTGATGCGGCCGCTGACGACGGCGACCGGCGCGCCGCGGCGGTTCGCGGCGCGCAGGAAGCACGGCCACGCCTCCAGCTCGACGAGCAGCACGTAGTCCGGCCGCACGCGGCGCCAGAAGCGCGACACGAGCGGCCGGAAGTCGAACGGATAGCGGACGATCGTCGTGTCGGGGAAGAGCTGCCCCGCGACCTGGAGGCCGGTGTCGCTGAAGGCGCTGACGACGACCTCGTGGTGCGCGGAGAGCGCGGCGACGAGCGACTGGGACGCCTTGATCTCCCCCACCGACACGCCGTGGACCAGGACCCGCGGTCGCTCCGGGTCGGGCGGCGGGAGCTTCACGAGCCCGAAGGTCGAGAGCGACAGCGCCTTCCGCGCGAGAGCCGGACGCGCGACCCCGATGAGCAGGCACAGCGGCAGCGTCGTCAGCCACACGACCCCGATCGTCAGGTCGTACACGACGTGCAGCAGCCGCTGGCCGAGGCCGACGGGCGGACTGGTCGTGATCGGGGGAGGCGCCGCGCGACCGGCCTCGGCGTCGGTCCCGGCGCGCGGCGCGGCGTCGGGCGTCACTTACCGTGGCACTTCTTGAACTTCTTGCCGCTTCCGCACGGGCAGGGATCGTTCCGGCCGGCGTTCTTGAACTCGGGCCCCATCTCGGCGGTCGCAGCGCGCGGACGCGCGGGCTCACGCTGGGCGGGCTGCGCCGGCCTGGCCGGCTCCGCGCCGCCATCGCCTTCGCCGCTCGCCCGGCGCTGCTGCTCCTCCATCTGCTTGCGGCGCCGCATGACGTCGAAGGCCGCGGAGGCCGCGGGGCCGCGCTGGAGCTGCTCCCGCTGCTGGCGCGCGAGCTCGGCCCGCCGCTTGATCTCCTCGAACTTCGCCTGGAGCTCCTCGGGCAGCGTCGCGAGGAGTTCGGCCTGGTTCGGGCCGGCCTGCAGGACGGCCATGAGCTTCTGCTCCTCGGGGAGCTGCTCGACGACGGCGATCTGCTGGTCGAGCTCCAGCTCGTCGAAGCGGACCTGGCGCTGCTGGGGCGCGGGCTGACCCGAGGCCATGCCGCGCGGCGTGAGGCGATCGGCCGCCTCGTCATCCTCCTCGGACGGCTTCTGGACCTCGATCCGCATCGCCTTCGAGGCGACGTCGGACTCGATCGCCGGGAGGAGGTTCTGCGCGAAGAGCTCCGTCGCCTCCTTCTTGTAGGCGATCTTCGGGTCCTGCTGGCCGTAGCCGCGCAGGCCGATGCCCGCCTTCAGCGAGTCCATCGCGTGGAGGTGGTCCTTCCACTTCTGGTCGATCGCAGTGAGGACCAGGTACGACTCGATGCGCTTGGTCAGCTCGTCGCCCCAGGCGGCGCGGCGCTCGACGTAGCGCTCGTCGATCGCCTTCAGCGTCGGATCGAGGTCCGGGTTGTCCGGCGACACGGCGGCCTCGGCGGCGTCCTTCGGGAGGTCGACTCCGTACGTGCGCTGGATCCAGTCGACGAACCCCTCGGCGTCGCCCTCGTAGGCGGCGGCGTTCCGATCGGTGAGGTTCGAGATCATGATGTCCACGCGGTCCTTGAGGTCCTCGCCCTCCAGGACGGCCTGGCGCGCCGCGTAGATCTCGGTCCGCTGGTGATCCATCACCTCGTCGTACTCGAGGAGGTTCTTGCGGATCTCGAAGTTGCGGTCCTCGACCTTCTTCTGCGCGCGCGCGATCTGGCGGGCGACCATGCCGGACTCGATCGGCTGCCCCTCGCTCATGCCGAGGCGCTCCATCGCGTTGACGACCCAGTCGCGGTAGAAGATCCGCATCAGCGGGTCCTGGAGCGACAGGAAGAACCGGCTCTCGCCGACGTTCCCCTGGCGCCCCGTCCGGCCGCGGAGCTGGTTGTCGATCCGCCGCGCCTCGTGGCGCTCGGTGCCGAGCACGTAGAGGCCGCCGAGGTCGAGGATCTCGGCCTCGTCCTGCGCGGACTGCTCCTCGACCGAGGAGCGAATGTCGTTGATCGCGTCGAGGTGCTCCAGGTCGCCTTCCTCGAGCCCGCGGTCCTCCAGCGCCTGGGCGAGGCGATACTCGAAGTTGCCGCCCAGCTTGATGTCGGTGCCCCGGCCGGCCATGTTCGTCGACACGGTGACGGCGCCCTTCGAGCCCGCCATCGCGACGATGTGGGCCTCGCGCTCGTGGTTCTTGGCGTTCAGGACCTCGTGCGGCACGCCGCGCCCCTTGAGGAGCCCGGAGAGGTGCTCGGAGTTCTCGACCGACGCCGTGCCGACCAGGACGGGCTGCCCCTTCTCCTGGAGCCGCTCGATCTCGTCGCAGATCGCCTCCCACTTCTCGGGCAGCGTCCGGTAGACGGTGTCGACGGCGTCGTCGCGCGCGATCGGCTTGTTCGTCGGGACCGAGATGACGTCGAGCTCGTAGATCTTGTGGAACTCGCCGGCCTCGGTGATCGCCGTGCCGGTCATGCCAGCCAGCTTGTCGAACATCCGGAAGTAGTTCTGGAAGGTGATCGTCGCGAGGGTCTGGGTCTCCTGCTTCGGCTCCAGGCCCTCCTTGACCTCGACCGCCTGGTGGAGGCCGTCCGACCAGCGCCGACCGGCCATCTTGCGGCCGGTGAACTCATCGACGATGACGACCTCGGGGCGGACGCGGCCGGTGTGCGGGTCCTCCGCGTCCTCGACGACGTACTCCTTGTCCTTCTCGTACAGCGAGTGCGCGCGCAGGGCGTTCTCGATGTAGTGCGGCCAGTCCTCGAAGCCGGGCTCGTAGAACGACTCGACGCCGAGCAGCTCTTGCGCCTTCACGATGCCGGACTCGGTCATCGAGGCCTGGCGCTCCTTCTCCTTGACCTCGTAGTCCTCTTCCTCGACGAGCTGGCGCGCGACGTTGTCGGCCTCCTTGTAGCGACCGACGTGCTCCTCGGCCGGGCCGGAGATGATCAGCGGCGTCCGGGCCTCGTCGATGAGGATCGAGTCCACCTCGTCGACGATCGCGAAGTAGAGGTCCTTCTGGACCTGCTGGTCCAGGGACGTCTTCATGTTGTCGCGCAGGTAGTCGAAGCCGAGCTCGTTGTTCGTCGCGTAGACGATGTCGCACGAGTAGATCGGCTTGCGCGAACCGGGGTCGAGCGACGACTGGATCGCGCCGACGGACAGCCCGAGGTACTCGTAGATCGGCCGCATCCACTCGGCGTCGCGGCGTGCGAGGTAGTCGTTGACCGTGACGAGGTAGCACGGCCGGTCGGCGAGCGCGTTCAGCGCCAGCGCGAGGGTCGCCATCAGCGTCTTGCCCTCGCCCGTCATCATCTCGGCGATCTTGCCCTGGTGCAGGACGTAGCCGCCGACGAGCTGGACGTCGTAGTGCCGCATCCCGAGCGTCCGCTGGCTGGCCTCACGGGTCAGCGCGAACATCTTGGTCAGGACGTCGTCGAGGGTCGCCTTGCCGTCCCGGACCATCTGCCGGAGCGCGGTGACCTCGGCCTGGACCTGGTCGCGGTCGAGGCCCTGCGCCCAGCTCTCCAGGTCGCTGACCTCCTGGATGATCGGCGTCAGACGGCGGATCTCCCGCTCGTTCTCCGAACCGATCAGTCGCTTCGCGAACTTGCCGAACCCCTCGCCGACGCGAGAGAACTTGTCTGTGAAGTCGTCCCAGCTCATGGTGGTGCCCCGGCCCGTTCGACCCTCTGGGGGTCGCTGCGCGAGCGGACGGGCGAAGAAGTATCGGTCGGCCCCCTGCCCATGCCAAGGGCCTTCGGGAGTCGCTGCGGACCGGATCGGCCGCCCAGGAGGGTCTACGCAGCGCCGGTCGAGCCCTTTTCGGCCGGGGACGAGGAGGCTCCCCCGTCCCGCGACCGTCCGCCCGAGTCGGCGAGGAGCCGGTCGATCATCTCGAAGAGGACCTCGCGGGGGTACGGCTTCCGCAGCAGGCCGCTGGCGCGCTGGATCGTCGCGAGGTCGATGTCGCTGGCCGTCGCCAGGAGCAGGGGCACCCCCTGGGTGCGCTCGTCCGCGCGGAGACGCCGCATGACCTCCTCCCCGTCGAACTCCGGCATCGCGAAGTCGAGGACCACGAGGTCGGGCAGGGGATCGCACTTCATCCGGTCGAGGACCTGCCGCCCGTCGAAGGCGGTCTCGACGTCGTAGCCGCGGGCCGTCAGGACCGCCGCCGCCCCCATGCAGACGTCCTCGTCGTCGTCCACGATCAGGACCCGCTGGCCCCGCCGGGCCGGATCGCCGTCCTCGCCGCCCCCCTCCAGGCGGGCGATGCCCTCGCACAGGGCCCGCAGGTCGCCGTGGGTCGGGAGGGACGCGCGGGCCCACTCGTCCTCGATGTCGCGCTTCAGGTCTCGGTTGAAGCGCTGCAGATCGCACCACGACTCGTAGTCGGGCATCGACGGGTCGATCCGCATCTCGTCGTGCGTGTCGACCGAGAAGAAGAATTCGCCGTCGACGAGGTACTCCTGGATCACGAACTTCATCCAGGGGTAGCGGTGGTTGCCGAGGCGCAGGCAGTACCGCTTCTGATAGGTCCCGCCCTCGCGGCGTGTCTCCTCGAAGACGTCGCGCAGGTCCTCCAGCGTCGTCCCGGCCGCGACCGCGTCCCGCTTGGCCAGCGGCTGGCCGGTGGGCCCGGTGGGCCAGGCGTGGTCGACGTAGATCGCGACCGCCTGCTTGACGTGCGCGGGCGTGAGCTTGTTCAGCTTCACGACGCCCTCCAGGGGCCCTTGGGGCCTCCTGCGGTCGGTGCCATCCGACCGATCGCTGATCGCTCGCTCGCTTCCACGCTGCCGCTCTCCTGTGCAGACCGTAGCCCGGGGAGCCCGCGGGTTCGACCTGGGGGCATCCCCGCGTCGGCGTCCAGGGACGGGTCGCTCACGCCGGCTCTGCAGACGCCTCTTCCGCCTCGCGAGGGCCGAAGAGGCCGGTCGCCAGGAGGAGGATCGCTCCGACCGTGATGCACGAGTCGGCGATGTTGAACGTCGGGAAGTGCCAGTCCCACCCGTAGAAGTAGACGTCGATGAAGTCGCGAACGGGTCCGAAGGGTCGGTCGGGCTGGACGCCGGGGGCGCCCGCCTCGGGCCGGTAGAAGAAGTTGTCGTAGAGGTTACCCAGCGCGCCAGAAAGGATGAGGACGAGCGAGGCGAGGTAGACCTTCTGGCCGCGCGGCGTGCGCACGATGAGATAGGTCAGGAAGACCGCCGCGAGGCAGCGGCCCGCCACGAGCAGCCACGGCATCCCCGCCCCCTGTCCGAAGGCAGCGCCGTAGTTCAGGTTGAGCATCAGACCGAGCCACTGTCCCGCGATCGGATAGCGCAGGTGCCCGCGCTCGGACCGGGGGAGGTCGGCGGCCGCCTCCGGGTCCTGGAACCAGGCGAAGACGGCCCCCTTGGACCACAGGTCCAGGGCGATCAGCGCTCCGACGACTGCGAACAGGGCGAGGTTCCGTCGGAGCCTGGAGTCAGGCGCTGCGGACACCTCGCGGACAGGGTCGGTCCTGTCGGAGACGGGGGCGGCCCGATCGACGGTCGGGGCTGCCTGGGATGCCTCGTGTTCGGACGTCATGGCGGCAAGCCTAGTGTTCCGAGTGGGCCGACGCTCCTTCCACGCGCGCTTGAACTGGTGGGATTCGGCCCCCAGGCTGGCGTCCATGGAGGGCGAGGACCAGAGCTCGGACGGGCCGGAGCCCGAGGTCCCGCCGCGGCTCCAGGCCGGGATCGAGGACTTCCTCGACGCGATGCGGGTCGAGGCGGGCCTCGCGCGCAACACGATCGCCGCGTACCGCTCGGACCTTCGGGCGACGGCGCTCTGGCTCGGCCACCAGGGCGTCACGGACTGGGAAGGGCTCACGGACGACCACCTGGTCACCTGGCTCGGCGTCCGGCGCGGCGAGGGGGCGGCGGAGTCGTCGGTCGCGCGCGGGCTCGTCGCCGTCCGGATGCTCGTCCGGTTCCTCATCGCGGAGGGCGAGCTCCGCCGCGACCCGACCGCCCGGATCTCGGCCCCGAAGCTGCGGCGCCTGCTCCCGCGCACGCTGACCCCGGAGGACGTCGACGGGATGCTGGCGGCGTTCCTGAAGGACGGCGTCGCGCCGGACTGGCGGGCCCAGCGCGACACGGCGCTCCTGGAGGTGCTCTACGCCGGCGGCGCTCGGATCTCGGAGGCGATCGGCCTGACGACGGACGACCTGCCGCCTGACCTGGCGACGGTCCGCCTGCACGGGAAGGGCGACAAGATGCGTGTCGTACCGCTCGGGCGCCGCGCGCGCGAGGCGGTCGAGCTGTGGATCTCGGACGGCCGGCCGCCGCTCGCGCGCCGCGGTCGGGCCGCGGCGGTGTTCCTCTCTCGCACCGGGCGACCGCTCGACCGGACGAGCGCCTGGCGCCGGGTGAAGGAGGCGGCTTCCCGCGCCGGGCTCCCGCCGGAGATCTCGCCCCACGACCTCCGTCACTCCTTCGCGTCCCACATGCTCGCGGGCGGCGCGGACCTGCGTGCGGTCCAGGAGATGCTCGGTCACGCCTCGATCCGGACGACCGAGATCTACACGCACCTCGACGAGGGACACGTGCGCACGGTGCACCGCATGCACCACCCGCGGGCCTGAAGCGCGCAGGGGCGGGGCTCTCGGCGATTCACTTCGACGAGGCCATCGTCGCCGTGCGGAACATCGCGGTACTGCCGGCGTGGGCGCCGAAGCCCCAGCGGCCGGCGAGCGTCCGGCCGGCGACCCGCACGGGGACCATCTTGACGCCCCCCACCTCGATCTTGAGGACCTCGCCGTCGAAGCGGATCGTGGCCTCGACCTCCTTGCCGATCGGAGGCCGTGCACCGGCGGACTCCGCGAGGATCTCGTAGTCCGTGGCGGCCGCCGACCGGCGGAACAGGTACAGCCCCTCGTGCGCGTTGCACGCGAGCAGCAGCCGGTCGCCGTCCTGGTCCCCGAAGACGATGTCGGCCTGGGGCGAGACCTGGAGGTCGTTCGAGAAGACGGCGAAGGCCGCCTTCAGCGTGAACGGCTCGCCGTCGTGGGGCTCCGCGGAGAGCGCGAGCGCGTCGCGCTGGCGCGTGGCGACGGTCTGCCAGCCGTAGGGGTGTCCGCCGACCGCGCCGCCCTCGACGATCCACTGCGGGCGGAGCGCGTCGAGCCGCTCGAGCGCCGCGGTCGCGCGGTCGAGCAGCGGAGCGTCGCCCGGGAGATCCACCGCCGCGAGCAGGCGCACGGCGGCGGCGCCGTGATCGTTCCCGAGGGGCGTGGCGCCCGACCAGCGCGCGGCGTTCGTCGGTCGCCACGAGGTCGCGATGCTCACGAGCGCCCGGGCGCGCTCCTCCGCGGCGAATGGCGCGAGCTCCCGCCGGAGGGCGACGAGCCCGGACGATGTGACGGGGTCCTCCTCCAGCGAGCGCGCGGCCTTCGCCGTCCGCAGCGCCTCGTCCGCGATCAGCCGGACGCGCCCCTCGGCGAGGACGAACGCGAGCTCGTCCCGCTCGCCGGTCAGGTCGAGGCCGCCTGGCTGGAGGGCGCGGGCCGCGGTCACGGCGACGAGGCGACGCGTCACGGGCGGCAGCCCCGTCCCGAAGAGCGTGCGGTCGTGGACCCGAGGCGCGATCGCGACCGCGGGGAACGGGCCGCGGCGGAACGCCTGGACCGCGGCCAGGGGACCTCCCCGCTGACCGCCGCCCGAGGGCAAGGCCTTGCGCAGCGCGACCGGGTGCTCCGCGAGGAAGAGCTCGAACGCGCCCCCATCGACGGATCCCCCGGACGCCGCGTACGCCGCGCGGACGGCCTCGACGATCTCCAGCGCCTCGCGTGCGGACTTGTCGAGCCCGCGCTCGGAGCGGAACAGCGACGAGACGCGGCACGGCCCCACCGCGGCGGAGTGAACGCGGTCCCCGTCGGTCGCCTCCGGGAGGGCGTCAAGGAGGGCCTGGACGTCCGCTTGCTGGGCCTGAGTCGTCTCGATCGGAGCCAGTGCGGCGGCGAGGGCGACGAGGCCCGCGAGAGGTCGGAGGGTGGTCATCGGTACGCGGTACGGGGCCAGGCCGGGCCCGTTGGCCGACTCCACGGGTCGGCCCCACGGGTCGGAATCCCAGGGAGCGTACCCGGTCTCAGCGGAGCGATTCGGCGATCGTCCGCGCGAGATCGGCGGAGATCCCCTCGACCTTCGCGAGCTGCTCGACGCTGGCTTCGGCGACCCCTGCGACCGACCCGAACGTGCGCAGGAGCGCCTTCCGCTTCGCCGGGCCGACGCCGGGGATCGAGTCGAGGCGGCTGGTGATCTTGCCGCGCTCCTTGCGGTGGTAGGTGATCGCGAAGCGGTGGGCCTCGTCGCGGATGCGCTCCAGGAGGTGCCGGACCGCGCTGTGGGCGCCGAGCACGACCGGCGCCTGGGCGCCGGGGATCCAGACGCGCTCCTCGACGGCCTCCTTGCGGCGGCCGCGGACCTTGCGCTCGCCGCGGGCCTTCGCGAGCCCGACCATCGCGACGTCGAACGCGCCGGCCTCCTGGCGCGCGAGCAGCGCGCGCTCGAGCTGGGGCGGGCCCCCGTCGATCACGACGAGATCGGGCAGGTCGCCGTCGCGCTGGCCGCGCTCCAGGCTGCGCCGGACCACCTCGCGCATCGACGCGAAGTCGTCCTGGCCCTCGACGCCGCGGATCTTGTAGCGGCGGTACCCCGCGCGGTCCGCGTGACCGCGGCGGAAGCGGACGCGGCTCGCGACGACGTGAGCGCCCTGGGTGGTCGAGATGTCGAAGCAGTCGACCACCTCGGTCGACGGGTCGAGGTCGAGCAGCTCGACGAGCTGACGGAGCGCGTCCGCGTCGCGGTCCTCCTCGTCGGCCGCCTTGCGGAGCGCGGCGACGGCGTTCTCGAACCCGAAGTCGAGCATCCGCCGCCGGTCGCCGGACGTCGGGACGAGCAGCCTGGAGCCGAGCGCTTCCTCCAGGAATAGCTGCTCGACCGGGGCGCACGGCAGGAGGATCTCGTCGGGCGGCGTCCGGCGGCCCGGCGCGTAGAGCGCGGTCAGGACGTTGTGCATGAGCTCCTCGTCCGGGAGCTCGGAGCGGAAGTGGTGCGTGCGCGACTCGGCCATCCGACGGTCGCGCCACGCGATCCGGTGCACCGAGGCGCGGTCGCCGCGGCGCGCGAGGCCGAGCACGTCGCGGTCGACGTCGTCCTTCGGCCGGACGCCCTGGCCCTCGATCGTGCGTCGGAGCGCGGAGAGCCGGTCGCGCCACACGGCGGCGCGTTCGTACTCCAGCTTCTCGGACGCCTCGCGCATGCGGCGCTCCAGGTCCTCGCGCAGCTCCTCGGCGTCGCCGGACAGGATCCGGGCGGCGCGCTGGACGAGGTCGGCGTACTCGGTCTCGTCGATCAGCCCCACGCACGGCGCGCTGCACTGGCCGAGCTGGTGCTTGAGGCACGGCCGGCTTCGGTTGTCCATCACCGAGTCCGGGCAGTCGCGGAGCGGCACGATCCGATGCAGGTCGGCGACCGTCCGCCGCAGGGCGCTGGCGCTCGCGAACGGGCCGAAGTAGCGGCTGCGCCCGCCCTCCTTGCCGACCTCCGGCGAGTGCGCGCGGACGTGCTTGAGGCGCGGGAAGCGGTCTGACAGGTCGATCCGCAGCATCCGGAACGACTTGTCATCCTTGAGCCGGATGTTGTGCGGCGGCTTGTACTGCTTGATCAGCGTGTCCTCGAGCAGCAGCGCCTCCTGCTCGGTCCGCGTGACGAGCGTCTCGACCGAGTCCGCCTCGTCGCCGAGGAACCGGATCAGGATCCGGCCGTCGCCGCCGGGGAGGCGGTAGCTCGACAGGCGGCTGCGCAGGTTGCTCGCCTTGCCGACGTAGAGCACCCGCCCGTCGGCCGCCCGGAAGATGTACACCCCGGGCCGCCGCGGGACGTCCTTGGGCCACCAGCCGGGATCGTCTTCGGAACGCGCCGCCACGGGGCCCCTATAGCATGCTGCTGCGGCGGACGTACCACGTCGACCGCGTTCGAGGCCCCGGCGACCCGACCGATCCATGCTCTACGCACTCCTGACGCTGTTCGAGATCCTGCTCGTCGGGCGGGTCCTGATGCGGCCGCATCGCGACCCATCGTCGCGCATCGCGTGGATCGTCGTCGTGCTCGTCCTGCCGGTCTTCGGGTGCATCGCGTACCTGCTCCTCGGCGAGACCTCGCTCGGCGCCCGGCGGGAGCGTCGGCTGCGGGCGATCGAGGAGGCGCTGCCCCCCTACCGCCAGACCGGGCCCGTCCCGGAGACGACCGAGCGCTTCGAGCTGCTCGCGCGGGTCGCCACGTCGATCTCGGGCATGCCGCTCGTCGGCGGGAACGGCGGTGCGCTCATGGCCGACTCGAACGCGGCGGTCGACGCGATGGTCGCGGACATCGACGCGGCCGAGGGCACGGTCCACCTGCTCTTCTACATCTGGCTGACGGACGGCAACGGCACGAAGGTCGTCGAGGCGCTGAAGCGCGCCGCCGGACGCGGCGTCACGTGCCGCGCGATCGCGGACTGGCTCGGGTCGCGCGACCTGATCCGATCGAAGGCGTGGCGCGAGATGCGTGAGGCGGGCGTGCACGTGGCGGGAGCGCTGCGCTTCGGCAACCCGATCCTCCGTCCGCTCCAGGGGCGGCTCGACCTGCGCAACCACCGCAAGATCCTCGTCGTCGACCACCGGGTCACGTACTGCGGCAGCCAGAACTGCGCGGACCCCGAGTTCCGGACGAAGCCGGACTTCGCGCCGTGGGTCGACGCGGTGATCCGCTTCGAGGGCCCGGTGGCGCGGCAGAACCAGCGCCTCTGGGCGGGCGACTGGATGGTGAACCACGACGAGGACGTGCGCTCGATCCTGGAGACGCCCGTGGAGTCGGCGGCGGACGGGATCCCCGCGGTGGCGTTCGGCACGGGCCCCACGGCGCGGTTCTCTGCGATGCCCGAGATGTTCGAGTCGCTGCTCTACGCGACGCGGCGCGAGGCGGTGATCACCACGCCGTACTTCGTGCCCGACAGCGCGCTGCTGCAGGCGCTCACCGCGGCGGGCTACCGCGGGATCGACGTGACGATCGTGTTCCCGGCACGCAACGACTCGTGGATCGTCGCGGCGGCCAGCCACAGCACCTACGCCGAGCTCCTGCGGTCGGGCGTGAAGATCCGCGAGTACGAGGGCGGCCTCTTGCACACCAAGTCGTTCACGATCGACGACGACACGACGCTGATCGGGTCGGCGAACATGGACCGCCGCAGCTTCGAGCTGAACTACGAGAACAACATCCTGTTCCACGACCGGGAACTGACGGCCGCGGTGCGGGAGCGGCAGGAGGCGTACCTGGCGTCGTCACGCGAGGTGACGCTGGACGAGGTCGAGGCGTGGCCCCTCACGCGTCGCCTGTGGAACAACGCGATCTCGATGCTCGGCCCGGTGCTTTGATCGAGGCTCAGTGCTCTGATCGAAGCTCAGTGCTCTGATCAGGGCTCGCCGCGCATCATCATCGCGCCATAGAGCTTCTGGACCGACGTCACGATGACCGCCGTCGTCCAGCCGAACATCACGATCCCGACCGCGGCCTCGAACGACGCGAGGAGTCGCCACGGGTCGTCGAGGGTCAGGTCGCCGTACCCGAGCGTCGTGAACGTCACGATCGAGAAGTAGAGCGCGGGCTCGAACGCCTCGATCGCCCCGACCGCCAGGTACGCCCCGGCCCAAAGCGCCGCCTCTAGGAGGGTGGCGGCCAGGAACACGAGCACGAGACCCGAGAGCAGAACGGCCTTCCGCGGCCCGAGCTTCGCCAGCTCGAACCGGTCGCGGTGTGCCCGTAGCCACTGGAACGCCGCGGTGGTGCTGCCTGCGTGGATCAAGGTGGTCAGCACCGTGAGGAGCGCGGCGAGGAGGAAGATCGTCAGCATGGGCGGAACGTCCTTGCTAGCACGCTTCGTGCGCCGCGGTCGGTGGGACAGAACGCGCCATTTCGATCAATGCCTAGTAGGACCATCGTCTGCTCACGTAGACCTCATCGCTCGCGTCGACCCACTCGACGGCAAGGTACCGGGACCAAAGGCGGAACCCCAGTGTGACGTCCGCGATGGCTGTCGCCCAGCCGTCGTCGTCCGTGATCGATCCGTCCGCGCGTGTGCAGACGGCGACGAGGCGCCGGCCGTGCCGGATCCTGATCTCGTGGAGGTCCTCGCTCTCGTCCCCGCAAACGAATCGACCCGTCCTCTGTCCGAGCCTAAGGAGGTCCGGCGCCGAGAGGGACCATTCGAGCGACCCGGAAGAGTTGTAGCGGAAGCCCTCGGGCGCCGGCTCGTCGTTGATCATGGCGAGCTCCGCAGCGGCGTACTCCGCCTCCGTGGCCCCCTCGGGAGACTCCAGGAAGATCCACCCCCTGCTCGTCGACGTCTTTGGCTCTCGTCGGGACCCTGTGAACGCGGCGACCAGAAAAACAGCCGCTGCCAGGAGGCCCAGAGCCGCCAGGCTCAACGTCGAGAACGAGCTGTCCATGCCGAACTAGGACGGACGGTGACCTCCGCTCCTTCCCGGAGCCCCGTCGAACCCCGAGGCTACAGCCGCCGCTCCATCACGTCGACCATGCGGAGCTGCACGCGCGCCCGGTCGAGGTTGTGGCCCTCGCGCTCGGTCTTGAAGTAGACGTCGCCGAGCACGTGGTCGGCCAGGAAGCGCGCGGCGAGCGTGAGCGTCACCACGCGCGCGGCGTGGCCCATGTGCTCCAGCTCGAAGTCGTTCAGGAAGCCGCGCGCCTGCTCCAGATAGCCGTCGCGCAGGGCGTCGACGAGGTCGAGGTCGACGTCGACCAGCGAGAGGTCGCGCTCGTCCTCGTCCGACGTCGCGGCCGTGAACCGGACGAGGTCGCCGTAGTCGAACAGCGAGTACCCCGGCATGCAGGTGTCGAGGTCGACGATGCAGCGCGGTGCGCCCGAGGCCTCGTCGAACAGGACGTTGTTGAGCTTCGTGTCCCCGTGGATGACCCGCGGCGGCATCCGGCCGCTGCGCAGCGCATCCTCGAAGATCGAGAACTGGCGCCGGCGCTCTCGGATGAAGTCCAGCTCGGGCCCGACCTCCGCGAGGCGCCCGAGCGGGTCCCGGCGGCACGCGTCGTCGAGCTGCGCGAGGCGGGCCTCGGAGTCGAAGAAGTTCGGGATCGTCTCCCGCAGCTCGGTCGCCGGCAGCGAGCTGAGCTTGATCTGGAAGTCCCCGAACGCGAGCGCGGCGGCCCGGGCCATCTCCGGATCGCGCGGATGGTCGTGCGACGCGGTGCCCTCGACGAACTCGTAGGTCCGCCACGGCGTCCCGTTCGCGACCACGTAGTCGGCGCCGTCGCGGGCGCGCACCAGCCGAAGCGCCGTCAGGCCGCCGCGGTCCTCGAACTGCGCGAGGTGCCGCGTGACCACGCCCACGTTGTGCATCAGCGCGGGGATGTCCGGGAAGACCGCGTCGTTCAGGCGCTGGTGCAGGTAGCGGTGCTCGGCGCCGCCGCCCTCCCACGTGCGCCAAGTCGACACGAGCGTGTCGTGGATGTGACCCCGGTGGAGGTTCCGGATCGCCGAGAGGTCCCCGTCGAGGTCGAACAGGCGGACGGCGGCCTCCAGCTCGACGCCGGACAGGTCGGGGAGCGCGCTCAAGCCGCGCCTCCGGAGCGAGGTTCGCCCGAATTCACGTGGAAATGCAGGTGCTTCGAGTCCTGGTAGGCGCCGAGGTTCGTCAGGACGCGCGCCGCGCCGTGCTGGACCTCGACGCCGCGGGCGACCTCCCGCACGACCTCGATCAGCTCCCCGAGCAGCCCCTCGGGCGCGTCCCCGAGGTCCGTGAGCGACGGGACGTGGCGCTTCGGGATGACGACGATGTGCACCGGCCAGAACGGCCGGGTGTGGTGGTACGCGAGGACCGTGTCCGTCTCGGCCACGACCTCGACCTCGGTCTTCCCCGAGAGCACCTCGTCGCAGTAGAAGTCGTCCGTCACGCCGGCATGATGCCGGACCGCACTGCCAGCCGTATCCCCCGCGGCGCTCGATCCGACGCTCCATGCCTCGCTCCGGGGCGCGTCGGGCTGTCGCGCTGCCCGAACCGCACCCAGCCATGGCCCACGACATCGACTACGAGATCCTCGGCACCGACTTCCACGCCGTCGTCATCACCCTCGACCCCGGCGAGGCCGTCCGCGCCGAGCCCGGCGCGCTCATGTACATGGAGGACGACATCGACATGGGCACCTCGACCGGCGGCGGGATCTTCGCGGGGCTGAAGCGCAAGATCGCGGGCGAGGAATTCTTCGTCACCGAGTTCGAGAACGAGGGTGACGTGCCCCGCAAGGTCGCGTTCGCGTCGGAGCACCCCGGGAACGTCCGCGCGATCGACCTCACGCGCGGGACGGTCTTCTGCCAGCGCGACGCGTTCCTGTGCTGCGCCCACGGGATCGAGGTCTCGGTCGCCTTCACGAAGAAGCTCGGCGCCGGCTTCTTCGGTGGCGAGGGGTTCATCCTGGAGAAGCTCAGCGGCGACGGCCTCGCGTTCATCCACGCCGGCGGGCACATCGTCGAGCGCGAGCTCGAGGACGGGGAGACCCTCCGCATCGACACCGGCTGCCTGGTCGGGTTCGAGGAGACCGTCGACTACTCGATCAAGCTCGTCGGCGGCATCACGTCGAAGATCTTCGGCGGCGAAGGGCTGTTCCTCGCGCGCCTGCGCGGGCCGGGCAAGGTCTGGATGCAGACGATGCCGTTCTCGCGCTTCGCCGACCGCGTCGTCGAGGCGACCGAGCGCGCCCGGGGCGAGACCTGATCCCCCGGCCGCTGGCGCAGCTCGTCAGCGCGTGAGCGCGATGTCCTCCATCTCCTTGAGGCGGTCGCGGAGCTTCGTCGCCTCCTCGAAGCGCAGCTCGTTCGCCGCGAGCAGCATGTCGTCGCGCGTCCGGGCGATCTCACCCTTGAGGCGGTCGGTCGGCCACGTCCGCGGGTCGTCCTCGGACTCCTTGGCCGCGCCCGCCTCGGGGATGTCCGGGACGGTCGGGTAGTCCATCTCGTACAGCGCCTCGATCCCGTCGCGGATCGGCTTGTAGATCGTCTTGGGGACGAGGCCGTGCTCCTCGTTCCAGGCGATCTGCGCCACGCGGCGCCGCTCGACCTCGCCGATCGCCGTCCGCATCGAGTCGGTCTCTCCGTCCGCGTAGAAGAGCACCCGCCCGTCCGCGTTCCGCGCCGCGCGGCCGCAGGTCTGGATGAGGCTCGTCTCACCCCGCAGGAAGCCCTCCTTGTCCGCGTCGAGGATCGCGACGAGCGACACCTCGGGCAGGTCGAGCCCCTCCCGCAGCAGGTTGATCCCGACCAGCACGTCGAACTCTCCGAGCCGCAGGTCGCGTAGGATCGCCGAGCGCTCCAGCGCGTCGATCTCGGAGTGCAGGTAGCGCACCTTGATCCCGAGGTCGGCGTAGTAGTTCGTCAGGTCCTCCGCCATCCGCTTCGTGAGCGTCGTCACGAGCACGCGGTCGCCCTTCTCGACGGTCTTGCGGATCTCCGCGAGCAGGTCGTCGACCTGGGTCCGCGCGGGCCGCACCTCGATCTCGGGATCGAGCAGCCCGGTCGGCCGCACGATCTGCTCGACCGTGTGGTCCGCGCTGACCTTGCGCTCGTACGAGCCCGGCGTCGCGGACACGTAGACGGCCTGCTGGACGAGCTGGTCGAACTCGGACCACTGCAGAGGCCGGTTGTCGAGCGCGCTCGGCAGGCGGAAACCGTGCTCGACGAGCGTCTCCTTGCGGCTGCGGTCGCCCTTGTACATCGCGCCGACCTGGGGCACCGCGACGTGGCTCTCGTCGATGTAGATGACGAAGTCCTCGGGGAAGTAGTGCAGCAGCGTGAACGGAGGCTGCCCCTCCTCGCGGCCATCCATGAAGCGGCTGTAGTTCTCGATCCCGCTGCAGACCCCCACCGTGCGCAGGAGCTCCAGGTCGTGCCGCGTGCGCTGCTCCAGCCGCTGGGCCTCCAGGAGCTTCTTCTGGCCCTTGAGCACGGCCAACCGCTCCTCCAGCTCGTCCTCGATCTTCGGGATCGCGGACGAGAGCCGGTCCTGGGGCGCGACGTAGTGGTTCTGGGGGTAGACGTTGACCTCCTCGACGTCGCCGAGGATCTCGCCCACCAGCGGGTTCACCCGCGTGATGTTCTCGATCTCGTCGCCGAAGAACTCGACGCGGATGACCTCGTCCTCCTCGTAGGAGGGGAAGATCTCGACGACGTCCCCGCGCACGCGGAACGTGCCGCGGCGGAAGTCGAGGTTGTTCCGCGCGTACTGCATCTGCGTGAGCTGGCGCAGCAGGTCGTCGCGGTCCATCTCCTCGCCCACCCGGAGCGTCACCGCCATACGGCTGTAGTTCGACGGGCTGCCGAGGCCGTAGATGCACGACACCGACGCGACCAGGATCACGTCGCGCCGGTCGAGCAGCGAGCGGGTCGCGCTGTTCCGCAGCCGCTCGATGTTCTCGTTCCGGCTGGCGTCCTTCTCGATGAACGTGTCGGTCGAGGGGACGTACGCCTCGGGCTGGTAGTAGTCGTAGTAGCTGACGAAGTACTCGACCGCGTTCTCGGGGAAGAGGTCCTTGAACTCGGCGTAGAGCTGCGCGGCCAGCGTCTTGTTCGGCGACAGCACGATCGCCGGCCGGCCGGAGCGGGCGATCGTCGACGCCATGGTGAACGTCTTGCCGCTGCCGGTGATCCCGAGCAGGCACTGGTGCCGCGCGCCCTCCTCCAGACCGCGCACGAGCCCGTCGATCGCCTGGGGCTGGTGCCCGGTCGGGTCGAACGCGCACTTCAGCTGGAACTCGTTCCGGATCATGTGTCGGAATGATCTTCGAACCGGGCCCCGGGGGCGACGCGAGGGGGCGCGAAACGCGATGAACCGGGCTCCGGGGCGCGCGTTCCGTCGAGACCGCGGAGGGGGCTCGACCCGAGTTGCAGGCCCCATCCGCGGCCGGTACGTTTCTCCTGGCCGCTTCCCGCCGATGGGCCGCCGCCCTCTACACAAGCGCAACACATGCTCATCCAGTGCACGTCCTGCGGGACCCAGGCCAAGATCCCCGAAAGCAAGGAGGGCTCGAAGGTCCGCTGCCCCAACTGCGGGCACGTGTACGTGGCGCGGCCCCTGGGCGCCGGCCGCGGGGCGCGCGCCAAGAAGGAGGATCCGACCAAGTACGTGATCATCGGCGGGGCGGTGCTCGCGGGCATCATCGTGACGGTCATCGCGACGCGCGGCGGCGACGAGCCCACGTACGCGACGCCCAAGGAGGAGGTCGCCGAGGTCGACGACACCCCCTACATCGATCCCATGGGGTGGGACGCGCCGGTGGTCAAGCTCGCGCGCGACATGCACAAGGCCGCCTACCAGGGCGACGACACCAAGCTGCTGATCAAGCTCGAGGGCGGACCCGCCTACGCGTACGAGCTGGAGAAGGCGATCGCCGACAAGGCGCTCGTCGACGACATGGACAAGCCGCTCCAGGCGGTGGTCGACCAGACGACCGCGCTCGTGGAGACGCTGTCCGCCCGGCCCGGCTGGGAGACGCTCGACGAGGCCGCGCAGCTCACCTACAAGAACGAGCGCGTCGCGGCGGCGATGGCCGCCGGCATCGACGGCGCCGTGACCGGCTGGAAGCCGTTCGACGGCATGGTCGAGTCGATCGAGCTCGGCAAGGCGGTCGTGCGGCTGCGCGTGCAGGCGCGTGACGTCGACGCCGGCCTGGAGGATCGCTGGACCCAGTGGGTCTTCGTGAACCTCGACGGCGACGGCGGGGGCGACGAGCGCTGGCGGTGGATCGACGCCGACCGCTACCTCACCAAGGAGGAGCTCGCCGCGATGCGGCGCAAGCGCTACAAGAAGACCGAGAAGAAGACGCTCTCGGACGGCTCGATCGTCTACGAGGGCATCATCCGCGCCATCCCGTACGACGACGAGGTCCCGACGGAGATGCGCGAGAAGATCACCGCGCTCGTCGATGAGTTCGTCGCGGACCTCGACGCGCCGCCGCGCGTGCGGACGAGGATCTCGAACGAGCTGGTCGACATCGGCAAGCCGGCGATCGCCGGGCTCCTGACCAAGATCGCGCTGATCATGGAGAACGTATCGGACGACGTCACCGAGAACGTCGACGAGGTCAACCAGATCTTCTTCATCCACAACGTGCTCCGCGATATCACGGGCATCGAGACGACCTTCGACGTGTCCATCGAGATGGGCGCGACCAAGGAGCGCATCGAGTCCGGCATCAAGCAGTGGTTCGGCTGGTACGACCGCAACTACCGCAAGTTCGACGGCCTCGCCGATGAGGGCGACCCGCTCGCCGACGACCCGGACTTCCAGCCGCAGACCGCCGAAGAGCTCCGCAAGTACAACCGCGAGCTGCGCAAGCAGCTCGAAGAGGAGAAGGCCCGCAAGGACGGCTGAGCGCAGCTCCGCCCGCTTCCTCCGACCCAGCGGTCTCCTCCATCCCCCCGCCACTCGGATCCGCCTCCGCGCGACCCCAGCCCCATGACCGACGACGAACCGAAACCGATCCCCCGCAAGACGCCGAAGAAACGCGAGGGCCCGTCCATGCGCGAGCAGATCCTCGCGCGCCGCCGCTCAGAGTCCTCCGACTCGACCGAGGCAGCCAAGCCGGCACCCGCGAAGCAGGCCGCTGCGAAGCCTGCGGCCAAGAAGTCGGCTGCCGCGAAGCCCGCAGCAGCGGCTGCGGCCAAGCCCGCGGCGGCGAAGCCCGCCGCACCCGTGCGCCGCGGCGCCGGTCGCTCCTCCGACGGG
>JBCDGE010000077.1:0-38594 GCA_038757895.1 Planctomycetota bacterium | reverse complement strand
GGTCATGAACGCCACCAGCAGGTTCTTGCCGAGGGCGAGCTCCCCGCCCTGGGTCGAAGCACCGTCTGCCAGAAGCTGGCCCGCTTTCACCTCGTCGCCGACCTGGACCACCGCGCGGTGGTTCTGGGTCGTGCGCTCGTTCATGCCGCGGAACTTCTGCTGGTGGTACTCGTCGTCGCCGACGATGATCACCCGACTGTCCACGTACTCGACCGTGCCCGCGCGCTTGGCGAAGATCGGCATGTTCGAGTTCTGGGCGACGGACTTCTCCATCCCCGTGCCGACGATCGGCACCTCGGGGATGAGGAGCGGCACCGCCTGGCGCTGCATGTTCGAGCCCATCAGCGCGCGGTTCGCGTCGTCGTGCTCGAGGAACGGGATCAGCGCCGCCGACACACCGATGATCTGCTTGGGCGAAACGTCGACGTAGTCGACCTCGCCCGGCGGGACCTCGACGTTGTCGCCGTCCTTGCGGGCCAGGACCCGCTTGGAGGTGATCTTGCCCTTGGCGTCGACGGTCACGTCGATCGGGGCCATGACCTTGCCGGTCTCCTCGTCCGCGCGGAGGAAGTCGACCTTCTCGCTCAGCACGCCCTTCTCGACGCGACGGTACGGCGTCGTCAGGAAGCCGTAGTCGTCGAGGGTCGCGTAGAGCGCGAGCGACGAGATCAGGCCGATGTTCGCGCCTTCCGGCGTCTCGCTCGGGCAGAGGCGGCCGTAGTGCGACAGGTGCACGTCGCGGACGTCGAAGCCCGCGCGTTTGCGGTTCAGGCCGCCCGGACCGAGCGCCGAGAGGCGACGCTCGTGCGTGAGCTGGCTGAGCGGGTTCGCCTGATCGACGACCTGGCTGAGCTCGGACCGACCGAAGAAGTAGTCGACCGCGCTCGAGAACGTCTTCGAGTTGATGAGCGTCCGCGGCGACACCGTCTCCGGCGCCTCGAGGTTCATGCGCTCCTGCGCGGTGCGGCGCAGCTTGAGCAGGCCCTTGCGGAACTCCTCACCGGCGAGCTCGGCGATCGTCCGCACGCGGCGGTTGCCGAGGTTGTCGATGTCGTCGATCTCGCCCTTGCCGGAGCGCAGGTCGAGGATGTACTTGACCGAGTTGACGATGTCCTCGGGCTTGAGGACCTGGACGTCGTCGACCGTGTCCGCGCCGAACTTGCGGTTCAGGCGGAAGCGGCCGACCCGGCCGAGGCGGTAGCGCTGGATGTCGAAGAACTTCTCGTGGAAGAGCTCGCGCGCCTTCTCGATCTGCGGCGGGTTGCCCGGGCGCAGGCGCCCGTAGATCTTGATCAGCGCCTCCTCGTGGCTCTTCACCTGCGGCTCGTCGTGGAGCGTGTTGATGAGAAGCATGTCGAGGTCCTGCGGGTCGGAGTCGATGATCTCGACCTCCGCCAGATCCCCGCCCGCGATCTCGAGCGCCGCCGTCTCGGGGATCGGCATGCCCGAGGGCACCAGCACCTCACCCGTCTTCAGGACGACGATGTCCCCCACCGCGATGCGGTCGGTGATCTTCTTCGCGAACGCGCTGGCGGTCTGCGACTTGGTCTTCTTGACGACCTTGGTCGGGTAGAATTGGCGCAGCAGCGCCTGGTCCGATCCCAGGTTCTCGTCGAGCGCGCGCAGGAACGTGACGGCGCTGAACTTGCCGCTCTGGTCGATGCGGACGCTGAGCGCCTCCTTCTTGGTGACGTTCAGCTCGACCCACGAGCCGCGCTCGGGGATGATCCAGCACGAGTGGAGCTGGCGATCGGTCGACGTCGCGTCGATCAGGAAGTCCACGCCCGGGGAGCGGTGGAGCTGGCTGACGATCACGCGCTCGGACCCGTTGATCACGAACTCGCCGCCGCCGAGCATGATCGGGATCTCGCCGAGGTAGACCTCCTCCTCGACCGGCTCTGGCTTCACGAGGCGCAGGCGCACTTTGAAGGGGTAGCCGTACGACATCCGAAGCTTGCGGCACTCGTCGATGTCGTAGCGAGGACGTCCGAGCTCGTACCCGACGTACTCGAGGCACATCGTCTTGTCGTACGAGTAGATCGGGAAGATCTCCCGCAGGAGCGCCTCCAGGCCCTCGGCCTCGCGCGCGCCCGACGCGGTGTCCGGCGCGAGGAAGGCCTGGTACGCCCGCGTCTGGATCTCGACCAGGTCGGGCAGGGGGACGATCTCGGTCACGTTGCCGAAGTTCCGGACCTCGGCAGACTGCTCGACCATACGGCCGTTGCGATTGACGATCATGTGCGGTAGCGAGTGCTGCCCGGGCGAGACACCGACGCGCGTGAGGGTCCGGTGTCGTCGACCCGACCTAGCACGGTTGGGGAGCGCAGCTCGGGGGGGAGACGCTGATCGAGAAGAGGACGCCGTCGCCGCCGGCCACACCGCGTCCGGTGCGTCGGAGGTGACGGTCGACGGCACGGGGGCCGACGTGCGAGGGGGCGCCGCCTCGAATGCGGCACCCCGCTCGGCGGGGACGGGTGGCTCGGAGGAAGGGAGCGGGCAACGGGGTGGTGCGTGCGATGAAGTCGGTCACCGGTGGATGAGTCACCGGGGCCGCCGCGGGAGGGACGAGTTCGCCGCGTTGGTCGTGCTCGTGCCGATCGATGGAGCGCGCGGGAGCGGAGGACGCGCCGCCGGTCACCCGACGCGCGCACCGCGGAAGTTCCACGTCACACCTCTCGCCCGTGGTCACGAGGACCGAGCGACGAGCGAGACGCGAACGCGGTGGAACCCGAACGATCAAACGAGTGGCCAGCAGCACCCGAAGGAGCCCAGGACAGGCTCCGACGCCCTAGAGAATAGGAACGGCCGGGCTGGCCTGGAACCCTTTCGGCACTCTCTTTGCAGAGCATGAGTGCCGCATCGCCCAAAAAGAGCCGCAAGGCGGGCATGCCCTCGACGGTCGAGGAAGGCCCGCGGGAGCCCCGCGGGCCGGCCATGCCCAGGACGACCCCGACCCCCCCACGCCCGCCGCACCCTGCGCGGATCCGCGCATGGGACGAGGGGCCCGGGGAGGCCGGAGCGAGTGAGGGTCAGTCGAGCTTGACGGTCGCGCCGGCCGCCTCGAGCTGCTTCTTCATCTCCTCGGCCTCGTCCTTGGACGCGCCTTCTTTGACGGCCTTCGGAGCGTTGTCGACGATCTCCTTGGCCTCCTTCAGGCCCAGGCCGGTGATGGCGCGGACCTCCTTGATGACCTGGATCTTCTTGTCGCCGGCGGCCTCGAGGACGACGTTGAACTCCGTCTTCTCCTCGGCGGCCTCACCGCCACCGGCACCCGGGGCGGCCATGGCGACGGCGGCGGGGGCAGCGGCGCTGACCCCCCACTTGTCCTCCAGGGCTTTGACGAGCTTGGACGCCTGAAGGAGCGTCAGGCCGTCGAGCTGATCGGCGATGGTCTGGAGCTCGGGCTCGAGCTCGACGGTCGTGGTCTCTTCGGACATGGTTGGAAGTCGATTGAGGGGGTGGTTCTTGGTAGTCGTGGGGAACGGCTCGGTCCGCCGGGGCGATCGCGTCGCCCGGGCCGCCTGAGCCGCTCGTGGGGGTCAGCCCTCTTCGCCCTCGTCGGCGTGGGCCTGGATGACGCGCGCGACCGAGCTGGGCACCGCGTTGATGACGGTGGCGAGTCCGCGGGCGGGTCCCGAGATCACGCCGAGGAGCTGCGCGTGCAGCGTGTCGCGGTCGGGCAGATCGGCCAGCGCCTTGGCGCTGTTCGCGTCGAGGGTGTTGCCCTCCAGCACGCCGCCCTTGAAGGCGACCTTGCCGGCCTTCTTCACGTCCTTGTCCGCGAAGATCTTCGCCGCGTCGATGGCCGCCTCGGCGTCGCCGTAGGCGATGCCGGTGTTGCCCTTGAGCGCTGCGTCTTCGGGGAACTCGAGCTCCTTGTCCGCGAGCACGCGCCGGGCGAGCTTGTTGCGGACCATCTTGAAGCGGACGTTCTTCTCGGCGAGCTTGCCGCGGAGGTCCTCGGTCTCGGCGACGGTCAGACCGCCGAACGAAACGAGCACCATCCCTTCCGCGTCCTTGAACTCATCCTCGAGCTCACGGACGACCATCTGGTTGACGAGGTTCGGCATCGATCAGCCTCCGTACTCGATGAAGGCGCCCGGGCTCATCGTCGTCGAGACGCTCACGCGCCGGACGAAGGTGCCCTTCACGGCCGACGGACGCATGCCCGTCAGGTGGTTGAGGAAGGCAAGCAGGTTCGCGACCAGGTCCTCGGTCGGGAACGAGCGCTTGCCGAGCGGCGCGTGGACGTTGCCGCCGGAGTCGGTCCGGAACTCGACCTTGCCCGCCTTGAACTCGGTCACGGCGTCCGCGACGTTCGGCGTGACCGTGCCGCTCTTCGGCGAGGGCATCTTGCCCTGCGGGCCGAGGACCTTACCGAGCTTGCCGACGTGCTTCATCATGTCGGGGCTCGCGATGACGACGTCGAAGTCCATCCAGCCGCCCTGGATCTTGGCGGCGAGCTCGTCGGACCCGACCTCGTCGGCGCCGGCAGCCTTCGCCGCGTCGGCCTTGTCCCCTTCCGCGAAGACGACGACCTTGACCGACTTGCCCAGCCCCTTCGGGAGGGAGACGGCGCCGCGGACGAGCTGGTCGGTCTTGCGGGGATCGATCCCTAGCCGGACGGCGACCTCGACGGTCTCGTCGAACTTCGGCGCCGGGAGGCTCTTCAGGATGTCGAAGGCCTGGCTGGCGTCGTACTGGGTGTTGCGGTCGATCCGCGCCGCGGCCTCGCGGTAGCGCTTGCTGTGGTTCGGCATCGTGATCAGCTCTCCACCTCGATGCCGGACGAGCGCGCCGTGCCCTCGATGATCCGGCAGGCCTGGTCGAGGTCGCGGGCGTTGAGGTCGTTCATCTTGAGCTTCGCGATCTCCTCGACCTGCGCTCGCGTGACCTTGCCGACGATCTCCGTGCCGACCTCACCCGCGCCCTTCTCGACGCCGGCTGCCTTCTTGAGCAGCACGGCGGCGGGCGGCGACTTGAGGATGAAGTCGAACGAGCGGTCCTTGTAGACCGAGATCTCGACGGGGATGATCATCCCCATCTGGTCGCGCGTGCGGTCGTTGAACAGCTTGACGAACTCGGCGATGTTCACGCCGTGCGCGCCCAGCGCCGGGCCGACGGGAGGCGCAGGGGTCGCCTGCCCGGCGGGGCACTGCAGCTTGATCTTTCCGGTGAGTTCTTTCGCCATGTCGGTCCGTTCCGTGTGCTCCGAGCAGGAGGCCGGTCCGCGGTGTGTTCTTGGTCGTGTTCGGGGGTGGGCGCAGGGCGCGCGCAATCGCGCTTGCGCGGCGCGCTAGACGCTGTCGACTTCCCAATACTTGAGGTCGACGGGTGTGGGGCGACCGAAGATGGTCACGACCACGCGGACCGTGCCCTTCTCGGCGTTGATCTCGTCGACCGTGCCGTCGAAGCCGTCGAAGGGGCCGGTGTTGATCTTCACCTGGTCACCCTTCTCCAGGCCGATCGTGACCTGCGGTCGCGACTCGGAGTCGGTCATGAGCGACAGGATCTCGGTGACCTCGGCCTCGGAGATCGGCGTCGGCTCGCCGCCGGATCCGATGAAGTCCCGCAGGCCGTCGATGCCGCGCAGCGTCGTGCGCGCCTTGATCACGTTCGGATCCTCGGGGTTCTCCAGGTCCGCCTGGACCAGCAGGTACCCCGGGTAGAGCTTCTCCTCCACCGTCCGCTTCTTGCCCCGCTTCATGTCTGTGACGATCTTGAAGGGGACGAGCACCTGCGGGACGACCTCGTCGACCCCGGCGATCTTCAGCCGGTGCAGAGCGTTGTCGCGGATCCGCTTCTCGCGGCCCGACTGACAGCGCAGGAAGTACCACTTGTACGCCATGCCCGTCAGACCACCCTCCCGGTGATGATGCGGGTGAAGATCTCGCCAAGGACGAAGTCCGCGCCGGCCATGAAGGCCATCAGGAAGATCACGACGACGATGACGACGATCGAGCCGTCGATCGTCTCGTCGATCGTCGGCCACGTGACCTTGCGGAGCTCGTTCTCGGTCTCGATCAGGAGATCGGCGTTCTTCGGCGTCTCCAGCGTGCGGTTCAGGAACCACATGCCGAGCGCGAAAGCCGCCACCGCGGCGATCAGCGCGGGGCTGACCGGCAGCGAGACGAGGGGGACGACGAGCCCTTCGGAGAACGCCGCGCCGATCGAGTCGGGGAACTGCGACGTCAGCTCCGATCGCATCCGGATGCATCCGTACGCGAGCAGGATGGCGATCGACCAGAAGGCCGCCATCCGCGCCATGCGTCCTTGATCCTTGCGGTAGGCCATCGGAGTGTCCGGGGGTGAGAGAGGTGTACGAGTCGGTGGAGCGCGAGGCCCCGTCACGTCCGCGCGAGGGCGCGGACGGAGGGCCTGCGGAAGGGCGCAACGACGCCCCCAGGGGCGTCTACGGACGACGTCAGAGCTTCTTCTCCTTGTGCGACGTGTGCGTCCGGCAGCGCTTGCAGTACTTCATCTTCTCGAGCTTGTAGGCGGCCTTCAGACGCTTGTGCGTCGTGTAGTTCCGCTCCTTGCACTGCGTGCACTCCAGGAAGACGTAGCGTTCCTTGGTCTTCATCGTCTCGGCTGCCTGTTCGGTGGTGGCGGTGCGCCCGGGAGCGCGCGCCGCTTGCGCGGCGGAGGGGCCTCGCGCGCGCTCCGAAGGGCTTGTCGGCGGCGATTCGATCACTCGGTGACCTTGGTGACGACGCCCGCACCCACGGTGCGGCCGCCCTCGCGGATCGCGAAGCGGAGCTGATCCTCCATCGCGACCGGGGTCATCAGCTGGACGCTCAGCTTGACGTTGTCGCCCGGCATGCACATCTCGGCGCCGACCAGGTCGGCGGTGCCGGTCACGTCCGTCGTGCGGAAGTAGAACTGCGGGCGGTACCCGGAGAAGAACGGCGTGTGGCGCCCGCCCTCTTCCTTCGACAGCACGTAGACCTCGCACTCGAACTTCTTGTGCGGGGTGACGGTGCCCGGCTTGGAGAGCACCTGACCACGCTTGAGGTCCTTCTTGTCGACGCCGCGCAGGAGCACGCCGACGTTCTCGCCGGCACGGCCCTCGTCGAGCGTCTTCTGGAACATCTCGACGCCGGTGCAGGTCGTGTTACCGATCTCCTCCTGCATGCCGACGATCTCGAGCGCGTCGCCCGTGCGGACGATGCCCCGCTCGACGCGGCCGGTGCCGACCGTGCCGCGACCCTTGATCGAGAACACGTCCTCGACCGGCATCAGGAAGTCCTTGTCGACGTCACGCTCGGGGAGCGGGATGTAGCTGTCGACGGCCTCCATGAGCTCGTCGATGCACTTGAACGCCGGGTCGTCGACGGGCTTGCCGTCGTTGAGGGCGTTCTCGGCGCCGAGCGCGGAGCCACGGATGATCGGGATGTCGTCGCCCGGGAACTCGTACTTCGAGAGGAGCTCGCGGATCTCCATCTCGACGAGGTCCAGGAGCTCCTCGTCGTCGACCTGGTCGACCTTGTTCATGAAGACCACGATCGCCGGCACGTTGACCTGACGGGCGAGCAGGATGTGCTCGCGCGTCTGGGGCATCGGGCCGTCCGCCGCGGACACGACCAGGATCGCGCCGTCCATCTGGGCGGCACCCGTGATCATGTTCTTGACGTAGTCGGCGTGACCGGGGCAGTCGACGTGGGCGTAGTGACGGGTCTCCGTCTCGTACTCGACGTGCGCCGTCGAGATCGTGATGCCGCGCGCCTTCTCCTCCGGAGCCTTGTCGATCTGGTCGAACGCCATGGCCTTCGCGAGGCCCTTGTTGGCCTGGTGACGGCAGATGGCGGACGTGAGAGTGGTCTTCCCGTGGTCGACGTGACCGATGGTCCCGACGTTGAGGTGGTCTTTGTTCCTCTCGAAGACTTCCTTGGCCATTTCTGGTGTCTCGTCGTGGTTGGGTCCCGCGAACGAGCGACTGAACTCGCACGCGGGAGCTGTGGGCGACGACCCACGGTGTGGACTCGTCGGATCGGTGCGCCGGGTTCGGCGCGATCGGTAGGGGTGGAAAGAGAACCCCCCGTACCCGGCCCAGAGGGCCGGCGGCACGGAGGAGGAGGGGTGCGGGGCCTGCGCGTCTCGCGGACGCGCGGCTCGCCTCGAGGCGAGAGGATGGAGCTGCTGACGGGACTTGAACCCGTGACCTCTTCCTTACCAAGGAAGTGCTCTACCACTGAGCTACAGCAGCCCGCGACCTCCGGCGAGAACGCCGAAGGGAGGCCCGTGACTCGAGGGCGGTGGTGCGCGCTGAGGGTGGAGCGGGTGGGGGGAATCGAACCCCCGTATGCAGCTTGGAAGGCTACCGTTCTACCATTGAACTACACCCGCACTGGGTGTGACCGGGGGGTGCAACCCCGTTGACGCTCGCGGCACGAAGACCGCGCGACGACCACGCAGACCGATACGCCCATCGGTGGCTCCTCCCCCACGACGCGCGCGATCGAGCGTGCGCAGTCACATACCCGGCAGCCCGCGGAGGACTGCATGCTGGGCGGGGAACCCAGGGGAGAGATGGTGGGGGAAGCAGGATTCGAACCTGCGAAGGCTGAGCCATCAGATTTACAGTCTGACCCCTTTGACCGCTCGGGAATTCCCCCTCCCGGGGACTCCTGGAACGGGCCACGCGCGAGCGCGCGACGCCGCGATCCGGAGATGCGAACCACCGACGAGACGACCGGTCCAGACGCACGCCGAAGGCGCGCTCCCGGGTCATCCTCGAGTCGGTTTGCGTTTTGAGTGAGCGTCACCCCGCGGCCGCCGTCGAGGCGCCTGCGGCGTGTCGGGGAAGGTGGAGCCAGCGGCGGGACTCGAACCCGCAACCTGCTGATTACAAATCAGCTGCTCTGCCAATTGAGCCACACTGGCATCCGTTTGGAATGGCGCCCTGCGGCCCCCGACGGCCCGTCGCACGCTCCTGAGGTCGAAGCGCCCGCCGGGCGGCGAGTGGAGCCGAAGAGAATAGGGCCGGCCGAATGTCGGTCAAGCGCCGGGCGGGGAAATCGCGGGGTCCGCGTCGGTCCCCTCGGGGCGACCGATGCGGGCGATCTCGCGCCTGTGGTGCTCGAGCGACGCGGCGACCTGGTCCATCGAGTCGCCACCGTACTTCTCCAGGAACGCCTCGGCGAGGGTGAGCGCCACCATCGCCTCCCCCACGACGCTGCAAGCGGGCACCGAGGTCACGTCCGAACGCTGGTAGGTGGCCCGGACGGCCTCGCCGGTGTGCAGGTCGACGGTCGGCATCCCGACGCGGATGGACGGGATCGGCTTCATCGCGGCGCGGACGACGAGCGGTTCCCCGGTCGTCATCCCCCCCTCGAGGCCCCCCGAGCGATTCGTGGAGCGCGCGAAGGCCTCCGGCGGCGCCCCCGGCACGATCGCGTCGTGGACGTCGCTCCCCCGCCGCTCGGCGACCTCGAACCCGATCCCGAACTCCACGCCCTTGATCGCGGGGATGGAGAACAGGGCGCCGCCGATCCGTGCGGTCAGGCGCTCGGGGGAGCTCGCGCAGCTCCCGAGGCCGGGCGGCAGGCCGCTGGCGCGGATCTCGAAGGTGCCGCCGAGGCTGTCCTGCGCCTGCTTCGCGGCGTCGACGGCGGCGCGCATGGCCTCGTCCGCCTCCGGGTCGAGGCTGAGGAAGTCCGAGCCCTCGCGGACCTCGGCGCGCTTGTCGCCGGCGGTCTCCCAGGCATCGGCCCGGCAGACCACGCCGCCGAGGCCGGTCAGGTACCCGAAGACCTCGACCCCGAACGCCTCCAGGACCTGGCGCGCGATCCCGGCGGCCGCGACGCGCGCGGCGGTCTCGCGGGCGCTCGCGCGCTCCAGCACGGCGCGGGGGTCGCGGTGCCCCCACTTCTGGCACCCGGCGAGGTCCGCGTGCCCGGGCCGCGGGTTCGTCGGCACCGGCAGCTTCTCGATGACCGAGTCCTTGTTCTTGACGGCGAACGCGATCGGCGAGCCGATCGTCAGGCCGCCCTTCCAGCCGGACAGGATCTCGACGCGGTCGGTCTCGATCCGCATGCGCCCGCCGCGCCCGTAGCCCTTCTGCCGCCGGGACAGCTCGGCGTCGATCCGCTCGACGTCGAGTCGGAGCCCGGCAGGGATCCCCTCGACCACGCCGATCAGCGTCGGCCCGTGCGACTCACCCGCTGTACGCCACTGAAGTCTCGTCACGCGGGGAGCATACGGTCACCGCCGCGGCGTGATCTCGATCCACCCGTCGTCGTCGGGCGCCGCGTCCCGTTCGGGGGCGGGCGGCGGCGCGGACTCCAGGTCGCTCGCAGGTGCAGGGACCGGCGAGGCGTCCGCCGGGAGCTGCGGCAGGAGGTCACGCTCCAGGCACGCGACGACCTCGGTCTCCAGGTCGGGGAACTCGAACGGCTTCGCGAGCGTGCCGACGACCTCGGGGACCGCCAGGAGCGCCGCCTCGATCTGCGCGTCGAGGTAGCCCGAGACCACGAGGGTCGCAGGCAGGAGCCCGTCCTCGCTGAGCCGCGGGAGCTCGGCGACCGCCGACTCCGTGCCGAGGTCCACGTCGGACAGCACGAGGTCGGGGCGTCGCTCGGTGAGGAGGTCGCGCGCGGCCGCGAAGGAGCCGGCGGCGCGGACCTCGAAGCCACGGTCGCGGAGGAACCAGGTCAGGAGCTCGACGATCCGCTCGTCGTTGTCGACGAGCAGGAGGTCGGCGCGCGCCACGCCTTCTTCGGTCGATCCGTCCATGGCGCCACCGTACCGAACGGCTCCGCCCGGCTCCCGTCCTCAGCGTCCGTCCTTGGGGACGCCGATCGCCTCCATCCATTCGGCGAGCCACCGGACCAGGGAGTCGGCGTCGGCGGCTCCCTCCTGCGGAGCGACCCGGAGCGCATTCCGATAGGCCACGTGGTCCTGCGTCGGGCCCAGAAGCGCCCAGTCCGCCACCGGACGCTGCGCCGTGGGCGGATCGAGCGGCGTGGCCTCGACGTCGAGCGTGCCCTGCGGAGTCCGCGCGCGAACGAGGTGCGGGCGCCCATCGGTGCGGTGCTCGAAGGTGACGACGAGGCCGCGGGGCCCGGACGCGTCCGCCTCGACGAGCTCCTCGTCGAGCCGCGGGATCGGGCCCGGGACGTCCGGCGCCGAACCGACGCGGGCGCCCAGCCAGTCGAACAGCGTCGGGGCGATCTCCAGCTGCGAGCGCGGCCGCCCCGCCCCCCCCTCTCCCGTGGACTCGGATCTCGGACCGCGCCAGGCGAGCAGCACGCGCCCGGCCTCCGGACCGAGGAATCGGGCCTCCTCCTCGCCCTGGACCGGTTCCGGGAGCGACGTGACGACGAGCGCGGCGCCCTCCAGCCGCGCCGCGGCCTCCTCCAGTGCGCCGAGGTCGAGCTCTTCCGCGTGGACGTGGGCGAAGCGCGGTCCGTCGCCGCTCGTGAGCCACGCAGTCGCCTCGCGCAGCCCCCCCTCACCGCCGTCGACCCCGCGACCCGCCCACGCCGGGAGCCGATCCCCGCCGTGGGTCCGCACCTCGACCCCCGCCCGCACGAGGGTCTCCGTCAGCGCTTCGAAGACCGCGCCCGGCCGCTCCCCATCGACGCGGCAGCCGTGAACCGGCGGCGCGTCACCGGAGAGCAGCGACGCGAGCGCGGCGTGACGCGACGTCGAGGCCGCGAACGCCTCGCCAGCGACCGTCCAACCGTCCGCGCCGAACCCGGCCTCCTCGTCGGGCGCGCGCTCGAGGGTCACCAGCAGACCGACCGGCACCTCCGCGCCCGGAGCGAACGAGAAGGGACCCCGCTCGGCCTCCGCGGCCCTGTCGCGCAGGGCATCGCCGGCGAGGAACCGGCCTGCGAACGCGATCAGGACCACGAGCGCCACCCACCGGGCGGCGGTCATCGGAGTCGGCCTGTCGTCTGCAGCGTCCATGGGTGCGCGCGCCTCGTTCCGGCATCCTAGGGACATGCGACCCCGACGCGTCCTCGAGCTCGCTGCCGCGACCGCCTGGTCGGCGCTGGCGGTCGGCGCCGTGGCGCGGCTCGCAGACGTGGGCGGGGTGACCCTCGGGGACCTCGTCCCCCGCGTGAGCATCGGCCCGGCGCTCGCGCTCCTGGGCGCGGTCTCCGCGACGCACGCACGCGGCGGCCGGGGCGCGGTGCGCGGCGGGCCGGTGGGCACCGCGCTGCTCGCGGTGCTCGTCGCGCTGGCGTTGTTCGGCGCGGTCGATCCCCGGGTCGCGCGCCGTCGGGCGGTCGCGCTCGCCGCGGCGGCGGCCCTGCTGCCCCTGATCGCCGCGCTGCTCGCACGGCCGAGGCGCGCGACCCTCGCCGCGATGGCGCTCGCCACCGGACTGGGCGCGCTCTGGATCGTCGCGCGCTGGGACGGCGCCCCGACGCGGACGAGCCTTCCGCCGATCGACGTTGCTCCGGCACCCGCCGGCGCACCGAGCCTCTTGATCGTGACGCTGGAGACGACGCGCGTGGACGCGGTCGGCTGCTACGGACAGGAGCGCTCGGTCACGCCGCGCATCGACGCGCTCGCCGCGGACGGTCACGTGTTCCTCGACGCGACGGCCTCGGCACCGCACACCCACCCGTCGATCGCGTCGCTGCTGACGGCGCGCACGCCGATCGAGCACGGCTCGGTCAGCGGCGCGCCGTTCCTCGCCAACGACGTCACGACGCTCGCGGAGCACGTCCGCGCGCACGGCTACGCGACCGCCGGCTTCCTGGACAACCCCTGGCTCGGCGACGAGTTCGGGCTCGCGCGCGGCTACGAGCACCTCGAGCGGCGAACCGATCCGGCGCGTGTCGAGGCCTGGCTCGACCGCGTGGGAGACCGGCCGTACCTCCTGCACGTGCACCTCTTCCACCCCCACGGTCCGTACGAGCTCCGGCCCGACGAGCTCGAGGCACTCGGCGGTTCCGCAGCGGACGCCACCGTGCGCGCGCGCGTCGGTCGCCGGATCGGCGCGGGGACGATCCGCGCCGGCGAGGTCCCTGGACGGCACTCGTTCGACGACGAGGAGCTCGAGTGGGTGCGCGACATCTACCTCTCCGAGGTCCGGGCGATGGACGCCGTCGTCGGCGCGCTCCTCGACCTCGTCGGCCCCGACGCCGTCGTCGCGATCGCCGCGGACCACGGCGAGGAGTTCGGAGAGCGCGGTTCCCTGCACCACTCGCACACGCTCTTCCAGGAGCTGGTGCACGTCCCGCTGCTCCTCCGCGCGCCCCGCCTGCAGGCATCCGAAGAGCTCCGCGTAGGCGGACGCATCGAGGCCCCGGTCGGGCTCATCGACGTCGCGCCGACGCTGCTCGAAGTCGCGGGCCTGCCACCGCTCCCCCACGCCGCGGGACGGAGCCTCGCGCCGCTGCTACGCGGAGAGGTGTCGGCGCCGCGCCCGGCCGTGACGCAGCGCATCGCGCACGCGGGCCTGCGCGACCTGGTCGCGATCCGCGACGGGCGCTGGAAGCTGCACGTGCGCGCAACGCGAGGGGACTGGAGCGACGAGCTGCGCACGCCCTCCGACCTCGCGCTGTTCGACCTCTCGGCCGACCCCGGCGAGACGCGCGACCTGTCCGCAGAGGAGCCCGAGGTCGTCGCGCGACTCCTTGAGGCGCTCGACGCCTGGCGCAGCGCCGCGGCCGAGCGGTCCGCCGCGAGCCGAGGGAGCGCGCTCCCCCTGAACGAAGCCGGACCGCGGAGGGTGTCCCCCGCGGTCCGTTCGGAGCTGCGCGCGCTCGGCTATGCGCGCTGAGCCTGAAGTTCAGTTGCGGGCGCCCGCGGCCAGATGGCCGGCGAGGGTCGCGGTCCCGCGCTCCGCGATCGGCGCGGCGCGGACCGGATCGCCCTCGGCGCGCCACTCGAAGCGCGCGAACACGGCGTCCTGGACGACGGCGTCGTCGGGACCGCGCCACAGGCCGCGTCGGGCGGAGGCGGAGTCGGTGGTCTCCAGGCGGAGCAGCACGCCGTCGTAGGCGCCTCGGCCGTAGAGCTCACCTTCGATCCGGGCGTAGCCACGCGCGCCCTCGAAGACCCAGTTGGACGCGTCGCCGCTGAGCGACGAGTCGACGAGGTGGACGATGTCGCCCGAGCCGGCGGCGCCCGGCTTCCGGAACCGGATCTCGCCGGCGAAGGCGGCGTCGGGCTGGGTGCGGGACTCGAACCACACCGTGAGGATCGCGGTGTCGTCGAGGTAGTCGCGCCACGCGGGCAGGCCCGGCAGGTCGAACTGGCCGAGCTCTTCGCCGAGGTCGAGGACCGGAACGACCCCCTCCTGCGGCAGCGGCTGCAGACCGAGCGTCGAGACCGGGGCGAAGCCGGCCGCAGGACCGCCGCTGCCACCCGTGGGAATCGCCGTCACGCCGACGATCACGGCGATGGCGCAGACGGCGGCGAGCACGCCGGACCGCATCTGGTGCGGGCGCGGTGCGCGGAGGGCCGTCGCATCGTCCGGGCCCCCGGGGGCGTCGGAGGGACGCTGGGCGGACGGCGTGGGCTCTTGGGTCGGGGCATCCATGCGTCCCGTATCGAGCGGACCCGTCCAGCAACTGAACACGTCCCGCCCGGCCCCGACCAAGGGTCGACACGAATCGCCTGAAAAGAGAGGCTTTTCGGGCGATTCGTTGCACTCAGGACTCGGGCGCGACGAGCGTGATGAGCTTGTCGCCCGACGCGACGGCGGTCCCGGCCTCCGCGTGGAGGGCCTTGACGACCCCCGTCCCCGGGGCGGCGATCTCGTTCTGCATCTTCATCGCCTCGAGGATGAGGAGCGGTTGCCCCTCCTCGACGGCCTGCCCGGGCTCGACGAGGACCTCGACGACGACGCCGGGCATCACGGCCTTCACGACACCGCCCCCGCGATTCGAGGCCTTGGCTGCCAGGTTCGCGGCGCGCTCGCGCTCGTCCTCCAGGACACAGTCGTAGCGGTACCCCGCCAGCGTGATCGCGATCTCGTGCGGCCCGCCCGCGATCGACATCGCGTAGCTCTGGCCCTCGTGCAGGAGCACCGCCTGGCCGTAGCCGTCGACCTCCGCGTACTCGACGTCGCACGGCTCGCCGTCGAGGTGCACCACGAGGCGCCCGAGGCGCTCGGTGATCTCGACCTCGCGTGTCCGGTCTCCGATCTCGACGAAGGTCTTCATCTCGTCATTTCTCCGTTCGCGCTGCCGGCGGCCGCGTTGTGCACGCCCGCACGCTGGACGTGGTCGGACGTCTCGGCGCGTGACCGCGCCAGCCAGCCGCCGCGGGCCGCGTCGGACGGGCTCAGCGCGCGCCTGCGCGCGCCGAGGTGCCGGTGGATCGCGGCGGCGACGGCGACGAGGCCCTCGAACTTCTCGGGCGAGCGGATCTCCAGGCTCTCCAGGAACTGCGTGTCGAAGTCGCCGCTGCGGAAGCGGTCGTGCATGAGGACCTGGAGCGCCGCGGGGAGCCCGGTGTGGACGCCGCCGACGTTCATCTCCTCGATCGCCCGGATCATCCGCGCGATGGCCTCGTCGCGGGTCGCGCCCCAGACGATGAGCTTCGCCAGCATCGGGTCGTACTCCAGCGCGACCTCCAGCCCGCGGTACATCGCGGCGTCGAGGCGGACCCACGGGCCGCCCGGCATCCGCAGGTTCTCCAGGGTGCCCGTCGCGGGCAGGAAGCCGTTGAACGGGTTCTCGGCGTTCACGCGAACCTCGATCGAGTGTCCGTTGATCGAGAGCGCGTCCTGGCCGTAGCCCAGCGGCTCGCCCGCAGCCACGCGAAGCTGCTCGCGCACCAGGTCGACGCCGGTGATCATCTCGGTCACCGGGTGCTCGACCTGCAGGCGGGTGTTCATCTCCAGGAAGAAGAACTCGCCGCCGGACCACAGGAACTCGACCGTTCCGGCACCGCGGTAGCCGACGGCCTCGCCGGCCTGGACGGCGACACGGCCCATCTCGGCGCGCGCGGCGTCGTCGAGCACGACCGAGGGGGCCTCCTCGACGAGCTTCTGGTGGCGACGCTGGATCGAGCACTCGCGCTCGAAGAAGTGCACGCCGTTGCCGTGCGCGTCGAACATGAGCTGCACCTCGATGTGCCGCGAGCTGTCGAGGTAGCGCTCCAGGTAGACCCGGCCATCTCCGAACGACGCGAGCGCCTCGCCCGACGCGGTGCGGAACGCGGACTCCATGTCGCCCGGGTCGCGCACGATGCGGATGCCCTTGCCCCCGCCGCCCGCGGCCGCCTTGATCGCGATCGGGTAGCCGATCGACTCAGCGGACTCGATGGCGATCGCGACGTCGTCGACCGGGTCGACGAGTCCGGGAACGCAAGGGACGCCGGCCGCCGTCATCTTCTGGCGGGCGACGATCTTGTCCCCCATTGCGGAGATCGCGTCGGCGGGCGGGCCGATCCAGGCGAGCCCCTCCTCCTCGACGCGGCGGGCGAACTCGGCGTTCTCGCTGAGGAAGCCGTAGCCCGGGTGGATCGCCTCGGCACCCGTCTCGCGGGCGGCGCGCAGGATCTTGTCGATGTCGAGGTAGCTCTCCGACGGCAGCTTGCCGCCGAGCCGCACGGCGACGTGGGCCATGCGGGTGTGCAGGGCCCGGGCGTCGACCTCGGAGTACACGGCGACGCATTCGATGCCCATCTCGCGGGCCGTCCGGATGACCCGCAGGGCGATCTCGCCGCGGTTGGCGATGAGGATTCGCTTGAACATGATCGGGGGCGAGCGGAGCGCCCCCAGGGCCCTCGGCGGCAGGATTCTCCGGGACCGCCCGGTCCCGCGCCACCCCGAAGGCGCCGCGCCCGGACGCATCCACCCCGCGCCCGGCGCGCGAAGCACTCCGCACCCCGCTTCCGAGCGGGCCGCCATGATCTCCCTCGTGTTCAAGATCCGACACCGTGCGGCGGCGCCCCTGGTGCTCGCCCTGTGCCTCGCCGCCTGCACGTCGACGCGGGCCGCCGAGGACGTCCTCGGCGAGTCGGTCGGGCCGGGCCCGCCATCACCCGCCGAGAACGACGCCGAGTCCGACGCAGGAGCGCTGGAGGCGTCGGAGGTGCCGCCGTCGCGGGAGCAGCTCGCTGCGCTCGCGGTCGAGCGCCTGGAGGCCTCGGCCAACCGCTCGCGCGCGGTGCTGGCGGCGGCGCGCGCCGACGACGCGGGCCCGGACGCGCTGATCGAGGCCGCGCGAACGCTCGTCCTCGACGCCGACCTGCGGATCCAGACGGAGCTCGCGCTCCGCTTCGATCCGGCGGATCTGCCGTCCACGAAGAAGCTGATCAACGCCGAGGATTCCGTGCGATCGAGCCTGAAGTCGGAGGTCAGGGGGCTCGCGTCGGCGTCGCGCGACCTGGCGAACCGTGCGCTGGAGGTCCGCAAGGGCGACCCCGAAGCTCGCCTCTACGCCACGCTCGGCAGCGCCCTGGTGGCGTGGTCGCTCCCCAGGCTGGAGGCGCTGACGAGCGGCGGCGCCGGCTCCCTGCCAGGGGCGATCGCAGCGCTCGCGGACGATCATCCCGACCTCGCGAGCGCGTCGCCGATGCGGCTCCGCGGACGCTTCCAGTCCCGCGCGCCCTGGCCGTACACCGACCGCAAGGCCGGCGTCGAGGCGCTGGAGGCCGCGTGCCGGAGCGCGCCGACGCCGCTGAACCTGCTGTTCCTCGGCGACGCGTACTGGCTGATCGACCGTGAGCCGGAGGCGCTCGACGCCTGGGAGCGTGCGACCCGCGCGCGCGCAGGCGAGGAGATGCGGGCCGCGGCCGTGTTCCAGCGAGAGATCGCGCGCCTGCGCATCCTCAGCGCAGGCGGGGACTGATCGGGTTCGTCCCGTCGATCGTGACGGTCGGCGCGACCTCGTGGGGCTCGACGGCGCGCGCGCCCGGGAGCCGCGTGTCCAGGAGATCGTCCACCGCGGACGGACCGATCCGGCGCCCCTTCGCGCGCAGGACGAGCGCGTCCTCGGTCGCCTCGACGCGCACCGAGGCGTCGAAGCGCGGCGCGATGCGCTCGTGCAGGAGGAGCGGACCGTCGAGCAGCACGACCTCGGCGTCGCCCGCGGCGCCCGCGAGCGCGGTCTCGACGCGCGCGGCGATCGCGTCGGGCTCGCGCTCGTCCTCCCGCGTCCCGGCGTCGACCACGTCCGCGCGGACGCCGGCGTTCCCGGCGAGGCGCGCGAGGTCGCGCGCCACCGAGGTCTTTCCGGCGAGCGGCGGACCCGAGACCGCGACGACGCTCGCCCCGGTGAGTCGCGCGAGCGCCTCGCCGAGAACCTCGTCGCGAACGTGGAGGGCCGGCAGGAGCTGGTCCATCCCGTCGAGCACAGCCTCCGCCGCGACGTCCTCGACGGCGCCGCCGTAGCCCCGCGGGATGTGCACGTGCGGAACCGCGTTCAACCACGCGGCGTCCCGGTCGCCGCGCCGATCCCCCACCATCACGGCGCTGCGCGTCCCGAACGTGTGCAGGAGGTCCTCGACCATGTCCGCCTTGTTCCTGACGCCGGGGGAGGCCAGGCAGCGGCCCTCCTCGATCCACGCCCCGAGCCCGAGCCCCTGCATCATCAGGTCGAGGTAGTCGGGCCCGCAGTTCGACGCGATCCCGAGGCGCACGCCGAGGGACCGGAGCTCGGTCAGCGTCTCGCGGACCCCGCCGAGGAGCGCGGCGTGCCCGCGCGCGAGCATCGCGTGCTCCTCCTCGACGCACGCGTCCATGAGCGCGCGGCGGACGTCGGGCGCGAGGTCCGAGAGCGTCTGGTCGAAGGCGTCGTGGAGCGGCAGGCCCACCATCGACATCCACTCGGCGGTGGTCGGGACCGCGCGGTCGATCCCCCGTTCGGCGAAGAACTGCAGCGTCGCGGCCCGGGCGGCGTCGGGCCAGAACCGCTCCGTGGCGACCAGGGTGCCGTCGAGATCGAACAGGACCGCTTCGAAGGGGAACCGACTCACGGGCGGGAATGTAGCCGCCCCCGCCGTGTCGTTACGATCTCCGCCATGGCAGTTCCCGCCCCGTCCGCTGCCACCGCGGCGGCCTCCGCGCTGATTGCGCTCCTCTCGGCCGTCCCGCCCACCGTTCAGGCACAGGACCCCGCCGACGCCGTCGATCCGGTCGATCCGATGGCGCTGCTGGCCGAGCTGGCCGCCGAGCCGCGAGTCGCGGGCACCGCGGGCTACGCGCGCGCGGTCGCGATCGTCGAGCGCGAGCTCAAGAGGACCGGCCGCGCGGTGCACCGTGAGCCCACGGCGCTGGCCCGAGCGATCCCGACCCACTCCGACGTCCTCCTGTACGAGGACGACATCGCCGAGAGCGCGTTCGGCGGTGCGCGGGAGCGCTGGAGTCCGGCGCCCGGCGAGACATCGCCCCTCCCCCCGGCCTACGCGTGGAACGTCGTGCGCGCGAGCGTCCGCGGCCCGGTCGTCGACGCCGGCGCCGGGACGGCCGCAGACTTCGACCGCGCGGTCGACCTGCGGATCGACCTGCGCGGGACGGTCGTGCTCGTCTCGGTCCCGCGCGCGCCAGCGGAGCGGACGGAGACGATCCGTGCGATCGCGAGCCGCGCGCGGAACGCGGGCTGCGGCGGGCTGCTCATCGCGCCGGCCCGCCCTGGACCGAGCACGGACGACCACGTCCTGGAGGACACCTCGCCCCGTGACGGGACCGACGACCGGCTCGTGCTCCCCGTCGTCCCGCTGCGGACGGCCGAGGCCGAGGCGATCCGTACGCGCCTGCGCGTCCGGCGCATCCGGGGCGAGGACGGACGGGGCGTCTCGGTGAAGATCGGTCCGGGCCCCGTCGAAGCCGGGATCGAGGTTCGCTGCCCCAGGGACGACCTCGCGACGGTCGACACGCTCGTCTGCGCGTGGCGCACCGGGCCCCTCCCCGCGGAGGTCGTCCACGTCGCGCTCGACGCCCGCAGCGACGTCGCCCTCGGCGGGACGCCGGCGGTGGCCGCGGCGATCGCGGCCGTGCTGGAACACGACGCAAGCGGCGATCCGGCGCCGGCGGGCGCCGCGGAGCGGGCCGTCCGGCTGGTCTTCGCCCCCGCGGGGACGGCGCCGGCGGGCTCGTACGCCATCGGGTGCGCCCTGGCGCCGTCCGAGGACGGGCTCGGCCCGTCTCGCCTCGCGCCCGTGGCGAACGAGACGCCGGAGCGTCTCGCCGCGCGCCTCCGCGACGAACTTCCGCTGCGCCTCGATGCAGGCGCGCGGTGGATCGCCTATCTGCTCGACTCGGCCGCGGCCGGAGCGCCGCTCGACGTGGCGGGCGGCGACCCGACCGGACTGGGGATGCTGCTCACGCCCCTTCCGTCGCCCGCGTCCGGCGCGCGCTGATCCCCCGTGTCCATCCTCGTTCGCTTCTTCCGCCGCTTCCTGCGGTACCGGAGCCCGCTGTTCCTCGGGCTCCTCTGCATTCCGCTCGCCCAGCTGGCGGACGTCGGGATCACGATCCTCGTCGGCAACGCGCTCGATCGGGCGAAGGACGCGTCCGACGCGGCCTGGATGCGGCACGTGCTGACGTGGATGGCCGTCTACGCGGTCGGGCACTGCGTGCTGCGCTTCTACCAGCGCTGGCTGATCGTCGTCGTCTCGCGTCGCGTCGAGATCGACATGAAGCGCGAGCTCTTCGCGAAGCTTTCGTCGCTCCCGTTCGCGTTCCACGACCGCAGCCGGTCCGGGGACGTCGTGTCGCGGCTGACCAGCGACGTCGAGGCCGTGCGCATGACGCTCGGCCCGGGCCTGATGTACACGCTGGGCGCGATCGTGATCGTGCCGATCAGCCTCGCGATCCTGTTCACGATCCAGCCGACGCTGACGCTCGCGATGATCCTCCCGATGCTCGGGATGGGCGTCACGATGAAGATGCTGTCGGGCCGGCTGCACCGGTTCTCGGTGGCGGTCCAGGAGTCGATCGCGAGCATCAGCCACCGCGCGCAGGAGAACTTCGGCGGCATCCGCGTCGTCAAGGGCTACGCGCGGGAGGAGCAGCAGGCCGGGCTCTTCGAGGCGACGAGCCGCGTCAACCGGGACAACCAGGTCGCGCTGGGGCGCGCGCGCGGGCTCACGCACGCCGCGGTCAACGGCTCGTTCGACCTGACGTTCGCCGTGATCCTCCTGGTCGGCGGACTCGCGGCCGTCGATCGGACCCTCCCCGTCGGCGACCTCTTCAAGTTCATCGACCTGACGATCAAGGTCTTCTGGCCGCTCATCGCGATCGGCTGGGTCCTCGGGATGCTCCCGCGCGCGGTCGCGAGCGCGGAGCGCATCCAGGAGTTGCTCGACGAGGAGAACCCGATCCAGGACGGCGACTCGGACCTCGCGCCCGCCGACATGCGCGGCGGCCTGGAGCTCCGCGGCGTCTCGTTCACCTACGACCGCGGGACGGCGCCCGCCCTGCGGGACGTGTCGGTCTCGGTCGAGCCGGGCCAGACGCTCGGCATCGTCGGGCCGACCGGGGCGGGCAAGTCGACGCTCCTCAACCTCGTCGGTCGCCTCTTCCAGGCGGAGAGCGGCGCCATCCTGCTCGACGGGACGCCGATCGAGGACCTGCGGCTCTCCACGCTCCGCGGGACGCTCGGCTACGTGCCGCAGGACTCGTTCCTCTTCAGCGAGCGCTACGACAACAACATCCGGTTCGGCGCGGACGGCGAGCTCACGGACGGTGAGGTCGACGCGTTGATCGAGCGCGTCGCGATGAAGGACGAGGTCGCGGAGTTCCCCGACGGCAGCGCGACCGTCGTCGGCGAGCGCGGCGTGAGCCTGTCGGGCGGGCAGCGGCAGCGCACGTGCATCGCGCGCGCTCTGGCGAGGGATCCGAAGATCCTCGTCCTCGACGACTGCCTGTCCGCGGTCGACACCGAGACCGAGCGCGAGCTGCTCGGGAGCCTTCGCACCGCTGGCGAGGGCCGCACGGTCCTCGTCTCGGCGCACCGGCTGTCCACGGTCAAGGAGGCCGACCGCATCGTCGTCCTGACGGCGGACGGCGCGGTCGAGGCCACAGGCACCCACGCCGAGCTCCTGGAGCGGCCCGGCTGGTACGCCGAGACGTGGGAGCAGCAGCAGCGCACCGAGAGCCTCGCGGCCGCCGTCGAGAGCAAGATCTCGACCGAGATGGGAGGCGCGGCGTGAGCGACGTCACCGAGGTCGACCAGAGCGAGCTGGTCGCGACGAAGGCCTGGGACACTTCGCTCTTCAAGCGGCTCCTGGAGTTCGTCCGACCGCACAAGCGCCTGTTCGCGGCGAGCTTCACCGTCCTGATGCTCCTCTTCGCCGGCGAGCTGCTCGGCACGTGGATCTGGCGCGGCGCGATCGACGGCCCGGTCGCCGGCGCAGCGGATGCAGAGGACAAGGGCCCCTACGTGAGCGCGCTGCTCGGCTGGGTCTTCGCGTACCTCGGCCTCGTCGTGTTCATGACCGTCCTGCGGTACTTCGAGACCGCGACGCTCACCCGCACGGGCCAGGCGGTCGTGCACGACCTGCGCTCGCGCGTGTTCCGGCACCTGCAGCGTCTCGACCTGAAGTTCTTCGACGGGCGCCCGACCGGCGCGCTCGTGACGCGCGTCACGACGGACATCGAGAACCTGTCCGAGATGTTCACCTCGGGCGTGATCGTGCTGCTGTTCGACCTGATCAAGGTCGTCGTGGTGCTGGGCATCCTGTTCACGATCAACGTCAAGCTCGCGCTGATCACGCTCCTGACGACGCCGCTCCTCATCGGCGTCTCGCTGGCCTTCCGCGGCGGCGCGCGGCGCGCCCACCGCGAGGTTCGCGCCCGGCTGGCGAAGCTGAACGGCTACCTGCAGGAGGTCCTGAACGGCATCCGCGTCGTCCAGGTGTTCCGGCGCGAGGAGCGCGTCGCTGGCCGCTTCGGGGCCGCGCTGGACAAGTACTTCAAGGCGAACAAGCGGACGATCTTCCTCTTCGCCCTGTTCTTCCCCGCGATGTCGCTCGCGGTCTACGTGATCCAGGGTGCAGCGCTCTGGGCGGGCGTCGTCGCGATCACGGGCAAGTCGCTCTCGTACGGTGAATTCGTGCAGTTCTGGCTGCTCCTGAACATGCTCGTGCGGCCGATCCGCGAGCTCGGCGAGCGCTACAACATCCTCCAGAGCGCGTTCGCGTCGGCCGAGCGGATCTTCCAGATCCTCGACACGCACGCGGAGGTCGCCGATCCGGCACGGCCGGTCGCGATCCCGGCGGCGAGTGGGACGCCGCCCCACCTGCGCTTCGAGGACGTGCGCTTCCAGTACGTGGACGACACCCCCGTCCTGAAGGGAGTGTCGTTCGACGTCCCGCCGGGCAAGACCGTCGCGGTCGTCGGCGCGACGGGCGCGGGCAAGTCGACGCTCGTCAACCTGCTCCTGCGCTACTACGACGTGAACGCCGGTCACGTGTCGATCGACGGGGTCGACGTGCGTGAGGTCGAGCTGGAGGCGCTCCGCGAACGCTTCGGCCTGGTCCTCCAGGAGGACTTCCTGTTCGCCGGCACGGTGCGCGAGAACCTCGTGATGGACCGCGAAGGCGTCACGGACGAGTCACTGCAGCGGGCGCTCGACGCCGCGCAGGCGCGCGACCTCGCGGAGCGGCTGGAGGGCGGGCTCGACGCCGAGGTGGCGGAGCGTGGCGCGACCTTCTCGACGGGCGAGCGGCAGCTCCTCGCGATCGCGCGGGCGCTCGCGGCGGAGCCGGACGTCGTCGTGCTCGACGAGGCGACCGCCGCGGTGGACAGCGCGACCGAGCACCGGATCGAGCGCGCGACCAGGGAGCTGCTGCAGGGCCGCAGCGCTCTCGTCATCGCACACCGTCTGTCGACGATCCGCGACGCGGACGAGATCCTGGTGATGGCGCGCGGCGAGATCCACGAGCGCGGCACGCACGACGAGCTCCTCGCCAAGGGCGGGCTCTACGCAAAGCTGCATGCGCTCCAATTCGAGGAAGCAGCGTAGCTGCTTCCGCAGCTGCATACGCGTCAGCGTATGCGCCAGAAACATCAAAGTCCGCGCAGCGGACCCACCCGGCACACCCGCTACCTAAGCCGCCTGTACCACCAAACACCCCCCACCCCCCGGTACTCGACGATCTCCCGCTGCGCCTCGTAGTGCGCCTCGAGCACCGAAGCCGTCTTCGCCAGCGCCGCGCGCGACGCGTCATCCCCCGCCGCGCGCCCCTGCAGCTCCAGCTGCGAGCGAACGATCTCGTCATACCGCTCCTTCCAAGCGGCATACCGCCGTCGCGCCTCGCTCTCGTCGAGCCCATCGGCCGCGACCATGTACTGCACGCTGTCGCCGACGAGCAGGTCCATCCGCCCATCGCCATCCACATCGGCGACACAAACCCTCAGCGCCCCCCCAGGCTCCGTCATCGCCGGAACCCCGAGCCGCACGCCGCCGCCGTCACCGCCACCGTCACCGCTCTCTCCCCCCTGCTCCCTGCCAGCCGTCCGCTCCACGAGAACGACCTTCCCCCCGAACCGCGGCTCCTCGCGCGACCCGACATTGGGGAACCAAACGACCCCCCCCATGTCGGACCCGCTCACGAGATCGAGATCCCCGTCCCGGTCCCAGTCCACCATCACGGGATCGCTGTGGTACGCGACGCGCAGCAGCTCCCCCTGCGCATCGACGAGGTACCGACACTCCCCCTCGAACGCCCCGCGCCCTTCCCCGCGGAACCACACGAACGTGCCGGCGAAGTTTCCGACGACCAGATCCAGCGCGCCATCGCCATCCAGATCACAAGCGAACGGCCGCGTGCAGATCTTCTCGGTCGTGGCATCCGGCGCCGAAGCGTGCGCCTTGACCACGAGCGGCTGACCGTCGCCGCCCTTCACCGCCACCGGCGCCCGGTACCCCCCGCGCCCGTCGCCGAGCAGCACGTGGAACAGCCCGGCCATCCCGCCCTCGCCAACGCGCGAGTAAGAGCCGGAGAGCACGTCGAGGTGACCGTCGCCATCGAGATCCACGAACTGTGGAGTCGACGACGTGCATCACCAGACGCCGGGGACCTCGGCGACCTTGCCGCCGGCCATCAGCCACGTGCCCTCGGCGAAACGCCCCGCCTCGAGCTGCCGATGCACGCGGACCCTGCCCCCGGCGAACTGTCCGACCACGAGGTCCGGCAGGCCGTCCCCGTCGATGTCGTGCCACGTGGGCGCGGCGTAGCCGGGGTGCTCGACCGCGAGCGGCGCGCCGCCCGCCTCGAGACGAATCGGAGGCGCGAAGGTCGCACCGGCCTCTTGCGGGCCGCCGCCGAGCGCGAGCAGAAGGGACAGGGCATGCATGGTCTCGTCCGGGGGAGCGCCGCTCCGCCTCTCTAGCCGTCGGCCCTTCCCCCGTTTCCCGAATCTCGGCCGCCGGCGTCCCCGACCGCACCGGATTCGCCGGATTCGGGCGCCGACTCGCCCTCCAGACGCACCCCGAGCCCGTCGGCGATCCGGTTCACGTAGGCGTAGTAGGCGACGCACTCCGCGAGCCCGAGCACGTCGGCGTCGTCGAGCCCCGCCGCGCGAAGCCCCTCGACGTCCTCCTCGGCTACCGCGGACGGCGTGCGCGTGAGAGCCTCCGCGTAGCCGAGGATCGCCCGGCGCCGCGCGTCGAGCCCGGCCGTCCGCCAGTCCCGCTCGATCCGCGCGAGGAGGTCGTCGTCGCGCAGGAGCCGCCGCAGACCGCGGCGGTGATGCGTCACTCAGTAGTGGCACTCGTTGATCCGGCTCACGACGAGCGCGACGAGCTCGCGGTCGACCTTCGGCAGGCCCTTCGTACCCGTCATCGCGGTGCGGTAGACGCCGAGGTGCGCGGCGAGCCCCGCGGGGTGCAGCGAGTGCACGAGCAGGATGTGGTCGACCTCTCCCGTCGCCGGATCGCGGCACGCGTCGCGCAGGGCGGCGAGGTCTCCCTCCCACGCCGCCGCGGGCACGGTGCGGATCCACGCCGGCGCGGCGCCCTGCTCCTCGCGATCCGTCACCCGGCCGCTCCGGGCGGAGTCGCACCGAGCACTTCGAAGGCGGCCGCGACCGCTCCGTCGAGGGCCTCGCGGACGAACGCCGCCTGCCGCTCCGCGTCCCCCGCAGCGACGACTTCGGTCCCGCGCAGGACGGCGGCGGTGAATCCCTCGCGGTGCCAGGTCGCGCCGCCTTCGAGCGGCGGGAGCGCGGTCGTGTTGGGGACCGGCCACGGCGTGACGTAGAAGTACGGCTCCGCGATCGCGCCGTCGCCTGGCGAGAAGCCGACGTTCACCGAGCGCGCGGACTCGGGGTCGGCGTCCTCGTCGAGTGCGACGAACGCCGCGCAGTCGAAGTGGTGCGGCCAGCATCGGACCTCCGCACCGCCGAGCGACGCCTCGGAGAGGCCGCGCAGCATCGCACTAGCGCGCGCGTGCCAGCGCGCGACCTCGGCGCGCTCGTCGGGTCCGTCGTCCGGGAACGCGGCGCCGCGCTGCAGCTCGGAGTCCGGCAGGTCGTAGGTCGGTAGCACGAGCGGCCCTCTGCCGTCGTCGCAGCCGATCCCTGCCAGCGCATCGCCGAGCGCCGCGAATGCCTCTTCGAACGTCCGTCCGCCGAGGTCGAACCGTGACACGTCCTGACCGTCCGCGCCCTGGATCCCGATGCCGAGCCCGACGATGTCGACGAAGCACCGATGCCCACCGGGGAGTTCGCGTCCGTGGAACCGCTCGCGCTCCGACGACCACAGGAGGTTCGAATGGCTGTCGTCCGGCTTCTTCGCGACGTAGCGATAGGCAGCCGCCGCGAGGGGCTGCGCGGCGTGGTGGGCGGTGACGCGCGCGCCCTCGAGCGCGCGCGGATCGACGCGTCCGAGCGCGTCCCTGCTGGAGTGGGTCATGATTCCGTGGCGCCGCGGATCGAGTCAACGCTTCGCGTCGAGCACCTCCCATACGGCGGCTCCGACCTCGCGGACGTTCGCGTACTCGGAGTTCGTCATGACGACGACGGCGTGACCGGCATCGGGTCGGACCTGCATCAGCGTGCGCGTCTTCTCCTGGGCGCCGGTGTGACCGATCCGCACCTCGTCGGCGGTCGAGCTGACCCCGAAGCCGAGCCCGTAGTTCGTCCGCTCGCCGTCGCGCGTGCGCTGGCGCGTCCACATGAGGTCGAGCGTCTCGCGCGGGAGCAGCTCCTCGCCACACAGCCCGCGGGCGAAACGCGCGAGGTCCCCCACCGTCGACACGAAGCCGCCGCCGGGGAGCTTCCAGCTCACGTCCGTGTCGCTGGAGAGCACCACGCGCCCACCGAATCGTCGGTAGCCGACGGCGCGGTGCGGGATCTCCTCCCACTGGTAGTCCGGCCGAAGGGTGGTCATGCCGAGAGGCGCCGCGACGTGCTCCCGGACCTGCTCCCAGTAGGACGCCCCGCCCGCGCGCTGGAGGACGGCGCCGAGCAGGATGTACCCGTGCGTCGTGTACGCGAACTTCGTCCCCGGCTCGGCGACCAGCGGCGATCGATCGAACGTGTGCAGCGCGAGCACGACGTCCGCGAACGGGTGCTCGACGTCGTACTCGCGCTTCGTCGGGATCACCTCGCCATTCGTGTAGTGCACGACCCCGCCGAGGTGGCCGAGGAGCTGCCGCGCCGTGATCGGCCACGGCTTCTCCGGGAACTCGGGCACGAGCGTACGCACGTCGGCGTCGAGGTCGAGATCGTCTCCACCGGCGAGCTGCATCGCGCGGATGGCCGTCAGCGGCTTCGAGATCGACGCCCAGCGGAACATGGTGTCCGGCCCGACGGCGATCTCGGCGCTGCGGTCGGCGAAACCGAGGTGGAACTCCGTGATCGTCTCGCCGTGGACGACGGCGGCGGCAAGACCGACGAGTTCCTGGCGTTCGAACTCGCCCTGCAGAGCACCTTCGACGGCCTCGACCCGCTCGTCGGCGAGGCCCTGCGGCGCCGCAACGGCCGGCGCGACGAGGACGATGAAGAGGAGGAGCGTGGACGAGAGGTGAAGGCGCGCGCGCATCACGCGATGGTAGCCCGCGCGCGACCCGACCGCCGAAGAGCGTCAGGAACGCGCCGCGAGGACCCGCAGCGCCGCGTCGACGAGCCGCTCGACGGTCAGCGTCGAGCGGTCGGCGTCCCGCGCGTACGAGCAGTAGTCGGGCGCGGTGCTCACCACCTTCTGTCCCAGCCCATAGAGCTCGATCTCGGCCGCCGAGGTCGGCGCGAAGAACGCGACGATCGGCGTCTCCATCGCGACCCCGACGTGCAGCGCCAGCGAATCGCTCGTCAGCAGCAGGTCGCACGTACCGACGATCGCCGCGAAGTCGGTGAGCGAGTTGTCCGCGCCGGCGTCGATCGTGCGCCCGCCGAGCGCCTCGATCCCCGCGAGGATCCGGGCGTTGCGCTCGCGCTCCGCCGGGCCGCCGAGAATGACGTAGCGCACCTCTCGCTCGACCGCGGCCGCGAAGGCGCCCGCGAAGGCCACGACCCGCTCGACCGGCAGCCCCTTGCTCGTCCACCGCCCGCCGGCGCCCGTGTTGAGGCCGACGACGAGCGCGTCGCCGTCGAGGCCGTTCGCCGCTGCGAGCGCGCGGCCGCGCTCGATCGCGTCCTCGGAGAGCGGAAGCGCAGGTCGCCCCGGCTCGATCCCGAGCATCGACGCGAGGATCGCGGGGTGCGTGCGCTCGTTCTCGCGCTTGCGCGCGTCCGCGGCCTCCTTGCCGTCCTTCGACAGGAGCCCCATCCCGAACCACTCCTCGACGTCGTCGGTGTAGGTCCGCGCACCGTCGTCCGCGAGGATCGCGCCGGAGACGCGACGGGCGTCGAGGGACGAGGCGAGCGCGCAGAGCGGCTCCTCGTCGTCGAGGGACAGGACCCAGTCCCACGCGCCACCGCCGAGCTCGCGCCCCGCTGCGTCGACCGACGCGGCGTCGGTCGGATCGCAGGCGACGACGCGCTCCACGAGCGGATGGCGCTCGACGAGCGGCACGGCCGCGTGCGCGGTGAACCACGTCACCCGCAGGTCCTCGAAGCGCCCGGCGAGGCCCGGGAGGATCGAGGTCGTCCGGAGCACGTCGCCGAGCGCGCCGGTCTTGAGGACGAGGACGGAGGTCACTGCCGGTAGCGTCGCCGCGGACGGGCTCCGGGCTCAAGGCGACCAGGCGATATCTGGTGCGCCGACGCCCGGTCCCGGCACACGGTCTCGCTCGTGGACGGCGGCCGCCCGCCATCGATCCCCGCGGGTTCAGCCCCCCGGGATCGCGAGCACGAGGTCAGCGACGCGCCCCGGCGGGATCCGCTCGTCGCCGTCGAACCTGCGGTCGTCCACGACGACGGCCGGCACCCCGCGTCCGCGGTCGTCGACGAGCCAGCGCCGGGCCGTCGGGTCCGCCTCCGCGAGGCGCCGCAGGACCCGGGACACCGCGAGGCCCCGGGCGGGGACCGCGACCTCCAGCTCGACCGTCCCGCCGCTCCTGGAGCCAGGGACCCGCAGCGGATGCCGGGCGAGGCGCGCGGCCAGGGGCCCGGTCGCCCGCACGCGGATCGTCCCGACCGCCGCGCCCGCATCGTCCGCGGAGTCGCTCCCGCCGCGCGCCGGAGCCGGCCCGCCGCCGCTGCCCGCGGACGGTCCCGCGAATCCGCGCGCCACGGCGTCCCGGTAGGCGGCGGCCGCCTTCGGCAGGTCGCGCTCGATGCGCTCGGCCGCGTCGCCCCGCGGTGGACCCGCTAGCTCGCGGTGCAGCGCGACGTGGTCGGCGCCGGTGGCGAGGAGCGCGCGCGCGGGGTCGGTCCTCTCCCCGGCCCGCGAGAGGAGTTCGCGCGCGAGATCGTCCAGCTCCAGCACGCCGTCCGCGACGAGAGCGCCCGCCGAGAATGCACAGAACCCGGTGACGTCGACGGCGGCCGCGAAGCACTCGTGCCAGTGGGCCAGGACGCCCGCGTCCGTCTCGCGGTCGCCGGTCCAGGGGAGCGGATCGACGAGCGGCGCGGGGTCGCGCCCCGACAGCCCGAACACGCTGAGGCTCCGCACGGGCTCGGGCCCGCGCGCGGCGAGCGCCTGCCCGACGCGGGCCGCGAGGTCGGCGCGAGCGAAGGTCGCCCCGGGCTCCGGTTCGACGCCCGCCACCGGCTCCTGCGCGAGCGCCGCGCGGTGTTCGGACGTGCCCGGCTCGACGAGGCGATCGAGGACCTCCATCGCGTCCGCGTCCTCGCCCATGCCCTGGACGACCACGGCGGCGGAGCGCGCATCGAGGCCGAGGTCGTTGCAGCGCGCGAGGAGCGCGAGGACGTCGCCGTGGCGCGCGAAGCCCTGGAGCGCGGCGAACCGCCCCGCGATCGGCGCGCCGCCGCTGCGCGCGTTGACGTCGAACGTCCACCCGCACGGCGTGGGACAGCCGCGGCAGCCGGTTCGCCTGCGTCGTTCGGAGCGGAGGTCGACGCGCTCGTCGCGCAGCGGCGCGAGCTCCAGGGTCCCGCCAGCGCTGCGCGCGACGAGGCGCGGCGACCGCAGCAGTGCGTCGAGCAGCCCCGGCCGGGCGCCGCTGGAGGCGGTCTCGGCCTGCAGCTCGGCCGGCTGCTCTTCCGGCGCGGCGACGTGCAGCGCGACAACCCCTGTACCGCGCACCGTCGCGCCGAGTCCGCCGCGACCCACGAGGCTCGGAGCGGCCTCGAGGTCAGCGCCGTCGAAGGACGCGAGGCTCGCGAACGGCAGCCCGGCGTCGGCGGCCGGTCCCGTCGTCAAGACGTGCGCCGTGCCGCCCTGGGCGAGCGCGCTCGCCCGCTCCGAGGTGGTCGCAACGCCCGGGGGCGCCGGATTCACGCGCACGCCGCCCTCCGGGTCGAGGCCGATCACGCACGGCGCCGGCGCGCGACCGACGACCACCAGCGCGTCCGTGTGCTGTGCGAGGGCCGCGCCGAACGGGCCACCGAACTGCGCTTCGACGACGCCTCGGCGCAGCGGAGCGGGCGCCGTGATCGTGGCGCGTGCGGCGGTCGGGACGCCGCGGCCCACCGCGCTGCCGACCGAGACGACGAACGCCGGCTCCCGAGGACCATCGGGCCAGGGCCGGGCGTCCCGGCGCGCCGCGGCGAACGCGGCGATCGCGAGGGCGGGGCCCGAGCGCGTCGCCGCCCGCGCGAGGTCGTCGCTCGACGCGAGGGCCGCCAGGAGAACCTGGAGCGCCTCCTCGGCACGCGCGGACCCATCGGAAGAGGAGTCCGCGCCGAGGTCCACGAGCGTCACCCGCCGGCCGTCCGCGAGGACGCCCCGCGCCACGCTGGCGCGGGGGAGCATCTCCGACGAACCACTCACCGAGCCACTCACCAGGGCAACATAGGCCGCCCGCCGCTCCGTAGGGGTGATTCGGGGCGCGGCCGTGCACCCGGAGTGGGAAACCCGGCCCTGCTGGCCTACGCTCGTCGCCCGCCCGTCCCCGACCCGACCTTGCTCGAGAACGTCACGATTGCGCGCATCGCCGGGATCCCGATCCGGGCGAGCCTCCTCCTCGGCTACCTGCTCGCCTTCTGGGCGATCGCGGGCGCGGCCCGGGGCTACGCGGGGCTGACGATGGTGCTGATCGTGCTGTCGATCGCGCTGCTGCTGGCGCACGAGCTCGGGCACGCCTTCGTCGCGCGCCGCTTCGGTCTCCAGGTCGTCGACATCGTCCTCTGGCCGCTGGGTGGGATGGCGCGCATCACCGACATGCCGGAGAACCCGCGGGTCGAGGCCTGGGTGGCCGCCGCCGGGCCGCTCGTCAACCTCGTGCTCGCGGTGGCGGCGTTGCCGCTCCTCCTCGTCGGCAGCGCGCCGCCCACGTTCACGATCGATCTCCCCGGCGCCACCGTCCCCGTGGCGGCAGGTGCCCAGGGCGCGGTGACGCTCTTCGTGCTCATCAACATCGCGTACGGCGTGTTCAACCTGCTGCCCGCCTTCCCGATGGACGGCGGGCGACTGCTCCGCGCGTTCCTCGCGCGCGGTGGGCGGAGCTGGGTCGAGGCGACCGATCGCGCGACGTCGATCGGCAGCGTCCTCGCCTGGGCGTTGATCCTCATGTCGCTCCTTCAGGGCGCGTGCTTCATGTCGATCATCGGACTGTTCGTGCTCTGGGCGGGACTCCGCGAGCGCTGGGCGGTCCGCCTGAAGCACCACGCCGAGGCGTACGGCGGGTCGCGCGGTCGGATGGCCGGCTGGGAGGCGCTCATGCGTCAGGCCCAGGCGGCACGCGGCGGCGGCGCCGCGGGTCCGTTCCGCGCGGACGGGGTCGGTCCCGGCGTGGACGGGGGCGGCATGGGCGCCGAGGGCGGCGGCGCGGGCGCGCCGCCGAACGACATCGGGTCGGCGGGCGACGGCTTCTCCGACGAGGACATCGAACGACTCGAGTCGTTCCGGGGCCGCTTGCAGAAACCGAACCCGGAAGCTGAAGGCTGACGCGCCGCGCCGGACGTTGCACACCCAGCGGGCCTACACTGCTCGCTCAGGACCTTCCCCACCGTGCAACGATGATCGTTTCCCTCGCGCTCCCGCTCCTCGTCTCCGCCGCGCAGGCGGACTCCCCCATCGCAGCCCAGGTCGCAGCGGCGGACGCTGCGCTCGAACGGATCGTCGCGGTCCCCGCGGACGAGCGGACGGTGGCGAACACGCTGGTCGCGATCGACGACACGGTGGCGCGCTTCTTCGAGGACGCGCGGATGGTCGGCTTCATGGCCGACGTGTCGACCGACCCCGCCGAGCGCGACCGCGGCCGCGACGCGCAGCGCGCGATGTCGAACTGGTTCGACGGCATGTCGAAGAACGAGGACCTGTTCCGGGCCCTCACCGAGCTCCAGGGGCGCCTCCCGAAGATGTCGCCGGAGCAGCAGCGGTTCTTCGACGAGTCGGTGCGCGACTACCGCCGCGCCGGCCTGGACCTCCCCGAGGCGCAGCGTGCACGCCTCGACGAGATCGACGAGGAGCTCACCGACCTCGGCTCGGAGTTCCGCAAGAACATCGCCGACGACGAGACCGTCGTCCTGCTCACGGACGAGGAGCTCGCCGGCGTCCCCGAGGCCTTCGTGGCCAGCCTCCCGCAGGTCGACGAGCTCCGCATCGTCGGTATGAAGGGCGCGAGCCTCGCCTACGTGCTCGGCTACTGCGAGGTTCCGACCACGCGCAAGAAGATCGGCTGCGCGGCGGGTCTCCGCGGGGGCAAGGCGAACGTGCGCGTGCTGGAGGACATCCTGCGGCTCCGCCACGAGCGCGCCCGGCTCCTCGGCTACGAGACGACCGCGGACTACGTCATCGAGACGAGGATGGCGCAGACGCCCGAGACCGTGTGGTCGTTCTACGAAGACCTGAAGGGAAAGCTCCGCCGCAAGTCCGAGCTCGACTTCGCCGAGTTCGAAGCGGCCAAGCGCGAGCACACCGGTGACCCCGAGGCGACGCTGGAGGCGACCGACATCGCCTTCTACTCGAACTGGCTGAAGCGCGAGAAGTACGCCGTCGACACGACCACGCTGCGGGAGTACTTCCCCCTCGCCTCGGTGCGCGAGGGCATGTTCGGCGTCTGCCAGGACCTCTTCGGCATCACGTTCACTGACATCACGGACGAGGCGCGCGCCGCGGGGCGGCCCCTCTGGCACGAGGACGTGCAGCTTTTCCGCGTGACGAACGCAGGGAGCGACGAGGTCCTCGGCGAGTTCTACCTCGACCTGCACCCGCGCGAGGGCAAGTTCAGCCATGCCGCCCAGTTCCCGCTGCGCCTGCGCAAGGAGTGGGGCGACGGGACCGTGACCCTGCCGATCGTCGCGCTCGTCTGCAACTTCACGAAGCCGACGGCCGAGCAGCCCTCGCTGGTGTCGCACAGCGAGGTCGTGACCCTCTTCCACGAGTTCGGCCACTGCCTGCACAGCATCCTCACCGAGGCGACGATCGCGAGCTTCTCCGGCACGAACGTGTCGCGCGACTTCGTGGAGGCGCCGTCGCAGATGCTGGAGAACTGGGCCTGGCAGCCGGACGTGCTGGCGCGCTTCGCGAAGCACTACGAAACGGGCGAGGCGCTGCCCGACGAGATCATCCGCGGGATGATCGCGGCCAAGAACCTCGGGTCGGGCATGAACACCGAGGCCCAGGTGTACCTCGGGATGATGGACATGCGCTTCCACACCGACCCGGACGGCGAGGTCGACACGACGACGGTGTGCGAGGAGACGTACCGCGAGGCGCGCCTGTTCGAGCCCGCGCCGCACCTCGTGCGGCAGGCCGCGTTCGGGCACCTCGTCGGGTACGAGGCCGGCTACTACGGCTACCTGTGGTCGAGCGTGTACGCCCAGGACATGTGGAGCCGCTTCGCGGCGAACCCGATGAGCCCCGAGACCGCTCGCACGTACCGCGCGACCGTCCTGGCCCCCGGCGGGTCACGCGACGCGCTGGAGATGGTGCGCGAGTTCCTCGGCCGCGAGCCGAACGCCGACGCGTTCCTGGAGCACCTCGGGCTCGCCGCCGCCGCCGCCGCCGCCGAAGGCGGCGATCGATCCGGTAAGTGAGCGCTCGCTCCGATAGACGGGCTCAGTCCAGCAGGTAGGGGCTCAGCAGGTTCGGCGTCAGGGCGAGCCCACTCGGCGTCCTGAAGGCCGCCTGGACGTGGACCTGCATCCCGCGCAGCGCGGGCGCGGCGGGGAGCGGGAGCACGAGGTCGATCCGCCCCGTCGCGTCGGGCACCCGCGCGTGGAGCTGCATCCTCCCGCGCTCCAGCAGCAGCGCGCCGGTCACGCCCGGGAACGTCAGGGGCGTGTCGCTGCGCGGGCCGAGCGCGAACCATCCCAGGGACGAGCCCGGCAGCCGCGCCGCGGCGACGAGCTGGCCGCCGAGCCGGGGCGTCTCCAGGAGCTGGAGCGGGCGCTCCCCCGTGTCCACGAGCCGCAGAGCGCCGGTCGAGCCGAACGTCGAGGCGTGCACGTCCTTGTGGCCGTAGGCGATGCGCGCGCCGCTGCCGTCGAGCGCGAGGCAGCGCGCGCTCCCCGGCGCGTTCAGGACGAGCGTCGGGCCGAAGCCGCCGACGTCGAGCACGATGACCTCGGGATCGGAGCCGTTCCCCCACGTCGCGAAGGCGGCCCGGCGGCCGTCGCCGGTGAGGCGCGCGGCCGTCACGAGGTTCTGGGTCGCGCCGTTGGGCGCGGGCAGGTCGTGCGACGCCAGCGCGAAGCCGAAGATCAGGTCGTAGATCTCCAGGCGTGCGTCGACCCCGTTGGACGCGCTCCACCACCCGATCGCCAGCATGCTGCCGTCGTCGGAGATCGCGAGCCGGCTCGGGAGTTCGGTCGACTTGCCCGGGGCGCTCGCGAACGGCGAGTAGCCGAAGCCGGGCAGCTCGACGAGGACCTCGACGCGCCCGAACGCGCCGTGGGCCAGCGCCCCGCCGTCGGCGGACAGGTCGAGCGCGTGCGTCGCGGCGGGGAGCGCCGAGGTGTGGACGAGGTTCGCGTCCGCGTCGAGCACGTAGAGCGTCATGCCCGCCGTCAGCGCGATCCGCGCGCCGTCGTCGGACACCGCGAGCGCGGAGAGCCCGATCGCCGGGAGGTCGACGCGGCCGAGCAGCGCGCCGGTCGTACCGTCGAGGACGTCGACGCGCGCCAGCGCGGTGCTCCCGTCCCAGGCGGCGGCCACGACCCGCTCGCCGCGGGCGTCGGTCGCCAGCCGCGCGGGACCGTTGATGCGCACGCCGAGGTCGTGGGACCACAGCTCGTCGAGGACGCCGCCGCCCGAGACGGTGCGGGGGTCGTAGGCCGAGACGAGCGGGGCGCGCCGGAAGGCGGTGGGCGCTTCGGTCTGGACGAGCGCGAACACCGCGTCCCCGCGCGTGCCTGCCGCCACGAGCGGCGGACCGAACTGGCCGGCGAGGGGCGGCACGACGCCGCGCGGATCGGCGCGGTCGGCCTCGACCGCGTCGAACAGGAGCAGCGAGGCGCCCTGGCCGCGGACGCCGGTCCAGACGAAGGCGTCGTCGCCCGCGAAGACGGTGTCCTCGGGCATCCACGCGTCGGAGCCGGCCGGTGCGGCGAACCAGCGCTCGGACGAGGAGAAGGGATCCTGGGCCGTCGCGGGCGCCAGTGCAGCCACGACGAGGACGAGGGGCGATACGAAACGGGACGGGACCATGATCCAGGCGCCCTGCGGGCGGGTTGGGAACGCTGGGGAGCGACTCCGCACGAACCCTATCCCACCCCTGGCGCCGCGCGGACCCGAGGGGACGGCTGCCCCCGACGTCCCGAATCCCTACACTCTTGCGCCCCGAAGCCCCCGGCGTGGCCCTCTCTGGCTCCGCCGCCCCCGTTCGGAGCCCCGCCCCCATGGCCGACGCAGAGCTCAAGAAGACCTCCCTCCACGACGCCCACGTCGCGCTCGGAGCCAAGATGGTGCCCTTCGGCGGCTGGAGCATGCCGGTCCAGTACGCGTCGATCCTCGACGAGGCGCGTCGCGTGCGTGCACACACCGGCCTCTTCGACCTCGGGCACATGGGCCGCCTGCAGGTCACCGGCCCCGACGCGGCGAAGTTCCTCGACACCGTCGTCACCTCGTTCGTGGCGAAGATCCCGCTCGGCGCGATCCGCTACGGGCTCGTCTGCGACGAGAACGGCGGGCCGCTCGACGACCTCCTGCTCTACAAGACGAGCGACGAGGACGTCTTCGTCGTCGCCAACGCGTCGAACTGCGAGGCGGTCCTCGCCTGGCTGGGCGAGCGCACGGGCGGCCACGACGTGACGATCGAGGACCGCTCGGACGAGCTCGCGATGCTGGCGCTGCAGGGGCCGAAGTCCCAGGCCGCGCTGCAGCCGGTCGTCGAGGGCGCCGACCTCTCGGACGTCGGCTACTACAAGTTCACCTTCGCGACCGTCTGCGGGATCCCGGACGTGCGCGTGAGCCGGACGGGCTACACGGGTGAGGACGGCTTCGAGCTCTACTTCCCCGACGGCGAGGCGACGCGCGTGTGGAACGCCCTGCTGGAGGCCGGCGCGGACCAGGAGATCGCCCCCATCGGCCTCGGCGCGCGCGACACGCTGCGCCTGGAGGCGGGGATGCCGCTCTACGGCCACGAGATCGACCGTGAGCACAACCCGATCGAGGCGGGCCTGAAGTTCGGCATCTCCTTCAAGGAGGAGAAGGGCGACTGGGTCGGCCGCGCTGCGCTGGAGGCGATCCACGAGGCGCCGAAGCGCAAGCTCGTCGGCATCACGACCGACGGCAAGCGCGTCCCGCGCCAGGGCTACGCGCTCTACGACGGCGACCGCGAGGTCGGGCACGTCTGCTCCGGCGCCGTCTCCCCCACCCTCGACACGAACATCGGATCGGCCTACCTGCCCGTCGAGCTGGCGAAGCCGGGCCGGACCGTCGACATGGACATCCGCGGGAAGCGCCAGCAGTGCGCCGTCCGCGACCTCCCCTTCTACTCACGCACCCGTAAGTGACCATGCGCCCGGACGACCGCAAGTACCTCGATTCCCACGAGTGGGCGAAGCTCGACGGCGACCTCGTCGTCGTCGGCATCACGGACTTCGCCGTCGAGGAGCTCTCGAACGGCAACGAGGGCGACCTCGTGTACTGCGACCTGCCCGACGTCGGCCGTGAGGTCGAGCAGGGCGAGACCTTCGGCGAGATCGAGTCGGTCAAGGCCGTCTCGGACCTCAACGCGCCGGTCGGCGGCGAGATCGTCGAGATCAACCAGGAGATCGAGGAGCACCTGGAGACGCTCTCCGAGGACCCGTGGAAGAAGGGCTGGCTGATCAAGATCCGCCCGACCGACCCGAGCCTCGACCACCTGCTCGACGCCGAGGCGTACGAGAAGCACATCACCGTCGATCATTGAGCGCGGTCTGGCGTCGGATCGAGACCTGGGACGCTTCCCCGGCGTTCGCGATGGGACTCGACGAGGCCCTCCTCCGGAGCGTCGGCGCCCCGCCGACGCTCCGGCTGTATTCCTGGGCGCCCGACGCGGTCTCGCTCGGCTACTTCCAGGCCTTCGAGGACGTGCCGTGCGCGGCCGCGCACCCGCACGTCGTGCGGCGGCTCACCGGCGGCGGGGCGATCCACCACCACGCGCGCGAGCTGACGTTCTCGATCGCGGTGGAAGAGGAAGATCCTGCGTACCGCGGGCCGGTCCCGCGCTCGTACGAGCGCGTCCACGCGGCGATCGCGCGCGCGCTCGAGGATCTGGGCTTGCCGGCGGCGGGTGACCGCGGCGCGTGCGAGGTCGCGTCCGACGTCGAGGGCACGGGCATGTGCTTCCACGAGTCGACGCCGCTCGACCCGTGCTGGGCGCGGGCCGACGGCGCGCTCGCGAAGGGCGTGGGGACCGCGCAGCGGCGCTCGCAGGGGCGCGTGCTCCACCACGGCTCGATCAAGCTCGGGCCGTCGCCGCTGGAGCCCGAGATCGCGACGCTCTCCGAGGTCGGGATCGACGTCACGGTGAACGCGGCGGGCGAGGCGCTCGTCCGCGCGGTGGAGTCGGTCCTCGGCGTCCGGACGGAGCCCGGGGAGGCAACGTCGGCCGAGAGGGACACGGCGGCGACGCTCGGCGCGCGCTACGGCGATCCCTCGTTCGTCCACCGGGAGGTGCGAGGGCGACGCAAGAGCTGAGGCGGGCGGGCCGCGCGGGCCAGCGCAGCGGGATACGGTTGCTCGATCCCCCTGCGCACGATGACGTCCCCCTCCAGAGGCCCCACGAGCGGCCGCCCGAGC
>JBCDGE010000076.1:0-39250 GCA_038757895.1 Planctomycetota bacterium | reverse complement strand
TTTTTTTGTGTTTGTTTTTTGGTGGGGGGGGGGTTTTTTTTTTGTTTTTTTTTGTGTGTTGGGGGTGGGGCGCGCGCGGCCTTTTTGGTTCTTTTTTTTTTTTTGTTAAGCTTGGTGGGGGGGGGGTTGGCGCCCCCCCCCGCGAGTCAGGAATCGGGTCACCGATCGATCAGTGATCCTCGATGCCGACGGTCACGTGCAGCGTCTGCTCGAGGCCGCGGCGCAGGATCGTCAGCTTGATCGAGCCCTGGTAGCCGGCGCGCTCCTTGGACTCGGCGACGGTCTTCGACGTGGCCGGGCCGTCGTCGATCGCGGTGATCAGGTCGAACGCGCGCAGGCCACCGCGCGCAGCCTCGCTGCCCTTCGTCACGCTCGACACGAGCAGGCACGCCGTGCGGTCGACGCCGAGGTAGTTCGCGAGCTCCTCGCCCGGGGGATCGGAGAAGAAGCCGATGACGAGGCGGCCCTTCGGCTTCTCGGGCGGCGGGATGAGGACCTGGTCGATGACGTGCACCACGCCGTTCGACGCCTTGATGTCGTTCGCGGTGATGTTGACCTCACCGTTGATCTGGAGGCGTCCGCCGTTGATGCCGAAGGACAGCTCGGGGCCGGCGAGCGTCGCGGCCTGGCCGGCCTTGATCGCGTCGAACGACGACACCGCGCCCGAGATGACGTGGTACTTGAGGATCCGCGCGAGCGTCTCCTTGTTCTCGGGCTGGAGGAGGTCCTTGATCGTGTCGCTGCCGAGCGCGGCGAAGGCGTCGTCGTCGGGCGCGAGGACGGTGATCGGGCCTTTCGACTTGAGGGCGTCGACGAGCCCCGCGGCCTTGGCGGCGGCGAGGAGAGTCTTGAACTTACCGGCGGACTTGGCGACGCCGACGATGTCGGAGTCCTGGGCCGCGGGCGCCGCGGCGGGCGGCGTCGCCGCGCCGGCCGTCAGGCCAGCGGCGACGAGGGCGAAGGGGGCGAGAGCGTTCATGGTTTCGGTTCTTGGCTGCGGGTCGTTCCGTGTGGACTGCGGCGTGCTGGGGGCATCGCAGGGACCTGGGTCGCGGCGACGCTTGACACTTCGCGGCGTGTCACGAAGTTGGATCCGACGAGTCGGGCTGCGTTGCGAAAGGCCTTTGTCAGGCCGACCGCGCGGCCGGAGCGCGAGGAACGGGAGCGGGCGTCACCCGTTCCGCCGCCCCTTGATCTTCTTCTTGTTGAACAGATACGTGGGTGACAGAGGGAAGTCTTTCCGGATACGGCGATAGATCGTCGCCGCGTCCTGCTTCTTGCCCGCGTCCCACAATCGATCCGCCTCCTTCAGGAGATCGGCGGGCTCGGCGTCGTTCCCCAGGAGGCGCTTGGCGGCGTCGTCCACGGCCTTCGCGTCCCCCTCCAGGATGCCCCGGATGGCGTCCGCGCCGGCCTCGCTGCCGACGGCGTCCTCCAGCGCGTCCTGAAGGTCCTCGGTGCCCCGCCCGATCTCGGACTGGAGCTTGCGCTCGGCCGCCCGCCGCGCGAGCGACGACAGCGCTCCTGCGACGTCGAAGGAGGGGCTCGTGAGGGTTCCACCGAGCCCCACCTCGAACGTCTCGCCCTCCAGGGATCGCAGGAACGAGTTCTTCTGCGCGATCGCGCCCGAGATCGGCACCTCCCAGGCGAGATCGAGCGTCTTGTCGAGTCCGACGGTGCCGACGAAGCGCGTCTCGGTGCCCTCGATCGTCCACGTCCACGGCTGGGAATACGCGAGGCGCCCGCCGTCGAGCGCGAAGCCGAGCGGCTTCAGGTCGAAGCTCGGGTTCGTCGGCTCTCCGAACGCGCGCAGGATCTCGCCGAAGAACGCCGAGGTCTGGACGAGCCCCTCGTCGACCGACAGCGAGCCCGTTCCGGCGAGCGCGGTGTCGTCGAACTCGAAATCGCCGGACGTCAGCGCCTGCAGCGAGAGCGGCGCGTCGTAGCGCATCTCGACGCGGCTCGACACGAGGCCGCCGAGGTCCGCGCCGTCGAACGCCTGCGCCCCGGCGAACGCGGGGTGCACGCGGGCGAGCAGCGGCTCGAAGCCCGCGCTCGCCTCGATCGCGTCGACGTCGAGCGTCACGGAGAGGCCAGACTCGGCGGCGCCGTCCCACGCGACGCCGCCCGCCAGCCGACCGTTGCGCGCTCGCAGCTTCGCGGTCGCCCGCGGCTCGGCGTCCCCGCCGTCGCCACTCGCGTGGAGCTCGAGGGTCGCCATGTCCTCGCGGAGCTCGAACGGCTCGGCGTCCTCGCGCGCGAGCGCGACGTCGAGGGCGCGCGCGACGCCGTTCGCCGCAACCTCGAACGGCGCCGAGGGATCGAGGTCGGCGAGCGAGCCGCCGACGACCAGGTCGACCTCCCCCGCGAGCGAGCTGCCCTCGGGGAGAGCCGCGCCGACGAGCTTCATCGCCTCCTCGACGGCGCCGAGCTCCAGCCCGCGCACCGACACCTCGTCCATGCGCAGCCCGGGCCCACCGTCGGGCCAGACCGCGACGTCGCCGTAGAACGTGCCGACGCTGCCGTCACCGCCGAAGAGCGTCGCGTCGAGTCGCACGGCCGTCTCCTCACCGGGGCCGTCGAGTCCGACCGTGAAGTGCACGTCGCGCAGCTCCAGCGCGGTCTCGGGCGAGCGCACGACGACGGTGGCGTCGACGAGCTCCAGCCGCCCGTGGATCTCGGGCGGTTCCTGGGGCGCCGGAGCGCGCTCGCCCTTCGGACGGTCGGGCTTCGGTGCGCTCTCGCCGGCCGGGCTCCCGCCCGTGAGGATGTCCTGCAGGTTCCAGCTCCCCTCGGCGTCGCGCACGAGTTCGACCTCGGCGCCCTCGACGAGGAGCGCGATGTCCTTGCGGCCGCTGAGGATCGACCGGAGCCCGAGGTCGACGGTCGCGCGCGGGACGTGGAGCACCACGTCGCCGGCGGAGTCCACAACGGTGAGCCCCTCGGCGACCGCCTTGCCGTTCAGCGAGATCGACAGACCGGCCAGCGTCACCGTGCCGTCGACCCGCTCGGACCCGCGGAGCTCGATCTGGTCGCGCAGCCAGCTCGACGCGAGGGGCGGCCCGGCCGCGAGGACGGCGACGACGAGGAGGGCGAGGGTCAGGAGGATCCGACGCCCCGTCCGACGCCGACGGGGCGGCGAAGCATGCCCCGCGGGGGCCCCCTCGGGACCCCCGGGAGAGGGCTCGGAGGGGGCCGTGCCGGCCCCTCGCTCCAGCACGGAGCCGGTTTCGTCCGATTCAGCAGTCGTCCCCATGGTTGCCATCGTGGTCGGGAATCGGCCTCCGCCCGAGGCGGCTGTGCGAAAATCTGCCGCGAGGGCCCGGGACGCTTGAAGCGAGTCCCGCCCGGGCCCAGCCTCCACTCTCCATGCCGCAAGATCGCCCGTGCCAAGGCCGCCCCGGCGTCCTCCTCGTCAACCTCGGTACGCCCGACGCCCCCGAGACGCCCGCGGTGCGGCGCTACCTGCGCCAGTTCCTGTCGGACCCCCGCGTCCTGGACATCAACGCCGTCGGGCGGGCCGCCCTGGTCAACCTGATCATCGCGCCGTTCCGGTCGCCCAAGTCGGCGGCCGCGTACCGCGAGGTGTGGACCGAGGAGGGCTCGCCGCTGCTCGTGTTCGGCCGCGCCCTGGAGGCGGGCCTGCGGGAGCGGCTGCCCGAGGCCGAGGTGGTCCTCGCGATGCGGTACCAGAACCCGTCGATCGCGGCCGGCCTCCAGAGACTCGCAGACGCGGGCTGCGACGAGATCGTCGTGTTCCCGCTCTTCCCCCAGTACGCGTCGAGCTCGACCGGCTCGGCCGTCGAGGCGGTCTATCGCGAGGCGGGCAAGCTCTGGAACACGCCGTACGTGCGCGTGGTGCCGCCCTTCTACGACGACGAGGCCTACGTTCGTGCATTCAAGGCCGTCGCGGAGCCCGTGCTCGCCGAGGCCGACGCCGACCACGTCCTGCTCAGCTACCACGGGCTCCCGAAGCGGCACGTGACCAAGAGCGATCCGACCGGTGAGCACTGCCAGGTGAGTCCCGGGTGCTGCGACTCGATCGGCTTCGCGAACCGCCAGTGCTACAGCGCGCACTGCTATGCCACGACGCGCGCCCTCGCCTCCGCACTCGAACTGAAGGAAGGCGCATACTCGACGGCCTTCCAGTCGCGCCTGCCGGGCGCGCCCTGGCTGAAGCCGTTCACGGACGAGGTCGTGGTCGAGCTGGCCAAGGACGGCGTGAAGAAGCTCGCGGTGCTCTGCCCGTCGTTCGTGTCCGACTGCCTCGAGACCATCGAGGAGATCGGGATGCGCGCGAAGGAGGACTTCGTGGAGGCCGGCGGGGAAGACCTCGTCCTCGTTCCGGCACTGAACGGGCACGAGGCGTGGCTGGAGTCGGCGACGGAGATGGTGCGCAGGCACCTATCCGTGCGACAGATCGACGCGGCGGAGGCCCGTCCCTCGGAAGATCGACGCGGGATTCGCGCGATTTCGTGACGGGATCGGACGTCGCGTCCGTTTTCCCCTACGACGGGTGATCAGCACCCCTCCAGAACGTCGGACTGCCGCCGAACAACGCCGCGTATCGGGCGTTGCCTGCCGCATCGCCCCAAGCGCGGCTGGTTCCGAGGATCTGGAGTCTCCGGGAGAGACGGGTCCCATTCGGAGGGAGACCGGATGAGACCACTCTGCCCCGAGTCCGTTCGCGGACTCGGGGCTTCTCTTTTTCGTTTCGCCAGGCGTATCAGGCCTCCTCGGGCGGAGGGTCCGCCCGGGCGTCGATCTGCCGCAGATCAACCCATCTTGATGGATGAAAGATCCGGATCTGACGATATGAGCTAGGCTACCGACCTAGCCCATGGCCCTCACCACGACCTCCCGGCTGCTCAAGGCCCTCGGCGACGAGACCCGCCTCCGCCTCCTGAACCTCCTCCGCAAGGGGGAGCTCGCGGTGTCGGAGCTGCAGGAGATCCTGAACATGGGTCAGAGCCGCATCTCGACGCAGCTCACCCACATGAAGGACGTCGGCCTCGTGGTCGATCGACGCGCCGGACGGCGGAGCTACTACAGCCTCTGCCCGAACGGGCCGCTGGAGCTGCTCGCCCAGGTGCTCGACGACGCCGACCTCGCGCCCGAGTTCCGCGCCGACGACGCGGGGTACCAGGCGGTGCTCGAGCGACGGCGACGCGAGTCGCGCTCCTACTTCGACCGGGTCGCCGCCGCGTTCGGTGAGCAGGTCCTTCCGGGCCGGACCTGGGAAGGGCTCGCGCGCGGGCTGTTGCGGCTCGCGCCGCGGGCTCGCTACGTCGACCTCGGGATCGGCGACGGGATGTTGACGCTGATGCTCGCAGAGATCGCCGAGTCGGTCACCGCGGTCGACCTCTCGCCAGAGATGCTCGCGCAGCTCGAAACGCGCGCGCGCGGAAAGGGCATGGCGAACATCGACACCGTCGAGGCCGACATCGAGGACCTCCCTCTCGAGGACGGAAGCTACGACGTCGCCGTCCTGAGTCAGGCGCTCCACCACGCGAGCGATCCGTCGCGCGCGCTCGGCGAAGCGCGCCGCGTGCTGAAGAAGGGCGGCCAGCTGCTCGTGCTCGACCTGCTCGCGCACGGCGAGGACTGGGTCCGCGATCGACTCCAGCACCGCCACCTCGGATTCACCGAGGCTGACCTCACGCGGCTCGTGTCGCAGGCCGGCTTCGACGACGTTTCGGTCGAGCGCGCCGCGCGCGATCCCCAGCCTCCGCACTTCATGACGCTGCTCGCGACGGGCACCGCCGCGCGCGTCCCCCTCGCCGCTTCTCCCCTTCGATGACGACGTTGACCACCCCCGCCAGTCCCACGTCCACCCCCAAGACCCGCTCGACATCGATCGTCGGTCCGTCGGAAGCGCGTGCGCGGTTCGACGAGATCCTGGCGCGTCGGATCCTCGTGATCGACGGCGCGATGGGCACGATGATGCAGAAGCGTGGCCTCACCGAGGAGGACTACCGCGGCGATCGGTTCGCGGACGCGGAGGCGACCCTCAAGGGCAATCACGACCTGATCTCGATCACGCGGCCGGACGTGCTGCGCGGCGTGCACGACTCGTTCCTGGCGGCGGGCGCGGACATCATCGAGACGAACACGTTCAGCGCGACGCGCGTCGCCCAGGGCGAGTACGGCCTCGAGGACGCGGTCGACGAGATCAACCGCGCCGCAGCGCGTATCGCGCGCGAGGCCGCCGACGCGTGGACCCTGCAAACGCCCGACAAGCCGCGCTTCGTCGCGGGCTCGATCGGCCCGACGAGCAAGACGCTGTCGCTGTCCGAGCGCGTCGACCAGCCGGCCTACCGCTCGATCACGTTCGAGCAGCTCAAGGCCGCCTACGCCGAGCAGACGCGGGCGCTCGTCGAGGGCGGCGTCGACCTGCTGCTCGTCGAGACGATCTTCGACACGCTCAACGCGAAGGCCGCGATCGTCGCCATCGATGAGGTGTGCAGCGACCTCGGCGTCCGCCCGCCGCTGATGCTCTCGGTCGCGATCACGGACGCCTCGGGTCGGACGCTGTCGGGCCAGACCGTCGACGCGTTCTGGAACTCGGTCGCGCACGCGCGGCCGCTGTCGGTCGGCGTGAACTGCTCGCTGGGCGCCAAGGACATGCGGCCGTATGTGGCCGAGCTGTCGCGCATCGCGCCGTGCTACGTGTCGAGCTACCCCAACGCGGGCCTCCCGAACGCGTTCGGCGAGTACGACGAGGCGCCGGAGACGACGGGCGGGCTCCTGACGGAGTTCGCGGAGAGCGGGCTCGTCGACATCGTCGGCGGCTGCTGCGGCACGACGCCGGAGCACATCGAGAAGATCGCCGAGGGCGTTTCGCGCTTCGGCACGCGGGACCGCGACGGAGCGCGCGAGCTGCGCGAGAAGAAGGCGTTCTTCGCGGGCCTGGAGACGCTCGCCGTCGACCAGGACACGAATTTCCTGATGGTCGGCGAGCGCACGAACGTCACCGGCTCGGCGCGCTTCCGCAAGCTGATCACCGCGAACGACTTCGAGGCTGCGCTGGAGGTCGCGCTGGACCAGGTGCGCGGCGGCGCGAACGTGCTCGACGTCAACATGGACGAGGGCATGCTCGACTCCGAGGCGTGCATGACGACGTTCCTCAACCTGATCGCGACCGAGCCGGAGATCAGCCGGATCCCGATCATGGTCGACAGCTCCAAGTGGAGCGTCATCCAGGCCGGACTGCGCTGTCTCCAGGGCAAGGGGATCGTGAACTCGATCTCGCTGAAGGAGGGCGAGGAGGAGTTCCTGGCTCACGCGCGCGAGATCAACTCGTTCGGCGCGGGCGTCGTCGTCATGGCGTTCGACGAGGAGGGCCAGGCCGCCGACGAGGACCGCAAGGTCGAGATCTGCAAGCGCTCGTACGACATCCTCGTGAACGAGGTCGGCTTCGAGCCCAAGGACATCGTCTTCGATCCGAACATCCTCGCGATCGGGACCGGCATCGAGGAGCACGCGAACTACGCGGTCGCGTTCATCGAGGCCACCCGACGCATCAAGCAGGAGTGCCCGGGCGCGAAGATCTCCGGCGGCGTCAGCAACCTGTCGTTCTCGTTCCGCGGCAACAACGTGGTGCGGGAGGCGATCCACTCCGCGTTCCTCTACCACGCGATCGCGGCGGGGATGGACATGGGGATCGTCAACGCCGGGATGATCCAGGTGTACGAGGAGATCCCGAAGGACCTCCTGGAGCGCGTCGAGGACCTGATCTTCAACCGCCGCGAGGACGCGACGGAGCGCCTGACCGAGTTCGCCGCGACGCTCACCGGGGGCGGGAAGAAGCGCGAGGTGGACCTGTCGTGGCGCGAGAACAGCGTCGAGAAGCGACTGGAGCACGCGCTCGTCCACGGGATCGTCGACTTCATCGACGACGACACCGAGGAGGCGCGGCAGGGCTACGCCCGACCGCTGGAGGTCATCGAGGGTCCGCTGATGGACGGCATGCGCGTCGTCGGCGACCTGTTCGGAGCGGGCAAGATGTTCCTGCCCCAGGTCGTGAAGAGCGCCCGCGCGATGAAGAAGGCGGTCGCGATCCTGGAGCCCTACATCGAAGAGGAGAAGGCGGCGGCCGAGGCGGCCGGCGTGGACCTCGCCGAGGCCGCGAAGACGAGCACGGGCGGCACGGTCGTGATGGCGACCGTGAAGGGCGACGTGCACGACATCGGCAAGAACATCGTCGGCGTCGTCCTCGGCTGCAACAACTACGAGGTGATCGACATGGGCGTCATGGTGCCCGCCGATCAGATCCTCGCGAAGGCGCGCGAGGTGAACGCGGACATGATCGGGCTGTCGGGCCTGATCACGCCGAGCCTCGACGAGATGGTCCACGTCGCCAAGGAGATGGAGCGCGAGGGATTCGACGTCCCGCTCCTGATCGGCGGCGCGACGACGAGCGCCCAGCACACCGCGGTCAAGATCGCGCCGAACTACGGCCAGCCGGTGCTGCACGTGCACGACGCGTCGCGCAGCGTGAACGTCGTCTCCGATCTGCTCGACGCCGACCGCAAGAGCGAGCTCGACGCGGCCAACCGCGAGAAGCAGGACAAGATCCGCGAGACCTGGAGGATGCGCCAGGAGCGCCCGCTGCTCTCCATCGAGCGCGCACTGGAGAACCGGACGAAGCAGGAGTGGAGCGCCGACGTGGTCCCGAACCCAGCGTTCGAAGGCCGCCGCGTCGTGCGCGACATCCCGCTCGCCGAGCTCGCGTCTCTGATCGACTGGACGATGTTCTTCGTCGCGTGGGAGCTGAAGGGCAAGTTCCCCCAGATCCTCGACGACCCGGAGCAGGGTCCGGCGGCCCGCGAGCTGTACGAGAACGCGCAGGAGATGCTGCGCGGGATCGTCGCCGAGGGCTCGCTGCGGGCCGAGGCGGTCTACGGCTTCTGGCCCGCGCACGCGGACGACGAGACGATCGTGCTGTCCGATCCTGCGGGCTCGGGCGCCGAGGTCGCGCGCTTCCCGATGCTGCGCCAGCAGCAGGTCCACCCGGACGACCGTCCGAACAAGAGCCTCGTCGACCTCGTCGCGCCGAAGGACGCGGGCCTCGAGGACCACGTCGGTCTGTTCGCGGTCGCGATCCACGGGGCCGAGGAGATCGCGGAGCGCTTCGAGGAGGAGCGGGACGACTACGACGCGATCATGGTCAAGGCGATCGCCGACCGCCTCGCCGAGGCGTGCGCGGAGTGGATGCACCGCCAGGCGCGGATCGACTGGGACTACGAGACGAACGAGACGTTCTCCCCCACCGACCTGCTCCAGGAGCGCTTCCGCGGCATCCGTCCCGCCTTCGGCTACCCGGCGTGCCCGGACCACAGCCAGAAGCCGCTGCACTTCGACCTGCTGGAGGCCGGCGAGATCGGCTGCGCGCTGACCGACCACATGGCGATGACGCCGGCGGCGTCGATCAGCGGCTTCTACTTCGGCCACCCGGACTCGAAGTACTTCGGGATCGGCCGGATCGATCGGGATCAGATCGAGGCTTACGCCGAGCGCGCGGGCATGTCCGTCGAAGAGACGGAGAAGTGGCTCGCCCCCTGGCTCGCGTACGACGTCTAGGGGCGCACGCGAGAGGGGCCGGCGCGAGAGAAGGAGCGAGCGGAGGCCACCCGGCCTCCGCTCGCTCCGAGGACCTAGGCGGGCAGAAGCCGAGGTCGGGGCCCGCTGCGTGGAATCACGCGAGGGGCATCGGCAGGCGAAACTCGAGGCTCAGAACGGCCCAGTGGCGGCAGAGTCCGAGGAGGGCAGCGACCGCGGAGAGTTCCAGGAGCTGGGTGGCGATGTGCTTCATGGCGAGGCGCGAGGGGCAGGTGGCGTCGAAATGACAGGGCTGGAGGGTCTCGCCCTCGCCGGCCACCACGTCCCGCGGAAAACGCGGCCACCCGGCGTCAGGAACCCCTGACTTTCTTCGCACGCCCGCCCCCTCTCCCGCTGACCTCGCCCTGGCCTCCCGCTGAAGTACGCGTGAGGCCCCGCCACCTACGATCCCGCATCGCGAACGGCCCCCTCGGATCGTGTGGTTTCCGTCAGATTGCCGGCGACGACAAGACGATGACTCCCGCGATATGGGGTCCAACCACAAGCAAGTCTGGGTGAAGGTCAACGCGCCTGTGGACGAGGGTGTCGCCGACCTCGTCGAGGCGCTCAACATGTTCCCGGCGCTCATGACCACCGAGAGCAGTCAGGGCGACGAGCAGAGCCCGGCCTGGGTCTACTTCTCGTTCGGTCGTGAGCACTGGCAGGAGCTCGCGGAGTTCACGCTGGGTCACCTCGGCCCGTGTCTCTCCGACAAGCTGGGCGATCAGGTGCGCGTCTCGATCTGCGTGACCAACTCCGGTGTCCCCCAGGGCGAACTCCTCGTCCGCCCGGGCGCCGTGTCGGACACCGTCGACGCGCTCCGCGCTCTCGCCCGCTCGGGTCGCTCGAGCAGCATGAGCCCGTCGAGCAACGGCATGGCCGCGCCGTCGACGTCGACCATCGACATGGTCGACCCGCCGATCCCGGCGAGCTGAACGCGGCACGCCGCCGCACGCGCTCGCCACACCGTTTCACGCGCGCAGCTACCCTGCGCGCATGCTCGCTCCGTTCGTCCTCTCGCTCGCCGCGCTGTGCCCGCCCGCGCAGCAGGCGACGGGTCCGCTGCAGGATCCGTTCGAGGGCCTGCCTGCCGGGGACCGCGAGCTCGACGCCGCGGACCTCGACGTCCTCGAGGCCCTCGGCGTCCTGCGTCGACTGGGCGCTCCGCCGCGGGGAGCCGAGCTCGGCGGCGGAACGATCGACTGGTCCCCCGACGGGAAGCGCATCCTCCAGGTGAACCAGGAGGGCGCCTGTCGGCTCTGGGATGCACGCAGCGGTGTCGCCGCGGTCGAAGGCCGCCTGACGAACGGCGGCGACGAGGAGGCGACACCGGGCGCACGCTTCCTCGGCGACGGCCGCCTCGTCGCGTGCTGGTCCGACAGCCGCGTGCGCGCCCACGGCGCCGGCGACCTCTCCGTCGACGAGGATCTCGGAGGCCTGCGGCCGTGCCAGCGCCTGGAGCGATCCGCGGACCACGGCGCGTTCGCGACCGTGCCGCCGCTGTTCGCAGACGACGCGTCGTGCAGCGTCTTCACGGCCACGCCGCTGCGGCGCGCCCTCTCGATCGCGATCGAGGACGGGACGATCACCCACGCGGCGATCGCCAACGGCGCGGAGGTGGTGGCGGTGCTCGGCGCCGACGGGGACCTGAGCCGGCGCGTCCTCGTGCGGTCGAAGGGCGGCGACGTGCACCCGGCCGAGGCGCCCCTGCAGGCCTGGATCGACGCGGCCGTGGCGGACGGGCAGACGGTCGCGAACGTGGCGGTCTCTCCGGACGGCGCGCTGCTCGCGCTCGGGTGCCACGGTCTCGTCGCGCTGTTCGACGTCGCGAGCGGAGACCTGATCGAAGCACTCGACACCGAGGGCGCCCTCGTGAGCTCGATGCGCTTCACTCCGAAAGGAGATCGACTCGTCGTCGGCGACTTCGCCGGTTTCGTGTCGGCGATCCGCACCAAGCGTCCCCGCGTCCTGTTCACGGAGCGCGCCGGCTTCGACGTGGTCCTCGACCTCGCGATCGCGCCGAAGGGAGACCGCGTCGCGCTGGTCACGAAGGCCGACGGACTCGTCCTGTTCGATCTCAAGAAGAAGCGCGAGACGCTCGCATCGAACGGGCCGCGGGGCCCGGTGACGTCGATCGCGTTCGATGGCGCGCAGCCCATCGTCGAGACCGCCGCGGGTGAGACGTGGCGATGGAGCGTGGAGACCGGGCAGCCGACGCGGCTCGAGCCCGCGCCGGAGGCGGCGCCGCTCGACCTGGCGGGCGTGCCTGCGGACTCGATCGTCGAAGTCGCCAGGTCGCGCGACGGAGAGAGCCTCGCTGTGCTCCTGGACGATGGCCGGACGCTCGTCGTCACGGGAGAGCGCGGCGCCGAGCCGGTCGAGATCCCGCCGCCCCCCCAGGATGGCGAGGACCCGCCGTGGCCGGCTGACGTCCTCCTGTCCGGCGGTGAGATCGTGATCGTCACGAACGCCGACGTGTTCGAGGTCTACGGAACGGACGGCTCACACCGTCGGTCCGTGCCGGCCTTCGACGGTCTCGGCCTCTACTCCGACTCGCTCCGCGTCGCCGCGCATCCGCGGGGCGGCTGGGCCGCGAGTCAGCTCGACATACCGGGGCTCGGCCTGCACGACCTGTCGGGCGCATCGACCCCGGGACGGCTCCGCTTCCCCGGCGCGACCGCGACTTCGGCGGCGTTCTCGGACGATGGCGCGCGACTCGCCTTCGGGATGCCGGATGGGCGCGTGTGGATCTGGGACTGCGCGCGCCTCGCGGACGTCCTCCGCGGCGCGCTCGACCCCGCGTCCGCGTTCGTGCCGCCGGTCGGCCCGCGCGCGCGCGCCAGGATGCACAACGAGCTCGCGGCGCTGCGCCTCCGGAACGGCTCGAAGGACGGAGCCGCGCACCACCAGGAGCAGGCGCTGCGCACGGTGTGGCTCTCCGAGCCCGCGCCAGGACGTGACGCCGTCGCGCGCTGGCTCACGAAGAAGGCGAAGGACCACTCGCTGCTCCACGAGGACCGCGCGAAGGCCTTCGCCCGCGCCGCCGCAGCATTGATCGATCTGGAGAAGGCGTACCGCGACCTCGGCCGCGATGCGCTCGCGGACCTCGCCCGGGAGGAGGCCGCGTCGTGGACGCCGAAGGCGGCGCTGCGTGAATCGGATCGGACTGCCGCCGGCGATTCACCCGCGCCCGCGGCGAATCGCGCGCTCGCCCTCGACGCCGAGGGCGCGCAGCCGGGTTGGTCCGTCGTGAACGGCGAGGTACGCGCGCTCAACCGCTACGACCGGACCTGGATCCCGGTCCTCTGCGGGCCTTCCGAGGACGTGGTCGTCGAGGCGCTCGTCGACATCAGCGCAGTGCGCAGGCGCGGGGCGGGGCTCGTCGTCGGGCTCGACGAGGACGGCCTCGGCGGCGTGGCGGGCTACCTCTTCCTGGACGTGCCGAAGGAGCGGATGGAGCTCGTCCTCCTCGACCTGAGCACGGGCCGTCGCCTGGCGCGGCGGTCGTTCCCCACCTCGAAGGCCGCCGCGGAGCCTCGGCACGTGCGCCTCGAGGTCGAGGACGACCGCGTGACCCTGACGGTCGACGGACAGCGCGCGGTGACGGGCGGCACCGGCGCGCCGGTCCGAGGGAGGCACGGACCGTTCGTCGCCGACTGCCACGACTCGAACCGCCCGGTCGTCTTCCGCGACCTCGCCGTGACGCCGGAGCCGGGACCCGCGAGGCCGCGAACGAAGAAGAAGGGCGCGGCGCAGCCCACGGCGCTCGCGAGCCTCCGGACCCGCCTCGAAAAGATCGAGGCGCGTCGCCCGGATCCCGCCGCGGCGGCGGCGCTGCACCGTCTGGAGGCGGAGACCGCGCTGCTCGCCGATCCGGCGCTCGCCGAGATGCTCGCCGCGCGGATCCGAGCGCGCCTTGAGGCGACGGACCCCGACCTCGCGCTCCGCCGAGAGACGCTGCGCAAGTCGGCTCGTTCCGTGATCGCCTACGCGCGCAAGCTGATCGACGCGGGGCACGTGGCAGCGGCCGCGGCGGTCCTCGAGAGGGCGGAGCGCCTCGACCCCGACGCCGCGCAGGCCGCGCGGGCGAAGTACGCGGACGAGCTGGCGCGGGCCGTCGAGGTCGTCGCGACCGTGGGCGCCGGCGTCGGCCCACCCGGGAACGCGGCGGCCGTCCACGCGCGCTTCGAGGGTGGCCTCGACCCCCACCGCAGCGGCTGGGCGTTCAACGACGACGGCGCGACCGTCGCCCCCGCGCCCCAGCGGGTCGCGGTCATGCTCCAGGAGGGCGCGCCGCTCACGCGTAGCAGCACGATCCGCGCGCGGCTCCGGGCACGGAGGGGCGCGTCGGCCGGTCTCGTCGTCGGCTGGCTCCAGGAGGGCGCGATGGTGACCGTCGCTGCCGACCATCGGCCCGGCATCTGGCGACTCAACGTGGCGAGCCGCGCGTCAGGCGCGAGCGACTGGGCGAGCACGAAGATCGCCCAGGTCCCTGCTCCCGCTGGCCTCGCCGACCCGTGGTTCGACCTCGCCGTCCGGTTCGAGCCGGGCGCCAGGGAGATCGAGGTGGCGATCGGCGACGGTCCGTGGCGACGGCTCGAGCTGGGCGCGCCGATCGCGGAGGGGCGCGCCGGCGTGATCGGATTCGGCTTGCGGGACGGTTGCACGGTGGATGTCTCGCGCTTCGACGTCGAGTGAGACACGCGTCCTGATTCGAGCGCCCGCGCGGGTGATGCGAATGCGCGCGCGCGGTCCGGGTATCCCTCTCTCGCCACAGCCGCAAGGGAGGGCCCGGGGGAAGGCTCGAAGGACACATGGTGATTCACTCGCAACCGCAGTCTCGCATCGAAGCGCCCGTCGACGGGATCAGCGTCCGCACGTGGTGCATGCTGATCCACCTCTCGATGTACGCCGGGTACGTCGTGCCGCTCGCCGGGATCGTCGTCCCGGTGACGCTCTGGCTCATGAAGAGAAGCGAGTCACGGGACATCGACGAGCATGGCCGGTCGGTGCTCAACCTGAACCTGTCCCTGCTCCTCTACGCGCTCCTCGCGCTGCCCCTGTGCTTCCTCGGCGTCGGCTACGTCCTGATGATCGCCATCGGGTTCTGTGCGCTGGTGTTCCCGCTCGTCGGCGCGGTGCGCGCCCACGCCGGCGAGACGTTCGAGTACCCGGGCGTCGTCCAGTTCCTGTGAGGAGTGCGCCGCTCCTGGCGGCTACTGGAACGTCACCCGGACGGCCGACGTGAAGTTCGTCGTCGATCCCGGGTTGGCGTCGCGGTACCACGCCTGGAAGTTCCACGTCTCGCCCGGCAGCACCGCGACGGGACCGGTGGGCGTCGGGATCGCGCCGAGGTCGATCGTGAGCTCGACGCGCCCGCCGAACGGAGCGAAGAACGGCGTCAGCGAGTAGCGCCCGATCCCCCCACCGAGACAGAGCGTCCCCTGGCTCCCGCCCGCGTTCGGGACGAAGTCCTGCGTCTGCGACGCCAGGAAGTACCCGGCGCTGGCCTCGGGGAGGCTCGTCGCCACCAGCGCGACGCGGCCGAGCGCGACGGTGCCGGGCGCGCCCTCGACGCGAAGGTCGGCGGGCGCTCCCGTCGAGTTCGGGACAGCGGGGGCGCAGTATCGGGAGCCGACGCGGTCGTCGTAGATGTCGACGGCGTCGCTCGGAGGCCCGCTGGCGGCCACCTCCTCGGCGCCTCCGGCGATGAGGATGAGACCGTCGACCTCGACCGTCGCGGGGCGGACCCGCGACACCGAGAGCGCCGCGGTGGTCCGGGTCCGATCGACGACGTCGAAGAGGTCGACCGTGGCGGTGCTCGTGAAGCCGAAGGCCGAGCCGATGAGGCCGCCCGCGACGACCAGCTTGGTCGCGGTCCGAGCCGCCCCGGTCCCGCCGCGCGCCTCGGAGAGCGGCACGCTCGACCACGTCCCGGAGGCCAGGTCGTACTCGCGCAGCGGATCGAGCGGGGTCTGGAACGAGCCCGTCGTGTAGCCGCCGGCGATCCAGAACCGGTCCGGGGCGCCGAGCACGGTCGCGACGATGAACTCGGCCTCGTTCGTGGGCCGGGGGATCCGCGTCGAGACGCCGGTCGCGGGGTCGAAGAGCAGGTGATCGCGGAAGCCGTTCCCGTCGACGATCACGACGCGGTCACCGACGGGCGCTGCCTCCGCGAACGACACGGGGAACGGAAGCGTCGCCACTGACCACGACCCCGTCGTCACGTCGTACACGTCGACCGTGTCCGAAGAGGCGCCGAAGAGCCCGTCCGACCCGCCCACGAAGACCGCGTAGCGCCCGACGGTCGCCGCCGCCGGCCGAACGCGCGGCTCGGAGAGCGAGTCGATCGTCCAGGTCCCGGTCTCGACGTCGTACACGTCGACCCGGTCGACGCCGACGTCGTCCTGGTCCGCTCCTCCCGCGACGAGGATCTTGCCGTCCACGCCCGTCGCGGAGAGGAAGGAGCGGGCCTGCGAGAGCGCCGACGTGGACCAAGCACCGGTCCGCGCGTCGTAGAGATCGACGACGTCGACGGGCGTGCGATCAGCGTCGATCGATCCTCCGGCGAAAAGCGCGATGTGACCGGCCGATGCCGCGGCGAGGTCGCGCCGCGCGAGCGAGAGGGTCGCGGTCGACCACTGCGCCAGCGCCGGCGCGCCGAGGAGGACGAGGGAGACGAGCGAGGTGGCGATCTTCAAGGTGGCGAGCTCGGGTTGCGAGACAGGTGTGCGAGGGACGTACTGTACCGCCGGGCTCGGAACAGGCCTCGCGGGGACCTCCGGCCTGGCGGAATGGCGCCCATCGGTCCACGATGGCCCCGTTCTGCCCCAAGGGACGTCTTCCCGGTCCTCAACCCCCATTCGGAGCCATGCGCTTCCCCGCTCTCCCGCTCCTCCTGCTCGCCGCGCCGGCCTCGGCGCAGTTCGGTCCGTTCCAGGAGGTCGGCATCGGCCTCGCCTCCGCTCGCGACGTCAAGGTCGTCGACTTCGACGGCGACTCCGTGCTCGACGTCCTCTCCGCCGATCTGGTCACCGGGCAGATCGTGCTCTACCGCGGGGTGGGCGGCGGTGACTTCGACACCGGCCGCGTCCTCGGCGGTGGACCGATCACGACAGGAACCCGCGGGCCCACGGTCTTCGCGGTCGGTGACCTCGACGGCGACGGCGACCCGGACATCGCCGCCCAGACCGACCTCGGTGAGACCGTCGCGCTGAGGAACCTCGGCGCCGGGACGACCGGCCTGCCGGTCCCGCTCGACGACGTCCCGGGCGCGCGCTCGTCATTCAGCCTCAGCATCAGCATCGAGGACATGGATGGCGACGGGATCAACGACGTCGTGATGTCGACCGGCGGTCCGAGCTCGGGCGCCTCGGGCGGCACGTGGGTCCAGCGCAGCTCGCCGAGCTTCACGTTCACGCCGCGCGAACGCCTGTTCCCGACGGTGCTGCCCGGCGGACGCGCCAGCTTCGGGGATATCGACGGCGACGGGGACGACGACACGCTCGTGCTGTACTCCGAATCGTCGGACATCAACTGGATCCGCAACGACGGCGTGCTCCCGCGCACCGTGGCGATCAACGTGACGACGGGCCCGGGCGGCAGCCCGCTGCTCGACGCCGAGCTCGGTGACGTCGACGGCGACGGCGACCTCGACGTCGTCGCCGTCGGCTCGTCGTTCGCGCGCGCGTACCTGTTCGAGAACGACGGGGCAGGGAGCTTCTCGGCCCCCATCGTGGCCGTGCCCGGCGGCTCGACGGTCGGCGACCTCGTGATCATCGACGTGGAGGGCGACGGAGACCTCGACCTCGTGTGGGCGCGCAACCCCGGCGGTCGACGCCTGCAGTGGGCCGAGAACGTCGGGGGCGGGACGTTCGGCCCGGTGCGGAACATCGACGCTGACTTCGGATACTGGCGCATCCAGGTCGCCGACCTCGACCAGGACGGCGTCCTCGACCTCGTCGCGCAGGAGCCGAGCGAGACGTACTGGTTCAAGGGCTCCCTCGCGGGACCGGTCCCGACCTTCGGGCCCCGGGCACGCGTCGACGACTCGCAGCCCTCCAGGGTGGTCGACCTCGTGATCACGGACTACGACGGCGACTCGGACCTCGACGTCGTCGGACTGGAACGCAACTTCGGGTCGTTCAGCCTGATCGAGAACCTCGGGGAAGGCGTCTACGCGTCTCCGGTGTTCGCGCTGTTCGGATCGACCCTGCCAACGGCCGTGCGCGCCGCAGACGTCGACGGGGACGGGGACGCCGACCTGGCGCGCCTCTCTTCTCTCCCGGGCCCCGCGATCCTGCGGGAGAACCAGGGCAACTTCACGTTCGCGCCGCCTCGGGACATTCCGGGACCAGGAGACGTCGTGCGGGACCTCCAGTTCGCCGACCTCGACGGCGACGGTGATCAAGACGCGGTGACGGCGAGCTCGACCGGTCTCCAGGGGTTCGTCTCATGGGCGCAGAACGATGGCGACGGGACCTTCGTGAGCTGGACGTCGATCGCAGGGTTCTCGGTCGTGCCGGTGCAGGTCGAGGTTGCGGACATGGACGGGGACGGGATCCTCGACGTGATCGTGGCGGACGGCGGTCCACAGGCGACCATCTGGTGGATCCGCGGGCTGGGCGGTGGAGCCTTCGCACAGATCGCAGTGGCGCGTCCCTACGGCTTCTACCCGATCGCCTCGTTCTTCAGCATCGCGGACGTCAACCTCGACGGCCGGCCCGACATCGTGAACGCTCGATTCAGCTCCAGCGTGCACGTCGTCGAGTGGACCGAGAATCTTGGGGGCGGCGTGTTCGCCGCGACCTCGACCTCGATCCTCCCGATCGACCTCCGATGGCAGCGGATCGTGGGCACGGACCTCGACGCCGACGGCGACACCGACGTCCTCCTGTACGCCCCTGCCCCCCCCTCTGCGCCCCTCAGCAACGCGCGGTGGATCGAGAACCTGGGCGCGTCGACGTGGGTGTTGCGCGATCTTCCTCCCGTCAACACGAGGGTCGAAGCGATGGCGGTCGGAGATCTCGACTGCGACGGAGACGTCGACCTCGCCGTCGGCCCACTCCTGCGCAACGTCGGGTTCTTCGAGGGCACGACGTTCGGCCCGATCGGCGCTCCGTCGCCGTGCGGCCCGACGGTCCCGAACTCGACCGGCGTGCCGGGACGCGTCGCGCTCGTCGGCACCGACGAGGTCGCGGGCAACAGCGTGACCCTGCAGGCGCACGACCTGCCGCCGAACGCGCCCGGGTTCTTCCTGACGAGCCAGACCGGCGGCTCGACGTTCCCGGTCCCCGGCTCGGTCGGACGGCTGTGCCTGATGGGCTCGATCGGTCGCTACGTCGGCCCCGGCCAGGTGCTGAACTCGGGCCCGTCCGGCTGGTTCTGCCTCCCGATCGACCTGACGGCGATCCCGCAGCCGACCGGCAGCGTCCAGGCGACCGCGGGCTCGACCTGGTTCTTCCAGGCCTGGCACCGCGACGTGTCGGGCGGCGGGGCGGTCTCGAACTTCACGTCCGCCGCATCGGTGACGTTCCAATAGCAGGAACCACACGAAGGGTGCGAAGGACCGCCTGGCTGGCGGGGCCCGTCACGCTCCTCGCCTTCACGGTCGCGGCCGTGGGCGAGGAGCGCGACGGCCTGACGTACGTGCCGCTCTTCGACGCCACCACGGCGCTGGAGCCCGACGTGCAGGAGAGCACCGACGCGGCGCTGATCACGAGGCTCGCGGATCGCGCGCGCGACCGGCACGCCCGCGAGGATCAGTTCGGTCAGTACGACCACTACCTGAGCCGCTACTGGGAGCATCGGACCGCGGCGATCGAGATCGTCGACACCGTCGCCCGCGGAGGCGACATCGTCACGTTCCATGTCACGACGCAGTGGCCGCTCAGCCCGACCGAGGCCGAGCTGCGGTTCTTCTACCGCGGGATCAACACGGTCGCGGAGTACCACGACAACGGCGTGATGACGCCGGTGCCAGAGCTCGACGTGGAGGGCGATCCGGCGCGCCACTACGTCCGCAGCGTCCGGCACAACCCGAAGACGAGCGCCCCGCTGCGCGTCGGCGACCGGCTGGAGTTCGAGCTGAGCCAGTTCCTGACGGGCGTGCCCGCGGGGCGGAACAACTACTACGGCACGGCGATCCTGTACGTCGTCGGCGAGGGCGTCGTTCCGTGGGAGGCGCGCGGGGCGTTCGGCGACCCGGAGTCCGAGCGCGAGGACTCCTTCCCCCTGCCGCGAAAGGCCTGGCTCGGCGGCGGCACGACGCTCCCCTAGCAGGTCTCTGGCGAGCCGAGCCGTCACTTCATGCAGATGGCGACGAACCTGTCGTCCATGCACGGTCAGACGTTCGTGCGCGGGCGTCGCGTCCATCACACCGACTTCGGCGACGGCTCGCACGACGAGGGTGGCGACAACCGGGCCTTCGACGATCTCGCGGGCGCGCTCGGGCCGCGCTACGTGAACCGCTCGTGCGCGGCGTGCCACGAGAGGAACGGTCGCGCGATGCCGCCCTCCGTCGGCGAGGAGCTCGACCAGTATGTCGTGCGCGTCGGCGACGCGACGGGCGCGCCCGTGCCTGAGCTCGGCGCCGTGCTCCGGTCGCGCGTGACGGACGGTGAGCCGGAGAGCGCAGCGCGTCTGTCCGGCTGGACTGCGGTCGGCGACCTGCGCGCGCCGGCGTACGCGTTCACCGGCGAGGCGCCGGCCCACTACAGCGTGCGGATCGCGCCGCAGCTCGTCGGGATGGGTCTCCTGGAGGCGATCCCCGAAGCGGACGTCCAGGCGCTCGCGGATCCCGACGACGCGAACGGCGACGGGATCTCCGGCCGCATGCGGATCGTCGAGGACGTGGAGACCGGCGAGCGGCGCCTCGGCCGCTTCGGCTGGAAGGCCGCCGAGCCGCGCGTCGCGCACCAGGTGGCCGCGGCGCTCGACATGGACATGGGCGTGCGGACGTCGCTGCGCCCGGGCGACGACGTCGGCCCCGATGTGGACGACGTCGAGCTCGACGACGCGCACCTGCGCGATCTCACCGCGTACGTCTCACTGCTCGGCGTCAGCGCGCGACGCGGCCTGGCAAGCGTGGATGCGCTGCGCGGCGAGGCTCTGTTCGCGGAAATCGGCTGTGCCGCGTGCCACACGCCAACGTTCCGGACGTCGTCGTTCCACCCCCACGCCGAGCTGCGCGACCAGACGACCCATCCGTACACGGACCTCCTCCTGCACGACATGGGGCCCCGTCTGGCGAGCACGCTGATCGAGGGCGGAGCCTCCGCCGCCGAGTGGCGCACCGCGCCGCTCTGGAACATCGGCCTGACGGCGCGGGTCAGCGGCGCCGAGGCCTACCTCCACGACGGACGTGCGCGGAGCCTGGAGGAGGCGATCCTCTGGCACGGCGGCGAGGGCGAGGCCGCGCGGGATGCCTACCTGGCGCTGCCGGACGATCGGCGCGGCGAGCTGATCGCGTTCCTGCGGTCGCTCTGACGGCCGGGCGATCCGATCACCGAGCGATCGCTGCCCGCTCGTCCGGCGCCGGCTCCAGGTCCCGGATCGTGCGGAACTCGAGTCGCGCCCGCGCGCCTCCGCCCGGAGCTGACTCGATCCAGGCTCGTCCGTCGTGGTCCTCCATGGCGCGCCGGACGAGCGCGAGCCCGAGCCCGTAGCGCGCCCGTCCGCTCGTCTCCTCGAGTCGCGCCGAGCCGCGGCGCATCGGCTCGAACACGAGGTCGCGGTCCTCCTCGGGAACGCCGGGTCCCTCGTCGTCGACCGTGATGCGGACGAGGTCCTCGAGCTTCTCGACCTCCACGTCCACGCGCTGGTCCGCGCGGCTGACGCTCAGCGCGTTGGACACCAGGTTGCGAACGGCGAGGACGAGCGACTCGCGCTCGGCCTCCACGAGGAGCGAGTCCGGGCCCTGGACGGAGAGCTCGACGCTGCAGCGTCGCGCGCGATCGAGGTCGGGGTGCAGGCGCAGGCGCAGCTCGGCCATCAGGTCGAACGTCTCGGATGCGTGGGCGCCGCTCTTCTCCGCGCAGAGCGCGACGAGATTGTCCACCGAGCGCGCGAACTCGATCAGCTCGTGCTCCTGTCCCTCCAGGGTGGCGCGGTAGCGCTCGACGTCGCGCTCCTTGCGAAGCGTGCTCTGGGCCTGACTGAGTAGCGCCTGGATCGGCGAGCGCAGCGCGTGCGCGGCGCCGGCGATGAGGAGCCGGGACCGGGACTGGGCCTCCTCCGCGCGCGAGAAGCCGTCGTTGATCGCGTCGACGAGGTGTGCAATCTCTCGCGGCGCGCCGCGCGGGGCCGTCGAGCCGGTCGAGTCGACGGAGCGCGCGACGTCCGACACGAGGGCCGAGACGCGCCGGCCGAAGAGCCAGCCCGCGATCGACGCGATGCACACGAAGAGCACCGAGAGCAGCGCCATGAGCCCGGGGAGCTCGCTGACCTTCCTCATCCTGCCGGAGCCGTCGATCCCCACGAGGAGCATCCCGCCGTCCTCCATCTGGATGACCTCGCGCCGCCAGTCGTGCTCCTCCACGTCGTCCGGGCGCGCCACGGCGAGCTCGGAGCGTCCCTGCACGACCTCGCCGTCCTCGCGCCGGAGAACGAACCCCAGACCGAGGTCGTTGGCCTCCCGCACGAGCAGCTCCATGGCGGCCCGCGCTTCGTCGGGCGTCGCGCCGATGAGCTGGACGGCTGCGGCGCGCCCGATCTCCTCGACCTCGTCGTCGAGCGCCTTTCGCGTATACGACGCGATCATCAGGTACGCGCTTCCCACGAGCCCGAGGAGCAGCACGAGGAGGAGCCCGCCGAACCAGAGCGAGGCGCGGCGCGCGAGGGACCAGCGCTTCATCGGGTCCCTCCCCCAGCGAGTGCGTAGCCGAGGCCGCGCTCGGTGTGGATCGCCGGACCTCGGCGCGCGCGGAGCTTGCGGCGAAGGCGCGTGACGAGGACGTCGAGCACGTTCTGGTTGTCGGAGCTCGGCAGGTCCCAGACCTCCCGGAAGAGCGTCTCGCGATCGACGACCTCGCCCCTCGCACGCAGGAGGATCGCGAGGAACTCGAACTCCTTCGGCGTCAGGTCGAGCAGCTCGCCCCGCAGGTGCGCCCGCCGCCGCAGCGGGTCCAGGCGGAGGTCGAAGCACTCGGGCAGCTCGGACGCCACGACGCGCTGGAGCGCGACCTCGACCCGCGCCTCCAGCTCGCGGAGATCGAAGGGCTTCACGACGTAGTCGACCGCGCCGAGCGTCAGGCCGTGGAGGCGCTCGGCGACCTCGTGCTTCGCGGACAGGAAGATCACCTTCGTCCCATCGGCACGCTCTCGCATCTCACGCAAGAGCTCCCACCCGTCTCCGTCCGGGAGCATGACGTCGAGGAGGACGAGGTCGTACCCGCCCTCGGCGAGACGCGCGCGCGCCGTGCTCATGTCACCGGCCTCGTCGCAGTGGTGCCCCTCCTCGGCGAACGCCTCGACGAGGGAGGCACGGATGCGCGGGTCGTCCTCGACGGTCAACAACCTTGCCATGCCGTAAGGCTAGCGGCAGCGCACGTAGAACCGGCGCGCCTTGCAGTCTTGTCAGGGGCAGGGCCGAGGGGGCACGTCGATACTCCGGACGTGATCGATCGGAGGCTCTCTCTCTCGGCCGCAGGTCTGCTCTCGCTGCTGACCGTGTGCGTGGCGCTGATCGGGACGCGATCGCGTCCCGAGCTGGATCGTTCCACGGTCGAGCGCGCGGATCGCGCGATGAGCGACTTGCCCGTGCGTCCCCTCGAAACGCAGGGAGTCGCAGGGCGGGAGTCCCCTTCGGCGGGGCCCCGTTCGATGGGCGCCGTCGAGCCGCGGCGGTCGACGGGGCACGCCCCGATCTCTCCGCGCGCGGCCCGTGGCCTCGATGTCGCCGTCCACGATCGAGAGGGTCGACCGGTCCCCGGCGTCGAGGTGATGCTGGAGCGACGCGGGGACTCCGGAGCCTGGCTCGAGGGATCCGTGGCGCGCTCCGATGACGGTGGTCGCGCGCGCCTCCGCGGTCTCCTGGAGGGCGAGGTGCACCGCGTGGGCGCGACGTTCCCGGGCGCGCCCGCGCCCGTCGAGGTCCGGTCGACGGACCCGGTCGCGCTCTCCATCGACCGCCCTCGGCGCGCCGTGATCGAGCTCCGGAGCCGCCTCGGGCATCGACTGACGGGCGCGCGCAGCGTCGGGCTGAGCGCCGGGTTGCGCTCGCTCGACCGCAGGGACACGCCGGCGCAGTGGGAGGTGCTCCTGTCCGAGCGCATCGACGCGACGGTGCACGTCACGGACTCCCTGGGGCGCCCGTGGAGCGCAGACGCCTCGCTCGTCCCGGGCGCGACGACCGTCGTGTCACCCGGGCCCGAGTGGATCGCGATCGCCCGGACCGAGCCGTCCGGCGCGGTCCGCCGGGCGCCGGCCGAGCGCGCGCGACTGCGGTGGTCCCTGCGGCAGGGCGACCGCTCGGCGCGGCGCGGCTCGGGCTGGGTCGCGCCGGGCGGCGGCTTCCACGCGGTCGTCGCGCAGGACACGTCGCGGGCGAAGGGCGGGCTCCTGGAGCTCCGGTGGACCGCGGCGGACGGCGAGCGGTCCGTCCAGGCCTCCTGGCACCCCGACCCGACCCTCGAGCACATCGCGCTCAACGCCTCGCCGATCGGCGAGCTGATCGCCTTCCCATCCATCAACTTCCAGAGACCATGACTCGACGGACCCATCGCCCGCGGCCGGGCCTCCTCCTCGCGGTCGCCTCGCTGCTCGCCCTCGCATCCTGCGACGAGGACGGCGCGCCCGTCTTCGCGCTCGACGCCGCCGTCCAGGCGCCCCCGTTCAACCCGATCACCGAGGAGAAGGCCGCGCTCGGTCGCCTGCTCTTCTTCGATCCGATCCTGTCCACGGACGGCGAGGTGGCATGCGCAACCTGTCACGTGCCCGCGCTCGCGTACGCCGACGGACTCGCGCTCACCATCGGCGTCGGCGGCGTCGGGCTCGGCCCGGACCGCGTGCCGGGGGCGGAGTTCCCGAACGCGGGCCGGAACTCGCAGACGCTTCTGAACGTCGCCTTCAACGGACTGGGTGGCCCGCTCACCAGTTTCGACCCCACGCGCTCGCCGATGTTCTGGGACCACCGGACGCGCGGACTCGAGGCCCAGGTCCTCGAACCGATCGCGAGCGACGCCGAGATGCGCGGCAGCTCCATCCTCGAGGAAGAAGCCGTTCCGCAGGCCGTGGAGAGGCTTCGCGCGATCGAGGAGTACGTCCTGCTGTTCGAGGAAGCGTTCGGTCCCGGCGAGATCGACGCGACGCGCCTCTCGTACGCGCTCGCGACCTTCCTGCGGACCCTGGTCGCGCGGAACTCCCCGTTCGATCGCTACATGCGCGGCGACCACAACGCGCTCACGGGGCTGCAGCGCCAGGGCTTCAGCGCATTCCACGAGGCCGAGTGCTCCGAGTGCCACAACGGGCCGATGTTCAGCGACTGGAGCCTGAGGGTACTCGGAGTGCCGCCGCACCCCGACCAGCTGGAGCTCGACGACGGGGCCGGCGGCTTCCGCTTCCGTGCGACGGGCCTCCGCAACGTCGAACTGACGGCACCGTACATGCACAACGGGTCGATCGCGACGCTGGAGGAGGTGGTCGACTTCTACTCGGACGGAGACAGCCTCCACCCGAACGTCCAGAGCAACGAGATCGAACGGCGGGACCTGAGCGACGGGGACCGGCTCGCGATCGTGGCGTTCCTCGAATCACTGACGGACCCGGACTTCGACCGGAGCGTCCCGGACTCGGTGCCGAGCGGCCTCCCGGTCCCGGGCGCGAGCTCGAACCCGGGCGCGGGCCCGTCCGTCGCGGCGGCGAGCGGCGTGCGCTAGCCGCGCGTCAGCAGGCGCGGTCCCGCGAACTTGATCCCGATCGCGCCGAGCGGCGCCGTCACGACGATCGCGAGGACCGCCATCGCGAGGATCACCTCGCCGCTCTCCTCGGTCATCGTGGTCATGCGTCCTTCGAGGACCATCGAGAGCGGCACCGCCCCCATCGCGGCCTGGACCGTCGCCTTCGGCCAGTATGCGATGACGCAGAAGAGGCGCTCGCGCGTGGTCAACTCCGAGCCCGCGAGCGCGATCCACACGCCGATGCTCCGCGCGGTCAGCCCGACCGCGAGGATCAACAGGCCCACGCCCACGAGGCCCGCGTCGAGGGCGTCGAACTTCACCTCGGTGCCGATGTAGACGAACAGCAGCATCTCGGCGAGGACCCAGATGCCGCCGAACGTACTGGAGAGGTCGTGCGCGAGCGCGCTGTCGCGCTCCAGGATCACGAAGCCGATCGCCATGATCCCGAGCAGCGCGGCGATCGGCACGACCTCCTTCACCGCCGGTAGCTCCGCGACGTCGTAGAACACGACCGCGACGATCATCAGAACGATGGCGCGCGTCGCGTCCTTCATCCGGACCGCGCGGTAGAGCGCGAGCAGCAGGAACCCGAGCGCGGCGCCGATCAACGCGCCCAGGAGCACGCCGCTCGGGACCGCGACGAGGAGGTGGCCGATCCCGGCGTCGCCGCCGCTCGCGAGGCCGGCGAACACTCCGAACACGGTGATCGCGACGACGTCGTCCACCGACGCTCCGGCGAGCACGAGGGTCGGGACCTCCTTCCGTTCACCGAACCCGCGCTCCTTCAGGTCGAGCATCGTCGGCACCACGACCGCGGGCGACACGGCGGCGATGATGAACCCGAGCATCCCGGATTCGAGGAAAGGCAGATCGAGGAGGGTGTACGCCGCGGCGGTGACGACGCTCCCCTCGACGAGGCCCGGGACGAAGCTCATCCGGATGGCGGGTCCGCCGATGCGGTTCAGCGTCGTCTTGCTGATCCCCAGCCCGGCCCGGACGAGGATCACGATCAGCGCGGCGGTCTTCGTCTCCTCCAGGAAGGTCAGGATCCCGGGCTCGATCAGATCGAGACCGGCCGGGCCCAGCACCACGCCCGTGGCGATCATGCCCAGGATGCCTGGGAGCCCCAGGCGCCCGAACGCGAGGTTCCCGACCAGCGCGAAGAGGACGAGGAGGGCGACGTCGGTCAGCACGAAAAAGACCGCGTGACGGCCGGCGCGGGGCCCGGATTGTAAGAGCGGCCGCGCCCCGAGCCCGCGAAGCCCCCGCGACTTGTCCCCTCGACTTGGCGGGGTTCGCCGCCGGATTCCGAGGTGCTGGTCGAGGCCCCCCTGCCAGGGGGCCCGACTCCCCACATCACGTGTCGCCTGCCATGAAGCCGTCCCTCCGTCCCTTCGAGTCCCCCGACCGCCGCCGTGCCGGCTGGACCACGTTCGCGCCCCTGCCTGCCGTACTGGCGGCGCTCGTGGTCGTTCCACTCCTCCGGCTGGTGCCCGCGGTCGGGGGTTCGCCGTGGATGGACGTGGATGTCGTCGACGCCGTCCAGAACGGCGCCCACTCGGCGTGGTCCTTCGCGAACCGGATCTTCGACGCGGTGACGGACCCCGAGACGCTGGTGCGCGGCGTGACGGGGCGCGGCACGGGTTCGACCGGAGTCGATTGACGGCCTCGTAGCGGCCCGAACAGCCCGGTTCGCCTGGAGAGAGGATCGCACGGCGGGCACTATCGTGTGCGTGCGTCCCGCCTCCGGAGGACGCGCGACCCGATCGCCACATGACACGACGCGAAGCGCAGCTGACCGCCTTCCTCCTCCTCCTTTCCAGCCTCGTCACGGCGACGCCCACGCTCGCCGTCCAGGACGCGGGCCGACCGCCCGCGGACGTGCTGGAGGGTCTCTACGCCGGCCGCGCGTACTCGCCCTACGCCAAGCGCGCGTTCCCGAGCAACGTGTACTGGGGAGACTCGCACCTGCACACGGGTCTCTCGCTCGACGCGGGGCTCTTCGGCGCCACGCTCGATGCGGAGGACGCGTACCGGTTCGCGCGCGGTGAGGAGGTCGTGTCGTCGACCGGCCTTCCGGTGAAGCTCAGCCGCCCGCTGGACTGGCTCGTCATCGCCGATCACTCGGACATGATGGGCATCGCGTTCGACCTGCAGGCCGGCACGCCGAACATCCTCGCCGTTCCGCTGGGCAAGAAGTGGCACGAGGCATTCCAGAAGGGCGGCGCCGCAGCGGGCGCGGCCGCGTTCGAGCTGATCGGGATGTTCTCCCAGATGACGCTGCCGGAGAAGCTCGTCACCGACTACTCGCCGGGGGCGAAGGTCTACGACCGGATCTGGTACGAGATCGCCGACAACGCGGATCTCTACAACGAGCCCGGGCGCTTCACCGCGCTGATCGGCTTCGAGTGGACGTCGGTGCCGAAGGGCTTCAACCTGCACCGCAACGTGATCCTGCGCGACGACGCGACGCGCGCGAAGCAGGTCGTCCCGCTGACGACGCAGCCGCCCGTCGGCTCGCAGGATCCCCTCGACCTGTACCAGTGGCTGGAGGACTACGAGGCCAGGACCGGAGGCGAGGCGCTCGCGATCTCGCACAACGGCAACCTCTCGAACGGGTGGCTCTTCCCGACCGAGGACACGTACGCGGGCGGCAAGGTCGATCAGGAGTACGTCGAAAAGCGCGCCAAGTGGGAGCCGCTCTACGAGGTGACCCAGATCAAGGGCGACGGCGAGGCGCACCCGCTCCTGTCGCCGAACGACGAGTTCGCGGACTACGGCACGTGGGACGTGGGCAACCTCGACCTGTCGGAGCTCAAGACGCCCGACATGCTGGGGCGCGAGTACGCCCGCGAGGCGCTCAAGCAGGGGCTCGCACTGAAGGCCAAGCTCGGCACGAACCCCTACAAGTTCGGCATGGTCGGCGCCACGGACAGCCACACCGGCCTCTCGACCGCCGAGGAGGAGAACTTCTTCGGCAAGTCGACGAGCGTCGAACCGTCGAAGGCCCGCGTCGAGCACCCGTTCGTGTCGTCGGACCTCGGGACGTTCGCGGGGGACACGCTCCTCGCGTCCGGCTACCAGGGCGTCTGGGCGACCGAGAACACGCGCGCGGCGATCTTCGACGCGATGGAGCGCAAGGAGACGTACGCCACGACGGGGACCCGCATGACGGTGCGGTTCTTCGGAGGCTGGGACTTCACCGAGGACGACCTGCGCAGCCGCGCGCCCGCGTTCCGCGGCTACGAGAAGGGCGTGCCGATGGGCGGCGACCTCTCGGCGGCGCCCTCGGACACGGCGCCGACGTTCATGGCCTACGCGCTGCGCGACCCGATCGGCGCGAACCTCGACCGGCTCCAGATCGTCAAGGGCTGGATGGAGACCGACGGGACGCTGAAGGAGCGCGTGTACGACCTCGCCGTGTCGGACGGGCGGTCGATCGGCGACGACGGCCGCTGCCGCACGCCGGTCGGGAACACGGTCGACGTCGAGGCGGCGAACTGGACGAACACGATCGGCGCGGCGGAGCTCGCGGCGGTCTGGACGGATCCGGACTTCGATCCCGCGGAGGCGGCGTTCTACTACGTCCGCGTCCTGGAGATCCCGACGCCCCGCTGGATCCTCTACGACCGTCTGCGCCTCGGCGCCGAGATCCCCGCGGACGCGGAGCTCAGCCACCAGGAGCGCGCTTACACGTCGCCGATCTGGTTCACGCCCTGAGGGGCCTGGGGGAAACGGCGACCCGCTTCACCAGACCTCGATCGTCCGCTCCAGGTCGGGCGTCTCCCGCTCGATCGTGAGGAAGCTCGTGTGGACGCGCGGGCGATCCGAGGCGCTCGCGCGCGTGGGCCGGTCCTGCCAGCGCACTCGGATGCGGTAGACGCCGGGCGCTAGCGGGCCGTAGCGCACGACGCCCTGCGCGCTCGTCGAGACCGACGGCAGGCGGTCCTCGCCGCGCGCCACGTCGACCGAACGGGAGCGGATCGCCTCTCCCGTGTCCGCATCGACCACGGTGAGCGTCAGGACCGGTCCAGCCGGTAACGTCAGGTCGATGCCCTCGACCACGGCTCCGCTCGCGAGCACGATGCCCTCGACCGGCTCCGTCCGAGCCGATCGAATCCAGGCGCGCACCGTGTAGCTCTGGGCGGCGAGGTACTCGATGCGGTAGTTTCCCGTGGCGTCAGTGCTGGCCCACGTCGTGTCGCCCGATCCGTCGCGCGCCACGACGCGCGCACCGCTCACGGGTTCACCGGCTGCGGTCAGGACGCGACCGGTGATCGCGCCGGGCCGCGGGATCTGGAAGAACGGAGGCGTCCTTCCGGCGTCGTGTTCGAGGGTCTGCCACGTCTGCTTCGATCCCTCGGTCGAGACGAAGATCTTCCAGCGACCGACCGGCAGCCCGTCCCACCGAAAGGCCCCGTCGATGACCGGGAGGGTCGCCACGAGCTCTCCGCCCCCCTGCGGGATCTGGCGCGCTCCCGGTGCTCCGCGAGGGTGCGCCGCGATGCGGATCGACGACACAGGTGTGCCGTCGTCGTACTCCACGTTCCCGATGAACGGGGTCGCGGGCCTCACCGTCAGCTCCAGATCCGACGCCCCCCCGTCGACACGGAAGGGGCCGACCAGGTGAGCGACGCCGTCGTCGAGGCGGCTCCAGCCACGGACGATCATCGACGCCGAGGCAGGGCGGTCGACCCGGAAGCGACCGTTCGCGTCGGTCCTGATCTCGTCTCCTCCCTTCGGGTAAGCCGTGCCGACCACGAGCGGGAAGTCCGCCGCCGGGCGGCCGTCGGGGAACACCAGACGGCCGGAGATCGACGGATGAGGGCGCAGCTCGATCACTCCGAGGTCGACGGTCACGTCGGGATCGGTGGGCCGGGGGACGGCAACCGTGCGAGGAGCGAACCGCGACGCTCGAATCGTGACGTCGGCGTTCCACTGACCGTCGAGCGGTCGCCAGAGGAGGAGCTCGAAGCGGCCGTCGTCGTCGACCGTCGCGGACTCGTAGGTGCTCTCGCGGAAGACCTGCAGGCCCTGGAGCCGGGCACCGCCATCGACATCGACCACGCGCCCCACGACGGTGGCGAGTCGTCGGGGCTGCAGCTGCCACGTAGGGTCCGGCCCCTCCGCCACGACCAGAGGTAGGCCGTGGAGACCGATCGCGAGCCCCTCCGCCGTCGTCGCGCTCGAGGCGCCCGGCTCGACCTCGTGCCACTGCGCCCCCGACCCCGCAGCGAGCGTCGCTCCGAAGGGGACGCCCGGAAGACGTCCGCGACCGCGGTCGTCGAGAACGAGGTCGAAGCGATGCGTCCGCCACCAGCTCTCGAAGTGCTCGGAGGGCTTCTCCTGCGTGACGAGGAACCGCCGACCGGCAAGCGACGCGCTCCACTCACCGTGGTCCGTGTCGACCTGGACCCGCACGACCGCCGCGGGTTCCGGACGGAGCACGATGGCCGGCCGGTCGACCTCGACGTCGTCCAGGAACACGGGACGCATCGTCATGTGGTCGGCCTCGAGCCGCACCCGCGTCCACTCCGCATCGATCGGCAGCGCGAGGCGAATGACGCCACCGTCGACGACGTCGCTCGAGTCCACGGGCTGGTAGACGGCGTCGAAGGGGCTCCAGGCGAGACTGAAGGGTCCGCGGTCCCTCGTCGCCGCCTCCATCACGAGGCGCGCCGACCCGTTGGCCGGTGTGCCTTCGGGCCAGACGACCCGGAACGCGATCCGCTGTTCGGACGGGACCGGTGACCAGGATCCGGCGCCGCTCTGCTGCGCGAGTGCGACTGCGGGGGACGAGAGCGAGGCGAGGAGGAGGCGCATGGGCGAGTCGGGTCGTTGCGAGGTCCTATCTGCCGCGGTGCTCTCGGTCGCGGCTCACCCGAGAAAAGACCCGGATTCCTGGGAGAGCGCCGGCGCCTTCCCGCGGGAGCGGGGGAACGGCAACCACGCTCGCACGGTGCGGGCGGAACGACCGTGCCTCACCTCGCCCCCACGCCCACCGCCCTCGTCACCATGCGACACCTCAGCCACCGCGCTCCGCACCTCCTCGCGCTCGCCGCGCTCGCCCCCACCGTGGCCCCCTCCCTGGCCGCCGCCCTGCCCGCGCAGGTGGACGACGCCCACGTGCTCATCCGCGAGGGCACCCCGCTCTCCAACGGCGAGACCGCGCTCTTCTTCGGCGACTATCGCGTCGAGAACAACGGTAGCTGGGCCGCCGTCATCGGCACCGACGGGCCAGCCGTCCTCGGGTTCGGTCGCGAGGTGCTGCTGCGCGACGGGAACGTCGTCCTGGCGGAGGGCGACGCGCTGCCGAGCGGCGCCGTCATCCACGCGATCGAGGGCATGGAGCTCGATCCGAACGGCGAGATCCTCGCACAGCTCTCCATCCTCCCGCCGGGCGCCGCGCAGCGCATCGACGCGATCTGGTTCAACGGGATCACGATCTTGCGCGCGGGCCCGCTCATCGGGACGGGCGTGCCCTCGGGCGCGATGCTCGACGAGATCTACGAGTTCGAGGTCGGCCGCCAGAACGAGCTGCTCGTCGCCGGCCGCGCGTCGCTGTCCCCCACCGGCGGCCGCGACGTCGTCCTGCGCCTCGACTACTCGAGCGGCCTTCCGGCGATCACCGTCGAGGCGCTCTCCGACACGCCAATCGCGCCGTTCACGGATCCGATCGGGTCCATCCCGGAGTTCGCGCGGAGCTTCGACGCAGTGTCCGACGGCTCCTTCGTGCTCCCGATCGATCTCGACCGCGGCGCGCTGCCGGTCAAGGCCGGCGTGGCGAGCGGCGTCGCGACGTACGAGGACGATGCTCCCGCGCCGCTCCCGAACTTCATCTGGGACCTCATCGAGCGGCCGTCGATGTGCGCCGGGCTTGGCGGGACCTACGCCGTCGGTGGCAGGACGCGCACCACGTTCAACCTCGAGCGGCGCGGGATCCTCGTGAAGAGCGGCGCCGTCGTCGCCCGAGAGGGCCTGACCCTGAACGGTACGTCCAACCTCGTCGTCCGGCAGTTCCTGCAGCCGACGATCGACATGGCGGAGACAGGTGAGCTCTTCTTCCAGCTCCCGGTGCGCGCGTCGTCCACCGACCTCGAGGTCATGATGGTCGACACCGAGATCCTGATCCGCACCGGAACCAGCAAGGCCAGCGGCGAGATCATCGAGAGCTTCGCGGGCCAGCAGGACTCGCTGCGCGTCTCCCGCGACGGCATCCACTGCCTCTTCCACGCGAAGCTGCCGGGGAACGTCGAGGTCATCTGCGCCCTGGAGCGCCAGGTGGGCGGCGCGATCCCCTGCACGTCGGCGCCGAACTCGACCGGCCAGCGCGGCCAGCTCCGCGCCACGGGCTCCAGCTTCATCGCGGTGGACGAGCTTGAGCTGATCGCGAGCCAGCTGCCCCCCGACTCCTTCGGCTTCCTGTGCCTGTCGAGGACGCCGGGCTTCATCGCGAACCCGGGCGGCAGCGTCGGCAACCTCTGCCTCGGCGGCCAGATCGGGCGCTTCGTCGGCCAGGTGCAGAGCAGCGGCCCGGCCGGCACCATCACGACCGTCGTCGACCTCGCCGCGCTCCCGCAGCCGCAGGGCTCCGTCCCCGCGCAGGTGGGCGAGATCTGGGGCTTCCAGATGTGGCACCGCGACGGCGGCCCGAGCGGCCCGGTGTCGAACTGGACCGACCCGTGGGCCGTCCGCTTCCGGTAGTGCACGGAACGAGGGGCTGATCGCGCGCCCGACCGTCCTTCTTCGGCGGCCGGGCGCGCGTCGCTATCGGACCTCGACGCGCATTGCCTCGACGCGCCCGTCCTTCTGCGTCACGGTCACCCGGTACGACCCGTGCGGCACCGTCAGGACCTGCGGGAGTTCCTCGGCCGAAAGCCCGGCGATGCGAGAGTCCACGTCGTCCCGGACCCAGTGGACGAGCACGGTCGATCCCGCGCTCTCGCCGCCCTCGAGCGCGAGTTGCCCCACCGGTCCGAGGTCGATCGCGCCGAGTGAGATCGGCTGCTCTCCGAGGACGTGGACCGCGCCGATCTCCCGCCGCCCCGTGCGGCGCGTCGCGAGCTCGAGCCACCACGAGCCGCTGGCCAGCACGCCGCTCACGGTCGAGCCGAGAGCGCCGGGGATGCGGACACGCTGACCCCAGCTGCGGCTCTCGTCGAGCACGATGAGCTCGGTCGCGCAGGCGTCCCATCGGTCGCCGTCCCGCGGCGTGAAGTCGAACGGGAGCGGCGCGGCGAGCTCTCCCTCGTTGATCTCGTGGGACCAGGGGCTCCCCGTCGGAACGCCTTCCAACGTTTCGAACGCGACGGCGAGGGACTTCTCGGGCGGGATCAGGTGCACGTCGATCCGTTCAGCCGGGCAGCCGTAGATCGTCGCGAGACCGGCGCTGTCCGTGGCCGCCCGTCCGATCCAGAGCGTCTTCCCGTCGTCGTGCCGGACCTGCACGAGGATCCCATCGGCGTCATGACCCTGCGCGCTCGCGAGCTGGATCAGCGCGTCGCGGCCGCGGAGGACGCGCGGCGACCAGCGGAATGTCTGCCCGTTCTCCAGCTCGCCCTTCCACTCGACGAGGTCGCTCCCCACCCCGGCGCGCAGGCGTACGGACTTCGCCGGCACCTCGATGCGGTAGCGCCCCTCTTCGTCGGTCAGAACGGCGTTCCCCGACGGCTCGCCGTCGATCACGTAGCGCACCGGGTAGCGCGGCGCGGCGCGGCCGAACTCATCCGTGACGCTCCCCTCGACGACGGCCTTGCCCGGCAGGGTCTCGTCCGCCACGTCGAAGGTACCGATGCCACCGCCGTAGCCGAGCCCTGGCACGGTCATGTCGTCGAGCGCGAACTCCACCAGTGCGACCTGAGCCCTCAGATCGTCGAGCGCGTTGGTCACGTCTTCGAGGACGGGCTGTGCCGGCTCGGCCGAGATCTCGATCCATCCCCCGCCGGAGGAGGGCGACTCGCCGCGAATCGGACGCGAGCGCCCTGTAGCGCGACGACGGTTGGTCGCGGGTTGGCGGAGCGTGTCGCCCTTGTCGGCCGCCGCCCGGAGCTCGAACTGACTCGTGCGGGACGGATCGACCTGGAGCACGACGTGCCGCATCGTGCCCCTCTGGACCTCGACGCGGTGAAGGCCACCGATGTCGCGAGTCCCCCACATCGCGAACGCGACGTCGACGGTCATCGACGGCACGTGGCTCTCCCACGCGATCGAGAGCATGCCCTCGTCGTCGGTGCGCCCCGCGACGACGAACGGGTGACCGGGAGGCGCGATCTGCACCTCGATCGCGGGCAGCGGATCGCCGACGTGATCGCGCAGCTCGAAGTGCATCGCGAGCGCCTCCTCGGCGAGCGCCGCGGAGTCCGGTTGCGCCGCGGTCGTCGCGACGCCTTCCTCGCTCCGACCGGCGGCGTTGCCGTCGACCTCGGCGAGCTGCGTCGTCGCGTCGCGGCGTTCGGAGTCTGCGGTATCCACGTCCACCGCGGATCGATCGGTGCGTTCGGAGTCGTGGAAGACGAGGGCGGAGATCGACGCGACGATCGCGGCCGATGCGAGGAGCTTGATGCCCATGGCGATGCTCGGTGTGGCGAGGGACTCGGTCGCGGGCGCCGACTGCGGTCCGCGGGAGACGAGTCCCGATGGCTCTCCCACTCGGGGGAGCTCCAGGGCACCGACGAGTCCGAGCGACCACGCGCGACGGTCGCCGCCGTGCTGGCGGTCGAGGTCCCTGCGCAGCGCGGCGAGCCCGCGCTTGAGCCGGCTCTTCACCGTCTCCAGCGGAACGCCCGTGCGCTTCGCGATCTCGCGCGGAGGGAGGCCCTGCATGTAGCGCAGCACCACCGACTCCCGGAACGGCTCGTCCAGACGGCGCAGCGCCGACTGGAGCGTGTCGCCCCACGCGAGCGAGGGCTCGGCGGGATCGCTCTCGGGGCGGGCGACGTCGGCCTCGCGAGCGGCGCGGCGACGGTCCTCGCGGACGCGCCGCCAGGCGATGCGCCGTGCGATGCCACCGAGCCAGGCGCGCGAGTGTTCGACGCGCGTGTCGGCCCTCTCGAGCGCGACGCGCCACGTCTCCTGCGCGACGTCGTGGGCCGCCGCCTCGTCACGGACGAGCGCGAGCGCGAGCCGCCTCAGGTAGTCGCCGTGCTGGCGCACCAGGTCTTCGGTCGATTCGATCGGGGTCTCCACTCTGGATCTCACGGGGCCGGATGGGGCCCGTCTCCAGGATGCCCGGTGCCCGCGCTCCGTGGATCGAGGCCCGACTTCGGCGGATTCCGCTCAGCGCCCGCCGAAGTCGCGCTCGACGTCCCGGAGCAGGACGTGGACGTGGTGCGGACCGTCGGTCGTGACGAGCTCCAGCGCGTAGCGCGGGGTCCGCAGGCACCAGGCGCGCGGCGCGCGCAGCTCGGTCGCGCCCCAGCGCACGAAGGAGACGTCGTCGGCGGCGTCGGTGCCGAGCGCGTACGGCTCGCGCAGCGCCGGGTCGAGCAGGGCGGCGTAGGTCGAGAGCAGCGAGAGAACGCGCTCCCGGTCCCCGGTCTCCAGGCGCTCCAGCGAGACGCCGTCCTCGGCGGGAAGCGCGTCCTTGCCCGGCGCCATGCGGACGTCCGCCGGACGGGCCTCGTCCGTGGTGCCGATCCCGGCGTCGAGCGCCGCGTAGCGCTGGTTGAGCCGCTCGAACAGGTGGACGCCGATGCCCTCGCTGCCGCCGCCGACCTCGATGAAGAGCGGGTTCGCGCCGACGAAGAACGGCGTCACGCTGGGCGCCGCGCCCGGCCGGCAGTCGACGTGCAGCGCGAAGTGGTGCCCCTCGACGCGCCACGACCAGCGCGACGTCTCGGTCGGCACGCCGTAGACGCGCACCCAGTACAGCTCGGGATCGCGGTGCGTCGCGACGCGCTCGGGCGTCGACTCACGCTCGCGCAGCTCGATCTCCTGCGCGCGCACCTCGCGCCACGCCGCCATGCCAGCGTCCGAGAGCGCGGTGTCGAGCAGGTCGTCGAGGCGGCCGAGCTGGTCCTTCGAGAGCCCCTTCAGGGAGACGCCCTCCCGGCGCACCGGACCGAACGCCCACTCCGTCCGCTCGGCGTCGTCGAAGGCGGCGGTCGCGGCATCGGACCGGTCGTCGAGCGACTCGAGCAGCGCCAGCGCGGCCTCCGCCATCGTCGCCTGCATCGTCCGCGGGCGCGGTTCCTGTCTGGAGGCGACCGCGGACGCGATCAGGACGGCGGTGCAGCCGAGGACGGGAAGTGCGAGGCGCGCGCGTGTCGTGGGAACCATGCGACCCAGCGTAAGCCGCCGCCCGTCAGAAACTCGTCCGCTGGATGCGGTAGGCCTCTCCGTGCAGCGCGCCTCGCAGGAAGGGAACCGGGCTCGGACCGGAGGAACGTCGATGCGGTGGCTTCTCGCGCTGGCCCTCGCCGCCGCCGTCGCACTCGTCCTCGCGCTCGTCCTGCGTGAGAGAGCCGGGACCGCGGAGACCGTCGAGCGGCTCGGCCGGAGCGACGCGTCGCCTGCGAACGCTCACGAGCCGATGGCCGCACCTGCGCCGCAAGAGGTCCGATCGTCGAGCACGAGCCCGGCACCCGAGGTCCCGATCGTGACGGAGGAAGCCCTCGAGACAGAAGCCCTCGAGACAGAGGATGCGTCGATCGAGACGCTCGTGGCCGTCCATCACCTCCTCGTGGTCGAGATGGACTCCGGTGCGCCGATCGCAGGCGCCGCGATCCACGTCGAGCGGTCCGGCGCGTCGGCGCGACTGCCGCTGGACGGAGAACCGGCGGCGCAGACCGATGTGGCGGGTCGCGCTCGGCTCTCGATCGAGGCGAACGGTACGGCGCGGGTCGCCGTCGTCCAGGCGGAGGGCTTCGGACCCCGCAAGGCCACGCTGACCGCGCGGTCTCCCGACGCTCCACAGCGCGTGCGGCTCCAGAGGTGCGCCCGCATCGTGGGGACGGCGATCGGGGCATCCGAGGGCTCCGAGGTCATCGCCCAGGTCCGCGACTACGAGCTGCACGAGTCGACCGACGGGATGGGGTCCTTCCGCGCCGACTCCAGCCTGAGCGGCCGGGTGCGTGGCGACGGGTCGTTCGCGCTGGAGGGTCTGCCCGCGAACGTGCGCCTCGAGGTGCGGCTCGTCGTTCCACGACCGAAGGCGCGGGTCCAGACCCTGCCCGACGCGGTCCGACTGGAGCCTGGCGAGTCGCGCGAGGTCCACTTCTCCCTCGAGTCTGCGGGACGGATCGTCGGAAGAGCGCTCTACGAGGACGGGACGCCCGCGGACGGGATCGAGTTCCAGCTCGTCCCCTCGTCGGTCGGCCGCGTCGGGTACATGGAGTCGTTCTGGAGTGAGGTCGATGCCGACGAGACGGACGCGGACGGCCGGTTCGTCTTCGAGAACGTGGAGCCCGGCCGCTGGATCGTCGGACCCGAGCCGCGCCAGAAGAAGGCGCGCGCCGACGACGGCTTCGCGCCCGTTGCGACGGCGGTCGTCGTTCGTCCAGGGGACGTCGACGTCCCCCTGGAGGTGCGCCTGCACCGCGGTCTGTTCGTCTCGGGCGTGGTCCTGGGCCCCGGCGGCGCGCCCGCGAGCGCCTACGTCTCGTCGACGGGAGCCGCGCTCGGAAGCACCGTACAGGGCCGGTCGAGGAAGGACGGCACCTTCCGCATCGGGCCCCTCGAACCGGGCCCGGTCCGCGTCCGCGCGCGCCCGCGGGCGAAAGGGCGCAAAGTCGTCCTGCTGGCGAACTCGGAGCAGGTCGAGTCGGAGGCCGGGTCCTCCGGACTCGAGCTACGACTGAGGGGCGGCGGCGCGTTCACCGTCCGCGCCGTCGAGCCGGGAACGGGCGAGGTGCTCGGCGGCAGATTCGTCCTGAGTTCGGAACACACCGTTCAGCTCGGTTTCGGGTTCGACGACTCACGGACGTACGACCAGCTTCCCGCCGGCACGTACTCGATCCATGCGACGACGCGCGATGGCCGAGCAGGGCACGTCGGCAACCTCGTCCTGCGGGAGGGCGAACACCAGAGCGACATCCGGATCCCGGTCGAGCCAGCGGGGACGCTCCGGGTCCGCAACGCGGCGCCCGCAGGCGTCCTCGGTGTGTCGGTCCTGCGCAGGGAGGCCACGGTGGCCAGCGCTGGGGTGCAACCGGGCGACGACATGGATGCGACGCTCGTCCCGGGCCCCGTCGACTTGGTGCTTGTCCTGCGCGACTGGAGCTCGGGCGCACCGGAGGAGCTGCGGCGCGAGACGCGCACGGTCGACGTCGTGGCCGGCGAGATCGCCGAGGTCGTCCTGGGCGAGTAGCCAAGGCCTACTCGCCCGCCTTCTCGACCCGCTCGCAGTGCGCGCGCACCTTCTCGACGTGCCCCTCGATGCCCTTGCGGAAGAACCGCTTCATCAGAGGGTTCATGATGCGCGGCAGAAGCTTGTGCGGCCGCGCGTCCATATCGATGACGAGCACGCAGCCCGCACCGTCCGGCCGGACCGTGAAGAGCGTGTCCCACACGGTTCCGTGGGTGTCGGCGACCATGCGCGCACGCTCGCCCTCGACCCACTCCGTGATCTCCAGCTCGGTGACCATCTCGCGCCCGTTCATCGAGCGCGTCTCGCGAAAGCGCGTGCCGCGCCCCGAGCGCTGGTCCGTCAAGAACTCGATCCCGACGATCTGATCGTCGAGCTCCGGCAGATGCTCGACGTCCGTCACGGCGCGGAACACGGTCTCCGGCCGCGCCGCGACGGCGCCCTCGACGGT
>JBCDGE010000075.1:0-39392 GCA_038757895.1 Planctomycetota bacterium | reverse complement strand
GCGGAGCCGCTCCAGCCCGCGCTGGGTCTGCTTGCGCACCGTCTCGACCGGGCGGCCGGTGCGCTTCGCGATGGCGCGCGGCGGGAGCTCCTCGAAGAAGCGCAGGAGCACGACGGTCCGGTACGGCTCGTCGAGGTCGAGCACGGCCTGCGCGACGTCCCGCTGCCGCTCCGCGTTCGCGACCGCGTCGAGGGTCTCGGGCAGCGCCTCGGGGCGCGCCGCGGCCTGCTCGCGCGCCCGGCGGTTCCCGTCACGGCGCGAGCGATCACGCGCCGCGTTGCGCAGGACCGCCGCGTACCACGGACCGGCGTCTCCCGCTGGCACCACACCGCTCTCCAGCGCGCGGGTCAGCGCCGTCTGGACCAGGTCGTCCGCGGCCGCAGCGTCGGTGACCAGGCGGCGAGCGAGGGCGCGCATCCGCGCGGTCCGCTGGAGAAGCGCGCGCGCGTCGGGGGTGGGATCGGCGTTCGTCATGGCACCCCCCGCACGCCGCCAGCGGGGGAAGCGGGACGGGAGATCCGCCGATTCTGCTCGATCAGAGGGAGCGGCTCAGCGGGCCGTGTTCACCGCGCCGTGTTCACCGAGCGGGGAGCTCGTCCAGGACCGCCGAGACCATCGTCTCGGTCTTCCAGTCGCGGGACTCGTCCGTCCCCTCGCGGTAGATCTCGGAGTGCCCCGTCGCGACCTCGGTCACGCGGAGGTTGCGCCGGCCGCGGGCGCTCCAGATGACCTCGCCGCTGTGCCAGTCGGCGAGCGCGATCACGAGGTGCCCCCGCTCGACCTGCTCCCAGGCGTGGAAGGCGAAGTACGGGTCGTTCTGGCGCGTGTCGCTGGTGACGCCGAGGTGCAGCGTCGCTTCCAGGGCCGCGTCGCCGTGGCCCACGAGCTCGTAGCCGCGGGCGCGGAGCCTCTCGTCGATCGCGCTGCGGAAGCGCTCGACGACCTCGGAGTCGACGACCGTCTGCCCCTCGACCTGGACCGGCACGCGGTCGTTGACCCACACGTACGTGCGGGCATCCGTCGTCGCGAGCCGCTCGGCGCCGTCCGACTGGACGTGCACGCTGGAGCACGCCGCGAGGAGCAGCGCCGCAGCGCCCGTGGCCCATGAACCGAAGGTCAGCATGACCTCAAGATAAGATCAAGAGGCCCGACCCGCTACCCCCTCTGGGCACTCAGTTCACGGTCATCCCCCCATTGACGACCAGCGTCTGCCCCGTCACGAAGCCTGACTCGTCGCTCGCGAAGTACACGGCCGCCGCGCCGATGTCCGATGGAGTGCCCCATCGGCCCAGCGGAATGAGCTCACGGTAGGCGTCCTTCATGTCCTGCGGATCGTCCTCGTGGCGCTCCACCGGGATCCAGCCGGGCGAGACCATGTTCACGGTGATCCCGAACGGCGCGAGCTCCTGCGACATCGAACGGGTCCAGCCGCGCTGCGCGCCTTTTGCAGCAACGTAGGGGCTGAAGTTCGGCACGCCGCGGTCGTAGACCTCGGACCCGATGTTGATGATCCGGCCGTGGCGGCGCTCCTTCATGCCGGGGAGCACCGCCCGCGTGACGAGATAAGGGCTCTTCACGAAGAAGTCGAGCATCGACGAGTGGAAGGCCCAGTCGTACTCCTCGATCGGCCGCTGGGGCTGGTCGGGCGTCGCGTTCAGGACGACCACGTCGATCGGCCCGAGGCGCTCCTCGACGTCCTTGACGAGCGCCCCGACTTCGTCCGGATCGACGACGCTGCCGCGGAAGAGGTCCCCCTCCAGGCCCTCCGCGCGGAAGGCGGCGAGGGTCTCCTCGGCCCTCTCCTGGTTGCGCGCGAAGTTGAGCGCGACCTTCGCCCCGGCGCGCGCCAGGTCGAAGGCCATGGCCTTGCCGAGACCGGTCGTCGAGCCCGTGACGAGGGCGACGCGTCCTTTGAGATCGAACATGGAGGGTCAGTCGGCGCGGAAGCGGTGGACGGTGAGCTGGCGGTACGTCTCCCCCGGCCGGAGGATCGTGTTCGGGAAACGGGGCTGGTTGATCGCGTCGGGGAACCCCTGGGTCTCCAGGCAGACCGCCGAGCGTCGGGGGTAGACCACTCCGCCCTTGCCGGCCTGGCCGTCGAGGAAGTTGCCGCTGTAGAGCTGGAGCCCCGGCTGGTCCGAGTACAGCTCCAGCGAGCGGCCGCTGGCGGGGTCCTTCAGCACGGCCACCGGCCCCGCGCCGATCACGGCCTCGAAGGTCGTGGCGAGGGCCTTGTCGCGGACGGCGTAGTTGTGGTCGTACCCCGTCGAGGGCGTGTCGTCGAGGCTCGCGATGCGCGCGCCGATCGTCGTCGTCTTGCGGAAGTCGAGCGGCGTCCCCTCGACCGACTCGACGGCGCCCGTCGGGATGAGCGTGTCGTCCGTCGGCGTGAAGCGATCGGCCTTGATCGTCAGCTCGTGGTCGAGGACCGTCGGCGCGCCGGCGCCGGCGAGGTTGAAGTAGCTGTGGTGCGTGAGGTTGACCGGCGTCGCCGCGTCCGTCTCGGCGCGGTAGTCGAGGATGAGCTCGTCGTTCTCGGTCAGTGAGTACGTGATCGACACGCGCAGGTTCCCCGGGTAGCCCTCCTCACCGTCGGGCGACTGGTACGTGAACGTGATCGCCGACGAGGCGTTGCTCGGTGCAGCGGCCCAGAGCCTCTGTCCGAGGCCGATGACGCCACCGTGCAGGTGGTTCGGCTCGTTGTTGGTCGCGAGCTCGTACTGCTCGCCGTCGAGCTCGAAGCGACCCAGCGCGATGCGGTTCGCGACGCGCCCCGTCGTGCACCCGAAGTACTGGTTCGTGTCGCCCTTGTAGCCGCCGACGTCGTCGAACCCGAGGACGACATCCGTGACGCTCCCCGTCCGGTCCGGGACGCGCATCGAGACGAGCGTCGCGCCGAAGTCGGTCACGTGCGCCTCGGTGCCCCGCGCGTTGCGCAGGACGTAGAGCTGCGCCTGTCGGCCATCGGCGAGGCGTCCGAAGTCCTTCGCGAGCACGCGCTGGACGGCGAGGGGGCCGACGCCGGTGCTCGACGTGGCGGAGCAGGACGCGAGGAGGGCCGCGAACAGCAGGCAAGCTGCGGCCTGGTACAGGGTCGTGGACATGAGGGCGAGGATGCGGTCAGGGGGATCTCTCGGTGCGGGCGCGCGCGCGCTCGCGGGCCCGGCGGACCTCGGCGAGGCGCCGGACGACCTCGTCGGCGATCGCTCCGAGGAGCAGCACGCCGCCGACGATCGCGAACTCGAGCTGGCTCGGGATGCCGAGCAGGACGATCGAGTTGTACAGGAGACGCATGACGGCTGCGCCGAGGACGACCCCGAGGATCGACCCTTCGCCGCCCCGCAGGCTGCAGCCGCCCAGGACGGCGGCCGCGATGGCGTACAGCTCGTAGAAGTTGCCCATGCTCGCCGGCTGGACGGAGTTGACGTCCAGGGCGAAGAGCACGCCCCCCACGCCGGCGAGGAACGAGCACAGCACGTAGGCCAGGACCGTGACCCGCCGCACCGGCACGCCCGCGTAGAGGGCCGCAGTCGAGTTCCTTCCGACCGCCAGCAGCCAGCGACCCCAGACGCTCCGGCCCAGGAACACGGCCGCAAGAACGCCGACCACGATCAGGGTCAGCAGCGGTGCCGGGACGTCGAACGCGCCGATCGAGAATGGTCGCCCCGTCGCGAGTGACCGGAGCCCCTCGCGGCCCGTGCCGAAGCCCATCGTGCGATCGTCGACGATGTAGCGCGCGAGCCCGCGGTAGACGAGCAGACCGCAGAGCGTCACCACGAACGGCTGCAGGCCGAGGCGCGTGATCAAGAGGCCGTGGACGAGGCCGAGGCCCCCGGCGAGCCCGAGCACGAGCAGGACCGCGACGCCCGCGGGCACGCCCGCGTCGAGCAGCACCGGCAGCGCGGTCGCGACGAGCGCGATGACCGACCCGATCGAGAGATCGATGCCGCCCGTGACGATCGGGAACGCGGCGCCGATCCCGATGATCCCGAAGAGCGCGGAGCGCTGGACGACGTTCTCCAGGTTCTCGGCGCCGAAGAAGCGTGGGTTCATCGACCCCGTGACGATCACGATCGCGACGAGCAGGCCGAAGATCCCGAGGACCTTGCCCCACCCGGCGAACGCGCCGCCGCCCTGTCCGTCTCGACTCACTCGGCACCTCCGCCGGTGGCGAGGGCCATCACGCCCTCTTCGGTCGCCTCGTCGCGCGCGAGCTCGCCCGCGACGCACCCGTCGTGCAGCACCACGATGCGGTCCGCGAGGCGCAGCAGCTCCTCCAGGTCGCTCGACGCGAAGAGCACGCCGAGCCCGTCGGCCGCGAGCCGCTCCAGGAGCACGTACAGCTCCTCGCGCGCGCCGACGTCGACGCCGCGCGTGGGCTCGTCGAGCAGCAGCAGCCGCGGCTCCGAGGCGAGCCAGCGCCCCATCACGACCTTCTGCTGGTTCCCGCCGGAGAGCGTGGCGACGACCTGTTCGATCCCCGCCGTCCGCACGCCGAGGTCCTCGACCTGGCGCTCCGCGACCCGCGCCTCCGCGTTCGCGTCCACGAGCCCGCGACGCGACCGGCGGTCGAGCGTGGCGAGCGCGACGTTCACGCGGACGCCCTCGTCGAGCAGCAGCCCCTGGAGCGCGCGGTCCTCGGGAACGAGCGCGAGCCCCGCGGCCGCGGCGTCGCGGGGGCCGGCGAAGCGCGCGGCCCCGCCGTCGATCCGCACCTCGCCGGCGACCGGCGCGCGCAGCCCGAAGAGCGTCTCCAGCAGCTCGGTCCGCCCCGCTCCGACGAGCCCCGCCAGCCCGACGAGCTCGCCGGAGCGCACGGAGAGGTCGACCTCGGCAGCCGGGAAGGCGTCGGTCACGAGCCCGTCGAGCCGGAGCGCGGGCGCGCCTCCGTCCGCGGCGGCGGGCGCGCGATGCGCCGGCGCCTCCAGGTCGCGGCCGACCATCATCCGGACGAGCGCCTCGCGCGAGAGGTCGGCACGCGACAGCTCGCCCGCGTTCTTGCCGTCCCGCAGAACCACGCAGCGATCGGCGAGCTCCATGACCTCGGCCAGGCGGTGGGAGACGTACAGCACCGTGATGCCGTCGCTGCGGAGCTGATGCACGAGCTCGAACAGGCGCTCGGTCTCGCGCGCCGTCAGGCTGGACGTCGGCTCGTCGAGTATGAGGACGCGCGCGTCCTGGTCGACGCCCTTGGCGATCTCGACGAGCTGGCGCTCGCCCGCTGCGAGCGAATCGACGCGCACGTCCGGCCCGAAGCGCGCGCCGACCCGCGCGAGGGCGGCCGCCGCGCGGACGCGCCGCGCCGCGCGGTCGACGAGCGGAGTCCGGCCGAGCCGCGGTTCGCGTCCGAGGCCGATGTTCTCGGCCGCCGAGAGGTTCTCGGCGAGGCAGAGTTCCTGGTGCACGAGCGCGACGCCGCCGCGGCCGGCTTCCGCCGGGTTCGCGGGCGCCCACGGGTCGCCGTCGCGGGTCATCCGACCCTCGTCCGGTCGCTCGAGGCCCGCGAGGCACTTGAGCAGCGTGCTCTTGCCCGCGCCGTTCTCGCCGACGAGCGCGAGCACCTCTCCCGCGTGCGCGTCGAGGTCGACGTGATCGAGCGCGAGCACGCCCGGGTAACGTCGGACGAGGCCGCGCGCGGTCAGGCGCGGGCCCTCCGGAGCGGGATGCGCGGCGGTCACTCGCCCGAACCGGCGGCCATGTCGGCCTCGAGCTTCGTGCGGAACGTCTCCAGGTTCTCCTGCGTCACGACCGTCGGCGGCGTGGAGAGGACGCCGCCGGCCGGAAGGACGCTCTCGTCCCCGCGGCAGAGCGCGTCGAGGATGCGCACCGACTCGTAGCCGTACTGGAACGGGTTCTGGCTGACCGTACCGACCACGTGGCCCTCGGCGATCGCGTCGAGCGTCGCGTCCTGCTCGTCGAAGGACGCGACCACGACCTTCCCGAGGCGGCCGGAGCCGCGCAGCGCCTCCAGGCAGGCGGGCGCGTTGTACGCGAACAGACCGGCCATCCCGGCCAGGTTCGGGTGCTTGATCAGGATGTCCTCGGCGTTCGCCTTCGCCCGCGGCGTGTCGAAGTCGTCGGTGCGTGTCGCGACGATCGTGTACCCGCCGCCGGCGAGCTCGGCGTCGACGGCGTCGCTCCGCGTGGAGTCGACCGAGCGGCCGAGCAGGGCGTCGATCACGCCCTGGCGGCGCAGGCGCGCGTTGTCCTGCTCCATCCGGCCGACGAAGATCGCGACCTCGCCGCCGTCGGGCAGCGCGTTGCGCAGGAGCTCGCCGCACTCACGGCCGGCGAGGTAGTTGTCGACGCCGATGAAGCAGAGGCGCTTCGAGTCGGGCGCGTCCGAGTCGTGCGTCAGCCACTTCACGCGGTCGGACAGACCGTCGAGGAAGGGCGTCATGTTCGTCGCGTCGATCGGGCTGATCGCGAGGCCGTCGATCCCTCGCACGAGCAGGTCCTGGACCTTCTGCTGCTGCACCTCGACCGTGTTCGGCGACGGGAACACGACCTCCACGTCGACGCCGAACTCCGCCTCGGCCGCCCGCGCGCCAGCCGCGGCGACGTCCCAGAAGGGATCGACACCATTCGTGACGTAGGCGATGCGGAGCTTTCCGTCGGCGCCTGCGGCGTCCCCCCCACACGCCGCGAGGCCGAGGACGGCGCTGAGAAGGAGGGCGGAGTGCGACAAGAGGCGCAGGAACGGGGCGTCGGTCATCGGGAGAGGTGCGGGGGGATGGCGCACGAGGATACGGCAACGGCCCCCTCTGCGCCCTCACCGGCGCGTGTCGAGCGAGGTGGCTCGCCTGCGGCGGACCACCGCGCTCCGCTCGCCAGCTGGCGCGAGGTGTCCGGTCGTCGACGCCCATTGACCTCGCGGTCGCGGGCGATGCCACGGACGATCGGCCGCTCGGACGTCGAGAGATGGCTGCCCCGGAACCCCGACTCCGCGCCCGTGCCTCGTCCCACTGCCCAAAGGACACGCCCTTGCCCGCCGAGACCGATGCGCCGCGACTCGATCGCGCCGCCGCCCCCCGAATTCGCCCCGGACGGCTCTCCGCACCTCCGGTACTCCTCCTCGTCGCCGCGTGCGGCTCGGAACCCGTCGTCGGCGTCGCCGAGGCACCTCGTGCCGTCGTCACCGCGGAGCTCACGACGAGTCGGCCCCGCTCGGAGACCCTGACGACCGGAATCGTCGAGCCGTTCCGCGTCTCGGAGCTCAGCTTCGATGTGAGCGGCCTCGTGACGATGACGCTGGACGCCGGCGAGTTCGCCCGCGGACCGCAGCTCGACGGCGAAGGAGAGCTGCTCGTCCAGGGCGACGGCGAGGTGGTCCGCCGCGGCGCGATCGTCGCGACGCTCGACGGCACCCGCCTCCGCCAGGCGCTGGCGGGGGCGGAGCGCGCGATCGCGACGACAGAGCGAAGGATCGAGTCGGCGCGGGTCGAGATCGATCGCGTGGTCAGCGCACAGCTCGTGAACGCCGAGGCCGGGGCCGAGGCCGCGAAGTCCGACGTGATCTCGGCCCAGCAGTCGGTCGCAGTCGCCGAGGCCGACCTGGATCTCGCCTCGACGACGGTGGAACGCGACCGGGTCCTGATCAAGACGGGAGCCGTGGCGCAGTCCGTCCTGGATTCGAGCGAAGCGCAGTTCCGAACGGCGACGGCGTCGCTCGCGCGCGAGACCGCACTGCTCCAGAGCGCCCTGAAGGCCGAAGCGTCGGCGCTCGCGAACATCAGCGAGATCGAGGGCTCCGTCCTCGTGAAGGAGGCGGACATCGTCACGCTCGAGGCGCAGCTCGAGGAGCAGCGAATCGACCTGGAGCGGGCGCAGACGGACGTCGAGTCCTGCACGCTGCGCGCGCCGTTCGACGGCCGCGTCACCCGCAAGCTCGCGACGAAGGGGGACTACGTCGTCGCGGGCACCTCGATCGTCGAGCTGACTCTGATCTCACCCGTCAAGGTCGCGCTGACGGCCTCGGGGGAACAGGAGCGGGAGCTCGGACTCGGTACGGGGGTCTCGGTCTACGCGCGAGGGATGCAGCCCGGCGACGACGTGGACTCCGTCATCGGCACGGTGTTCGAGAAGACGAGCGTCGCCGACGCGGGGACGAGGACGTTCCGGGTCGGTCTCATCGCCCTCAATCCCGAGGTGCGCGTCCGCGGGATGCCGGCCGACGGCTCCTCGGAGTCACTGTCGGAGATCTTCCCGGTCGTGCCGCTCGTGGTCGGCGGCGCGGAAGGACTCTACGTGAGCGCGGACTGCGTCTACGAGGAGGCCGGCCGTGCGTACGTGCTGCGACTGCCCGGGTTCCAGACCAACCGCAAGGGCGGCGCAATCGACGGTCCCCAGGTCCCCGTCGTGACCGAGATCGAGCTGGACGACGCCTGGGAGCAGATCGACGCGTGGACCCTGCGCCGCCTGCGATCGCCGGGTGAGCTCGAGGACGGCGACGCGCTCGTTCGGAATCCGACGCCCGCCGATCGCGAGGGCGTCGCCATCGGATCGCGCGACTTCCTCTTCCGATCGGGCGACGTCGTTCGAGTCGGCCTCGATGCCGCGCTGCCACCGCTCGGGTACTGGCTCCCCGTGTCCGCGATCCTCTCGGGCGCCGGCGAGGAGTCCGTGTTCGTCGTGAGCGACGGGCGCGCGAACAAGGTCGTCGTCGACGTGCACGAGGCCTCGGGGGATCTACGGCGCATCACGGCACCCGGCCTCGCGGACGGCGTGGAGGTGATCCTCAGCGGTGTCGCCTTCCTGCGCGCCGGCGATCCCGTGTCGACCTCCGCCGCCACGAGCCGGTAGCGCCCGATGCAGCTCACACGCGCAGCGATCTCGCATCGCCCCGTCACGCTCTTCATCGCGGCCGTCATGGTCTTCGTCGGAGCGTCGACGTTCCTGACGATGTCCCGGCGAGAGAACCCGCGGATGACCATCCGAACGGCGCTCGTGGAGACGCGCTGGCCCGGCGCTTCCGCGGAGAAGGTCGAAGACCTCGTCACCGAGCCGATCGAGGACGCGATCTACCAGATCGAGGAGGTCGAGACGATCGAGAGCAAGTCGCGCACCGGCTACTCGAAGATCGACGTCGAGCTCATCGACGACGTCGGCGAGGGCGAGATCGATCAGGTCTGGGACAAGGTCCGGGATCGGGTCCAGGCCGTCCAGGGCACGCTCCCGTCCGACTGCGGGGTGCCGTTCGTGAACTCGGACTTCGGCGACGTGTCGTCCGTCTGCCTGGTGCTCCACCAGACGATCGAGGATCCCGACGCGGACCGCTACACCTACCGCGAGCTCGAGCTGATGGCCGACGAGCTCGAGACAGCCCTCAAGAGCATCGAGAGCGTGGCGAGCGTGACGATGTTCGGGGTCCCGGGCGAGACGATCACGCTGGAGATCGACGCCGGCACGTGGGCTCGGCTCGGCATCACGCGAGACGACCTCGCCAGAGCGCTCGACGACCAGAACGTGGCGAACAGCGGCGCGGTGCTGGTGACCGACGATCTCCGCTACCCGCTGCGGCCGAGCGGCGAGCTCGTGACGCTCGAGGACATCGGCGCCGCGACGGTGGCGAGCGCGGACGACGGTCGCGCGGTCGCCATCCGGGACCTCCCGTTCGAGCTGGTCCGCAGCCACGACGACCCGAGACGCGACGCCGTCCGCTTCACGTCGCCCGAGACGCGCGCGCCGCGCGCGCTGCTCCTCGGCGTCACGATGAAGGAGAACCGCAACGTCGTGAAGCTCGGCGCTCGAGTCGACGAGGTCGTCGAGCGCACGCTGGCGACCTACCTGCCCGAGGACGTCGCGGTGACCCGGGTGAACGACCTCCCACGCCAGGTCGACTCGCTCGTCTCCGACTTCATGGAGAGCCTGTGGCAGGCGATCGCCATCGTGCTCGGCGTCGCGTTCGTGATGATGGGCTGGCGACCGGCGCTGGTCATGGCGACCGCCATCCCGCTCAGCATGATCTCGACGATCGCGCTGATGCCGCGCTTCGGCGTCGAGCTGGAGCAGTTCGCGATCGCGTCGCTGATCATCGTGCTCGGAATGGTCGTGGACAACGCGATCGTCGTGACGGACAACGTCCAGCGACTGATCGACGATGGCGTGCCGCGCGACCGCGCGGCAGCGGAGGGCGCCGAAGGACTCTCGAGGGCGATCCTCTCGTCGACGCTCACGACGGTCGCGGCGTTCCTCCCGATGCTGACGATCTCGGGAGAGACGGGGGAGTACATGCGGAGCCTCCCGATCGTCGTCTCGGCGACGCTCTTGAGCAGCTACGTCGTCGCGATGACCGTCACGCCGCTCATGGCCTCGACGATCCTGCGGCCCTCGAAGACCGCCGGGAAGCCCGTGGGTCGACTCGGACGTCTCTACACCGCCGTGGTCAAGCGATGCGTGGCGGCGAGGATCCTGACGCTCGGCGCCACCGCCGCCGCGTTCGCGTCGTCACTGTCGCTGCTTCCGGCGATCGGGACGCAGTTCTTCCCCGGCGGGATCCGCGATCAGCTCTTCATCGACGTACGAGTGCCGGTGGGCTCGTCACTCGAGGCGACGGAGCGAGCGATCGCCCAGGTCGAGGACATCGTCCTGCGGACGAGCAGGACGGAGATCGACGGCGAGCCCGTCGAGCGGCTCGCGAACGCCACCTCGTTCGTCGGTTCGGGAGGGCCGCGCATGCTCCTGTCGCTCGATCCCGACGACAGCGTCCCCCACACCGGGATGGTGCTCGTCAACACGACCGGCGCCGAGCTCAGTCGTCCCTGGGTGGAGGAACTCCGTCGAGAGGTCCGCTCGATCCCCGGCGCCGAGATCAAGGTGCGCCCGTACGAGCTGGGCCCTCCGATCGACAACCCGGTCGAGTTCCGCTTCACCGGAGAGGACCTCGACGTCATTCGCGCGGCGGCCGACGAGATGCTCGGCGTGTTCCACGCGACGGAGGGCCTCCTGACGCCCTCCCACGACTGGCACAACCGGAGCTACGAGATCGACCTCGACGTCGACGTCGAGCGCGCCTACCTCGCGGGCGTCTCGAGCGCGTCGATCTCGCGGACCCTCCAGGACCTCTACGACGGCGGCAGCCTGACGACGCTGCGCGAGGGCGATCACCTCGTCGACATCGAGCTGCGCCTGCGCCGCGACGAGCGGCGCGACGTGTCGAGCCTGGAGTCGGTCCACGTGAAGGGAGAGCGGGGCGCCGTTCCGCTCGGTTCGATCGTCGAGGCGCGGTCCGACTGGGCCGACGCGGTCATCGCGCGCCGCAACCGCCGGAGGACGCTGACGATCGGCGCCCAGGTCGCGCCGGAGTTCCTCTCGAACGCGGTCACCGAGACGATCCGTCCGCGCCTGGAGCCGATCGTCCGCGCTCTCCCGCCCGGCTACGAGCTGGAGACCGCGGGCGAAGCGGAGGAGACCGTCAAGAGCCAGGGCGGCGTCGTCGGTGCATTCAAGATCAGCGTCGTGCTGATCTTCTTCGTCCTCCTCGTCCAGTACAACTCGCTCACGAAGCCGATCGTCGTCCTGCTGGCGTTCCCGCTGTCGCTCATCGGCGCACTCCTCGGGCTCTTCGCGACGGGCTGGCCGCTCGGCTTCATGCCCCTCCTCGGCATCGTTGCCCTGGCGGGGACCGTCATCAACAACGCGATCGTGCTCATCGACTTCATCGAGTCGATGGTCGCGGAGGGCGCGGAACTGAGGGAAGCGGTCGCCCGGGCGGGCCTGGCGCGAATGCAGCCGATCCTGCTCACGACGCTGACCACGATCGGCGGGCTGCTACCGCTCGCGCTCTTCGGGGGTCCGATGTGGGCCGGGATGTCCTGGGCGATGATCTTCGGGCTGGCGCTCTCGACGGTGCTCACCCTCGTCGTGACGCCGACCGTCTACGTCCTGTTCGCCGAGCGCTTCGGCATGAAGGTGGCGTCGTGATCGGTCGAACCGTGCGGACGGCAGCGGCAACGCTCGCCGCATCTGCTGCGGCGTGCGCGATCGTGGGCGAGGACTACGTTCGCCCCGACCTCCAGCTCGCGTCGGCGTGGAACGCGTCCGGGGAAGAAGGGTCGGCCGAGTCGGCTCCCGAGGACCTCGGACGGTGGTGGATCACGCTGGAGGACGCACGCCTCGACGAGCTCGTCGAGGAGGCGCTCTCCGGCAGCCTGGACCTCGCGTCCGCCGTGCAGCGCGTCCGCCAGGCCGCGGCGCTCCAGCGGCGCGCGGTCGGCGAACGATTCCCCGACGTGAACGGCACGGGTTCCTACTCGAGGACCCGCGTGAGCGCGAACACCTTCCCCCCGTTCGGGCAGCAGACGTTCGACCTCTACACGATCGGGCTGGAGTTCGGCTGGGAGATCGACCTGTGGGGTCGCGTCACACGGATCATCGAGGCCGCCGACGCGGACCTCGCCGCTTCGATCGAGGACCTGCGAGACGTCCAGGCGCTCGTCGTGGCCTCGGTGGCGTCCGCGTACGTCGAGGTCCGAATGAGCCAGGCGCGCCTCGGCGTCGCGCTCCAGAACGTCGAGATCCAGCGCAGGAGCCTCGAGCTGACCGAGACGCGGTTCCGGGCGGGCGCCGCGCCGGCGCTCGACGTCGCCCAGGCGCGGACGAACCTCTCGAACACCGAGGCCGACGTGCCGGCGCTCCGGGCCGATCTTCGCGCGGCCGAGCTGCAGCTCGCGGTCCTGCTCGGACGTGACCCGAGCTCGATCATCGGGGAGCTCGACGGGGACGGTGACATCCCGACACCCCCATCGACGTTCGGCGTGGGCGTGCCCGCCGACGTCCTGCGCCAGAGGCCCGACGTGCGATCCGCCGAGCAGAGGCTCGTCTCCGAGGTCGCTCGCGTCGGGATCGAAGAGGCGGACCTCTACCCACGCTTCGACCTCGTCGGGTCGATCGGCTACGAGTCGACCAGCTCAGGGAAGCTGTTCCAGGCCGACAGCGGGTTCTTCGGATTCGGACCGACGCTGTTCTGGAACCTGTTCGACGGCGGCCGGGAGCGCGCGGACATCGAGGCGCAGAAGGCAGCCGCCGAGGTGGCGCTGCTCGACTACCGCCAGTCAGTCCTGGAGGCGATCGAAGAGGTCGAGCGAGAGGTCTACGGACTCGCGCGCGAACGGGAGCGCGTGGAGTCGCTGTCCGTCGCGGTCGAGGCGGCGCGCGACTCGGCGGAGCTCTCGAAGCAGCTCTACCTGGAGGGGCGCAGCGACTTCCAGAACGTCCTCGACGCGGAGCGGTCGCTCTTCGCCGCGGAGGAGTCGCTCATCCTCAGCCGCGCCGACGTGACGCAGACGTTCATCGCCCTCCAGCGCGCGCTGGGCGGCGGGTGGCAACCGACCGAGGCAGACGGCGAAGGACAGTGATGCGACGAAGATCCGCCAGGACCTCCTGGTCCCACGCTCTCCTCCTCGTGGCCGCGGCCACCTGCTGCGCGGGCTGCGTGCCCAACAAGCTCTACAACGCCGAGCCGTCGCAGTACGTATCGCAGGTACCCGTCGAGAGCAGCGTGTCCGCCGACCTCGCGATCATCGAGTTCGACGAGTTCGGCGTCTTCTGGCTGCGCGATCAGCTCGACGCCGCTGTCGAACTCGTCCAGCGTCGCAACGAAGACGCCGAACGTGGCGTGATCGTGCTGATCCACATCCACGGGTGGAACCACAACGCGGATCCCGATCGCAAGAAGGGCGATCTTCAGACGTTCAGGAGCCAGCTCGCAACGCTCGCGAAGGAGCTCGAGGTCGAGGGGGCACCTGCTCCGGACCGGATCGTCGGCGTCTTCCTGGGCTGGCGCGGACTGAGTATGCGTCCGCCGATCTTCAAGGAGGCGAGCTTCTGGGCGCGCAAGCAGGTCGCGTCTCGCGTAGCGTCCTACAACATCCGCGAAGCGTACTTCCGGCTCACTCGTGCGGCGAAGGAGCGACTGGACTCGAAGGTCGTGATCTCCGGGCACTCGATGGGAGGCTTGATCGTGGCTCGGACTCTCGGTCCGTCCCTCTCGACGATGCTGCTCTCGTACGGGAACGAGGGGATCCCGGCGCTGACCGACCTGGTCCTCCTCCAGAACCCGGCGCTCGACGCTCTCTCCTCGCACCAGTTCATCGAGCAGCTCAAGCTCTCGAAGGCGCGGGTCGAGCTCCGTTCGAGGGACGGGACGGTCGAGCCCGCGCCGGGCCCGATCATGGTGTCGATCACGTCGGAGGCGGACTGGGTCACCGGCGTGGCGTATCCATTCGGCCAGATCATCGGGTCGATGGGCGCCGCGACGCGCAAGGATCACGCCGAGGACGAGCCGAGCCAGTGGCGCCTCGTGACGCGAGCCCAGGGGCACCTGGATCACCTCGTGAGCCACACCGCGCGAGTGGAGGAAGGGCGCGTCGTGATCGAGGCCGTGCCGGATGCGTTCAACACGACTCCGTTCTGGGTCATCCGCGCGAGCCGCGACATCAGTCGCTCGCACGGCGACATCTACAACCGGTACTTCATCGACCTCGTCCAAGAGGTCACGCAGCTCAATCGCGTGTACGACTCCAGCGTCCAGACGTGGATCCGCGCCGACGGATTCGACGAGGGACCGGGCGCTCCGCAACCCCCGGGTACGAAGGAGACCCCGTGAAGAGATCACGCCAAGCAACGCGCTCGATCGCCCTCTCCCTGATCTCGTTTGCAGCGTTCCTCGCAGGGTGCGGCTCGCCCTCCTACCAGCGAGTGCCGTTCGCCGCCGTCGACCAGCCGATCCCGGCGGGTCGCGGTCGGGTCGTCGTGCTGCGGAGCGACCAGCTGGCAGGCAGCTCGCGGCCGATCTACGTCCGGAGCGGGGGCCGCGAGATCGGGCGCCTCGCGTCGAACGACTACCTGAGCTGGCTCGTCGCTCCGGGGAAGAAGGTGATCGACGTCGTCTTCGACCGACCTCTCATAGACGGGGCAGACCTCGAAGGGATCGGCGCGGTCGAAGTCGAGGAGGGAGGCACGACCTACGTCGAGGTCGTCCTGCAGGATGCGCCCGAGCTGTCCGCAGAGAAGAGCCGTGTCGGGCTTCCCATCGTCGTCCCGCTCTCGGACTCCGAGGGTGCGCGTCGCGTCGCAGCCGCGCAGGCCGCGCCAGTCGACACCGATCGCTGACGGCGCGCGCGCCGAGTCGAGTTCACTCGAGGTCGCGACGGAGCGGTCCCTTTCGATAGTCCGCTGGGGACTGACCGGTCCAGCGGCGGAAGGCTCGTCGGAACGACCGCGCATCGGAGTAGCTGAGGGCGTACGCGATGTCCTCCACGCTCCGCGAGGTCTCGACCAGGAGCTCACGCGCCTTCTTCTCGCGCGCCTCCTCCAGGAGCTCACGCACGGTGACTCCATGCTCGCTCGTCAAACGCTGGAGGGCTCGTAGACTGGTGTGCATGCTGCTCGCGAGCGCCTGCGCGCCGAACTCGGATCGCTCTGCGTTGCGCGCGATCGAGTCGTAGACCCGGCCCAGCGGCGGGCGATCCCCGGAGGGCGCGAGGCGGTCCTGGAGCGCCTCGAGCTCGGTTTCGCCGTAGCGCATCAGCACCCGGTCGCTCTGGCGGGCTGGGGTTCGGAGTGCGTCGCGCCGGAAGACGATCGCGGTCCTGCCGACACCGTCGAGGACCGGGACCCCGAAGTGAAGCCCATAGGCCTCGCGAGGTCCGTTCAGGACGTGCGCGAACTCCACGCGCTGGACACAGTCACCGAAGCCGAAGGTCTCGCGCAGTGTGCGAACGAGGATGGCGACGCCCATCTCTGCCATCCAGCCGCCGTCGAGGTGGTCCTGCGGATGCCAGCTCTCGAGAACCTCGTCCCGTCCTTCGGGGTAGAGCCTGAGCTTCAACTCGTCGGCGAGTACGGAGGAGAACCGGATCATCGAGCGCAGCGCGTCTTCGAGCGTCGGCGCAAACCGAGCGGCACGTAGCCAGGGGCCGAACAGCGACGAGTCCGTCCCGCGTGCCATGTGGAGAGTGGGGACGGGCGCGTCCGAACGTTCGGCAATGAGGCGCCAGATGTTCGAGGGAATCTCGTCGTCGACTCGATTCGTGTCGTCGATGAGGTGCGAGCGAGAGAGCGCCGTCGCCCGCGTGACCTCCTCCATCGACACCCCCGAGCCGACGGCGTAGAACGCGACGTGGCGGACGACGCTCGCAAGCGTGCGGGAACTCCGCGCTGGATCTGTGGGCCCACGGAAGGGCCCGTTCGACGTTTCGCGCGAGTCGTCGGTGGCGCTGAACATGGCATCTCCTGAGAGCGTGGGCATCCATTGCCCACGCGAGCAGCGCGGCCGCATTGGCGGGTGTGCCATCATCGTCGGCTCAGCGCCGGGGCAGTCTAATCGGAGATGACTGCCCGGGCTCTGAGCGACTGTTCGTCGCCGGGGCCGCTTGTGACCCGCGATGGGTCGAACGGGCATTCCCGGCGGAGCGGACTCGCACGCTCGACGTCCCCTCCGCTTCCGTGCGCCTGAATCATGGCGGCAAATCGTCGCACTGAAGTCATCTCAGGGACGATCTCGGGCCCGGTGCCCATCGCGAGGTCGTCGTCGGGCGACACGATCCGGGACGTCAGCCTGGTCCGCGGAGGCCCCGTCGAACACATGTCGCCCTGGGCGGCGACGGTCGGTACGAGCAGGAGACTCGGGCGGCGCTGTGGGGGCCGCCAACGCAGTGAGCCGGCACGGGCGCGCCGTCTCACGAAGTCGGGGAATCCGCGCGGCGGCGTTGCGCGGGGCCTCGTCGTGGACAACCTGGGAGGACCGTGACCGCTCCCCCTCCGCCCTCCGACTCCTCCGCATACGTCCACGGCTACTCGCCGGCCGAGCAACAGCGACTGACAAGGCTCCAGGGCCTCTTGAACGACGCGCAGCTCGCCGCGATGGACCTCTCGGGCGTCCGATCGATCGTCGACTTCGGTGCGGGGCTCGGACAGATGACGCGAGCGCTCGCACGGCGCGTCGGTCCGGACGCACGCGTAGTGGGGATCGAGCGGGACTCGCGACAGATCGCTGAGGCCGAGCGCCAGGCCGCGGCGGACGGCGAAGCCGGACTCGTCGAGCTCCGCCAGGGCGCGGTCGACGCACCGCCGCTGGAGGTCGGCGAGGCCGGTTCGTTCGATCTCGCGCACGGCCGCTTCATCCTGGAGCACGTGCGCAACCCGCTGGACGTGGCGAAGCGCATGGTGGAGAGCGTCCGGCCCGGCGGCCGCGTCGTCCTGGTCGACGACGACCACGAGCTCCTGCGCTTCGAGCCGGACGTCCCCGAGCTCGCCGACCTGTGGCGGCGCTTCTGGGTCGACTTCGAGAGCCATGGCCTCGATCCGCTGATCGGCCGTCGCCTGCCGCGGCTGCTCGTCGACGCCGGCGCGCGCGTCACCCGATCGACCACGTTCTTCTTCGGAGCGACACAAGGCGCACCGACCTTCGACACGATCGTCGACAACTTCCTGGAGGTCATGGGCGCCAGCCGCGAGAACATGGTCGCGCGGGGCGTCGTCACCGGCGCTGCATGGGACGCAGCCGAGACCGCCGCGGCAGCGTGGCGGACCGTGCCAGGAGCGTCGATCTGGTACTCGATCCCGCTCGTCGAGGGCGTCCGGCCGTAGTCGCGCGCGGGCGGTAGCATCGGGCGCGTCGCCTCCCCTCGCCCACGCCTCCCGATGGCTCACGCCGTGCACCGGACCCTCCTCTTCCTGCTGCCCCTGCTGCTGTGCATGCCCGCCGCTCCCGCGGCGGCCCACGACGGACTGCACGAGCAGATCGCCGCGCTCGACGTGCTCATCGAGAAGTCGCCGGACAGCGTGACGCTCCGGGTGCGGCGCGCCGACCTCCACCGGAGGCACCGCGACTGGGACCTTGCGGTCTCCGACCTGGAGGCAGCGCGGACGCTCAGTCCCGCGTGGCCCGGGATCGACCTCGTGCAGGGGCGCGTCTGGCTCGACATGGGGTGGGCGCGGTCCGCGGAGGCGTGCGCGACGCGCTACCTCGCGGCCCAGCCGAAGAGCGAATCCGGGCTCCTGCTGCGCGCCGAGGTGCTGCGCGCCGAGGTGCTGCGCGCCGAGGTGCTGAGCGCGCTGGAGCGATGGGACGCCGCGACGCAGGCGTTCGCCGACCTCGTCGCCGGGTCCGACGCGCCGCAGCCGGACCACTACCTGGCCTGGTCCCGCGCCGAGCGACGCGGAACGGGGGATCGCAGAGCGGAGGCGCTCGCCGTGCTCGACGCCGGCATCGACCGCCTCGGGCCAGCGCCCGCGCTCCACCTGGAGGCGATCGACCTGGAGATCGGGACGGAGCGCTTCGACGCCGCGCTCGAACGCGTCGACGCGCTCGCGTCGAATGCGAAGCGGCAGGAGCGCTGGCTGTCGCTGCGCGGAGACGTCCTCGTCGCCGCGAAGCGCACGGACGCGGCGCGTGACGCCTACTCGTCCGCGCTCGCCGCGATCGACGGTCTCACTGCGAAGCAGCGGTCGACGAGGGCGACGGGCGCTCTGCGCGAGCACGTGGTCGCAGCACTCGCGACGTTGAAGCGACCTTGACGGGTCTCCGTTAGGGTGCGGGAAGCGCTCTCCCCGCGCGTGCACTCCCTTCCCGACGGAGACGCCCATGCTCCTCTCGACGCTCTGCCTCGTCGCCCTCCCAGCAGCCTCACCCGCGCCCGTCCAGGACGTCGAGCGGGGCCCCTACCTGCAGCGCGCGACGTCATACGGCATGACGATCCGCTGGCGCACCGACTGGCCGACGACCGGCCGCGTCTGGTACGGCACGTCGCTCGGAAGCCTGCAGCCGTCCGGCTCCGACGGCTTCGACTTCAATCACCGGATCACGATCAACGGCCTGCAGCCGGCGACGAAGTACTACTACGCCGTCGGCACGTCGAGCTCGATCCTCGTCGGGGGGGACGCGAACCACTACTTCGTCACGTCGCCGTTGCCGGGCGCCCGCGTCCCCACCCGTGTCTGGGTCCTGGGTGACTCGGGAACCGCCGACGCGAACGCCGCCGCGGTGCGCGACGCGTACAGGTCGTTCACGGGTAACCGGCACACCGACCTGTGGCTGATGCTCGGCGACAACGCGTACGACTCGGGGACGGACGACGAGTTCCAGGACGCCGTCTTCGACATGTACCCGGAGATGCTCCGCACGTCTCCGGTGTGGCCCACGCGGGGCAACCACGAGATCGTCGGCTTCGTCTACTACGACATCTTCAGCCTGCCGCAGGGCGGCGAGGCGGGCGGGGTGCCGTCCGGGACCGAAGCGTACTACTCGTTCGATCACGCGAACGCGCACTTCGTCTGTCTGGACTCGTTCGCCTCTAGTCCGCTGCAGGGCGACGCGATGGCGACGTGGCTCGAGTCCGACCTCGCGTCCAACGACAAGGACTGGACGATCGCGTTCTGGCATCACCCGCCGTACTCGAAGGGATCGCACGACTCGGACGTGGAGCTCCCCCTGGTCCTGATGCGCACCCAGATCGTGCCGATCCTGGAGGACCACGGCGTCGACCTCGTGATGTCGGGGCACAGTCACTCCTACGAGCGGTCGTACCTGATCGACGGCCACTACGGGTTCTCGAACGACTTCGGGCCCCAGCACCAGATCGACGGCGGTGACGGCCGAGAGGCCGGGACCGGCGCCTATCGAAAGGAACCCGGGCCGCGCGGCGGCGCCGTCTACATCGTCGCGGGCGCGTCGGGGAAGATCAGCGGCGGCTCGCTCGACCACCCGGCGATGGCGATCTCGACCTCGACGCTCTCGTCCGTCGTGCTCGACATCGACGGGAACCGCATGGACGTCACGATGCTGACGTCGACCGGCCAGGTCCTCGACACGTTGACGATGCTCCAGGAGCCCTACGAGGGCACCTACTGCCTGCCGACACCCGCCGACGTGCCCTGCCCGGGCCGCATCGAGACGTCCGGGACGCCGAGCGTCGGTTCGGGCGCCCCGTTCTACGTCGACGGCGTCGGCACGGGCCCGAACCGCACGGGCATCTACTTCTTCGGCTTCGACCACGCCCAGCTGCCGGTCGGCGACAGCACGATCTGCGTGGGGAGCGGCCTGACGCGCACGGCGGCGACGAACTCCGGCGGTCTCATGGGGTGCACGGGCGTCCTGCGGTTCGACTTCAACGACTACCTGCGCACGTTCTCGCAGCCGGGCGCGTTCGTCGGCCGGGAGATCTTCGGACAGTTCTGGTACCGCGAGCCCGACGTCGCCCAGGGCTTCGCCACGACCGACGCCGTCCAGTTCGTCGTCGGTCCGTGAGCCGCTCCCGCGCGCGTCAGACGTTGAGCGTGCGCATCGCCATCATCAGCTGATCCCAGATCGCGTGCCCGTCGGGCTGGGGGCTCGCGCGGACCCGCAGCATCGTCGACCCGTCGTCCCCCTCGACCACGTGCATCCGGAGGTTCACCCGGATCATCCGACCGTCGGTGAACGCGTCGACGAGATCGACCGTCCCGTCGAAACGACGCCGTCCGGACGACTCGACCCGCACGGTCGCAGGGTCGGGCGGCACCTCGAGCTCCCTCGTATCGGCGATGCCGACGATGAGGCCGTCGTAATACTGCTCGAAGAAGTCCGTCAGGCGCGCCGCGTCGTAGCCCTGCTCCTCGACGCGGATGACGAACGTGTAGGACCAGTAGTCCGGCGCGTCGACGTCGAACATGCCGGGAGCGAATAGCACCCTTTCCTGTCCCGGAGGCAGGCCGGGGGCGAACACCGGCGGGAACTCGATGTCCTCCGCCCGCCAGGACTCGGCGGAGAACGGCGCGACCGGACCGGGGTTCGTCGGCGTCGTGCCGACGGGCGGCGAGCTCTCGGTGGGCGCGCCGCAGGCGGTGAGCGAGAGCAGAAGGGGGGCGAACGCGCGATGCATGGTGATCTCCTGGATGGCAAAGGTCGTGTGCGGCGTTGTGGCACAACGCGAACGGCGACCGCAAGCACCGACCCCCGCGCATAGGATTGGGCCGTGACGCAACCCAGCAGACGCCACGTCCTCGCCGGTGCCGCGGCCCTCCTCGCGGCGCGCGAGTCCTTCGCCCGGGACTTCTCCTCCGCCGCCAGCGTCGGCCCCGCCCGGCGCCCGGAGGACGACTACGACCTCGGCGCCGACGTGACGTACCTGAACCACGCCTCGATCGGGACCGTCCCGCGGGCGGTCCGGGAGGCCCACGCGCGGTACCTCGCCGTGTGCGAGACGAATCCCTGGCTCCACGTGTGGGGTGACGTCTGGCGCGAGCCGGTCGAGGAGGTCCACGCCGCTGCGTCCCGGGTCCTCGGCGTCCCGACGGAGCGCGTCGCCGTCGTGCGGAACACGACCGCCGCGTTCGGGATGGCCGCGAACGGGCTGCCGCTCGGCGAGGGCGACGAGGTGCTGTTCAGCTCGATCAACCACATGGGCGCGAGCGCGTCGTGGGAGCACGCGGGACGCGCGCGCGGCTACACCGTGCGCCGGTTCGAGTTCCCCGACGACGACGTGGCGTCCCTCTCGCGGGACGACGTCGTGTCGGCGCACGTCGACGCGATCGGGCCTTCGACCGCGGCGATCGTCGTCCCCCACGTCGACAACGTCTACGGCGTGCGCCACGACGTGGCCGCGATCGCCCGCGCCGCGCGGGCGAAGGGCGTGCGATGGATCCTCGTCGACGGCGCGCAGTCGGTCGGCATGCACCCCGTCGACGTGAACGCGCTGGGCGTCGACGTCTACGCGACGAGCGCCCACAAGTGGCTCCAGGCACCGAAGGGCTCGGGGCTGATGGCGCTCTCGGACGCCGCGACGGAGGCGATGCGGCCGATGGTCGTCACCTGGGGGCACGGGCGGTCCCGCGGGACGGCGCGCGCGTTCACGGACTTCGGGACGCGCGACCTCCCGAAGCTGCTCGCGATCGGCGATGCCATCTCGTTCCACGCGTCCCGGGACGAGGGTCGCCAGCAGCACCACGCCGCGCTGCGGCAGAAGCTCCGCGAGCGCGTCGACGCGGACGAGCGCCTGGAGTGGCGTTCGCCCGGCGCGCCCGAGGACGGCGCCCCGCTCGTCGCCGTCGGGCTCCGACGCGGCTCGGCGCGCGACGTGGCGCGCTCGCTCTTCGAGGACCACGGCGTCGTCGTTCGCGGCTTCGAAGGCGGCGGCCGCAACCACCTGCGCGTGTCGCCGAACACGATGAACGGCGCCGCCGACCTCGAGCGGTTCTTCCGCGGCCTCGACGGCGCGCTCGGCTGAGAGATCGGCGCGTTCGCGCCTCCTCGCTGCACATGTTCAGGAACCCCATCTTCTGGGCGTGGGTCGCCCTGCTCGCGCTGGGAGGCGTGTACACGCTCGGCTGGACGACCGACAACCGCGTCGAGCGCTGGGTCGGTCAGACCGGTGCCACGCCTGGATTCGAGCTGCTCGCCGAGCGTTTCGGCGGGGACGAGTTCGTCCTCGTACGGAGCGAGCGGCTGATGCTCGACGCCGAGGATCGAATGACCGCGTGGCGCGCGAGCACCGAGGCGCTCCGCGCGGCGCCCGCGGCCGCCGTCGTCTTCGATCCGCTGGAGCTCGCGCCCGACGGCGCGCCGCTGGAGAGGCTCGCCGCCGCGGCCGAGCGCCCCGTTGTGCGAGCACTCGGGCTGGTCGACACGGAGGCGCCGTTCCGCGTCGACCGGATCGTGACCGTGCGCCCGGGCGCGACGCCCGCGGAGCGGAACGCCCTCTCGGCCGCGGTCGACGACCTCCGACGGCGCACCGAGGAGCGCGGCGAGACGTTCGCGTGCGCCGGGCATCCGCTCGTCGCCACCGCGCTCGACGCCGAGGCCCGCCGCGTCGAGCAGGTCTTCGCGCCGCTGCTCGTCGTCGCGGCAGCGCTCGCGGTGGCGGCGTTCCTGCGCTCGGCGCGGCTCGCGATCGCGGCGCTGCTCCCCGCCGGCGCGGCGTCGATCGGCGCGCGCGCCGCCCTGCGCGCGGCGGGCGTCGACTCGGACCTGATCCTCGTCGCGGTCGGGCCGGTGGCCTTCGTCCTGGTGCTGGCGGCGGTCATGCACCCGGTCGTCGCGTTCAAGCGGCACCTCGTCCGCGGCGTCGATCCGTCCGACGCCTGGCGCAAGGCGCGCCGCGAGAAGCTGCGCGCCGGGATCGCCGCCGCCGTGACGACCGCCGCGGGCTTCGGCGTGTTCCTGACGAGCGGGATGACATCCGTGGCGATCTTCGGCGGCACGATCTCCGTGACGATGGTCGCCGCCATCCCCGTGACCTTCGTGGGGCTGGGCGCGATCCTCGGACACAGGAGCTTCGGCGGCCTCGCGGCGGGAACGTCGAACGAGCCCGCGCGGAGGCCATGGACGCGCTGGGCGCGACGCGTCGTCTGTCACCGAAAGGGCGTCCTCGCGGGCCTCGCGCTCACGTTCGCGCTGGGCGGAGCGGGCTTCACGCGCCTCTCCTCGGAGACGAACCCGCTCGGGTACTTCCCGCGTGGACACGTCCTCGCGTCCGACTTCGCCTCGATCGAGGCGTCGGGCACGCCGCTGTCCACCGTCGACGTCCTCGCGCAGCGCGAGGACGGCGCGCCGTTCGAGCTCGCCGCGGTCTCGAACGAGACTCTGGGCGCCGCGCTCGCCGCCGACCCCGACGCCTCGTCGGTGCTCGGCCCCGCGACCGTCGCGGCCGATGTCCGCGCCGAGGGCGGCGCCGCGGCCTCGCTCGCGATCCCGGTCGCGCTACGGGCCTCCGAGCGCCTCGACTCGAACGGCGAGGTCGCGCGCTGGACCGTGCGCGTTCCGACGGTCGAGTCCGCGCCGATGCGCGCGATCGTCGAGCGCTTGGAAGAACGGGCCAGGGCCTGGGGCGACGCGAACGGTGCGCGGATCCTCGTCGCGGGCTCGGTCCCGTCGATGCTGGCGATGCAGGACGTGCTGATCAGCACGCTGGTGCGCTCGATCCTCCTGACGGCGCTCGTCTCCGCGGCGTTCTTCGTCTTCGTGACGCGCGACCCGCGCGAGCTCGCGGCCGCCTTCATCGCGAACTTCGCGCCGCTGTCGGTCGTCGCTTTGGGCGCGTGGATCGCGGGTGTGCCGCTCGACGGCGCGACCGTCATGGTCGCCGCCTGCGTCCTCGGCCTTGCGGTCGACAACACCCTCCACCTGCTGCTCGCTGCGAGGCGCACCGGCGTCCCGCTGGCGGCACAGGCCACTCCATCTCCGCGCGCGCGGCTGCGGGCGTTCGACGTCGTCGGGACCGCAGCGTTCGTGTCGAGCGCAGCGCTGGCGCTAGGCTTCGGCGCCCTCGCGCTCTCCGGGTTCGCGCCGACGGCCCGCTTCGGCGCCCTCGCCGCTCTCGGCTGCGTCGCCGCCTTCGCGAGCGACATGGTCGTCCTCCCCGCCGTCTGGGTTCGGACGCGAACGGGGTCTTAACGCCTTCGGCCCGGACCGATGATCTCACATGCAAGACCCTTCGATCCTGACCCTCGCCACCGTCGAGGCCCCCCACGCAGCTCCCCAGACGGACGTGGAGGCCGCCGTCCGGGAGCGCTTCGCGCACGGCGCGGCGGGGTTCGACGTCGAGGAGCTCGCGGGGGTCTTCCGTCGCGCGGGCATCGAGCGACGCACGTTCGCGCTGCCCCTGGAGGAGTACGTCGGCTCCGCCGGCGACCGGGTCGCGAGCACGCTCCTGTCGAACGACAACCGCAACGACCGCTTCCTGGAGGTCGCGGGCGGGATGCTGCTGCGCGCCGCCGAGGAGGCCGTCCCGCCGCACCTCCGGTCGGCCGTCACGCACGTCGTGACGATAACCACGTCAGGCGTCGCGACGCCCAGTCTGGAGTGCGCCGTCATCGACCGGCTCGACATCGCACGGTCCGCGCGGCGCGTGCCGGTCTTCGGCCTCGGCTGCGCGGGCGGGACGTCGGGACTCCAGATCGCGACCGACCTGGCGGCAAGCTCGGACGACGCGCTCGTTCTCGTGCTGTGCGTCGAGCTGACGAGCCTGACCTACCTCGCGAGCGATGTGTCCCAGCGCAACTTCGTCGCGTGCGCCCTGTTCGGCGACGGTGCAGCGGCGGCGCTCGTCGGGCCCGCGGCCCTCGCCGGAGAGGACGGGCCGCTCGCGACGCTCGGCAAGCACACGACGCAGATGGTCCCGGACTCGCGCGACCTGATGGGCTGGGACGTGCGCGCCGAGGGCTGGGAGGTCGTGTTCTCGCCGCGCATTCCGGCGGTCGTACGGCGCGAGGCGCGCGGGCTCGTCGATTCGGTCGCGTCGCGGCCCGAGCTCGCGCACTGGATCCTGCACCCGGGTGGTCGGAAGATCCTGGAGGCGTACGGCACCGCGCTCGATCTCGACGACGCTCAGCTCGCCGCCGCCACCGACACGCTGCGCGAGCACGGGAACATGTCGGCGGCGACCGTTCTCTTCGTCCTCGACCGCGTGCTGCGGAGCCCCGACCTCGCGCCCGGACCGGCGGTTGCGACTGCGTTCGGACCCGGGTTCTCGGCCGAGGCGATCGCCCTCGACCTGCACCGTGGACAGCGATGAGGACGCTCGTCCTCGCGGTCGTCGGTGCGCTCGTGCTGCTGCGCCTCGTGGAGGTCGCGTACGCGCGGCGCAACGCCGCCGCGTTGCTCGCGCGCGGGGGCAGGCGCATCACGCCCGACGGCTTCCGCGGCATCGCCGCCGTCCACACGGGGTGGCTCGTGGGGATGCTCGTCGAGGAGGCGCTCGTCGGGCCGTCGGTCGAGGCCGGTCCGATCCGGTCCGCCGCGCTCGTCGTGGCCGTCGCGTCCGAGGCGCTGCGGCTGTGGGCGATCGCGACGCTCGGTCCGCGCTGGAACGTACACGTGCTCGTCCTCCCCGACGCCCCGCCGGTCGCCCGCGGTCCGTTCCGATTCCTGCGCCACCCCAACTACGTCGCCGTCGTGCTCCAGCTCGTCGCGATCCCGCTGGCGCTCGGACTCGCCTGGACGGCGGCGCTCGTGCTGCCCCTGAAGCTCGCCGCGCTGGTCCCGCGGCTGCGCGTCGAGGAGCGCGCGCTGCGCGAGGCGAGGTAAGGCGAGAGTTATGGCCCGCGGCGGACGTATCCCGGCCATACTCGTCCGCCCGAACTGGACACCGGATCCCCTCTCGCCATGACCCTCCGTCGCTCTCTCTCGGCCGCGCTCGCGGCCGCCGCCCTCCTCGTCCTCTCCCCGGCAACGCTCGCCCAGGAATCAGGCGCTCCGGCGCCCGCCGAGACCGCGCAGGAGGGCGAGAAGAAGACGCTCGCTCCGCCGTCCGACGTCGCAGGCGCGATCGAGATGAGCGAGAGCCTCCCCAAGGCGAGCAAGGACCTCGACGCCGATCAGAGCGCGGCTCTGCTCTCGGCCTACCTCGGCCTGATCGACGACCAGGCCGCGGCCCTGGAGGCCGCCGTCAGCGCGCCGACGGGATCGCCCGAGCACCAGAAGGAGACCAAGCTCCGCGCGGACCTCGGCACGCTGCTCTCCACCGCGGAGGCGCTCGTCGAGTCGTACGCCGAGCGCGGGATCGACGTCGAGACCGCGCGGGGTGAGCTCGACATGGCTCGGGCTGCGCTGGCCGCTGTCGCGGAAGAAGGCGCGGGCGAGATGACCCGCAAGCAGGCGCTCGCGCTGAAGCGCGAGGTCCTGCGCGCCCAGCTCCGCCCGATGACCGCGGAGGAGGTCTCCGAACAGCTCGCGGGTTGGCTCGCGCTGCTCAAGGAGATCTGCATCGAGGTCTCGGACCTGGAGAAGGCCGCACTCGAGTCCGAGGAGGGATCCGACGAGGCGAGTCTGAGCGAGCGCGCCGTCCGTCTGCGCGGTGAACGGGGCCGCTTGATCGATCGCGTCAACGACGTGATCTCGGCGCTCGAGGACAAGGGCGGCGACGTCGCGTCCGCGAAGGCCTACGTGGGTTCCGTCGTGGCAACGCCGCCGATCACCGGGTACCGCGCCGCTCTCTCGACGTCGCTCGCGTGGCTGCAGAGCCCGGACGGCGGGATCGCGGTCGGAATCAACATCCTGAGCGCGATCGTCATCCTCTTCGTCTCGGGCTTCATCTCCAGGATCGTCGCGCGCGTCGTGCGTCGCGCGATGAAGAAGGCATCGAAGACCTCCGGCCTGCTGAAGGAGTTCGTGGTCGCGGCGGTGCGCCGGATCATCGTGATCATCGGTGTGCTGATCGCGCTCTCGACCCTCGGCGTCAACCTGACACCGCTCCTCGCGGCGATCGGCGCCGCCGGCCTCGTCGTCGGCCTCGCGCTACAGGGCACGCTCGGCAACCTCGCCAGCGGGATCATGATCATGGTCTTCCGCCCGTTCGACGTGGACGACTTCGTCGAGGCCGCCGGCGCCGCCGGCAAGGTCGTCGGCCTCAACCTGATGACCACCGAGATTCGCACGGTCGACAACCGCACGATCCACGTCCCGAACAACCGCATCTGGGGCGACGTGATCACGAACGTGACCGCGAACCGGACGCGCCGCGTCGATATGGTCTTCGGGATCGCGTACGAGGACGACGCGGCCCGCGCCCGCAAGATCATCGAGGACATCCTCACGGGCAACGACAAGATCTTCGAGGACCCCGAGCCCGTCGTCCGCCTGCACGAGCTCGCGGACTCGTCGGTGAACTTCGTCGCGCGCCCGTGGACGAAGACGTCCGACTACTGGGACGTGTACTGGGAGGTCACCGAGGCCGTGAAGCGGGAGCTGGACGCCGCCGGCATCTCCATCCCCTACCCGCAGCGCCAGGTCCACGTCGTCCAGGCGGACGGGGCGTCGCCGGAGACGTCCATCTCCGCGGCTCCCGCCGCCTCGTCGAAGACGACCGAGGCCCAGCAAGAGGTCGCCGCGGACTGACCTGGATCGGACGCACGTCGAGGGAGGGCCGAGGCTTGAAGTCGCGGCCCTTCAAGCGCCTGATGGAGGGATGAAAGGCACTCTCCTCGCTCCGTTCGTGCTCCTCGCAGCCCTCGCGTCCTGCCAGTCGATGGGCGCCGGCGTCCTGTCCCTCGAGGCCCGTGCGCTCGTCCTGGACGACGCCGAGATCGACCAGGGGTCGCAGGGCGGCGGTGTGAACTCGTCGGACATCGACGTGGAGGGCTACGGCGTCCACGCGGCCGTCATGACCCCGATCATCGACGTGCTCGGTGGACTCGAGCAGCGGGAGTACGGCAGTGACGACTCGCCCGAACTCGTCTTCGGCGTGCGTCGGCGCTTCCTCGAGATCTGGCGCCTGCGACCGTTCGTCGAGGGAAACGTCCGCTACGGATTCGATCTCGACACGGGAGAGACGAGCGAGGACTACTTCGGCTGGCAAGTCGGCCTCGGCCTCATCCTCGACCTCACGGACCACCTGTTCCTGAACGCGCGACTCATGTACGACAACGCGTCGATCAATACGGGGTCCGGGGACGTCGACGTCGACGGCCTCGTGGGTACGCTGGGTATCGGCTGGGCTTTCTGACGGCCGCACGCACGACATGCTCCGCGCTCTCCTCCCGGTCCTGGTTCTTGCGGCGTGCTCGTCTCCGAGCGTCACGACCGACTTCGACCCGCAGAGCGACTTCGCCTCGTTCCGGACCTTCGCGTTCCTCGAGCCGGATCCGTTCATCGCCGCGCCGACAGGCGTACGTGACGTCGTGCTGGACGGGATCGTCGCGGCGACGCGCGAGGACCTCACCTCGAAGGGACTGACGGAGATCGACTCCTCGGCGGACGCCGACCTCGAGGTCTCCTTCAGCCTCGGCGCGCGCAACCGCGTCGAGGTGACGGAGCACCCGGCGTACTTCGAGCGGAACGAGTACGGCGACGGGACGGCCGACTGGGGCTATCCGTACATCGGTCAGGTCGGTGTGCGCGCGTTCAGCGAGGGCACGCTCGCGATCGATATGGTCAACCCCGACCACGGTCGCCCGGTCTGGCACGGTCGGACGCAGGGGACGATCACCGAGCGGATGGCGAAGAACCCGGAGAAGACCCTGCGCGACGCCGTCGCCTCCGTCCTGAAGAGCTTCCCGCCCGGCGGGTCGCGCTGAACGGAGGTCTCCTGCGTTGGGGTTGCGGAAGTTCTCCACCCGCGGGCCGTTCAGCGCGCTCTTCGTCGCGCTGCTGATCTTCCTCCCCCTCGCGATCCTCGTCGAGGAGTCGAAGATCGGCGAGACGATCCTCACGGTCGGCTTCACGGGGATCCTGCTCGCGGGGCTCTACGTCGCGCAGCTGTCGCGACCGATGCTGCTCGTCGCGATCGGCCTCTTCACGCTCAACCTCGTGATGCGGTGGCTCGACGTCGCTTCGTTCGTGAACTGGCACAGCAGCCCCACGCTGCGTGGCAGCCTCAGCGCCGCGTACTTCGTCTACCTGGTCGTCGTCCTCGCGCGCATCCTCGTCTTCCAGCGCGTCGTGAACGTCGAGACGGTGGTCGGTGGCATCAACGTCTACCTCTTGATGGGGTTCACGTTCGCCCAGATCCATTGGATCATCGAGAGCGTCGCGCCCGGCTCGTACGACCTGGGCGGCCTCTTCGTCGCAGGCCATGACGCATCGGGGGAGATGCCGCCGTTCGGCGCATTCCTCTACTACAGCTTCGTGACGATGACGACGCTGGGGTACGGGGACGTGTCCCCCGTCACTCCGGCCGCACAGCTGGTCAGTGTCGCCGAGGCCGTGACCGGGCAGCTCTACGTCGCGATCCTGATCGGCGGACTGGTCGGGATGTGGATCTCCGAACGCATGCACGAGCTCGAGCTGGAGGAGCTCAAGAAGGACCGGTCCCTGGATTGAGCGGAGGCAGGTCGGCGTGCGCCGTGCCGGACTCGGCCCGATCGAGGTGATCGCGGGCCCCCACGAGGCACCTGGCGAGCGCGGCGCCGCTCCATGGAGGGCCCGCGCGGTCGCCGTCCAGCACGGCCCGCTCCAGGGCGTCGAGCTCCGCCGCGAGGCCCGGATCTCCGACCTCGTCCTGAAGTTCACGCAGCGTCGCCGGCCGCCGCGCAGCGGGCCGCACGGCGAGCCAGCGGTAGAGCGCCGCCATGGCGGCGGCAGCATCGTCGCGCTGCAAAGCGGCGGTGAGCTGTTGGAACCGACCGGACTCGCTCGTCAGGCGGCGCAGGCGACGTGTCTGCAGCCACCGCGTGAGCGGCGTACGGATTCGACGCCACAGCGCAACGCCGAGGGCCCCGACGAGCGCCACGAAGGCGCCGCCGAGCACGGCCGGCGACCAGCGCCGCGGGCCCCGGGTCGGCGCCGCTTCCGTCACGTCGTCCTGCGGAGGAGGGGTCGGCGCCTCGGCGATCTCGAACGTCGCGCCCGCGAGCTCGACCGCCTCCAGCGTTCCGGTGTCGAGGTTCCACCAGCGCACGACCATGGGCGGAACCACGGCCGTCCCCGGCTCCTCGCAGAGGTACGTCACCTCCTGCTCCCGCGTTCCGCGGAACGCGCCGCGCGCGGTCTCCGTCTCGACCGCGGGGTCGGCGAGGCGCGCGGCCAGGCCCGTGACGCGGTCGAGCGGCAGCGGCGGCAGTAGGAGCCCGGACACGTCCGGCGCGCTCATGCGGACGGTGCGTCGGAACGCGTCCCCGACGCGCGCGCCGTCGGTCGCGCGGTCCCATCGGTCGTCGACGTCGAGCCGGGTCGCGCTGATCACCACGGCGAGCCGCTCCGTCCCCGGTGGCGAGCGGACCTCGACGCGGTGCTCCTGGGTGTCGAGCGCGTGCCACTCGGGGTCGGCGCCGAAGCCCTCCAGGCTCGCGAAGCGCACCTCGAACGGCGGGATGGTGAACGCGCCGTCCCGCTGGAAGAAGGCCGCGAACGAGTAGGTTGCGCTCGTATAGGACGTGCCACCCTCCCGCTCGCTGCCGAACGTCGGCCGGGAGTTGCTTCCGCCGACGCGGACGAAGATCGCGTTCTCGACCTCCGGCACGTCGAACGTCGGCGTACCGCTGAACTGATTCGGGACGAGCAGTCGCACGTCGAATCGCACGCGCTGGCCCACCCAGACCGGCGCTTCGGTCGCGACCAAGGAGCGGACCAGCGCGGGCTCCTGGTACGGCCCGAGGGCCGCGAGAACGAGGAGGAGCGAGCTCACCGGTTCGCCTCCTCCGCATCGGCTTCGTCGCTCCGGCGCGCGAGCTGGTACGCGAACTTCGCGCGCAGGAAGTCCGCGGGCTTCGTCTCCACCCGTCGCAGCCAGAGCGCCTGCAGCTCGTCCTGCGCGAGCCGGTCCCCGTCCCCGACCTCGATCGGCTCCCCCGCGTCGCCGGGCTCGGACTTGCCGTCGATGACGAAGTCGTCCGCGCCGAGCTTGCCGTCCGTCCCGCCCGCGTCGTCCTCGGGCGGCGCGAGGCGCTCCATCCGCACACGCGCGAGCTCGCGGTTCTCGCGGGCCTCGCGCCAGTCCGGCCGCGCGGCGAGCGCGCCGTCGTAGCTCTCGATCGCCTGCTCGTACCGACCGAGCAGCACGAGCGCGTTCCCGCGGTCGAACGCTCCTTCGGGCGTCGGCACGCGGCCGAACTCGGCGGCGGCCTCCTCGAACTGCTTCGCGCGGAACCGCGCCACGCCGCGCAGGAACGGGTCCCGGTACTCCTTCGCCGCGTCCTCGGGACGCCCGTCACGCATCAGCCGATCGCCGCGCTGGTCGGGCGTCGACCAGACGTCGGGCGAGCAGCCCGCAGAGGCGAGCGCCGCGAGGGCGACGAGAGCGAGGACCCTAGTCACGACGCACCACCCAGCCGGGCCGGAACCAGAACATCGCGAGCAGGACGAGCAGGGGCACCAGCCCGCGGCCGCGGTCCTTCCAGTGCGCCGAGGCGTCGTCGGTACGCGCGTCGACGAGCGCCGACTCCAGGCGCGCCGCGACGCGGTCGACGTCCTTGTCGTCAGGACGCACGGCGGTCATCGACCCTCCGCCCGCGGACGCGACGGCGCGCAGCGCGGCCGCGTCGAGCGGCGGCGCGGGGGGGCCGCCGAGCGCGGCGGGCGCGGACGCGTCGGCCGCGATCCCCCACACGTGAACGGGCGGGCCGCCGCGCTCGCGCAGGCCGCGGATCACCTCGGTCTCGTCGGAGAGGACGCCGTCGGTGACGAGCAGCACGGAGCCGGGGAATCCGCTCGACTCCAGGTGGCGCGCCGCGACCTCGACTGCACGCGCGGCGCTGTCGCCATCGGCCGGCATGATCTCGGGGGAGAGCTCGGTGAGGAAGGGCGCGAAGACCTCGTGGTCGCGCGTCAGCGGCGAGACGAGGTGCGCGCTGCCGGCGTAGGCGACGAGCGCGGCGCGCGACCCGGAGCGCTGCTCCAGCAGGCTCATCACCTTCATCGTCGCGCGCTCCAGGCGAGACGGCTGCACGTCACGCGCGAGCATGGTCGGCGTGACCTCCAGCGCCACGACGAACGCGGCGCTCTCCTCCTGGAACGGCGGCGGCTCGCGGTCCCACGCGGGTCCGGCGAGGGCGACGAAGCCGACCAGCCAGACCGCCGCCAGCAGCACGACCGGCCGCAGCCGCTTCCGCTCGCCGCCCTCCAGCTCCAGCGCTGCGAGCAGGTGCGGATCCATGAAGCCGCGGAGGTCGCCGAGCGGGTCGCTCTGCACCTCGGCACGTCGGACGAGCGCGGCGCCCAACGGGAGCGCGAGCAGGGCGAAGGGCCTGAGGAAGCGCAGCGGCGTCGCGCTCTCGACGAGCACGTAGAGGACCGCAACGACGAGCAGCGCGGCGGCGCCGACGCGAAGGCCGACCGCGTCGAGGCCACGCCGTCGTGACCATGCCAGGTCGGCCGCGAGGAAGAAGAGCACCGAGAGACCGAGCGCGATCCCGAGCGGCCACGCGAAGAGCTCGCGCGTCGGGCTGTAGCTGACGCTCTCGATCTCGCGGGTCGACATCGCGTCGAGGCGGTCGTACACGGACTCCAGCTCGTCGCGATCCGCCGCGAACAGGTACGCGCCGCCCGTCTCGCTCGCGACCGCCTGGAGGGTCTCCTCGTCGAGCTTCTGCTCGCCGGCTCCCTCGGGGTCGCCGACCGCGACGACGTGGATCACGATGCCTCGCTCGGCCGCGATCTTCGCCGCGTCGGTCGGCGGCACGCGGCTCCCGGTGTCGTTCCCGTCCGTGAGCAGGATGAGCACCTTGTCCTCGAGCTCGCTTCGATCGAAGACGCCGATCGAGAGCCCGATCGCGTCCCCGATGACGGTCTTCGGCCCGGTCATCGCGACCTCGGCCTCGTCGAGGAGCGCGCGGCACACGTCGAGGTCCTCGGTGAAGGGCGCCTGGACGAACGCGGCGCTTCCGAAGAGAACGAGCCCGACGCGATCCCCCTCGCGACGGGCGAGGAACTCGTCGAGCACGCCCTTGCAGGCGCTGAGGCGATCGACCGGCTCGCCCGCGGCGTCCATGAGATCCTCGATCGCCATCGACCCGGAGAGGTCGAGCGCCAGCAAGACGTCGCGCGTCGGCGTGACCTTCGTGATCGGCGGCTCGACGAGCCTCGGTCCCGCGAGCGCGCCGACGAAGAGCGCCCACGTGAGCGCGACGAAGGTCCACTGGAGGGCCGAGCGGCGCCTGACGACGGCGCCCGGTGACGCGGTCGCTCCCGAGAGGCGCGCGAGCCGCACGAGGTCGGGCGAGTAGAGCCCGCGCGACGTCTCGCGATGCGGCGGCGCGACGAGCCGCAGCACGATCGGTAGGGCGAGGAGCGCGAACGCCCAGGGGAGCGCGAAGGTGATCACCGAACGGCGCCCTCCGCGCGATCGACTCGGTGGCGCTGGACCCACGCCGTGCAGGCGCGATGGGCCGCACGCGCGTCGTCGTCCGAGACCCGCTCGGCCGCGCGCGGGTCGTAGGCGAGCGTCGTCAACGCGCGGCCCGGTCCTTCGGTGAAGTCGCGCGTCCCGCCGGTGCGGTCGAGGAACGCGAGCCAGTCGGTGCCGGTCAGGCCGGCGACGCTCTCGCGCGGGAAGGTCGCCAGTGCCGTGCGCTTGAGCACCTCGGACAGCTGCGCCCACTCCTGGGCCGCCTCGACGCGTTCGAGCTCACGGGACGCCGCCCGCCGGTACGCGTTCGCGCGCCACCGCAGCGCGGCTGCGACCGCGCCCGCGGCGAGCAGCAGCAGGGCAACCGCGAGCACGGCGATCCAGCCGGGCGCGGGAGGCCAGAACGGCGCCGGATCGGCGACGACGATGTCGTGCAGCCGGGAGAGGCTCCCGGGGTCCACCTCCTGCTGCGTGCTCATCGCCCGCGCGTGACCGTGCCGCCGAGCTGATGGCGGAGCTGGGTCGCGACGTCCTCACCCGTCTCCAGAGCGAGCGCCGGCAGTCCGTGGCGGCGCGCGATGTGCCGGACGGCCTCCAGGCGCTCCTCGAAGTCGCCGTGCACCGAGCGGCGCACGCTCTCGCCCTCCGTGTCGATCTCGGCCTGCAGCTCGCCCGACGTGAAGACGATGCGGCCGGCGCGCGGGAGGTTCGCCGCCGACGTGTCGTAGACGAAACCGAGCACGACGTCGTTCGACGCCGCGAGCTGGCCGAGCAGGCGCCGGGTCTCGTCTGGGTCGCCGGCGAAGTCCGACAGCACGACGACGAGCGAGTCGGTCTGCGCGGCAGCGCGTGCGTACCGGAGCGCGTCGATGAGGCGGCGCTCGCCGGACTCCGTCGAACCGCCCGCGGCGAGGCTCTGGTTCTCACGCGCGATGAGGCCGAGGATCCGCTCGACGGTCGCCCGGCTGCGGCGCGGACGGACCGTCTCGATCCGCTCCTCCCCGACGACGACGGCCCCGACGCGATCGCCGGACGCCACGACGCGCCACGCGGCGAGCGCGGCGGCCTCGGCGGCGACCACGGACTTCATCGTCCTGCGGGTGCCGAAGAACATCGTCTGGCGCTGGTCGACGACGAGCAGCACGGGGCGATCCCGCTCCTCGGAGTGCACGCGCACGTGCGTCCGCCGCGTGCGCGCCGTGACGCGCCAGTCGATGCTGCGGACGTCGTCGCCCGGCACGTACTCGCGGTGCTCCTCGAAGGTCAGCCCGCGGCCCCGCAGGCGCGAACCGTGGCGCCCGGAGAGGACGCTGCCAACCGGCTGGCGCGGCCGGAAGCCGAACCCGCGCGCCGCGGCCTCGAGGCGCACGAGCTCCTGCAGCTCGACGTGGACGCCAGGGGCGGTGGCCATCACCAGCTACCCGATCGCGGCCGCCTCGAGCAGCGCGGGGTGGATGTCGGCGAGCGCGCAGTCCGGACAGGAGGTCCGAGCTGCCCATCGTCGGGGCATCGGCGTGGTCGGATGGGTGGTCATCGAAGCGACGAGCGCGCGCGGTTCCCGTCGAGGGAGCGGATGGAGAGTAGCAGGGGCGCGCGGGCCCGACCGGCTCGGACCGCCGACGATTCTCCGGGCCTTCCGTATCAGGGAGCGAGGTCGCTGCTCCCTTCCACCGCGCGGCGCGGGCCGCGTGCTTCCTTCACCACCCAGTCTCCCGGCGCACGCCGGACGAGAGATCCAATGATGCGACCGATCTTCACGACTCTTGCCCCCGTCCTCGCCCTCGCCGCCGCGCCGACGGCCTTTGCCGACGTCACCTTCTCGGCGAGCACCCTCTTCATCACCACCGGGGATGCGGACGACGATATCCAGATCGACGTCGGGCCGATGCCCGGCGAGGTCACCGTCTCCGGCGTCTACAACGGCGGCACCTTCACCGGCGTACGCGCCATCGTCGCGATGACCGGAGACGGCGACGACGAGATCGACATCGACGGCCGGGCGCCCTTCCTTCCGCGCCTGTTCGTCGACATGGGCGACGACGACGACAGGTTCGACGTGGACTTCGTCTTCAGCGAGTTCTTCATCGATGTCCGCGCGGCGGGGATCTTCCTGAGGACGGGCGAGGGCGAGGACGACGTCACGATCTCCCTGAAGTCGCACTCGGGCGAGCTCAACGCGTCGATCGATCTCGAGCTGGGAGACGGGTCGAACGATGTCGACGTCGACGTGGCTCCCGAGGGCGACTCCGGCGTGATCCGCGTCGGGCTCGACATCCAGAGCGGCGAGGACGACGACGAGGTCGAGTTCGACGTCGGCGGTGACAGCGGCCTGTCGTACGCGCGTCTTCGCGGCGCACTGGGCGACGGGGGCGACGACGTTGACGTCGACGTCGAGACGCGGCTGGGCGGTGCACCGACGCTGGAGCTGGCCCTGGACCTGGGTTCCGGCGACGACGAGTTCGATTCCGATGCCTCCGGGAACGACCTCGCGCTGCTGGGCACGCTGCGGGGCCAGGACGGTGAGGACTCGATCGAGGTCCTCTCCCAGGCCGGCTTCATCGGCGGCGCGGTCCTCGACGCCGGTGCGGACGACGACGACGTGACCTTCCACGCGGTCGGGCGCCACGACTCCGCGACGAGCATCCTTGCGGGCACGGGCGACGACGACGTCGAGGTGCTGACGCAGACGAGCCAGACCCAGACCCCAACGACGAGCGACGGAGGCCCTGGCGAGGACGTCTTCTCAGGGATCGGCCTTGCCGTGAACTTCGAGGAGATCGACTGAGTCCGTCGACCAGATCACCGCACTCGATGGCACGGCGGTCGCGTTCTTCATGCGCGGCCGCCGTTCCCGTCGAGTTCCCGTTTTCGACGTATCATGCGTCCGCAACATGGCTCCTTTCCCGGGGAACAAGCCATGCACGATCTTCTCTCTCCTCGCGCTCCCCTGGCGCTTCTGAGCGCCTTCGTAGCGGCCGCGGCCGCGCCCGCCTTCGGGCAGGTCTCCTCGACCTCGATCGGATCGAACGTGCGGCTGCTGACCGCACCGGTTCGATTCGAGCGCCTCGTCGGTGTCGCCGTCGGCGCGGACGCTGCGGCGATCGCGAACGCGGTCGGCGCGACCCTCGAGGACCGGTTCGGCGACGGCGTCACGTCGCTCGGCCTCAACGGCCCCGGCTCGGTCTCGCGATTCACCTGGCCCGACGCGGCGGGGGCGCGCACCGGCATTCAGGCACTCGCCCAGAGCGCGGACGTCGTCTTCGTCGAGCGAAACACGCGAGCTGGCCCCTACGAGACGAGCGGCTGCGACGCCTTCGGCCAGGTCAGCGCCCAGCAGTGCACGGCGGCGTTTTTCGACGGCACGCCGACGCTGCCCGAGTACTCGGACCAGCCGGCGCTGCCGGCCATCGACCTGTTCGGCCTCTCACCATCGGTTCCCGGGGCCGTCACGCTCGTTGCGGTGATCGACACGGGGGTCGACCCCGCGCACTCCGCGCTCTCGGGCCGTCTCGCCGGCCCCGGGTACGACTTCGTGGCGAACGCGCCCGGCGGCTTCGACGTCGAGAACGGTGTCGACGACGACGGCGACGGGCTCGTGGACGAGGCGTTCGGGCACGGCACCCACGTCGCCGGCACGATCACGCTGATCGATCCGGACGCGCTCGTGCTGCCGTACCGAGTCCTCGACGCGGACGGGAACGGGACCGCGTTCGACGTCGCGCTCGCCATGCGCCAGGCCGGCGCGGACGGCGCACAGTTCGTCAACCTGAGCCTCGGCCTGGCCGCCCCGTCAGAGGCCGTGTACGCCGCGATCGAGTCGCTCGACGACGACTGCATCGTCTTCGCGTCCGCGGGGAACACGGGCCTTCCCGTGGTCGGCAATCCGGCGAGGCGGGACGACGTGATCGCTGTCGCGGCGGTCGACGAGTTCGGCGTGCTCGCGAGCTTCTCGGCGCACGGTCGCGCGATCGACCTCGTCGCGCCCGGCATCGAGATCTACGGACCGATGCCCGGTGAGCGATGGGCGCGGTGGAGCGGCAGCTCGATGGCCGTCGCCGTCGCCAGCGGCGCGGCCTCGCGGCTGCATTCCTGGCGCATGACGCACGACCCCGACGACACGGTCGAGGCGCTCATCGGGACGGCGTTCACCGTGGACCCGCTGAACCCGGGCGCGGCCGGGCTCCTGGGCACCGGACTCATCCAGCTTGGCGCGGCCGGTGACGAGCTCGCCGACTGACGACACCGCGCTCCTCGCCGGCGTCGCGCGTCGCGACTCTGCCGCCTGGGACCGATTCGTCGGCCGGTTCGCTCCCCTTGTCCTCGCCACGGTGCAGCGGGCCGGCTGCCGTCAGGGTGAGGACGAGGAGGTGGTGCAGACGACGTGGCAGCACCTGTACGACCACGCGCCCCGGATCGGCGAGCCGCGCTCGATCCCGGCGTGGATCGTGAGGACCGCCCGCCATGAGGCCTGGCGCACCGTCCGACGACGGGCGCACGGCGCCACGCTCGAGGCGGACGTGGGTCGTGAGAGAGCGGCGGCCACGGACCCGCCGGCGGAGGTCGACGTCGATCGCATGGAGCGAGCGCAGCTCGTGCGCGACGGCGTCGACGCGCTCGGGGGCCGCTGCGGACCGCTCCTGCGGCGGCTCTTCCTGTCGGAGGACGAACCGGACTACGGGGAGGTGTCGCGCGCGCTGGACATACCGATCGGCAGCATCGGCCCCACCCGCGGACGGTGCCTCACGCGCCTCGCCGCGTGGCTGGCGGAACGGGGGGTGCGCGGCCTCGAGAATCACGGGGAGCCGCGTATCAGCGGAGCGGGCGAAGGCTCCGGGAGAACGAGATGACGTCGAACGAGAGCGACCCCCACCGCGATCCGCTGCTCCGCGCCCTTGCGGACGCGCGGTTCCCCACTCCCTCGCGGCGCTCGCTGGAGCGTGCGCGCCGCATCGCGCGGCCCGGGCCGGCAGACGCCCTCCGTGAGGCCTGGAAGACCCTCGTCGCGCGAACCGCGTTCCCGCCTTCCGCTGCCGCCGTGCGCGGCGCGGGCGAGACGCCGCTGCTGTTCGAGGCCGACGGGTACGACGTCGACGTCGCGCTCACGAGCGACGGTGGGCTCGTGGGGCAGGTGCTGTCGACGGGCGACGATCCGGCGCTGTCCGGCGGCACGTGCACGGTCGTCGCGCCGGGCCACGACCCGCTCCTCGCGGCGATCGACGAGGACGGTTCGTTCGACATCGGCCCACCGGTCCCTCCCGTCGCGACGATCGTGCTCGAGTCGGAGGGGCGCGACGGCCGCGTGCGCGTCGTCCTGGAGAACGTGGAGCTCGGGCGGTGACCGCGGTGGACGAGCTCTCCACCCGGCTCGCCGAAGCGCCGGGGGACACCGACGCGCTGGCGGCGGCGCGGGGGCTCCCGGAGGACGAGCGGGCCGCGCTCGTCGATGCGCTCAAGGCGCGCGTCGACGCGGCGGTGCGCGCGGCCCCGGCCGACGCGCTGCCGGCCTCGGAGGCGCTCGCCTTGAGCGCATCGACGAGCGCGGCCCGCGCGTCCTCCGGGAGCCCCCGCGCCGCCGCCAGCGCGTCGGTGTCCCCCGGCGCTTCGGCGAGCGCGCCGTCGGCGTCGCCGCTCATCTGCAGCACGTCGACGAGGCTGCGCCGGACGCGGGCTGCCTCGACGTCCTCGCCCGCCGCGTCG
>JBCDGE010000074.1:0-39578 GCA_038757895.1 Planctomycetota bacterium | reverse complement strand
GCTGAAGCCGGTGAGGCCTCGTCGCACGTCGCGACACAGCCGTACTCCTCCTCGGCGACCGGCGGTGGGTCGTCCGGCATTCGCCGGCGCGTTCCGAATCAGCAGAGCCGAGGCAACCCTTCGAGCACGCCGCCTCCGTGAGTTCGCGAGCCATCGTCACAGCGCTCGTCGTCGGGGCGCTGGCCGCAGCGGCTGCGGTCTTCTACCGCGGGCGCTCGGCACAGCTCGACGGCACCGAAGTCGAGGCCGATGCGCGGTCCCGCGCCTTTTCGGTCGAGGCTGGCAACGACGTCCCGGGATCCGGTCAGCCTCGCGAGTCCACGGAGCTCCAATCGGTAGAAACCGATCGCACGGCAGACGGACGGCAGACAGCTCGTAGGTCTCTCGGAGGCGCGCATGGCTCGGAGGACTCGACCCGGGCCGCACGCGAGGGCGAGGAGTCCGGCGTTCGAACCTCGGTGGTGCGATTCCAGGTCACTGGTTCCCTCTCGGAAGGGCTCACGAGTTCGATCCGCATCTGTCCCCTGACTCCGGAGACCGACGGAGAGGTGGACACGGTCGAGATCCCGATCGTCGCTGCGCCCTCCGCCGAGCTCGTATGGGGCGACTATGTCGCCGCTGTCCGCGAACCCGAGATGGGGCCTGGAGCGATCGTCGCCTTCACGGTCGGGCCCGAAGAGTCGACGGTTGTTCTGGCGGCTCCGTTCCGATTCGACGTCGAGCTGGCGGTGATCGACGCGGAGACGAGGGCTCCCATCGAGGCCGCAGCTGTCCAGTTCGAGCGATCCGATCGAGCCGCCGCGTGGACTTCGGAGAGCGCGAGAGTTGCTAGCACGAATCCTGCAGGACTTGCGCGCGTGACAGCGATCACTCCAGGCCGCTGGCGATTGACGGCCGAGGCGCAGGGCTACGGCTCGACGACGACCGAGTTCGACTATCCCGGATCTCAGGAGGAAGCGGCACGCGCGAATGAGCTGATCCGTCTGGGGCCGGTGAACATCCCGGCTCTGCTGCCTGTTGACTTCCAGCTCGTGAACACGGAGCGGTGGGACGATCTCACCGAATTCGCCGTGGCCCTCGTGGAGGGCGGTGAGCCCGTTTCCTTCGATGACTCCGGACACGCGACGCTCGAGCTCGGCTGGTACGTGACCCCGCTGTACGTCAAGATCGACTACCCAGGCGCGCGCGACAGCATCCGCTACCTCGATGGCGGGCTTCCACCGACCGGCACGGCCCACGAGATCGACATCGGTGGCGATCAGCTCCTGGAGGTCGACCTCGTCATGGATCCGGAGATCCTGGAGCAGGTCCGAGACCTCCAGCCATTCCTCGCGGTGTCCTATCGCGCGCGGAACCTCGATGCGACGAAGACCGGATTCCTGATCGAGGAACCGGGCCTCTTTGAGTTTCGAGGCGTTCACGGATCGGCGGTCGTGGTTTCGCTCGAGACGACCGACGGCGATCTACCGGTCGACTGGGCAAGCCGACGCGTCGACCTCGAAGCCGAAGGAGTGACGTCGTGCCGACTCGTGGTCGACACCCCCCCAGCGAGGCTCCGGATCACGAACGGCGACGGGGTTGCGGCCGCGGGCGTGCACTGCGAGGTACTGCAGGTCCCGAACGACACGACGTGGGCGGCCGGAGGCCTCACGGACGCGGATGGGATGCTCCAGGTCGGCCGAGTCCGTGAAGGAGAGACCGCTCTATTCGCGTATCGAGAGCATGGTCCGACACTTGGGATCGAGATTCCACTCGACCTCACGGATCCCGCCCCCGTGCTCGACGTACCGCTCGATCCTGCTCTGGAGACGTATGTGGACGTCGAGTGTGGGACGCAGAGCGTCCCCGACGTCGAGGTCGTGTATTCGGGCGAGCGCACAGGCCATCCTTTCCATTTCGGCCTGACCGGTACCGACGGGAGGACGGAATCGTTCCGACTCGTGTCGGGAAGCCGTGCGGTCGCACGCGTCGTCGCCACGAATCACTGGTGTGCGGAGCCCGAGTTCGAACTGCAGCCCGGGCGGAATCACGTCCGCGTCCTGCATGTCGGCTTCCTCCGCATTCGCGACCTCGAGCAATCTGGAAGGGTCCGGTCCTTGGAATTCGGCGCCACGCTTGCCGAGTGGATCGACTCCGGTGCCGCCGATGTGGACGGCGCGAACAATGGGCCGTTTCTCTGCCGAGTTCCGGTCGGGGCATACGAATTCTCACCGCTCTCCGGCGAACTGCTCCGGGTCGAATTGCGGGATGGTGCGACCGTCCCTACCGGCTTCTGAGTCCGGGGAGCCGACCTACCAGCTGGCCTCGATCTCCAGGCCATCGTGAGGGGGAGGGACTCCGCAGGAACGAGCCACCCTCACGAGCAAACACGATGAAGCGACCACTCGTCGTCCTTGCCGTCGGTCTCGGCATCGTTGCTGTCGCGACATTCTCTCGGCGCAACGTGATCGACGTAGCGCTCCTCGAGCGTGCTCCTATTGTCGGCGCGTCAGTCGAGGTTTCCTCAGAGGGCACACCCTCGGTCGCGCCGGCGGGCACGACTCATGTGGATGACGTCAGTGCGCTCGCTCCCACGACCGCCACCACCGAGCGCGTCGAGGGCGCCCTGAAGTCACGCCTCACTGTGCGGACGAAGGTCGCCCGGCGCGCCGCTGCCGATGTTCGGGTCGACATCGTGAAGGCCGACTCGTCCGACTCGCCGTTCGGGTCGCGGCGAACGAACGCCCGCGGTCGCACCGCGTTCGACGTACCCTCGGAGACGGCGCTCGTCGTGCTCGTCTACCCCGCGGAAGGTGAGCAGCCGGTCCGTCGCAGTGTCACCAGCGCTCCTCCCGCCGAGGCGAAGACCCTCGTCGTCGATTTCTCGCGCGTCGAGTCGGCCCAATCCCACCTCATCCGCGTGCTCTCGAAGCCATCGGGCCGCCCGATCGAGGGCGCGACCGTCATCGCGAGGCAAGGAGAGGATGGCGGGCGTCGGATCGGGACGCGTCGCACGGACGCCGATGGGACGGTCCGCATGCCTACCGGAGCGGACGTCCGGTACAGCGCCTTCGCGGTGGGTCACTCGAAGCGCACGGTCCAGGGCGAGGCCGATGTCATCGAGCTGCCCGCACACGCGGTTCTGAGGGGGCGCATCGACCTCCCTGAGCCTCCTCGATGGCACGACAGGGAGTCGACTGAAGGAGCGCACCTCGCCGGCCACCTCGAGCTTCGGATCGGGCGGCCCGCGGAGGAGTTCCCCGATTGGGGTCAGACGAGCCACGTCGAGAGTATCGCGGACGTCGACCTCGCGAGCGACCGCGCGGGACCTCCGGGGGAGAGGGCGTTCGTCGATTCGGACGGGAACTGGGTGCTCGCGGGCATCCCGTTCCCGGAGGAAGGGCCGAAGAGGCGCACGCTCACCGTCTATGCCTCGACCTTCGAGACCTGGCGTCCGATCACGGAGTCGATCGAGGTCGAGCCAGGCGACGACCTCTTCGTACCGGATCCCTTCGAGGCGGCGGACGCGACCAAGCTGCGCCTGCGATACGAAGCGCAGGACGGCGCGATCGAGGGCACCGCCGTCGTCCTCCACAGCCCCGAGAACGGACTCGCCGTCGAGGCGCGCGACGAGTACGACGGCACGTGGTCCGTCTCGAGGTTGATCGACGGGAGGTGGGATGTCCGATTCGGCTACGACAACGACGGAGAGCCGGCTGCTTCGCTCTGGCACGCGGGTGAGGCGGAGCACACGGTGGTCGTGCAGGGATACGTGCCGCTCCGCGGGAGGATCATCGCCTCTGAGAACGACCTCCGGAGCGGCCTTTGGATCGAGGCGGCGTCCGAGCAAGCGTCCGCGAGCATCAGCTGCGGGCGCGACGGCACGTTCGTGATCCACGGGTTCAGGCCGGACGAGACCGTCGAGGTCGTCGTCACTCGCTTCGACGACCTGGGCGAGCCGGGTAGCGAACAGGACGCCGTATCCGCTCTGGAGACCGGCGAGCTCCTGAGGACGACCCTCGTCGTCGGGACCGAGGACGTGACCCTCGAGCTCTGATTCCCAGCGCGGTCACGCGGCCGGGGGCGTCGAGCGATGCGTGCAGAGAAACCGCGGGCGAGGACGTTGACGCGCTCCCGCGTCGCGCAGTTGACCGCCCCATGGGAGCCGCCGTGGCTCCCCCCACCGCTGGACGATCGACTGCCGCACTGCCATGCGTCACTGCCTGCGCCTCGCCATCTCCGTCTTCCTACTGTCGTCACCGTTGCTCGCCCAGGAAGGGCACCGGTCCGCAGGGGAACTGCTGAACGAACTTCCTTCGCTCGACGAGCTTTTCGCCGATCGCGTGCTCATCGACCGGCCCGGCGACGGCGCCGTTTGGGCCCACGGGCGGGACTGGAAGGCCTCGTTCGGCGACGACGGGTTCACGTTCATTCCGTTCCTCGGCTCCGATGCGCCGCGGAACGAGCCCGTTCGGATCGAGCTCCAGCGGGCGGAGCTGGGCGGTGAGCCGCTGCCGCTCGTGGGGCCCCGGTTCGGTGACGTGACCGAGGAACGTGTCGCGCTCCTGCGCGGCGCCCTGCGTGAGGTGTATCGGCTCGCCCCCGAGGGGGTCGAGCAGACTTTCGAGATCGACGCGCTCCCCTCGCGTTCGGGCCCGCTCGTGCTCCGCGCCGAGGTCGCCACGACGCTGAACGCTGAGCCGTCGCCGGACGGCGGCTTCCGGTTCACGAGCGATCGCGGCGGTGTTGTGATGGGCGGCGCGACCGCGATCGACGCGAACGGGTACGAGGTGCCCGTCGAGCTGCGACTGGCGGACGGCGCAATCGAGTACCACGTCCCGGAAGCCTTCATCGCGGAGGCGGCGCTCCCGATCGTCGTCGATCCGCTCATCCGGACCTGGTCGACGGTCGCGTACGGATCGAACGCCCGTGAACCCGCGATCACGCTCTGGAGCACGAGCTCGACGCTCTTCGTGGCCTATCGTTCCGACTACAGCTCGATCGACAGCGACATCTATCTCGTCGGCGTCCTGGAGGGTGGCGACGTCATCCGGTGGACGACGATCGACTTCACGTCGAACTCGTGGTCGAAGCCTGAGATCGCCTACGGCGGCTACGATCCGAAGGCCCTGGTGATCGCCCGCAGGGTCGTCCCTTCGGTCTCGGCGGACGTCGGCACCGTCGTCGGGCGAACCGTCGATCTCCATGACTTCGACAAGGGGCCCCAGTTCGACATCAGCGACACGCCCGCGCGGGACTGCTTCGCGCACCAGCTCGGCAGGAATCGCTTCGGGTACGGAGTGAACGTGTTCATGGTCGCCTGGGTGGTCGAGGTCGGCGACGAGGACTACGTGCGGATGCGGACGGTCGGCGACGAGTCGGACATGGGTCTCCCCTTTGCGGCGAGCGGCTCCCACGACATCGCCGACCTCACGATGACGCCGGTCGTCTACTGGTGGTGGGAGCCGTACCTCTTCGTCCTCCAGACGAAGGACCGCCGGCTCTATACCCGGAGCGTGGCGACCGACGGCCACCCGAACCAGACGACCGACCAGTACGCGGGGCTCTTCGCCGAGCGGCCGCGCATCTCGCCGTTCGTCAACAGCACGCATCCCCTCATCCCGTCCCTCGCCGTCGTCGTCTTCGAGCGCGAATCCGGTCCGCCCGGATCCCAGAGGGACATCCACTGCTTCGCGATCGACGACCTCACTCGGAGAAGCCCGTCGCACAACCTGACCCGGGCCGAGGACTTCCGCCCGACCTCGGACCAGTGCGACGCCGAGGTCACCGTCAGCGGGGACGACGTCATCGTCACGTACCGCGAGACCAACCAGAGGGGGGGCGTACTCGGAACGCTGCGCGCCTGCACGGGACGTCTGCTCGAAGACTCCCTCGGGCACCGCCTCGCGCTGCAGTCCCGAGCGGACACGATCGCGTCGGTCCGCCGCGAGACCGACTCCTTCGCGCTGGCGAGCCAGCGCCTGAGCGGGATCTCCGACACGAAGGTGTTCGCCGTCTGGGACACGACGAGCACGGCGGGCGGCGTCTCGCCGACGCTCCAGTTCGGAGAGTTCGATACCGACGACGGCATCGCTGAGCCACCCCTCGCGATCCAGGAGACCGTGTGCCACGCGACTTCGAACGAGCTCGGACGGAACGCCTGGCTCAGCTTCCGCGGGGACTCCGTGTTCTCCGGCGACGTCCTGCTGCGTTGCGAGAACATCCCCGGTGACGCATGGCGGTACCTGCTCGTCTCGGACGGCATGGACTACACGCCGGCGACGATCGGCGTCGGTCAGTACTGCCTCGACGGCTGGCTCGACATCCACACAGGCATGAGGCCCCTCATCTCGCCCGGCTCGGACTTCTTCGCGGACGTGGACCTGAGCCTGCTCCCGACCTCGTCGGGCTGGCGGCCCGTCATGACCGGCGAGACGTGGTACTTCACGATCTGGTACCGCGACCGCCGCAACGGCGTCGGCACGTCGAACTTCAGCAACACGGTGTCGGTGTACGTGCGTTGAGCGGGCCAGCTCCGCCACACCGCACTACGGCGCGAGGTCCAGGACGTCGCCCTCGAGCGGCCAGTCGAAGACGATCCCCTCGGACCAGAGACGCGGCTCCTGCATCGCCCGGAGTACGTAGGTGCCGGGAACGAGGCGGAGGAGGAGCTCGCCGCCTTCCCCGGCACGATGCGCCGCTGCGGTCCGTGCTCCCTCCTTTTCGATGGAGACGCGCTGTCCCGCGCTCGGCTCACCGCCACGGGTGAGCCGGATGCGCTTCTCGACGACGTGGACCGACAGCTCGACCGTCTGGTCGACGCCGTCGACCACGCTGATGTCCGCGACGTCCCGCGCCCAGAGATCGTCCCCCCTCAGGTGAACGGCATAGGTCCCGGGATCCAGGAGGAATGGCCCGAAGTCCGGGACCACGCCCACCGCCGACACGTCCCGCTGCTCGAGCGACTTCGCCTCCAGAGTGAGCGTGCCCTTCATCGGCTCGACGCCGAGGAGATCGACTCGAACGTGAACGACCGAACGACGCGGTCCCGCCAGCGTGAGGTCGAACGACTCGTCCGATCCGTCCACGAGATCCAGCGTGGCGACGTGGCGCGCTCCGCGCGGCCTGATGCCACCGCCGAACTCGGGGTCGTAGGGCAGACCGGCCCAGCGGGCTCCTCGCTGTCGGAGCAGGACGTGGAGCTCGACGCGACCGGCCGCGACCGTGCCGAGATCGAACGATCCGTCGGCAGCGAGGATCGCGGGCTCGGGCGGGAGCGCGAGCCCGGGCTCACGCGCGCGCACGAGATGCAGCTCGCTGCCCTCCAGCTCGACCCCCTCGGGCGCCCGCAGACGGCCTCGGACGCGCGCACCGGCCGGGCGGACGATCGTCAGGCCCTCGACGGTCCCGCCGCCGCGTAGGTCGAAGGTCTCGCTCTGCGCGAGCGGCTCCGGCTCCATCCCGGCGAGCACGAGGTAGGAGCCAGGGCGCACGACCTCGAATCGGAACGCACCATCGGCGTCCGTTCCCGCGCGATCGTGCTCGATCCGGACGTCGGCGCCCGGGCGGGCGAAGCTCCTCGACGGGACCACGGGGATCCCGAGCGAGTCGTTCTCTCGACCGGGCTCCACGAGCCGAACGGTCGCGTTCGCGACCGCGCTTCCCGTCGAGTCGAGCACGCGCCCGGACACGACGGCGACGGGCTCGAGCGTCAGCGAGATCGACCGCACCTCGTCGTCGCCCAGCTCTTCGATCCTCGCCCACGCGACCTCGCTCCCACGCCGTACGACGACTTCGTAGGTCCCACCGACGAGCCCACCGACCCTCCCGTCGACGAGCGGATCGTCGGCGGAAGCGACGACGAACGTCCGCGGGACATCGTGGTCGGGGTACGCAACGATCTCGACGCCGTGGCCCTCGACGCGTCGCCCCTCCCGATTGCGCACGTCGAGCGTGAGGCCTGCCCTTCCCACCAGCGCCGCGTCGACCCGGCGTCCAGGCGTGAAGTCCACGACCCGCACGGGCTCGAATCGTGGATCGTCGACCTCGATCCAGGCGGCATCGGAGGGAACGTCGTCGAACCGAACCCCGGCGAACCTGTCGAGGCGTGGCTTCGAGACACACTCCGTGCCGTCGGCGAGCACGAGCCGGACGTGCTTCGGGTCGGGCCAGGGCAGCCAGTCCATCGGCTCCAGGAGGAAGAAGACGTGGACCCGCCGCGCGAGCGCCCGCGCGCCCGGCACCACGACGTCGACCTCGGTGGTCTCGCCTGGTTCGACCTCGAACGACGCGGTCTCGAGGTCGACGCCGAGGCCTCCCCTCAACTTCAGTGTCGAAGGGCCAGGGTGCACGTTCACGACCTCGAACGCCGCGGTGGACCAGCTGGCGGACGCGGACGCGTCGAGTGGGTCGCGCCAGGGTTCCTTCGGCCACGGTCCGCGGACACTCGCCCGCCAGGGCTGCTCCGTGAGCGGGTTCCCGTCCTCGTCGACGACGCGTCCGACCACCCGGCCCGCACGCGGGAGCGTTACGGTGCCGAGGTCCGTGAACGTGATGCGGTCCCGTGCCCATCCGAGCGCGGGCCGACCGGTGAGCGCGACCCGTAGATCGAACTTGTGGTCCTCCGACGGTTCGACCTCGATCGCGAGCGCCCCGTCCGCTCCGACCGTCCCGTCGAGCTCGAATGCGTCGAGGTCCGACCGCGCCCCGAGCCGTCCGACGTCGACCGGACGAGCACGCAGTGTCCAGACCGCGCCCGCGTCCGGCTCCCCCGAGTCCAGAACGATCCGGCCCACGATCGTCGCCGTGCCGACGGGGACCGCGTCCTGGTCCGGCGCTGACTCGAGTGTGGATGCTCTGCTCCGCCGAACGACATCGGGCTTGACGGAGGAGAGGGACTCGGAGCGGTGCTCGGCCGCAGGGCCGTCGGCGCGCGCGACGAGGGCGCCCCCGCTCTCGACGGGCTGCGCTTCCGCGTTCGGCGTACGAGCCGCCAGGAACGACAGCCCGATCACACCGGCCGCGATCGCGGCCCCTTTCCACGTCGCGGCCATCGCGACACCTCCGGCGAGCACGGCGACGGCCCCCTCGGGCCGCGCCATCAGGAGCATCGGCTGAGCCCACGCGCGGCGGTCGCCGCCCGAGGCTCGATCGAGACGGCGACGCAGTCGAGCGAGCCCGCGGTCCATGCGCTCGACGAAGGTCGACTTCGCGACCCCGGTCTCGCGCGCGGCGCGGGTCACCGTCATCCCCTTGACGAAGCGGAGGTACAGCGCGGTGCGGTACGGCTCCTCCAGCGCGTCGAGCTCGGCCGTGACGCGCGCTCGGAGCTGCAGATCGGCGGCGACCTCGTCCGTCGGCGGCGCCTCGTGGTCGGGCTCCGAGCGCAATGCCCGATCGCGCTGCCGGTCCTCGGTCCGAGCGTGGTCCCGCCGCGCGTTCCGCAGCACGCCGAAGAGCCAGGGGCGGTCGCCCGTGGACGTCCGTCCGCGACGGAGGCCGGCGAGCCAGGCCTCCTGGGCGAGTTCGTCCGCGAGCTCCGGGTCCCGAACGAGACGCCTCGCCAGGCGGCGAAGCCAGTCGTCCTGGGCGAGAAGCGATTCGAGTTCGTGGGGCGTCATGCGAGGGGGCGGGCCTCCATCCTGAAGGCCTGCACCCCGCAGTGGGTGCACGGCAGAGTTGTTCGGGCGGATCCTCGGAAAACCGGATCACCCGTTCGCGGCGCTCACCTCTCCACCACGGCCAGTCGCCAGCACGCCGCCTCCTCCGCGTTCCGCACCACGACGCGATCCCCGTACAGCGCGATCGTGTTCCAGGTGCGGCCCTCCAGGGCCTGCACGCGGCCCAGCACCGAGTTCTCGGCGCTCGGGCTCGGCTCGACCATCAAGAGTTCGCCCTCCTCCGACAGCACGAGCAGCACCGCCGCCGCGCCCGCGCCCGCCAGCAGCACCTGGCCGTGGCCGTAGCGGCCGTCCCGCCACACGCGGTCGCCGGTGGCGAGGTCGACGCAGCTCAGGATGCCGTCGGAGAGCGCGTAAGCGTGGCCCTCGTGGACCACCGGGTTGGTGAACTTGGTGCGGAGGGCGCGGCGGTTGGCCCAGAGTTCCTCTGCGGTGAAGGCGCCGGACTCGTCGGCCGTGATGCGGAGGAGCTTGGAGCCCTGGCCGTAGCCCTTCGAGACGAGGATGCGGTCGTTCCCCACGAGCGTCGGCTGCGAGTTGTTCGCCGATGCGCTCGTCGTCCCGTCCCAGGGGTGCTCCCACAGGAGCGTTCCGTCGGACGGGTCGTGGCCGCTGACCGTGTCCTCGTTCGTCACCACGACCTGCGTGCGGCCCGCGATCTCGACCACGTTCGGGGATGCGTGGCTGAGCTGGCGCGGCGGGCCCTCCCACGCGAGCTCGCCGGTCTCGGCGTCGAACGCGACGAGCCCGGCCTGCTTGCCGTCGGGGTCACCGCCCGCCGCGATGAGGACCCGGCCGTCGTGGACGATCGGTGAGGGCGAGCGGCCGAACTGGACGAGCTTCTCCTCCAGCTCCTTCCCCATGCCGTACATCGCGCGCAGGTCGTGCTCCCAGACGAGCGACCCGTCGCGGCCGTCGAGGCACGTGAGGCGGCCAAGCGCGTCGTGCGCGTAGACCCGGCCCGCGTGGACGAAGGGCGTCGCCCGCGGCCCGTCCCCCGCGAGCTGGAGCTGGTACATGCCGGGGCTCGCGTACCGCCACAGCTCGGCGCCGTCCGCGACCGCGCGAGCGACGACGACCTGCTGGCCACGGCGCTGCTCGTGCGTGATCGCCACCCCGTTCACGACCGCGAAGCCCGACCATCCCGAGCCGCACGCGACCGTCCACTCGAGCTGCGGCGGCTGCGCGTCCCAGTCGCGCTCCAGCGTGACGCCACGCACCGCGGCCGACCGATCGGGCCCGAGGAACCCCGGGAAGTCGAGCGGGCCCGTCGTCACGAGGTCGATGCTGGGCTCCCCGGCGCCCGGGATCGTCGCGGCCGTCGGCAGCCGCGACTCGCGCTCCGGCTCCCACGCCCAGCGCAGGTACGGAATCATCGAGCCGCTCCAGCCCTCGACGCGAACGAGGAAGAAGGCGCCCCCGACGAGCGCGAGGCCGACCAGGAGTCCGGTGACGCGCACACCGACGCGCTGGTGGCTCCCGAGCAGGAACCAGAGAACGTAGATCGCGAGGGAGAGGATCGCCGCCCCGTAGCTCATCGCGTTGTTCACGCCGCCGTCCCCCGTCCCGTCGCCGAACTGCAGCCACGCGACACCGCCCGCGATCACGAGCAGGACCAGGAGGACCGGGAGCTGGGGGACGACGCGGGCAGGGCGTGCGGTGGACATGACCGGAGCCTACGCCCTCGGCACCCGGACCGATCGAGGGACGTGCCCGATCGCGCGCACCTCGTCCCCGTGACGAATCGGTGACCCGCCGGTGGGACGCCGGGGTCGACACTCATGTGTCATGGAGCGGACGATCGGGTTCCTGGAGAGTTGCATCGTGGCCGCACTGACGGCCCTTGCGGCTGCGTGCGGGACACCGGCCGCGGACGCGCCGCCGGACCTGGGCGCCTGCACGGCGGCGGCCGAGCCGATCGACGGGACGGGCGATCGGATCGAGGCCGGCCTCTGGCTCCATGCGCGGCCGCCCACGATCCTCGGGCGGTGGTCCGGCCACGTCCTGTGGATCGAGGAGGAGGAGGACGGATGGGTACTGACCCACTACGGCATCCACGACCCGGGGATTCGACCCCGCGAAGGTCGCGGTGCGCGGACGGCGGTGCGGGGCGAGACGATGCGCCTACGCGCCGATCGGCATCGGCTCACGCTGGAGGGGCCGGACGGCGAACTGCGTCCGACCTATCGCTTCGACGGAGAGCGGCTCGTCGTACCCGCTCTCGTCGAGGAAGCGCCGCACGCATGGGCCTTCACCGGAGTCTCGACGTGGCGGTCGTCGGGGCGCGTGGAACCGACGGTGCGCGTCGCCTGCCTCACCGATCCCGCCGTCGATCGAACCGGGCCGGCGCGGTGGTCGGTCGGAGTGACCACGACGCCGGCGCCGCCTTCCGAGCGCACGTACGAGGTCCTGGAGGAGCCCGGCAGCGGGCCGCTCGGCGTCCTTCGGTTCCTGGAGTCCACGGAGCACGGCGATCCGCGCGAGCGGCTTCGCCTGACGTGGTACGACGGGCACGGGATCTCGTGCTCGGGGCCCGACTCCCGCGGAATCACCGAGACGGTCCATCGACGGATCGAACCGGGGGACACGCGCTACCAGGAGACGATCGAGCTGCTCAGGAACGCCCCTCCCGCGGGGAAGGGTCCGGCGCCGCACCTCGGCCGGTGACGAGGTGCACGCACGCGTCCATGCGGACCACTCCGTCGACCTCGTGCTCGCGGAATCGCGCGGCGAGCGCAGCCTCGCAGTCTTCGCGGATCCGCTCCCCGGCGCGTGCCACGGCCTCGCCGATCGAGAACGTCCCGAGCGCGAACGAGGCCGCCCCCGAGCCGTCCAGCCCGCCGCCAACGGGTAGGGCGCCGCGCCACGTCGTCGACTCGACACCCTCGAACCCTGCGCGTGACAGCAGGTCGACGAGAGCTTCAGCGTCCGCGTAGCGGAACGGTCCCGAGGCATCCGGCGCCTTGCTCGGGACGTCGACGAATCCCGCCGCGACCTCTCGCATGCAGACCATCCAGGGGTTCTCGGGCATCGGCCCCCACACGGCGAAGGCGAAGCGGCCCTCGGGTCGGAGCCATCGCGCGAGGCGCGCGAACGCGACCTCCGGAGAGTCGAAGAACATCACGCCGAAGCGCGAGACGAGTCGATCGAACACGCGGTCCGGGACGTCCGCCTCCGCTGCGTCGGCGAGCTCGAAGCGGACCGCGGTCCCCTCGGCCTTCGCCCGACGCCACGCGGTCTCGACGAGCCGCGGTGACACGTCGTAGCCGCACACCTCGCTGCCAGCGGGACACGTGCGCGCGAGGTCGAGCGCCATGCCGCCACCGCCGCAGCCGATCTCGGCGATCCGGCAAGGACCGCGCAGGTCGAGCGCGTCGCGAAGCGGCGCGTCCAGAGGCGCCAGCATCGCCTCGGCGTCCGCGAGTCCGCGGTTCCACCGTTCCCCCTTGACGTCGCTCCACCCTTCCGCAGCCGCCATCGCGCTTCAGCGTCCAGAGCCCGCTGCGGCGGCGATCCCCGCCGGCCCGAGCGGCTTGCGGCCGCGCGGCGCCGTGCGGCCGCCGGCCTTGGCCGCCAGCCTCGCGAGCAGCGCGCGCATCTCCTCGCGCGTCTCCTCCTCCTCGAAGTAGAGGTTGCGCGCCTCGCCCGGGTCGCTCGCTAGGTCGTAGAGCTGCGCGGGCGCGTCCGGCGCCGTCTCGGGCAGCGCGTACTGCTCCATCGCGCCGCGGTCGTAGCGGTTCCCGCCCGACCCCGTGTGGTCGAGGTACTTCCAGCGCCCGCGACGGAGCTGCAGCTCGCCGCGGAAGCTCTGCGTCAGCATGTGCGGCCGGATCGACTCGCCGTCGCCGCGCGCGCCGAGCATCGCCGGGAGCATGTCGAAGCTGTCGACCGCGACGTCGTCCGGCAGCTCGACCCCGATGACCGACGCCACCGTCGCGAAGATGTCCGTGGTGTTCGTGAGCTGCGTCGAGACCTGCCCCGCCGGGATCCGCGCGGGCCAGCGCGCGAGGAACGGCACGCGATGGCCGCCCTCCCACCCGTCGCGCTTCATCCCACGCAGGCCGCCGGCCGCGTCGTGCTCGTGATCGGCGCGCATCCACACGGTGTGCAGCGTCTCGGGGCCGTTGTCCGAGTTGAAGAGGACGAGCGTTTCGTCGCCGATCCCGAGCTCGTCGAGCGTGTCGAGGAGCCTGCCGGTCAGCGCATCGAGCTCGCGCACGAAGTCGCCGCGCGCGCCCGCGCCCGACGTGCCGCTGAACCCGCGGGACGGAAGCACCGGCGCGTGAGAGATCTGCGTCGACAGCACGACGAAGAACGGGCGGTCGGCGTGCTCCTGGCGGTGCCGCTGGATGAAGTCGATCGTGCGCGTCAGGAAGAGCTCGTCCGCCCCCTCGAAGCGGTACCCCGGCGCCATCCACCCCTCGTCGTTGTCCCAGCGCCACTTGCCGCCCGGGTTCGGAAGCCGGGCACGACGGTGCCGCACGCTCGCCGGCACCGGGACCATCCCGTTCTCGATGTACAGGTACAGCGGGTCCGTCGTCGGGCAGTTCGGCGTGACGAACGACTCGTCGAACCCGCGCGCGTTGGGCCCGTCCTCCAGCGGCGTGCTCCGCTCGTAGTCGATCTTCAGCGAGTTCTCGAAGCCGCCGCCGAGCCGCTTGCCGTCCTCGCCGTACCACGTGAGCCCGACGTGCCACTTGCCGAACACGCCGGTGCGGTACCCCTTCTCGCGCACCATGTCGGCGATCGTCGTCTGGCCGGGCGCGAGGTAGCTCGGCCCGCCGGGGCCCTCGAACGCACGGGAGCCGCGGCCGCTGCGGAGGATGAGCTGCCCTGCATAGAGCCCCGCGCGCGAGGGCGAACAGATCGTCGAGGGGCTGTGGGCGTCGACGAAGCGGATCCCCTCCGCCGCCATGCGATCCAGGCGAGGCGTCTCGTACGCGGCGTCCGGATTGTAGGCAGAGAGGTCGCCGTAGCCGAGGTCGTCCGCGTAGACGACGACGATGTTCGGGAGCTCCGGCTCGCTCGCCGCGATGGCGGGCGAGCCGGCGACCAGAAGTGCCGCGAGCGTCCTTACAAGATGCGATGATGCGCGCGCCGACCTGCCGTCCGTCATCCCTGCAGCCTAACCGGCGCGCTCGAGCCACCGCGCGCCGGCGGAGCCTCCCCCATGCCGATCCGCCCCTCCCTGTCCGTCGCGTGCCTCCTTCTCCTCGGCTCGGCCGCGTCCGCCGCCGAGACCCTCAAGGTGTTCATCCTCGCCGGACAGTCGAACATGGTCGGCGCGGGCGAGGTCGTCGCCAAGGAGGAACGGAACGGCGGCAAGGGATCGCTGGAGCACCTCGTCCGCGCATCCGAGACGCGCGAGCGCTTCGCCCATCTCGTCGACGCGAGCGGTGCCTGGGTCGAGCGGGACGACGTGTGGATCTCGTTCTTCGAGCGACGCGGCGGGCTCTCGGTCGGGTTCGGCGCGCGCGAGGACAAGATCGGGCCCGAGCTCGGCTTCGGACACGTCGTTGGTGACGCGATCGACGAGCCGGTGCTGCTGCTCAAGGTCGCATGGGGCGGCAAGAGCGTCGGCAAGGACTTCCGACCGCCGAGCGCGGGCGGTGAGGTTGGCGAGTCGTACACGGCGCTCTTCGCGGAGATCCGCCGCGTGCTGGGCGACCTCGACGCGCTCTTCCCGGGCCTGGAGCACGACGGCGTCGAACTCGTCGGCCTCGGCTGGCACCAGGGCTGGAACGACCGCGTGAATCAGGCGTTCAACGACGCCTACGAGGAGAACCTCTCGTGCTTCATCCGCGACGCGCGGCGCGAGCTCGACACGCCGGCCCTGCCCTTCGTGATCGCCGAGACCGGCATGAGCGGGCACGAGGAGAAGCACCCGCGCGCGCTGTCGCTCATGCGCGCGCAGGCCGCGGTCGCCGCGCGCGAGGAGTTCCGCGGCACGGTCGCGTTCGTCGGGACGAAGGACTTCTATCGCCCGAAGGAGCTCTCGCCGAACGGCCAGGCGTACCACTGGAACAACAACGCCGAGACGTACTACCTGATCGGTGACGGCATGGGCCGCGCGATGCTCGAGCTGCTCGCTGGCGACGACGCGAGCACCGCGGCTCGGTCCGGCGGCGCCGACTGGCCGCAGTGGCGCGGGCCGGAACGGACGGGCGTCTCGCGCGAGTCGGGCTGGAGCGCCGCCGGCGCCGAGGCACCGCTGTGGAGGCGCACGCTCGGGATCGGACATTCGTCCTTCGCCGTCGCAGACGGCAGGGTCTACACGCTCGGCCACGACCGCGCGGAGCGGCTCGACACCGTCTACTGCCTCGACATCGACACCGGCGAGGACCTCTGGACACACTCGTACCCCTCGCTCGTCTGGGACAACGCGCACAGCGGTGGCACGCTCACGACCCCGACCGTCGTCGGCGACGCGGTCTACACGTCGAACCGCGAGGGAAAGGTGTTCTGCTTCGACGCAGAGACCGGCGGCGTGCGCTGGTCGCGCGACCAGCGCGCCGAGATGGAGCTCGTGCCGCCGACCTGGGGCTTCTCCGCGTCACCGCTCGTCGTCGACGACCTCGTGCTGATGAACGTCGACCGGCTCGTGGCGCTCGACCGCGCGACCGGAGACGAGGTCTGGGTGAGCTGGAAGCCGTACGGGATCTCCTACTCGACGCCCGCGCCGTTCGAACTCGACGGACGCACGGCGCTCGCCTCGCTCTCCGGCGACGGCCTGGCGGTCATCGACGTCGAAGAGGGCTCGGAGGTCGCGTTCTTCCCCTGGGTCAAGCGCCCGCAGATCTACCCCATGACGCCGGTCGTCATGGGCGACCGGATCTTCATCTCGGCCGGCTACAGCCGCGGCTGCGCGATGCTGCAGCTCGCGGAGGGCGAGCTCACCGAGCTCTGGGGCGGCCGGATGATGCGCAACAAGATGTCGGGCTGCGTGCTGCACGCGGAGCACCTGTTCGGGTTCGACGAGTCGATCCTGAAGTGCATCGATCTCGAGGGGAACATGAAGTGGCGCGTCCGCGGGCTCGGCACCGGCTCGATGACGGTCGCGGGGGATCGACTCGTGATCCTCGACGGAAAGGGCCAGGTCATCGTCGCCGAGGCGAACCCCGACGAGTACGTCGAGCTGTCGAAGCAGAGGGTGTTCGACGACGGCACCGGCTGGTCGACGCCGGTGCTGAGCCACGGCCGGATCTTCTGCCGTAGCAGCACGGGCGAGGTCGCGTGCCTCGACCACCGCGGCGCGGCGGGTGACGCCGTCGCGCTCGCGTCCGACGCGAGGAGCCTCCTCGAAGCGACGGAGGTGCTCGCGCGACACACCGCTGCGATGGGCGGACGCGAGGCCCTGGGACGAGTCGGCGCGATCCGGATGAAGGGCCCGGGCGAGAGCCTGCGCAACACCGTCCGCAAGGGGCCGGTCGAGCTCGACTGGGCCGCCAGCATCGGCTTCGTGTGGCGCGACGACACCGGCTTCCAGCTCGGGTACGACGCGGACGCGGGCTGGATCGCCGGCACGCGAGCGGGCCCCGTCGTCCTGGAGGGCGAGCCCCTCGACGCGCTCCAGGAGGCGGGCGACCTGCTGCGTCTCTTCGATCCCGCGTCGGCGTACGCCGATCCGAGAACCCTCGGCCGCAGGGTCTTCGACAACCGGCCGTGCCTCGCGATCGCCGCAACGACGCGCGAAGGTCACGCCCGCACGCTCTACTTCGAGGAGGAGACGATGCTGCTCGCCGGCCACGAGGGCGACGGGATCGCGCTCTGGACGCTGGGCGACTACCGGCGCTTCGACGGCCTCATGGTCCCGACGCGGTGGGCGTTCTACGAGCCGGAGCTGGGCGAGATGAGCTCGGCGACGTTCGAAGAGGTCGAAGTGTCGGCCGAGCCCGACGCCGTGCGGTTCGAGCGGCCGGGGGACGTCGCAATGCTGCTTCGCTCACCGGAGGAGATCGAGGTCCACGACGCGCGCCTGCGCGAGCTGCACGCGGACCTGCTCGGGGCGTGGCTCTCGGACGACGGGACGGGCGACATCGTCGAGGAGTCGTTCGTCGTCTCCGGCGGCTTCCTGCAGATCCGGACCAGCGACCGCCCGCCGGCCCGACTCTCCGAGCCGGACGCGGACGGCGCGGTGCACGTCCTCGGCGCGCCCTACGTCAGGGTCATCCCGATCCGCGGCGAAGACGGCGAACTGGAGCGGATCGAGATCCGCATCGACGGCGACCTGGAGTCGACGCTGCGCCGGGAGGGGTGAGTCGGAGTCGGACTCCGAATCACTGGAACGTGACCCGGATGCCCGCCGTGAAGTTGTTCGTGGCCGCGCCGTTCACTGTGCGATCGCGATACCAGGCCTGGAACGCCCACGTCTCGCCGCTCTGTGCGGCCATCGCCCCGCCCGGCTGCGGGAGCGCGCCCAGGTCGATCGAGATCGACGCGGCCCCGTCCGACGTGGCCCGCGCGACCTGACCCGGCGCGACGAAGAACCCGATCGGCGGCCCGAGGCAGAGCAGTCCAGCGCCGACCGGCGGCAGCGTCGGGGGAATCTGTGACCGGCTCGCGAGGAAGACCACGAGCGTGTCCGGCGGGAGCGAACGGGCGTAGAGCGCTCCGCTGTCGAAGGCGAGCTCCGCATTCGCGACGAGCGACAGGGCGCCGGCCCAGCCGGTCACGTTCGGGACCGCTGGATCGCAGAACACGTCGCCGGTCGGACGGGCGAGGCTCCCCCACGACACCTCGACGGCACCGGCGCTCTGGCGGGGCTGGACGAGGTCGAGGTCGCCGTCCCCGTCGAGGTCGCCGAACGCGAGCCGGTCGACCCCTTGGGGACGCTGGAAGGACTTGTTGCTGAATCCGAAGGCACCACCGCCCAGGTTCTCCGCGCTCGCCCAGGTCTGAGGCCCGCCGAACTCGGAGGCGGCATAGACGAGGTCCTCGTCCCCGTCGAAGTCGTAGTCGACCGGACGAAGGCCGGTCGGGAGGATCCCGCCGAAGAAGAGGATCTCCGGAGCGGCGAACGCGCCGCCGCCCAGGTTCTCCGCCCATTGGATCAACGACGAGGTGATCCACACGAGGTCCGGGTCGCCGTCCACGTCGACGTCGAAGCACGCGGCGTCCGTCGGAAAGAACAGCGCGGTCGCGACCGTGGCCGGCGGACCGAGGAGGCCGGGCTGGACCTGGCGGAACCACTCGACCGAGTCGGAACCGTCCAGGAGGAGCGCACAGTCGACAGCGCCGTCGCCGTCGAGGTCGCGCACCATCAGGTCGGTCGGCTCCGCGAGCCCCGCGAGGAGCGGCCGCGCGGTGAACGCGCCGCCGGCGCCGCTCGACTCGAACCACACGACGTCGCCGCCCTCCGTCGCGACGAGGACGTCGACGTCCCCGTCCCCGTCGAAGTCCTCGACCGCGAGAGATCCGGCCCCCGCCGGCAGGGTCCCGACGTCGACCGGGGCGCCCACGGCGCCGTTCGCGCCGACCGGGAGCCACACGACGCGCCCGTTGCCCTCCGCGTACGCGACGAGGTCGAGGTCCCCGTCCGCGTCGACGTCCGTGGTGATGAGATCGTCGACGAACGGCAGCCCCCGGGCCACGACCTCGCGCGGCGCGAAGCGCCCGAAGCCGAGGTTCTCGATGCGGACCAGCTCGCCTCGCCAGCGGCCAGACACGACGACGTCCTGATCCAGGTCGCCGTCGAGATCGAGCACGACCGCCTCGGTCGCACCTGCGACAGTGGCCGTCACCTCGAAGCCTCGCAGGAACCGCGCGGCGCCGGGAACGAGCTGCCCGGGATGGACGTGGACGTCGCCGAAGCTGGTGCCCGAGACGGCGTCGAGCACTCCGTCCCCGTCCAGGTCCGCGAGCAGGGCGCGCCGGGAACCGTAGGCGAGCAGGTCGATCGTGTGGACGACCGCGCCGGTCAGCACCCCCGTGTTCTCGATCCACGCAAGCCCGACGTCCGTCCCCTGGGTGTCGGCGAGGAGGTCCTCGTCGCCGTCTCCGTCGAGGTCGGCGCGATCGAAGGTCGCGAAGAGGACGCCCGTGAGCGCCGTCACCGCGGGCGCGAACGTCCCCGTGCCGAGGTTCTCGAACACGATGACGTCGGAGGAGAACGACGGGCCCACCAGGACGTCGACGTCTCCGTCGCCGTCCCAGTCCACCAGCACGACCTCGGCGGAGGTGGACAGGACGCTGCCGACGTCGCGCGCCGCGGAGAACGAGCCGCTCCCCAGGTTCTCGTGCCAGACGACCCGGCTCGTGCTCCCGTCGCTGGAGACGACGTCGAGATCACCGTCCCCGTCGAGGTCGGCGGCGTCGGTCGACCCGAGCAGCGCGCCGGCGTCCCCGATCCGCTGCGACGGCGCGAACAGCCCGCCGCCGAGCGCCTCGAACCAGCGGACGCCACCGTTCCGCGCGGGGATCACCACGTCGTCGAGTCCGTCCGCGGACAGGTCGAAGACCTCCAGCCCGTACGTCTGGAAGGGCATCGCCTGCAGCACCTGCTGCGGCCCCGGGACGACGGTCCCCGTCCCCGGGAAGAGCACGAGCTCGAAGCCGATCACCGTGAGCACGTCGAGCTGCCCGTCGCCGTCCACGTCGAGGATCTTGACCTCGTCGACGGCGTTGACGTCCACGGCGAAGGCGCGGAAGGGACCGTAGTCGGTCCCGTCGAGCGACTCGGCCACGAGCAGCGACCGCGTGCGCTGCGACGCCACGACGAGGTCCAGGTCACCGTCCCCGTCGAGGTCGCCCGCGTCGAAGGCGATGGCACCCTCGATCGGAGTCGTGAGGCGGGTCGCACCCTCGAACTGGGGCGCGGCGCTCGCGAGGGTCGCGAGCGCAGCTGTAGAAGCGAGCTGGGAGAGGCGCATGGGCTGGGGAGGGAGCAGGAGGGACCGACGACGAGCAACTCGCGGACCACCGCCCGGGGGAGCGAACAGGAGACCTCGCCGTGCAAATTCGCGCAGCGTTCGTGCGATGATTCCACCGATCTGGCGAGACCGTCCCGAATCGTGAGGGTTTCCTCCCCCATGCACCTGCAGCACGGGACGGGGGCGGGCGTCGTGCCCGTCCGGGGCCTCGGAGTCGGGATTGCCCTCGTAACGCTCTCCGGGGCTGCGATGGCGCAGACGCGTCTGCCGCCAGTAGCCAGCGCCGACGGCCGTGTCGCCCCGCGGCCCGGCGGGATCGTGCTGGACGTCATGAACCCGCCGGGGACGAGCTACCTCGACCCCGAGATCCACCCAGAGCGCCCGGAGATGGTGTTCCAGATGGCGGGCGACGTCTGGGTGGGCGCGCTCGACCCCGGGACGGGCCTCTTCGTCTCCGCGACGGGCCAGGACGTCTTCGTCGACCGCGCCGCGTCGCTCACGGTCGCGAGGAACGGACCGGAGTACGGACTCGACCGCGACGGGACCGCGATCTTCTACAACCGCAACGACGTCGGTGGGCGCGTCCGCATCTGGCGCGCGACTCCGCTGGGCGGCACCTTCGTGACCGAGCCTCTGACCGCGCTCGACGGGGATCGCATCAACCCGCTCGTGTCCCAGGACCCGCTCGCGGCCTCGACGTACGTCGCGTACGCGCGCTTCGGACCAACGCCGCCCAGCTCGATCGCGTGGCTGGACGAGGCCCTGCCCGCGGTCGACAACGACATCACGCCGGTCCTGCCGGGCTTCGCCGGCTTCCGCTGGGCTCGCGGCTCGTCGCTCCTCACCTCCACGGTGGCAGCCGGCCTCGACGCGGGCCAGGTCGTCCTCGTCGACGCCAGCACCGGCATCGAGCGCGTCGTCACCGACGACGCGGGCATCAAGTTCGATCCGTTCCCGTGGTTCGCGCCCGAATTCGGAGGTGCGCTCGCGGTCGCGGCGATCGTGAACGGCTCCGACATCGCCGTGTACCGCGACACCGGCGGCCCGACGTTCGACCGCGTCGCGCTGCTCCCCGTCCCGACAGGCACGACGATGTCGTTCGCGCAGTCGCACGAGCCCTTCGTCTCGGGTGGCCGGTCCTACCTGAGCCTGACACTGAAGGACGACCCCGGGTCGATCTACACGGACGTGACCGAGTCGCAGATCTGGGTGTACGGGATCGAGCCCGGCCCCGGGCGCTTCACGCTCCGCTGCGACGACGGCGAGGCGGGCCGCATCCGGCACGAGGCCGAGACGATGGCGGGCACGAACGAGACGTTCCTCTACTACAACGAGCTCCGCCCGAGCGGTCGGTTCGACGTGATCCGCTGCAGAACGGGACTCAGCCCCTGACGCGCGAGAGGGCCGGGGTTCTCCTGACGGCGGGTGAGACTAGGATCCCGTGGTCATGCGCGCCGCGCCCCTCGACCTCTCCTCGCTCCTCGTCGGCCTCGCGGCGATGGCGTCCTGCGCGAACGACGCCTCCGAGGCTCCTCGGGTGCCGCCGAGCGTGATCCTGGTGTCGATCGACACGGTGCGGGCCGACTCCCTGTCGTGCTACGGGGGCCCGGAGGGCGCGACGCCGGCGCTCGACGCGCTCGCCGGCGTCGCCACTCGCTACGAGACGTGCGTGTCGTCCGCGCCGTGGACCATGCCGAGCCACGCGTCGATGTTCACCGGGCTCTACCCGTTCGAGCACGGCGCGCACACGTTCGGACGGGACGACGCGTCCCGGCGGGACAACGTCTTCGCGCTCCACCCGAAGATCGAGACGCTCGCCGAAGCGCTCGCCGCCGAGGGCTACCGGACGGGAGGCGTCGTCGCGAACACGATCTACCTGCGCCCCGAGCTCGGGATGGACGCGGGATTCCAGCACTGGGACGTGCTGCGTGAGGACGGCGACCGCGTGACCGACCGCGCGCTCGCGTGGCTCGACGAGACCGCTGGCGGCGACCGGCCCGCGTTCCTGTTCGTCAACTACATGGACGCGCACAGGCCCTACGCCACCGGGCGGTCCGACGTGCACGGCGGCGACCTCCTGAACGCGCTGATCGAGCGCGTGATGGTCGAGGGCGAGCAGGGCGGCGCGCTCGCCGAGGAGGTCCGTGCGCTCCAGCAGGAGGCGGTGACCCGCCTCGACGGACACCTCGCGACGCTCTTCGACGGCCTGCGCGAGCGCGGCCTGTTCGAGGACGCCGTCATCGTCGTCACCTCCGACCACGGCGAGGCGTTCGGCGAGCACGGCGTCGTCGAGCACTCCAAGGACGTGTACGAGGAGCTCGTCCGCGTGCCGCTCCTCGTGAAGCGACCCGGCTCCGAGCGCGGCGACGTGCGGATCGAGCGTGCCTCGTCGGTCGACGTGGCCGGCCTGATCACGGAGGCGCTCGCGGAGACGACCGCAGCGGGCGTCGCCGAGCGCTTCCCGCGTCTCCCTGGCGCTCACCCGGTGCTGACCGAGAACCACTTCAGCCGCGCCAAGGACCTGCGGCGCTTCGGCGATCGATTCCAGCGCATCCGGCGCGCCGTCTACGAGGGCGAGTGGAAGCTGATCGTCGACTCGCGCGGCTCGGTCGAGCTGTACGACCTCGCCAGCGACGCAGGGGAGCGTTCGGATCGCGCCAGCGAGGAGCCCGATCGCGCGGCCGCGATGGAGAGCCTCCTGCAGGCGACGATCGACGCGACGGTCTTCCAGGGTGAGCGCGTCCTCCCCGGTCGCCTGAGCCGGGCGCAGCGCGACGAGATGCAGCCGCTCGGCTACGGACGCTGATCGATCAGCGCGACCGGCCGCAGCGGGCCACGAGCCCCCGGCACGCGCGTGCGAGCGACGCGGCGGAGATCAGGTTCGTCCGCTCGGTCGGGTCGGCCTGGAGGTCGAACAGGAGCATCTTGCGCTTCGACGCTTTCCCGCGGATCTCCAGCTTGAAGCGGGTCCCGCGCAGCGCCCGATTCCACGGTTTCCCCGACGTCCGCGGGTCCTCGCCGAGCCCGCGGAACGTCTCGCTGTAGGTGAAGCGCCGCATGCCCCGCTCGCCCGCGAGCGTCCGCGCGAACGAGATCGAGTGCGGCCCCCTCGTCGGTCCGCCCGTCTCCACGCCGAGGAGCTCCGCGATCGTCGCGTACAGATCGACGACCGACACCGGTGACGCGTCCACGCCGGGCGCCACCCCCGGCCCGATCGCCCACATCGGCACGACGATCCCGCCATCGAGCATCGTGCCCTTCTGTCCTTTCGCGAGCCGCCCCGTGCCGTTGTCGGAGAACACGAGGACGACGTAGTCGCGCTCCAGCGCGGCGCGGACGAGCCGTCCGAGCTCGCGGTCGCATGCCTCCAGCATCGCGCGCGCGTGGTCGCGAAAGCTCTCGATCGGCTCCACGCCGTGCAGGCCCTCGGGCGGCACGTGGTACGGCTTGTGCGGCGCGTGGTAGCTGACCGAGACGAGGTCGAAGCCCTCGCGGACGGCGGCGATGGCGTCGTCGGTCTCGTCGGTCGTGAGGTATCGCCCCTCGACGCGCGCGGCCTCGCCGCCCGTCACCTTCTCGTAGCTCGTGTACCCGTTCCCCTCGCCGAAGACGTTGCCGGGCACACCGACGTACCTCTGCCATCCGCAGCGTGCGGGGTGGTCGATCGCCGAACCCGGCGCCAGGTGCCACTTGCCGATCTTCGCGGTGCGAAGGCTGGCGTCGCTCACGAGCGTCCCGAGCGGGACGAGCGGGCCGGTGGGCATCTCGTACTCCGCGTCCACGGTCACGACCTGACCCAGCAGGAGGTCGGGGTGCGAGGGGTACGCGCCGGTCTGGAACATCGCGCGCGAGGGCGAGCACACCGGCGATGCGACGAAAGACGTGAAGACGCGCCCGTTCTCGGCGATCCAGTCCAGCGTCTCGGTCCGCGCCTCGCGGGCGAGCTCCGAGCCGACGTCGTCGATGTCGACGACGAGCACCGGCGACTGCGCCGCGGCGAGCACGAGTCCGGCGGCGGCGAGCATCAGCGCGGCGCCGACCCCGGGCGCGGGAGTCCCGCGAACTCGCCGGACCTCTCGGTCAGGTACTCGGCGATCACGTCGCTCGGCGGAATCGCCTCGCCGCGGATCGCGGCGATCAGCCAGGTCAGTTCCGTGAGGTCCATCCGCCGGACGCCGCCCACGTACGACCCGCCGACCTTGCGGCGGTAGAACATCAGCGTGCGGAAGCGGTGCGGCGTCCAGCCGCTCGGACCGAGCCGACCGTAGGCGTACGCGTCCTGGAGCGGCGGCGACGCGCCCGCGGGCGCGTCGTTCCCGCGTACGGCGTGGCGGCAGAGGTCGATCAGCATCGCCGCCTCGGCGAGGCGATCGTCGCCGGAGTCCAGGAACGACGTCACGAGCGACTCGCCCAGCCGGAGATCGGCCTCCGTGGCGCGGCACGCGGCGAGGTGCGTGGCCCAGACCCGATCGTCCGCGTCCGCGGTCTCGTCGAACGCCGTCTGGAGCGCCTCGGGGGTCGGCACGTGACGCACGCGCGCGACGACGAGCATCAGCGCGGCGATCCCGAGCAGGCTCAGGTGCGGGAGCCACCTCATGACCCGCCCCCCATCGCCATGCGAGCGACCTCGACGGTCTCGGGGAGCGACACCCACCAGAGCCCCGCGAGAGCGAGGACCGTGATCGCCATTCCGACCGCGCGCGGCACGCTCCGCGTCGCCGGACCATGCGCGAGGAACCCCGCCGCGAGCACGATGAGGAACGGCTCGATCGGCGCGCGGAACCTCGACATGGCGACGAGCAGCGCGGTCGCGAGGACGTACGCGATCGTGACGGTGACGATGTCGCGGCCCGACCCGCCCGGGAGGGTGAAGAAGTAGCCGGCCGCTGCCAGCAGCATCAGGAGCGCCGAGAACGAGAGCGCGTACAGGACGAGCGGCGCCCGCAGGCCGCCGCTCAGCGGGCTGTCCGGCGGATAGCGGTCCATCGCGTACGTGCGGGTGAAGAACGACATCGGCGTGACGACATCGCTGAGCTTCTTCACGCGCGTCCGCACCGCCCAGCCCGGGTGGTCCAGCGCGTACTCGATCCCCGCGGCGACGTGCGCCTTCTGACGATCGATGGGGTGGACGATGTCGTCGCGACGCGTCCAGCCGGGGCCGCTCCCACCCGAGCCAGGCTCCGCCGCGGGCGCCGCGACGAATGCCCGGCGGCTCCGGGTCTCGAGCGAGTCCAGCCCCCGCGACAGCCGCACCTTGCGGAGCGCGTTGAGGTCGAAGTTCATGTAGCGGGCGTTCAGCCCGACGTGCGCGTTCTCGCCGAGCGTCGCACCCGCGACCACCACGCGCCCGTAGACCTCGTGGTTGCGCAGCGTCCAGGGCATCGTGACGACCAGCGCGACGAGCGGCACGAGCGTCGCCCGCGCCACCGCATCGGCGACGCCCACTCGCAGCGAGCGCACGAGGACGACGACCGACACGAGCGGCAGGAGGAAGAGCGGCCACTCCTTGACGTAGAGTGCGAGCCCGAAGAGCACGCCGCTCGCGAGCAGGCGCCGCGTCACCGAGCCCTGCAGCTCACCGTCCGCGACGTCGAGCGCGCGCAGGAGGTGCCAGAGCGCCGGCAGGAGCAGCGCGAGGAAGAGCGGCTCGCTCCAGAGGAGGTGCGTGTAGGCCCCCAGCGGAAGGTGGATCACCCAGAGGATCCCGGCGACCGCCGCGGCCCGGCGGGAGATCAGCCGCCAGGCGAACAGCATCGTCATGACGCCGATCACCGACGAGGCGGCGACCTGCATCCACCGGACGACCTGGAGCCCGTCCGCGCCGAAGGCCCCGATCGCCTCCCCCAGGAGCCACGGGTACGCCGGCGGCCACAGGTACCGCTGCTGGTCCAGGTAGACGCCGAAGTGCTGGAGCGCCGCGGCGAGGTAGAGGTAGTTCGACTCGTCCGACTGGATCTCCAGCGGGCTCGCCCACAGGAGCAGCACGGCGCGCACCGCGACGCCGAAAGCCGCGATCGCGGCGATGACGCGCCAGGGTGCGCCCTGCGCGCCGTCGGATTGGAGGTCCTGTGTCACGTGCGATGCGTCGCCGTCCGTGCGGGAACGGCTGCGGCGAGGATAACGCGCCGGCGTCGCCGGGGCTCCCGGCGATCGGGCGGCGCTCGGACGGGTATCCTGCTCGCGTGCATCCGTCGCTCCGCACCGCCGGTCCCGTCTCCGCGATCGCCCTCGCCCTCGTGGCCTGCGGCGGACCGGACGCCGAGCGCCCCGACGCCGCGCGGAGGCCGAACGTGGTCCTGGTCGTGGTCGACACGCTGCGCCGGGACCACCTGTCGGCGTACGACTACGAACGAGACACTTCGCCGGCGCTGCGGGCCCTCGCCGAGGAGAGCGTCCGCTACGACGCGGCCGTCGCCCAGGCCCCCTGGACGACCCCGTCGATCGCGTCCCTCCTGACGTCCCGCTACCCGCGCGCGCTGGGGATCCGCGGAGAGAAGACCGCGCTCTCCGACGGCGAGGTGATGCTGGCGGAGGCGCTGCAGGGCGCCGGGTACGACACGGCCGCCGTCATCAGCCACTCCTTCCTCGGCTCGGGCTGGAACTTCGACCAGGGGTTCGAGGTCTTCGACGAGGAGAACGTGCAGGGACACGCCGCCGTCACCTCACAAGGCGTGACGGACGAGGCGCTGCGCCAGATCGAGCGCCTCGCGGCCGCGGACGACCCGTACTTCCTCTTCGTCCACTATTTCGATCCCCACGCGGCCTACGTCGAACACGATCCGTTCCCCTTCGGCGGGCGTGACGGGTACGACGGTCGGATCCGGTCGGGGATGCTCTTCCGGGAGCTCCGCCAGATCGAGGACGAGGTCGACGCGTCGGACACGGATGAGCTGCGGCGCCTGTACGACTCCGAGATCGCCTTCACGGACTCTCACCTCGCGCGGCTGTTCGACGCGCTGCGGGGGACCGGCGCATGGGACGACACGATCGTCGTCGTGACCGCGGACCACGGCGAGGAGTTCCTCGACCACGGCCAGCTCGGTCACGCGAAGTCGCTCTACGAGGAACTCGTGGGAGTCCCGCTGATCGTCAAACCGCACGCGTCCGCGGCCGTCGCGCCCGGAGTGGTGACCGAGACCGTCGCGCTCCTCGACGTCATGCCGACCGTCCTGGCGCTCACGAACGTACCCGCCGTGCGCGGGCTGGAGGGCGAGCCGCTCTTCCCCGCGCCGCCAGAGGGGCGCTCGCTCTTCACCGAGACCGCGCGCGCGAACAACTGGGCAGCGACGTACGACGGGCGGTGGAAGCTCGTCGCGCGCGGCAGGAACAACGCATCGCTCTTCGACCTCGAGTCGGACCCGGGAGAGCAGAACGACGTCGCCGCGGAGCACCCCGACGTCGTCGAGCGCCTCGTCGCCACCGTCCAGACGTGGCGGGCGGAGCAGAAGGAGAAGGCGCGCTCGGGTGCCGCGGTCGAGCTCGACGCCGCCCAGCGGCAACGTATCGAGAACCTCGGATATGGCGGACGCTGACTCGTCCCTCCAGACCAACGGCGCGCGGCGGAGGGTGAGCGCGATCTTGCTCGTCACGCTCCTCGTCGCCCTCGGCCTGCGGCCGTTCCTCCCCTACCACGACGCGGTGCCGCTGCAGCGCGACTCGCTGACGTGGATCGAGCGCACCGATCCCGCGTCCGAGGACAGCGTCGAATGGATGCTCCGGAGCGAGCACTTCATCGGCTACCGGCCTGCGACCGCGGTCAGCTTCGCGGTCGGGCACCGCATGCACGGATATTGCGAACGTGGCTTCCGGGGCGTCGACCTGGGGATGCACGCGACGGCGATCCTCCTCGTGCTGCTCGTCGGGGTCCGTATGTTCGGCGTCCTGCCGGGGGCCCTCGGCGCGCTCCTGTTCGCCGCCCACCCCGCGGCCGACGAGGTCGTTCCGTTCCTCGCCAGGCGCAGCTACGCGTTCGCGACGGCCGGCGCGTTCCTCGGGCTGCTCCTGGCGACGTACGGCGCGCGTCGGGGCGTGGTCGCGTTCGCGCTGACAGGTCCGGCGCTGCTCCTGGGCATGTTCGCCCACGAGCTGGGCGCGCTGCAGGCGCTCGCGCTCCCCGTGGTCACTCTCGCCTGCGCCGCGCACCGCGGGCGCGCCGCGCTGCTGACCGCGTGGGGCTGGGCGTGGATCGCCGCGGGCGCCTGGATCCGGTCCGGGGTGATGCGCGACGTGGAGGGCTACCCGTTCGGGGACGACCGCTGGGGACGCGCGGGCGAGGTGATGGAGCGCTACGGCGCGTCGCTCGGCGGCGTCCTGTTGGCCGACGGACCGTGGCTCTGGGTCTCCGTCATCGCGGGCGCGCTCGCGCTCGTCGCCGCCGTCCAGCTCGCGTTCGCGCGCCGCCCGGCGGCGCTGGCACTCGCGGCCGTCCTCCTCGCGTACGGCGCGGTCGTCTCGTACCAGGCCGTGTGGTTCCCGCGGCAGGCGTACTGCAGCGCAGCCGTCGGCGCGCTCTTCGTCGCCGCGCTGGGACGTGACGGCGTGCTCCGCGAGGGGGCCTCCGCCGGCTCACGCGCACTGGCCGCCGTTCCGCTCGCCGCCGTGCTCGTGACGATCGTCGCCGCGTCGCCGCTGTGGCGCGGCGCTGGACCCGAGCGGCTCGCGCGCGCGTACGCGTCGACGGCGTTCGTCCAGGGCGCGCGCGACGCCGCCGCAACGATCGAAGGGCCGGCGGACCTCGGGCTCGTCGCGCGCATCGAGCCGGTGGAGCCGACGCCGACCGGCGCGCTGCTCCCGGTGCGCAAGAACAAGCGACGGCTGGCCGGCCTCCACCGCCGCATCCCGTTCCTCTGGCTCCAGCACGTGCTGGAGGGGACGGACGTGAAGGCGCGAGAGATGGTCTACGTCGTCGGCTCGGAGAGCGAGGCGCGACTGGTGACGGAGGGCGGCGCGAGCGTCGAGCTCGGCGCCGACGTCGTGGCGTTCGACGCGCGCGCCGGCCGTGCCGCGCGCGTTCCTGAGCGGCGGCGTACCGTCGAACTCTCTGTGCCCCGGAACGTCGAGCACGAGCCGTTCCTGTGGTCGAACCTCGACGGTCCGGGCGTGCTCGTCCCGTGGCCTCGTTGAGGCAACGCGCCGCGTCCCCGCGCTTCAGGGCGCGAGCCGCGCACGCGACCAGCCGTCGCCGGCGCGCTCGAACAGGATCCGGTCGTGCAGCCGGCTCGGCCGTCCCTGCCAGAACTCGATCCGCTCGGGCGTGATGCGGTAGCCGCCCCAGTCGTCCGGCCTCGGGACCTCCTCGACGCCGTCGAAGCGTGCTCGCGTCTGCTCCAGCAGGCGCTCCAGCTCCTCGCGTCCGTCGATCACCCGGCTCTGCGGTGACGTCCAGGCGCCGATCTGGCTGTCGCGCGGCCGGCTGGCGAAGTACGCGTCCGACTCCTCGGCGGAGACCCTGGTGACCGGCCCCTCGATCCGGACCTGGCGCTCCAGAGGCTGCCAGAAGAAGCACAGCGCCGCGTGCGGGTTGGCGGCGATGTCGACGGCCTTGCGGCCCCCGTAGTTCGTGTAGAAGGCGAAGCCCCTCTCGTCGACCCCGCGGCACAGGACGATGCGCGACGATGGCCGCCCGTCGGCGTCGGCCGTGGCGAGCGACGCGGCGTGCGGCTCCTCGACCTCGGCACCGAGCGCCGTGCGCATCCACGCCTGGAACGCGGCGATCGGGTCGCTCCCGATCTCGCGCTCGTCGAGGGTCCCACGGTCGTAGTCCTGCCGGAGGTTCTGGATCTCGTGATCGGCCACGGCGACAGGGTACGCGGGTCCGCCGGTCGAGTGGCCCTGATCCGGTCCTGGCTGCAACCCATCGAGAGGGACGCGCTACGCTCGACGCTCATGAACCGCTCCGCTCTCGCGTCCCTGGCTGCGCTCCTCGCGCTCGCGTCCTGCTCCAGCTCGAGCACGGCGACCGCGCCGGCCGAGCTCATCCCACTGTTCGACCAGCTGGCGCCCGAGGGCGCGATGGAGCTCGAGTTCGATCGCGACGGACGCTTCGGCGACCTGGAGGCGGAAGTCTCCGTCGAGTCGGTCCCCGCGATCGTCCGCGACGCGGTGGCGCAGGCCCATCCGGGCGTGGAGCTCACAGGGGCCGAGCGCGAGGTCCAGGGCGGCGAGTGGACGTGGGAGGTCGGGTTCGAGGTGGAGGGTCGCGGCGTCCAGGTCGTCGTGAGCGACGACGGCGACCTCCTGGAGACCGAGCGCGAACTGGAGGCTTCCGAGGCGCCCGCGGAAGTGCTCCGCGCAGCGGAAGGCGCGGTCCCCAGCAGCACGCTCGCGAGCGTCGACGTCGTCACGTCGGCGTCCGGCGACGAGTACCACGTGAAGCGCGAGCGCGACGGCGCTCGGTACAAGGTCGTGCTCACGTCCACCGGCGAGGTGCTGCGGATCGTCCGCGAGGCGCGCGCCGAGATCGAGATCCCCGTCAGCACCGAGATCCTCCGGCGCCCATGATCCCCGCCCTCCTCGCGACCCTGCCCGTGTTCGCCGCTCCGCAGGAGCCGACCGCCGCCGTGCTCCCGACGGAGGATCCTCCCGTCGAGCGGCTGCACCCGATGCTGGCACCCGTGATCCGCCAGGGACCGTTCGAACCCTCGTGGGCGTCGCTGGTGACGCACCCCCTGCCGTCGTGGTTCCGCGACTCGAAGATCGGGCTCTCCGCACACTGGGGACCGTATTGCGTGCCGGGCTGGACGCCGCGCAAGGACACGCCGTACGGCGTCGCGTACGCCGAGTGGTACTGGCAGTGGATGCGTTCCAACGAGGCGGTCCGCGAATACCACGCCGAGCACTACGGCGACGCGCGCTACGACGCCTTCATCGACGGCACGCGCAACCTCGTGTCGGATGAGACGGAGGGCTACCTCACGAAGGACTTCGACGCCGACGCGTGGATGGAGCTCTTCGCGAGCGCCGGCGTGCGGTACTTCTTCATCACGGCGAAGCACCACGACGGCTTCTGCCTGTGGGACTCGGCGTACACCGGTCGGGACGCCGCCGACATGGGGCCGAGGCGGGACCTGTACGGCGAGCTCGTGACGGCCGCCCGCAAGCGCGGCCTGCGCGTCGGGCTCTACTACTCGTTCTACGAGTGGTTCAACCCGGCCTACACCGGCAACCCTGAGCACCGCGGCTACGCGGGCTTCCAGGAGCTCTCCGACCGCGACCTCGACGGCGTGGACGGCGAGTACGTCGACGACTTCATGGTCCCGCAGATCAAGGAGCTGATCGACCGCTACCGGCCGGACTACCTGTGCTTCGACGGCGAATGGGAGCACGGGTATCCGCACTGGCGCGCGCGGCAGATCGTGGCGTACTACTACAACCAAGCGGCCGAGCGCGGACAGGAGGTCGTGGTCAACGACCGCTTCGGTCAGAAGAAGGAGGGGACGTCCGACACGCGCGGCGTCTACGGCGACTTCTACCACGTCGAGTACGTCGCGGATATCGACCGCACCAAGCCGTGGGCGATGTGGCGCGGCTTCGGGAACAGCTACGGCTACAACCGCAACGAGCACCCCGACAACATCCTCAGCCTCGACGACACGATCCGCATGGTCGTCGACGTCGTGTCGGACGACGGGAACATCGAGTTCAACCTCGGCCCCAAGGCCGACGGCACGCTCGCGGCCTTCGAGGTCGAGCGCCTGCGCGCCATGGGCGCCTGGCTGAAGGTCAACGGTGAGGCGATCTACGGCACGCGCAAGAGCCCGTTCGGCGCGCAGTCGTTCGGCCGCACGACGTTCGACGCGTCTCGGAATCGACTCTACGTCCTCATCGACGAGTGGCCGACGGACGGCGTGCTGGAAGTCAAGGGCGCGACCGCGGCCCCGACCGCCGCGCGGCTCCTGGCCGCGCCGGATCGAGCCGTGCGCTGCGACCCCCTGGACGGCGGCGGCCTGCGACTCCAGGTCCCGGGCGAGGCACCGGACACGGCGGTCAGCGTGATCGCGATCGACTACGAGGGCGAGATCCGGTGACCGTTCCCGGGGCTCGGCTATAACCGAGCAACGGCCCGCGCCCGCGGGCGGCGCCCGCTCGCCCCGGGGCGCATGGACCGATGAGAGAGGACGAGCTCGAGCCCGAGGAACTCCAGGCCATCGACCGTCGTCTCCGCGGTCTCGCGCGTCGACTGGTCGGCGACGAGAGCAGCGCTGGCGATCTCGTGCAGGACGCGTGGGTCTCCGCGCTCTCGAACACCGGAACGCCGATCCGCAGGCTCGGCGCGTGGCTGACGGTCGCCGTCCGCAGGAGTTCGTCGCGCGCCGCGCGTGAGAGACGACGACGCGCGGACCTGGAGGAGCTCATGGCCGCGCGCAGCGCCGCCGTCGACGACTCGGGCGTCGAGGCGCGCGACGCCGCGGCCGCACTGCGCAGGATGATCGACGAGCTCGCCGATCCCTACCGCGAGGTGATGCGGCTGCGCCACGTCGACGAGGTCTCGATCCCCGACATCGCAGAACGCCTGGAGCGGAGCCCCAGCACCGTCCGCTCCCAGCTCACCCGCGGCGTCGACCAGCTCCGCACGCGCCTGCAGGAGCGTGAGGACCTGCGCCCCGCGATCGTCGCGCTCGCGTTCCCGCGAGGATCGACGACCGCGCGCGCTGCGGCGGCCGCGCCGTCCGTCGCCGTGCCACTCGTCGCATTCGTGGCGATCGCGCTCGTCGCAGTCACCCTGCTGAGTCGACTGCTGCAGTCCCCTCCGGTTCCGGCGGACGACGCGGAGGTCGCGGTCGCTTCGACGGGCGATGGGCACGAGATCGCCGAGGCACCGGACGCAGCGGCGGCGGTGCCCGTCGCCTCGACCACCTCGCGACGGGAAGAGGTGACGCCCGTTCTCAGCGAGTCCGACTTCGACCCACGTGCAGAGCAGGCGGCCACTCCGCCCGACCGGTTCGCGCTGCGCCTGAAAGTGGAGGTCCTGAACGCCGACGGCACGCCCGCCCGCGACGCCGCGCTCGGCTTCAGGGGGCTCACCGAGGAGCCGATCGATCGCACGGCGCGCGACGGCCGCTTCGACGTGGTCCTCGACGAGCGCGAGCTGGAGCGCCGCAGCGGTCACCCGTCGGTCTGGGTGCGCGCGATCTCGCTGACCGAGGCGTGGTCGGAGCCGCACAACGTGTCGTTTCGCGACCGGGAGGCGTCGTTCCAGGTCCGGACCGGCGGACCGCGCACCGGACTCGTCGGCCGTGTCGTCGACCCGGCGGGTCGCGCGGTCGAGGGCGCCCGGGTCGAGCTCCTGCCCACGGTCGACAAGGGCATCGAGTCGGTCGCGCCGAACGTCAGCTCGTTCGAGCTCGGCTTCGAGCGCGTGTCGGGACCCGATGGCCGCTTCGAGTTCTTGGCGGTCACGGGCGGCATCTGGCGCCTGATCGTGTCCGCCGACGGCTACAGCCGGCGCGAGCAGCCGGTCGAGCTCGAGACGGAGGGCCAGGAGATCGAGGTCGCTCTGGAGGAGCCGCGCGTCCTCGCCGGCCGCGTCCGCGACGATCGCGGCAGGGCCGTACCGGACGCTCGGGTCTGGATCCCCGACTACATGAACGTCGACAGGATTCTGCACGAGACCCGGACCGACGACGACGGACTCTACGAGCTCGTCGGCGTGACCGAGCACTTCTGGGTCTTCGCGGAGACCGCCGGCGCGTCGTCGGTCTACGCGTCGCAGCACGTGCGGATGGCGAGCGGCGGCAGGACGAACGTCGACCTGGAGATCGCGGAACGACCGGGGCTCACCTTCGACGTCGCGGCGGCGGACGGATCGATGCTCCCCCACCAGGCCCTCGTGCTCCTCTGCGTGGAAGGCGAGACGATCTGGTCCGACTTCATCGAGGCCGACGCGGACGGTCGCGCGCGCGCGCGCCGGACCCCCCTGGAACCGATGGACGTGTTCCTCGGAGGCCAGCGGGACGCTGGACCGGTCCAGCTCGCCGCCGCCGTGGTGCGCCGCGACGAGCCGTACGCGCTCACGGTCCCGGTGACGGTCGTCCCCACGGGCGAGGTGACCGCGACGCTGATCGACCCGCTGGGCGATCCCGTCGAGGGGGTCGCGATCGAGCTCGTGAACGTGGACCTGATCGGTCAGGCCGAGCTGGACGCCGGGCCCGGGACGTGGAGGGCCGAGTACCACGACGTGTTCGGCGCCGTGCACGCGAGCGGGCTGCCCCCGGCGCGCTTCCTCGTCGAGGCGCGCGTCGCAGGGAAGGGGATGGCCGCGTTCGGGCCGTTCGAGGTCGAGGACGGCGCCGTGGACCTCGGCGAGCTCGTCATGCCCGAGCTCCGCGGCGTTCAGATCTCGTGGGCGGCAGACCCGCCCTCGCCGCGCTCGACCTGGTCGCTCTTCACCGTGGACGCGCTGGCCAAGCAGGGCGAACGGGTGGTCACCTCGTTCTCCCGTCCCCCGGAGGAGCTGCAGCTCTACCCCGGCGCGTACCGCCTCACGCACGACCGCTCGGAGGCCCAGATGCGCTTCGAGGTCGCTGCCGACGGCCCCGCGATCGTCCGCGTCGAGTAGCGAGGGAGCACGCTCCGCGTATCGTGGGGCGATGCTGCTTCCCCTCTCGCTGTGCGCCCTCGCTGTCCACCAGGAGACCGCGGCCGAGCCGCCGGCTGCACCGCCCCTCACGCCCCAGCTCGTCGTCCGGGTCCCCGACGTCCCGGCCGCGTGGCGGGCGCTCCAGGATTCGCCGTGGGCGCGACTCCTCCAGGACGAGGCGATCCTGGCCGTCCTCCGCGAGCAGTGGGGCGAGCCCGACCTCACCCTCCAGAGCCTGTGGAGCAACGGGGTCGAGCAGGGCAGGGTGGGCGAGGATCTGCTCGGCGCGCTCGAGCTCCTGGCGGGCCTGCGGAGCGCGACGATCGGCATCGCCGTTCGGCCCGGCTCGATCGACGCACCGCGGAACGAGTGGCAGCCCGCGGAGATGCTCCTCGGCGGCCAGGTGGCGCTGGTCCTCGACGTGGACGACGAAGGGTCGATCCCTCGGTGGCGCGCCGCGCTCGACGGGTACTTCGGCCGACCCGACGTACGCGCGCGGCTCGGCGAGGCGGGAACGGCATGGACCGTCGAGGGGACGCGGGCCGTCCTTCGCGTCGGAGACCTCTCGCGTGTCCTTCCGATCGACGCGCTGGTGACGGACGGGTCGACGGGGGCGCCTGGCGGGGAGGCGTCGCGCCTCCCCGACGCCACGGGCGGAGTGCTCGCGGACGTCTGGGTCGCGCCGTTCCACGAGCTCCACCTGTTCGAGTCCGCACCGTTCGGGATCGCGCTCGCGCGGCTCCTCGGGCTCCTCGTCGGACCGCAGGCCGGCTTCGTCGCCGGGAGCGGTCGCATGCGCGTGTCGATCTCGAATGGCATGGTCGCGATCGACGAGGTCCGCGAGCTGCTCCCGCCCGAGTCGGGCGACTTCCTCGGACGCACGCCGGTCGCGCGCGAGGCCATCGGGCTGGCGCACCCGGAGGCGTGGCTCGCGACGATCGCGAGCGTCGATCGCGACGCGCTGGAAGCAGCGCTGGAGGAGTCGTTCGGCGAGGCGACGTCGTCGGAGTTCGTCGGCCTCGTGGGCGACTCGCTCGCGATCAGCGTTCCGCCGATCCGCGGCATCGCCCAGATCCCGCCGGTGTTCGTGACGGCCCGGCACACGGACCCCGACGCGATGACGCGGGTCGTGGCCCGGATGGCCGAGAGAGCAATCGCGGTGAGCGGCGGGGCCGCGGTCCTCGAGCGGAGGGAGTACCGCGGCAGCGAGTTCTTCACCTTCGAGGCCGCGCCCGAGATCGTCCCGCCCGAGATGCAGATGATCGCGAACCTCCTGCGCCCGACGATCGCCGTCACGGAGGACCGGATCGTCGTGACGACGGCGCCCGTCGCGATGAAGAAAGAGGTCCGCCGACTTCGCAAGGACGACGCGACCCACATCGGCCTCGCCGGGATCACGGCCCCGGAGGGCGCGACGTCGCTGAGCTTCGTGGACTGGGGCAGCGCGGCGTTGAGCGCAAACTCGATGCTGATGTCGATCGCGCGGATGTCGGGAGCGATCGACGAGGAAGACGATGCCGGAGCCAGCCTGGCCGGGCTCCCATGGCCCGACCTGATCCGCCGTCACTTCCCCTCTGGCTTCCGGTGGTCCGTCGCCGCCGACGGCGTTCGAATCACCCGCTCCGAGGCGTCGATGGACGCGCTCGACGCGATGCTCGTCGTCGCCGGCGGGGCGATCTTCATGATGTTCGACAAGGCAGTCGCCGAGGTCGAGCTGGCGCAGACGCAGCTCGCTCTCGTCGAGGGCGCCGTCCAGGACTACCTGCTGGAGCACCTGAAGTGCCCGCCGACGCTGGAGGCCGCCTATCCGGGCAGCGCGCCGCCCCTCGATCCGTGGGGTCGACCCTTCGTGTACCAGCCGCTCGAGGGCTTCGAGTTCGAGGTTCGATCCGCGGGTCCGAACGGCATCGACGAGGGCGGCGAGGGCGACGACATCACGCGCGACGGTTGAGCCCGAGGCTCGACCGTGGTGAGGGGAAGGGCTGTCAGGGCACGAAGGTCGCGGTGAGCGCGTCCCGACGCGGGGCATTCCGCGGAGACCGGACAGTCGCACGGAGCCACGATCCGAGACCGATGGTCGGCGCGCCCCATGCACGTTGGCCCGTACGGCGACCGGAGAGGACGGTGCTACACGGCGTTGTTATCCTCACGCCGCACGATGGAGCCGCAGGGAGCCAACGATCGATCGCGGGCGCGCCGCCGGGCAAGCCTTGCGGCCCTCTCGACCGTGCTCTCGGTCGCCGTCGCGGCGCCGATCGTTCGGTCCAGACTCCGGCCCGAGGACGCGGGTACCGTTCGTGTCGTCGACACCCGGAAGGAGGTCGACCAACTGCTCCGGGACCGGCGGATCGGCGCGCCCGACGGCGACGGACGAGCGCCGCTGGAGATCCACCCGCTCGATCGCGACGCGGCGATCGCGTTCTATCCAGCCCTCGAGAAGAAGGCGTCGCCGTACGACGACCTGAGCGCGTTCGGGAGCTGGCCGTTCTCCTCGCACGTGCTCCCCTTCCCGGAGCACCCCGAGGGCGAGATCCACGTCCGCTCGAACGACTACGGGATGTGGCAGGACGCGAACGTGCGGGAGGACGACCCGCCGCTCCGCATCCTCTTCCTGGGGGACTCGCACGCTGCGGGCGTCGTGTCCAACAGCGAGTCGTTCGCGACGGTCGCCGGCGAACTGCTCTCGGCGACGCGTCCACCGCGCACGGTCGAGACGCTGAACGCCGCCGTCGGCGGCTACGACACGTTCAACGAGCTCGGACGCCTGAAGCGACTGGCTCACCTCCAGCCGGAGATCGTCGTCGTCATCATGTACGGCGGGAACGACTTCTACCGCCTCGCTCACCTCGAGCGCTACTTCCGCGGCCGTGGGCCGGCGCAGAGGTCGGCGCGTCGGACCATCGAGCAGAACAAGGCCTGGGGCAGCATCGGCTCCATGAAGGCGCAGGAGTTTCAGCAGGTCGACTACTACCGGAACAGCCCGGACGACGTGTCCCCGACCGTCGAGATAGCGGCCGAGATCACCTCGCAGATGGCGGAGGTGTGCGAGGAGATCGGCGCCGAGCTGGTCCTCGCCTACCTGCCGCCGCCGCTCACGGTCCAGCCTCGATTCTTCGAGGACGAGAAGGCAACCGCGCAATTCGCGAGCGACGCGACCGACGAGGACATCGCCATCAGCGACCGTATCGCCGATCTGGTGCTCGCCGACGCCGAGGCGCGCGGGATCCGCACCCACGACCTCCGCCCTGCGTTCCACGCGTCGGAGGAGCAGCTCTACTGGAGCTACGACAAGCACATCAACATCCGGGGGCACCGGCTCCTGGGCGAGGAGCTGCACGCGCTGATCGACGAGATGTCCCGCTCGATGACGCTGGCGCCGGTCGACGAGCAGGGCGCCGCGAACGACGACGCGCTCTTCGCGGCGCTCGCGCTCCCCGACACGCTCGGCGAGCGCTGGCGCGCGCTCGACGGAGCGCTCTCGATCATGCCGATCGCAGGCGCGCCGACGATCCGCTTCGAGGCAAGTACGGACGTGGCGACTCTCGAGGCGCCGCTGCCTGCGGGCGCGGGTCCGCCCCTGCGCGTTCGCCTCGGGATCACCTCCGACGGCGCGTTCGAAGTGCGCGTCCGGCACGGCGCTCGAACGAGCGACGTGGCGCGCGGCGGCAATACCCGGCGCCAGGAGATCTCGTACGACCTCGACCTCGGCGACGCGGTCGGAGTCGGGGACGCCGAGAACGCTGCGCTGCTCGTGGACGTTCTGGAGTGCTCCTCACCGATCCTCGTGCGCTCGATCAGCATCCGCTGACCCCACGCCCCGGACCATGAACGAAGCACACGACAGCCGGCGCGGCTCCGAGAGCGCGCGGCTCCGCCAGACGCGTCTCACCAAGCCGCCCGGCAGCCTCGGCGTGCTGGAGGATCTCGCGCTCGCCCTGGCCGACATCCAGGACGCCGAGCGGCCGAGCGCGCGCCCCGCGGCGGCGCTGCTCTTCGCCGCCGACCACCCCGTCGTCCGCCACGGCGTCGCCGCGTATCCGGCGTCGGTCACCGCGGGCATGGTCGCCAACTTCGCGGCGGGCGGCGCGGCCGCATCGGTCGCCGCGGTCGGGGTCCACGGGATCCCGCTGGAGGTCCACGACGTCGGCGTGGACTCGGTCGACGCGGCGCCGGCCGAGGTCGTGACTGGCGTGCGCGTGACGCGCCACCCGTGCGCGTCGCTCGTCGCCGGCGACCTGCGGACGGAGGACGCCATGTCCATCGAGCTGTTCGAGGCTGCGTTCGGCGCCGGCGCCGAGGCGGTCCGCGGCCTCGACCCCGCGCCGCGCGTCCTGATCCTCGGCGAGATGGGGATCGGCAACACCACCCCGGCCGCGGCGGTCTCGGCGGCGCTGCTCGGCAGGACGGGCGCCGACCTGGCGGGACCCGGGACGGGGCTCGATGCGGACGGCGTGGGGCGCAAGGCGCGCGTCG
>JBCDGE010000073.1:0-40025 GCA_038757895.1 Planctomycetota bacterium | reverse complement strand
GGCGGGTAAGAAGTCCAAGCTGCCAGTCGTCGGACCAGGGACCTGGTCGGACGGGCGGGGATCGGGGTCATGAGCGTGAGCTGCCCTCGGGAGGGGCCGCTGAGACGGTAGCACGGGCGCTCGAGCCGGTCGGAACGGGCCGCCGGACGGTCAAACCGGCCGCCGGCGCTCCGCCGCAGCACGACTCCGAGCCGGCGCCCGCTCGGGGAACGTCGGCTTCGGAACCGGCCGCTGGGGGCCTCGACATCAGGCGAACCGCATCTGCGGCTCGGGGCGCGCGGGCGCAAGCTCTGGAGGCTCGGCGCGCAGGCCGAGATGAAGGAGGATCTTCCGCGCCACGAGCGGGTCGGTGATCGTCGCGATCCTGTGCCGACGCCCTCCGCACTTCGGACAGTGCAGCACGTCCACCGCGAAGGCCCGCTCCAGGAGCTCGGCCCAGCTGCGGCGCCTGGCCTGGGCGCAGGGGGCGCCATCGTCCACGCCTCGGCGTGACTCGGGCGAGCGCGGCACGATCGCGTCGCGCAGCGGCGATGCCGGCGCCAATACCCCGAAGTACGTCCACTGGTGCTCCCGCGGATGGGGGATCAGGGCCACCAGGCGCTCCAGGAAGGTCATCGGATCGAACACGAACGCCCGCGTGCCGTCGCGCCAGGGACGACGCAGCGACCATTTCACCTTGCTGTCGCCGCGAACCTCGAGTCGACCCTGTGCAAGCGCGGGGCGGGCGACGTAGCGGACCAGGCGCTCGAGTCGCTCGCGGTCATCGGCCTCCACGCGGGTGGCGGCGTGCAGGGAGTATCCGTCGAGCTCACACCGAAGCTCGTCTGGCGGCACGACGCATGTTTCAGCGGGGCGTATGGCGGCTGCGGGGTCGACGAGGCGCGAGATCGAGCGGCCGGACTCGGCGCCGAGCGCGACCTTCGATTGGAGCGAGGCGGCCTGGACGAACGGGAGCAGCGACTCCGAGTCGTCGAAGCCGCCACCCTCGGACGAGGAATCACTGTCGAGGATCCCTCGATCGCGGAGAACGCGCTCGATCCGGCGCACGATGTCGCGTTGGACACGGGCGAGCTCGTCGGGACCGAGGGGCGGCGCGGGATGGAAGGACGGACGCCCGGCGGCGCCGCGGACGATGTAGGTGCCATCCAGGAACAACGCGTGGAAGTGGACGTTCAGAGCGAGCGAAGAGCCGAACCGCTGCACGAAGTTCACAGCGCCCGCGTGGGCGCGCGGCGCGCTCAGAGGGTCGTCGTTGGAGCCATTCTCGAGCTAGCCCTGCCGCTTTGCGTCGCGTCGGTACGAGGCCGCGACCGAGCGAAGGAACGCCCGCGCGACGGCCCGGCACAGATCCGGATCGCACGCCATCCGGAGCCGCAGTGCCCACGGCACGGACAGGACCCACTGCCGGACGGGAACGATCGGAAGCACGCGGTCGACGAGCTTCGCCGCGAGCTCGGCCATTCGGCGTCCGCCGCACGACGGGCAGAACGCGCGGCCCTCGCACGAGAAGGGGACGAGCAGATCGGCCGACCAATGGGGGCAGTGGATGCGGCAGAGGCCGTGGGCGGGATCGCCGCACGCGAGGACTTTGCGGAACTCCCGTCCGACGTAGCGCGGCAGGCTGCGGCCGCCGTGCTCGTCCTCAAAGCGAGCAAGGAACGTCTCCAGATGCTCGCGGACGAGGGCGGGGAGAAGCCCAGTCGTCGCGTCGCGGCGCCGGACCTCGGGCGCGGTTGGACCCTTCGATGTGCCGTGCCCCACACAGGACTCGACGGTCCCGGCGTCGTACGGTTGCTCCCCTGCGCCGTCTCTCCGCCGTCAACCACGGCGCTTCAGAGATCCAGAGAGATCAGAGACGCTTTGGGCCAGATGAGAGGCTCAGACGCCCGCTCCAATCCGGTGGAGGATCTCTGCACAGCGTCTCTCGAGACGCCCTGAGACGCCCCCGAGCTCGCAACCGTCTCGCTCAACCGCGATTCCGACCACCCTCGAATCGGCCCCTTTGTAACCGCCGGGCCCCTCAGTTCGCACCTAGCGAAGGAGTGGCTCCCCGAGCAGGACTCGAACCTGCGACACAGCGGTTAACAGCCGCTTGCTCTACCAACTGAGCTATCGGGGAACGCGTGCGAGCCAAGGAGGGTAGCCCCGGCCGGGCCCGTGTCAAGCCTCTCAGCGGGGCCTGGCGGGCCTCCGAACGGGTGTCCCGGCGTCGCGGCTGGCCTCGGGGGCGAGCGCGGCCTGGCGGCCCGCCCGCTCCCTCAATACTCCAGCCCGAGCTTCTTCAGCTTCGGCGCGATCACCATCCGGCAGTAGCCCTGCCGGCGGTTGTCCATGTAGTAGCCCTGGTGGTAGTCCTCGGCCGAGTAGAAGGTGCTGGCCTCCGTCACCTCGGTCACGATCGGGTTGTCGAAGGAGGGCTGGACGTCCTTCTTCGAGGTCTCCGCGATCTCGCGCTGCTCGTCCGAGTGGTAGAAGATCGCCGAGCGGTACTGGGTCCCGATGTCGTTGCCCTGGCGGTTCAGGGTCGTCGGGTCGTGGAGGCGCCAGAACCAGTCGAGGAGCTCGGTGTAGGACAGGACCGACGGGTCGAAGGTGACCTGGACGACTTCCGCGTGGCCCGTCCGGCCCGTGCAGATCTCCTTGTAGGTCGGGTTCTTCGTCGCGCCGCCCATGTAGCCGGAGACGACGCTTTCGATCCCGTCGACCTGCTCGAGGACCGCCTCGATGCACCAGAAGCAGCCCGCGCCGAGCGTCACCACCTCGGTGGCGGGGGCGGCGGGCTCGTCGGTCTCGGGGGTAGTCGCGGCGGGGTCGGGCGTGCTGGAGGCGTCGGTCATCGCGGTGGGGAGGACGGTCGGGCCGGGTTCGGCTTCGGGGACCGGGGCGAGGTCGGGGCTGGCGGCGGGGGCTCCCTCGGTGGCGTCCGCCGTCGGCGCGGTGGCGACCTCGACGGTGGGCTCGGAGGGGCCGGTCTCGGTGCTGCGCGGCTCGTCGGCCGTGCAGGCGGCCAGCCCGAGGGCCAGCGCCAGGGCGAAGGGCGCCGCCGCGGCGCGGCGGGCGGTCGTGCGGGAGAGCGTCTGCATGGATCGAGGCCTCATAGTCGATCCTTCGACCCGGATCGCGGGTCGGGACGCCCCAACGCGTAGGTTTCCCGCCCTCGACGTCCTCGTCCCACCAGGAGAGGCCCGTCAGGGCCCCTCCGGGGCGATTGTCTGCTCCGGCCGAGACGCTCAGGGCCGGAACGTCACCGCGACCGCCGACGAGGTCGCGGGGCCCGTGCCGCTCGTCGGACTGGCGCGCCACGCCTGGAGGAGCAGCGTGTCGCCCGGGAGAGCCCCCAGCGCCGCAGCGTCGAAGGTCGCGCGGTATGACGTGCGCGCGACGCCCGGAATGCTCGTGCTCGTCATCAGCTGACGCCGGAGGGAGCCGCCGACGCAGAGGGTCGCGTTGGGGCCGAGGACGCGACCGCCGCGCTCCGTACCGATCACCAGCACCATCGGATCGGGGGACTCGAACGGCTCCAGGACGTCGATCTCGGGGCTGACCGTGGCCACGTCGAGGGTCGAGCGCCTGCCCGGGAACAGGATCCAATCCGTGAACCGGCCGTCGACGAGGGCGGCGGGCGCCGCGGCCGGGCAGACGACTCGGATGTCGCCCTCGCTGTCGACCGCGTCGAACAGCTGGAGCCCAAGACGCGACGTGCCGCTCACGTAGGGACCGACGAGGCGGTACCTGCTCTGCGGATTCGATTCGTTCAGGTGCCTGGAGACCTGGCTCCAGCCCGCCGCGGTGCGCTCGAAGCGTTCGGCGAGCCCGCCGTACTCCGACGAGACGAGCAGCGCGTCACCACGCACCCGGATCTCGTTCCCGAAGCGCGTGCCCGCGACGTCGTTCACCTGACAGACACCATCGCCGCGCACCTCTGCGTCCAGCAGGTAGTCGCTCCCCGCGCGTTCGTAGATGTAGACGCGGCCGCACGGATCCGTCGCGTCGCCCCTCGGCAAGCCGAGCGCGAGTCGATCGCCATCCAGATCGAGGGTCACGAAGGACGTGTCCCACGCGATGCCCGGCGGAGGCGCGACGGTCTGCACCAGGGTCCACCCGAGCGCGCCCTTCTCGTAGACGAGCACATCGACCTCGCTCAGCGTGATACCCGTCGACTGCACGACCGCCACGAGGGTGGATCCCTCCAGCCGCATCCGGGTCGCGATCCGCGCGTTCGGGAGCGCGATCGAGCCCGTCTGCAGGGCGCTCCCGTTGACCGAGAGATCCCACAGCTCGATCTCCCTCGTGCCGGGGCTCGAGATCGCGGCGAATCTGCCGTCGAGATGTCCGGCGTCGCCGTAGCGGACCGGGCCGAGGTTGCTCCCGGTGATCAGCCCACTGACGCCCCAGCCGGACGCGCCGCGCTCGAAGACGCGGACCTGGGTGACCGTGGACCCCACGGTCGTGAGGATCCGATCGCTGGAGAAAGCGAACGGCGAGGAATCGGTCGAGCCGAAGACGTCATCCAGCTGAACGTTCCCCGCTCCGTCGATGTCGTAGACCACCATCCGGTTCCCCGGGGTGCCGCCGACCTCGCCGGTGAGGAGCCGGAACGCGGTCGCCGTCTCCGCGACGAAGTGGATGTCGCTGAGGACCGCGCCGGCGGTTGGCGGCGGGATCGGGGGGCCGCCGACCTGCGGCGCGGCGGGCGCGGCGGTGGCCAGGGCGAAGGCGAGCGGAAGGGCGAGGGCCGTTGCGAGCGAGGATCTTTCGTGCATGGGGGAACGGGTCGGAAGGGGGGGGCGAGAGCGAACGGGAAGGGCGCTCTGCAGCCCCTAGCACCGACCGGTCCAGAGGATACCGCGCAGTCGCGCGCGTCCTCGTCAGAAGAGCGGTGCGGCGCCCCCTTCGAGCAGCACGCGCTCCGTCGGCACTCGCTCCCAGCGGAATCCGTCCAGCCACGCGGCGGCCGGCGCCGGACACTCCGCCCCGCCGAGCCCGCTCACCCTCGCCGCCCAGAGCACGACCTCCTCGGACCGTGCGCCGGCCGCGCGGAGTTCCTGGAGCGAGAGCGATCCCGCACGCTTCGCGAGCCGCCGCCCGTCCGCTTCGTGCACGAGTGGCACGTGGAACTGTGCCGGAACGTCCAGCCCGAGCGCCTCGCAGACGAGGTGCTGCCGCGCCGCGCTCGGCACGAGGTCGTCGCCTCGTACGACCTCCGTCACACCCTGGAATGCGTCGTCGAGGGGTGTCGCGAGCTGGTACGCCGCCGACCCGTCCTTGCGCGCGATCACGAAGTCGCCCGCGGCCGCCGCGACGTCCACGTCCACCGTCCCGAGCACCCCGTCGACGACCTCGACGCTCCCCGTCGGCACGCGCAGACGCATCGCCGGATCTCTGCCGGAACGCGCGCGCGCCTCCTCGGCGCTCGCGAACCGCCCGCTGCACGTGCCTGGATAGGGCGTCTCGCCGCCGTCCGCGTGCGGCGCGCTCGCCGCCTCCTCGATCTCCCGCCGCGTGCAGATGCAGGGGTAGGCCAGCCCGCGCCCCGCGAGGTCCGCGATCGCGGCGTCGTGCGCGTCCTTCCGCGTCGACTGCAGGAGCGGCTCGCCGTCCCAGTCGAGGCCCAGCCACGCGAGGTCTTCCAGGACGAGGTCGACCGCGCCAGGCTTCACGCGCGTCGCGTCGAGGTCCTCGATCCGCACGACCACCCGGCCACCGCGCGACCGCGCCGACCACCACGCGAGCAGGAACGAGCGCGCGTGCCCGAGGTGCAACCGCCCGGTGGGGGACGGTGCGAGGCGGCCGACGACTTCCGGCACAGTTTCAGTCCGCGCCGCCGATCGCAACGCGGCGACCTTCTGCGGCCGAGACGCGCGCCGCGTCCAGAACGTCCATGACGTGCACCGCGCCGTCGAAGGTGGCGGCGCCGGGAAGCTCGGTCGCTCCGTCCGCGACCGCGCGCACGACGTCCCGCAGGTACCCCGGCAGGCACCGCGCGAAGATCCCGACCTCCGGCATGCCCATGTCGGCGTTCGTCGGGAGCGGATCGACCGGCAGTGTCTCGGACTCGCCACCGTGCGGCGTCCAGACGAGCTCGACGTCGCCCTCCAGCCGCAGCGTGCCCTCCGAACCCGTCCACTCGATCAGGTTTCCGCCGCCCGCGTCGCGCGCACCGGCGAACGCCATGCCGTCCATGTGGAGCTCGCAGGGAACGCCGCCCTCCAGCTCCGCCAGGACCCACGCGGCCTCGTCCGCCGTCACGTCGATCGGCTGGCCGTCCGGGCCCTCGCGCTGCCGCACGTACGTCTCGAGCCGCGCGGTGACGGCCTCGAAGCGCGTCCCGAACTGGTCGACGACGCCGTCGACCATGTGGCTGCCGAGCGCCCCGAGCGCGCCGCCGCCGCGCGCCGCGTCGTACCACCAGGTGAAGGGCATCGCCAGGCGCTTCGGCGAGCCCCAGCGCACCAGCACGCGGCTCGACCAGGGCGTGCCCGCCATCCCGCTCGAGACGCGCCGCGCCAGCTCGCGCCGCCACGGGCTCCAGCGGGACTGATGGTCGATCACGCACAGGCGCCCGCGTGCCTCCGCAGCCAGCGCCCGCGCTTCCGCCGCGTCGAGCGCGAACGGCTTCTCGCACAGCACCGCCGACCCCGCCGCGAGAGCAGCACGGACCATCGGCGCGTGCAGGTCGACCGGCGTGGTGACGATCGCGAGGTCGGGCGGATCGTCGAACAGCTCCTTCCACTGATCCGTCGCGCTCGGGATCGACCACTCGCGCGCCGTCGCCTGCGCCTTCTCCAGGTCGGCGCCCGCGACTCCGACGACCTCGTTCGGTGCGCCGTTGGCGGCGGCCCAGCGCAGCGCGGGGAGCTGGACGAGGCTCGCGAACGAGTTCCCGAGGAGCGCGACCCGCACCGTCACCGCAACAGCCCCCGCGGCCCGCGGCCGCGCTTGTCCTCCGGGAGGTGCGCGGGCGCCGTGTCGCCGAAGCTCGTATAGCAGTCCCGCGCCGCGCGCACGAGCGGATCGTCCGGCTGGATCGTGCGCTGTCCGCCCGCGGGCAGCGTGATGTCGACGTCCGTCACTCGGCCGCCCGCCCACGCGACCATGCGGTTCGTCTTGCCCTCCAGCAGCAGCCGCGTCGCCTTCGCGCCGAACTGCGTGCCGATCACCCGGTCGTTCGCAACCGGTGAGCCGCCGCGCTGGATGTGCCCGAGCGTCACCGCGCGCGCCTCGACCGGCGAGCGCTCATCGATCGCGCGGGCGACGATCTCCCCAATCCCGCCGAGCTTCACGGGGTCCGGGGACGTCGGGTCGTGCGCATGCACGACCTTCTCGCCGTCCTCCATGGTCGCGCCCTCGGCGACGCACAGGATCGTCGCGCGGCGCCCCATGGAGCGGCGCCACTCGATCATGTCGACGACGCGGTCCACCGAGAACGGGATCTCCGGCACGAGGATGATGTCCGCGCCGCCGGCGACCCCTGCGCGGAGCGCGATCCAGCCCGCGTTGCGGCCCATCACCTCGACGATCAGGGCCCGCCCGTGCGACTCCGCCGTCGTGTGCACGCGGTCGAGCGCCTCGGTGGCGACCTCGACCGCCGACAGGAAGCCGAACGTCAGCTCGGTCCCGATCACGTCGTTGTCGATCGTCTTCGGCACGCCGATCACCGACACGCCCGCCTCGGCGAACGGCTGCGCGCAGGCCATCGTCCCGTCGCCGCCGAGCACGACGAGCGCCTCCAGGCCGTGCTCCTCGATCGTCCGGAAGCAGCGATCGGTCACGTCCTCCCACACGACATCGCCCGCCTCGTCGAAGCCGGTCGCGAAGCGCTTCGGGTTCGCCTTGTTCGAGGTCCCGAGGATCGTCCCACCGAGCGCGAGGATCCCGGACACGTCGTCGTACCGCAGCTCGCGCACGCGATTCTCGATCAGGCCCAGGAAGCCGTCCTCGATCCCGTGTACGTCGAGGCCTGCCTGGAGGGCGTGCTTGGTCACGGAGCGCAGGACCGCGTTGAGGCCGGGGCAGTCACCGCCGCCGGTGAGGACGCCGATGCGTCGGGGGTGATCGGGCATCGCGGCATGCTAGCCGCGCGACCTCACAGCCGAGACAGCACCCTGCGGAACTCGGCGAGCGCAGCGGCGGCGGCAGGCTGCAGCGGCGGGCCGGTCAGGAGGTCGTAGGTCTCCGACGGATTTGCCCAGAGGTCGTAGAGCCGCTCGCCCTGTCCCCAGCGCTCGGAGACGAGCTTGTAGCGCGCCCCGCGCGCGGTCTTGCGCCACGGGTTGGTGCCGCCGTCAGGGTCGACGCCGTTCTCCTGGAAGCGCTCGGCGTAGGTCCACCGGCGTTCCTCGGGGAGTCCGGCGAGCGATCGAACGAACGAGCGGGAGTGGGGGCCTCGCGCCGCGCCGCCCGCCGCGACCCCGAGGAGCTCGGCGACGGTCGCGTAGAGGTCGACGACGCCGACCCGTGAGCCGTCCACGCCCGGCACGACGCCCGGCCCGATCGCCCACATCGGCGTCACGATCGAGCCGTCGAACAGGGTGCCCTTCTGCCCGCCGATCGAGAGCGCCGTCCCGTTGTCGGAGAACACGAGCACGGTGTAGTCGTGCTCCAGCGCCACGCGGACGAGCCGCCCGAGCTCGCGGTCGAGCGCCTGGAGCATCGCGCGCGCCTTGTCGCGATCGCTCGTCGTGTCGAGGATCGAGTGCAGGTCGGGCGGCGGGACGTGGAACGGCGTGTGGGGCGCGTGGTAGCTGACCGAGACGAGATCGATGCCGGCGAGGACGCAGCGGATGCCGTCGTTCGTCTCGTCGGTCGTGAGGTACGTGCCTTCCTCGACCGCCTCGACGCCGTTGATGACCTTCGGGAAGCGCGAGTACGTGAACGTCCCACCGTTCCCGAGGTTGAGCTGGACGCCGGCGTAGCTCTGCCACCCCGCCTGGCGGACGTGCTCTCGCTGGGCCCGCGGCGCGAGGTGCCATTTGCCGACCTTGGCCGTCGTCCGCCCTGCACCGACGACGAGCGCGGGGAGCGGCACCAGCGGCGCGAGCGGCATCGCGTACGTCGAGTCGCCGCGGATCGTGTTGCCGACGAGGACGTCCGGGTGCGAGCCGTATGCGCCGGTCATCAGCATCGACCGCGTCATCGTGCACTGCGGACCCGTCGTGAACGACGTGTAGAAGCGCCCGTTCGCCTCGATCCAGTCGAGCGCCGGGGTCGGCGCGTCCCGCAGCAGATCGAAACCGACGTCGTCGATGTCGATCAGCAGCACCCGTGCGCCTTCGCCGGTCCTCGCGTTCCCCCCCGGACTCGTCGCCCGCGGCCCCGCCGTTGCAGACCACGGAGCGAGCAGGGCGAGTCCGACGAACCGTGCGATCCAGGACCGGGCGCGCATCGCTCCACTGTAGCGCGTCCTTCAGAAACGGCATTGCTGCCCCCGCGCTCAGAGCCCCGCGAGGACGGCCATCAGCCGCCGGTAGGCTCCCATCGCATCGGGCGAGAGCGGCGCCGCCAGCAGATCGACCGCCTCGTCGGGATCCGCGACGACGTCGTAGAGCGAGATCTCGAGCGCCGTTCTTGTTCGGATCGAGCACAGCTTGAAGCGCGTGCCACGAACGGCGCGATGCCACCAGCCGTTCGACGCGCGAGGATCCTCGCCGAGGCCCTGGAAGCGCTCGGTGTAGGCGAAGGTCCTGCCCAGCGGCCGTCCCGCCAGCGCGGGGACCAGGGAGCGCGACTGCGGACCGCGCGTCGGCCCCGTGGCGTCGACCCCCAGGAGCTCCAGCGTCGTGTCGTACAGATCGACCACGGACACGAGCTCCCGGTCGATCCCTGGCGCGACACCGGGACCGATCGCCAGGAAGGGCACCACCACGCCGTCGTCGTGAACGGAGCCCTTCCCGCCGCCGATGCGCACCGCGGTTCCGTTGTCCGAGAAGACGAGGATGGTGTAGCCCGCCGCCGTCGCGACGCGCACGAGGCGCCCGAGTTCACGGTCGCAGGCCTGCAGCATCGCGCGCGCCTGATCGCGCTCGCTCGTGGTGTCGGGGATCGAGTGCAGGTGCGCGGGTGGCACGTGCCAGGGCCGGTGCGGCGCGTGGTAGCTGACGGACACCAGGTCGAACCCCGCCCGGACGCACTCGATGGCGTCGTCCGTCTCGTCCGTCGTGAGGTAGCGGTCCCTCACCCATGAGCTGGAGCCGTTGACGATCTTCTCGTAGCAGAGATAGCCCTCGTCGCTTCCGGTGACGTTGGAGAGCACGCCGGAGTAGTGCTGCCAGCCGCACTGATGGGGGTGATCCGTCTCGAACCGCCGCGCGAGGTGCCATTTACCGATCTTCGCGGTCGTGCAACCCGCGTCCGCGACCGCCTGGGCGAGGGGCTCCAGCGGACCGATCGGCATGCGATAGCGGAGCTTCGGGGCGATGATCTGCCCGAGCAGCAGGTCGGGGTGGCTCGCGTGCGCGCCGGTCATCAGCATCGCGCGCGTGGGCGAACAGGAGGGGGCCGTGACGAAGCGCGTGAAGGCGCGGCCGTGGGCAGCGATCCAGTCGAGCGTCGGCGTCGGCGTATCGACCAGCAGGTCGTAGCCGACGTCGTCGATGTCGACGAGCAGGACCCGTCCCGTGGCGACCGGTGTCCGGACCGCGTCCTGCGGCGCGGGGGCGACCAGCTGGGGAGCCAGCGCCGCGACGCCGGCGAGCAAGGCGTGGAAGCTCGGCACTAGGTCCGGGAGGTCAGAGCCTTGCGAGGACGTCGAGGAAGAGCCGGTACGCATCGTCCGCCTCGGGCGAGAGCGGCGCCTGCAGGAGGTCCACGCTCTCGTCCGGGTCGGCGATCATGTCGTGGAGCGTGATCTCCAGCGATGTCGCCGTCCGATGGGAGCGCAGCTTGAAGCGGGTCCCTCGCACGGCACGATCCCACCAGCCCGTCGACGTGCGCGGGTCCTGGCCGAGGCCCTGGAACCGCTCGGCGTATCCGAAGCGGCGTTCGAGCGGGCGCCCCTGGAGCGCCGGGACGAGCGAGCTGGAATGGGGGCCGCGCGTCGCGCTCGATGCGTCGATGCCGAACAGGTCCAGCGTCGTGTCGTAGAGATCGACCACCGAGACGAGTCCGTCCTCGACGCCCGGGGCGATCCCTGGACCGACCGCGAAGAAGGGCACGATCACTCCACCGTCGAGCACCGTCCCCTTCTGCCCGCCGATCCCGGCGGCGGTGCCGTTGTCGGCGAAGACGAGGATCGTGTAGCCGGACGAGAGCGCCACGCGGACGAGGCGGCCAAGCTCCCGGTCGCAGGCCTGGAGCATCGCACGGACCTTGTCTCGATCGCCGGTCGTGTCCGCGATCGAGTGCAGGTGCGCGGGCGGCACGTGCCAGGGCTGGTGCGGAGCGTGGTAGCTGACGGAGATCAGGTCGATCCCCGCCTGCACGCATGCGATGGCGTCGTCGGTCTCGTCCGTCGTGATGTACCGCCCGGTCGTGAGGGTCCCGACGCCGTTCACGACCTTGGTGTAGCTCGTGTAGCTCTCACCGAATCCCTGGACGTTCGTGAGCGCACCCGCGTAGTGCTGCCATCCGCAGGCGTTCGGGTGCTGCGTCTGGATGCGCGGCGCCAGGTGCCACTTGCCGATCTTGGCCGTCGTCCACCCCGCGTCCTGGACGACCCTCGGCAGGAGCTCCAGCGGCGCGGTGCGGAGCTGGTAGGTCTGGCTCGACCCGACGATCTGCCCGAGAAGGAGGTCGGGGTGCGACGGGTAAGCCCCCGTCATCATCATCGCGCGCGTGGGCGAGCACGACGGCGACGCGAGGAAGCGCGTGAAGGTGCGCCCGTGCGCTGCGATCCAGTCGAGGGTCGGCGTCGGAGTCTCGGCGAGCAGGCCGTGGCCGACGTCGTCGATGTCGACGAGGAGGACGCCGCCGCCGACGCTCGACGAGGGTGCGGGTCCGAAGGTCGCGGCCAGTGCGACGGCGATGCCGGCGAGCATGCGCCCACTCTAGGCGCTCGCCGGGGATCCGCCTCGTCAGGCGTGCACCGAATTGGCGCACCGGGGACCGTGGATCCGCTTCAGCGCACCACTGTCCTAGCTCGATAGGACGCTCGTGCGCTTCGAGATCGATCCGCGCTCGCCGGTGACCCCGAGCGAGCAGCTCGCCGACCAGGTGCGCTTCGCCGTCGCGGCGGAGCGCCTCGGGGTCGGTGATCGGCTCCCGTCCGTGCGGGACGTCGCGCGCGCGGTGCGTCTGAACCCGAATACGGTCAGCCGCGCCTGGCGCGAGCTGGAGCTGAGCGGCGTGCTGGAGACGCGGCGTGGGAGCGGGACCTACGTCGCGCAGGGCGCTGTCGAGGTCGCGCGGGCCTACCGGGCGCGCGAAGTGGCGCTCCGTCTCGGGCGCGCGGTGGGCGACGCGCTCGCCGCAGGGCTGGAGGCGAGCGAGATCGAACGACTGGTCCGCGACGCATGCGCGGCGTGGCCCGACGCGAAGGAGCTGTCGACGGCAGGCGGAGCATCCGACCGGCCGCAGGGAGACGAGCGATGAGCGGTTTGCATCACGAGGCGAGGGAGGGAGCAGCGGTGCACGTGCGCGGGCTCTCCTTCGGCTGGACCCGGCGTCCGGTGTTGAAGGGCGTGGACCTCGACGTCCGCCGCGGCGAGGCGATGGCTCTCGTCGGCGCGAACGGAGCGGGGAAGTCGACGCTGCTGGCGCTGCTCGCCGGCGAGGAGCCGTACCGCTCCCGCTGGCGCAAGCCCACGTGTGCGGTGGAGGTCCTCGGCATGGATCCGGTGCGGGACGGTCACCGCGTGCGGGGCTCGGTGGGCTACGTGCCCGAACGAACGGACCTGCCGCGCTGGATGCGGATCCGCGACCACTTGCGCCTCGTCGGGGCGATCCACCCGCTGTGGAGTGACGACGAGGCGGCGCGCTGGCTGGAGGCGTTCCAGCTCGACCCTGCGCTGCGCTACGCCGAGCTCTCGAAGGGCCAGCGGATGCTGGAGAACCTGGCGACCGCGCTCGCGCTGCGTCCGCCGCTGCTGCTGCTCGACGAGCCGTTCAGCGGCCTCGACGCGGTCGCGCGTCGGCTCGTCACCGACGGCCTCATCCAGCACATGTGCGACCACGAGGCGACGGTGCTGCTGGTGTCGCACTCGATCTCGGACATCGAGAGGTGCGCGGATCGCGTCGCGCTGTTCGTGGACGGGAGGGTGACGCGGGTCGGGACCGTCGACGAGCTGAAGGGCGAGACCGAGACGGCCGACCTGGAGGACGCACTGATCGCGGCGGCTGCCGCGGGGAGAGCAGCGTGATGGGATCGATTCGCACGAAGCTGCGCACGTTCGGTGCACTCCTGCGCTGCGAGTGGGGGAGCCACCGATGGACGATCGGGCTGCTCCTCGCCACGTGCGTGACGGGCCTGCTCGGCGCCTTCTGGCTCTTCGACGTGCCGGCGACCGCGGCGAGCGCGGAGGGACTTCGGACGGCGTTCCTGCTGGCCCTCGTCGTGGCTGTTCCCGCCGTGGCCGACGTCTTCGCCTCCGGTGAGCGCACGGGGCAGGCTCGCCTCCTGCGCGCGCTCCCGACCCGCGCGTCCGCCGTTGTGCTCGCGAAGATCGCCCTGCTGACCTGCGTGGTCGCGCTCGCAACGCTGGCGATGGTCGTCACGGAGAGCCTCGCGGCCGAGATCGCCGCGCTCGCGAAGGGAAGCACGCTCCCGCTGCACGATCTGCTCGACCACTCGCCGCGGGGGAGTCGCGTCGACCTGACCTGGCTCTTCGCTACCGGCGTCCTGATCGTCACGGCGGGCTTCGCCGTCGTGGGGCGCAACGCTCTTCTCGCGACCGTCGCCGGGGTGATCGTCACGGCGGGATTCGGGGCGCTCGTCGCGCGCATGGCCGAGACCCCGACGCTGCACGGGCTCGTCGCGGTCGTCGTCGCGGCGGCGGTGCTCCTGCTGAACCCCCTCTCGCTGGCCGTGATTGGCGGAACGGTGCTCGCCACGGCCGCGCCGCGTGGACGCCTCGTGCGATCCGCCTGGTTGCGCGGCGGCCTCATCCTCGGTATCCCGCTGTCCGTCGCGACGACGGCCGCGGGCGGGGTGGTGCTCGTCACCGGGCTGGAGGGGGTCCCGCCCTTCGACGAGCCCGAGGGCGACGTCATGTACGTCGAGATGACCCCGGACGGGGAGCACGTCGCGCTGACCCTCCTCCAGCCTCAGGGGATCACGCAGCAGTCCTCGGTCTGGATCGCGGATACGGAGGCGCTCGACTTCGTGCGCGTGGCGGAGGTCTCGCCGGGTCGATGGTCGACCGGGCTCCAGGGGAAGGACCTCTCCCTCGCCGGGTGGCGTGCCGACGACGACCGGCTCCTGCTCATGTCCATCGACCGGTGGTCCGGGTGGGCCGACGGCCGCAACCTGGCCGTGGATCCGTGGACCGGAGCGAGCGAGCGGATCTCCTACGAGGAGCTGCGCGCCCACTCCGAATTCGGCGGAGTCTTCATCGAGCGTCGGCGCGATGGGGGAGGGCGACGTGTCGTGCATACCTGGAACGGCGACGCGGTGGACATCGGCTCGGCGTGGCCGAAGGTGCCCGAGATCGCGCGAGATGCCGTCTTCTACACGGACCCGGCGCGCGCGCTGCACCGCGTCGACCTCGCGACCGGTAGCGACGAGATCGTCGAGACGGAGTTCGCCGAGAAGGGGAAGTTCACGATCGGGCCGTACGGGACCCACGCCGTGGCGCACGACCGCGACGGCAGCCGCATCGTCGAGATCGGGACCGGGCGGTCGCGGCGCATCGCGCCGGGCGGAGGGTATTGGGCGCGACAGGAGGGCGTGTACCTGGCGCGCGGGCCGAACTGGACGCCGGGCTGGACGCTGGTCTCGGTCGAGCGCGACGTGCACCTTCCGCTCGAGCGGGACGTCCAGTACCTCCACGAGTTGCCTGACGGGCGCTGGCTGGGGCAGGACTTGGGGAACGACTCGCTGTTCCTGTTCAACGCCGACGGCACGCTGGAGCGCACGGTCCGCGTCGGACGTGGTGGCGAGTGACCGGAACGCAGCGACCCCGACCAGGAAGTCCTGGCCGGGGTCGCGCGATCGACTCGGCGCCTCCTGGCGCCGGGTGGAATGGACGGTTTAGTAGCGGTAGTGGTCAGGCTTGTACGGCCCTTCCTTGGGCACGCCGAGGTACTCCGCCTGGTCGTCCGTCATCTCGGTGAGGTTCACGCCAAGCTGGCCGATGTGCAGGCGCGCGACGCGCTCGTCGAGGTGCTTCGGCAGCGTGTAGACGCGGTTCTCGTAGAGGCTCGCGTTCTGGAAGAGCTCGATCTGCGCCATCACCTGGTTGGTGAAGGAGCAGCTCATGACGAAGCTCGGGTGGCCGGTCGCGCAGCCGAGGTTCAAGAGGCGGCCTTCGGCGAGCACGAGGATGCTCTTGCCGTCCGGGAACTCCCAGCGGTCGACCTGGTCCTTGATGTTCTCGCGGATCATGCCGTCCTTCGCCTCGAGCTGCTCCATCTGGATCTCGTTGTCGAAGTGGCCGATGTTGCCGACGATCGCCATGTCCTTCATCCGCTCCATGTGGTCGAGACGGATGATGTCCTTGTTACCGGTCGTCGTGATGAAGACGTCGGCGGTATCGACGACGTCCTCGAGGCGCGCGACCTCGAAGCCCTCCATGACCGCCTGCAGCGCGCAGATCGGGTCGATCTCGGTGATGATCACGCGCGCGCCCTGGCCGCGGAGCGACTGGGCCGAGCCCTTGCCGACGTCGCCGTAGCCGCAGACGACCGCGACCTTGCCGGAGAGCATCACGTCGGTCGCTCGAAGGATCCCGTCCGTGAGGCTGTGGCGGCAGCCGTAGAGGTTGTCGAACTTCGACTTGGTGACCGAGTCGTTGACGTTCATCGCGGGGAACGGAAGCTCGCCGCGCTCCACCATCTGATAGAGACGGTGGACACCGGTCGTCGTCTCCTCGGAGACGCCCTTGATCTCGGCGGCGACCTTCGTCCACTTGTCCTTGTACTGGGCGACGCTCTTGGTGAGCGACTGCAGGACGACCTTCCACTCGGCGCTGGCGCCCTCGGCGGCGGCCGGAACGGCGCCGGCCTTCTCGTACTCGGCGCCCTTCAGGACGTACATCGTCGCGTCGCCGCCGTCGTCCAGGATCATGTTCGGCATGGTCCCTTCCGGCCAGGTGAGCATCGAGTCGGTGCACCACCAGTACTCCTCCAGCGTCTCGCCCTTCCAGGCGAAGCACGGGATGCCGGTCGGCTGCTCGACGGTGCCGTCGGGGCCGACGACGACCGCGGCGGCGGCGTGGTCCTGGGTCGAGAAGATGTTGCAGGACGCCCAGCGCACGTCCGCGCCGAGCTCGACGAGCGTCTCGATCAGGACGGCCGTCTGGATCGTCATGTGGAGAGAGCCAGAGATCCGGGCGCCCTTGAGCGGGAACTTGCCCGCGTACTCCTCGCGGAGGGCCATGAGGCCGGGCATCTCCTTCTCGGCGATCTTGATCTCCTTGCGGCCGAAGTCGGCCAGGGAGAGGTCCGCGACCTTGTAGTCGGTCACGACCGGGCGCTGCGTCGTTGCAGTGGTCATCGAAGAACGATTGGGTTGGCGACGCCGATGCGGCGTCAGGCTTGCGGGACGCGCCCGCGAACGAGGTAGAGGGGCAGCGCGACGGTCCCCGAGGACGCGCCGGCCGTGGTCCGTTCCGCAGCCACGGCGCCCTGGTCGGGGCCGGTCGGCTGCGGGCAGTAGCGATCCTCGAGCGGCTCGACGCGCACGTCGTCGAAGCCCGCACGAGTGAGTGCGGTCTGGACCTCGGTCGGGTCGAGGCCCAGGTGGCGGTCGCCGAGTTCGGCGTGCATCCACGTCTCGCGGTGCGGCATCAGCTCGACGATGCTCAGGGTGCCGCCGGGACGGAGTACGCGCCGCATCTCGCGCAGCGCCGCGCCGAGGTCGGCGAGGTGGTGGAGCACCATCGCCGCGACCGCGCCGTCGAGCTCCCCGTCATGGAGCGGCAGCGCGTCGAGCTCTCCGCGGCGGAACTCGACGGTCGTGCCGTGGGGGGTGGCGGTGCGGAGCCGACGCTCGGCCTCCTCCAGCATCCCCTCGGAGCGGTCGATGCAGACGAGTCGCTCGCAGAGCCCGACGAGGGAGCGCGCGACGTAGCCCGTGCCGCAGCCGAGGTCCGCGAGGACGAGGCCGGGCGGAAGGAGCTGCGCCGCGGCGCGCTGACGGGCCGTGCCGCGCTCGAACAGCTCGCCGACCTTGTTCCAGTCGCCGGCCATCCGGTCGAAGAACGCGCGATCGTCGGCGCTCCGCTCGGCGAGAACGCCCGCGAGGCGCAGCCGGTCCGACTCGTGCTCGGGCACCGAAGCGAGGTCGGGCTCGACCGCTGCCCACAGGCGCGCGAGCGGCGAGGTGGCTCCCGCCGACGCCGTGGCCGAGCGCAGGAACGTGCTCGTGCCCGCCCGCCGCTCGACGAGCAGGTCGTGCTCGCGCAGCACCCGCAGGTGGTTGCTGACCCGGCTCTGCGCCATGCCGAGCGCGCGCGACAACTCACCGACCGACAGCTCCTCCTCCGCGAGCAGCGCGAGCGCGCGCAGGCGGGTCGGGTCCGCGAGCACCTTCAACAGGGCGGGCGCGGAGGCGATGGTGGATGTGATGGCGGTCGGCGTCACGGCCGACATCATCGCTCATCCACTCCATCATGACGAACTGATATTCCAGATTTCCGGCCCTGAGGAGTCCAGGAACGCCGATCCGGCCGCCCTCATCCCGGATCGGGACGCGGACGGCCGGACTGGCTGGGTTCCGTGTGCCTGCCCCCGCCGAGCGCGAGAGGGGGCCGGCGGGCGGCCTGGGATCAGGCGAGCGACGCGAGGTCAGGCGTGTCGATCGACACGATCTCCAGCTCGATGTCGCCGCCGGGCAGCTTGACCGACGCCTTCTCGCCGGAGCTCAGCCCGAGCAGGCCCTGGGCCAGCGGCGCGCGGTACGAGATGACCTGCGTGCCGAGCACCTCCTCCTCGTCCCAGGGGCCGAGGATCAGGACGATCGACTCCTTGCCGGACTCGGCGTCGCGGTAGGTGACGCGGGTGCCCGGGCAGACCGTGTCCTCGATGACCGCAGCCTCCTCGATCAGGTCCGTCTCGCGGAGCTCCTCCTCCATCTCCATCGCGCGGGCGGTGAGGTTGCGCTGCTCCTCGATCGCCGCCTCCCACTCGGAGTTCTCGGAGAGGTCGCCGAAGGACGCGGCGCGGCCGATGGCTTCCTGGTTCTCGGGGATCTTGACCTCGCGCAGCTCCTTGAGCTCGCCCGAGCGGCGGCGCAGGCCGGCGCGCGTCGTCCAGATCGTGTCGCCCTCCCAGAAGAAGCCCGCGTCCTGCGCGAAGAACTGGCGGTCCTTGGTCAGCGCGACGTCGGTGATCAGGTGGTCGATCTCGCTGTCCACACCGCGGCTCGCGGTGACATTGGCGCTGCGCAGCGCCGAGACGTCAGCGGTCCGGAAGAGACGGCGCAGCATCGGATCGCTGCCCTTCGTGAGGAAGTCGGTCAGGCGACCGGAGATCCGCGTGAGCTGCGGATTGCCGCGTCGTTCCTGGAACGTGTTCTGCGCGAGCGCGAGCAGAGCCTGGCCGCGCTGGACCGGGGTCGGCATGTCCTCGTGCTCGCCGCCGTCCTCGTAGCGATCGGCGAGGACGATCAGCAGCGTCGGGTTCCGGAGCGGTCGCGCGAGGAGACCCGAGTAGTGGGAGCGCAGGTCTCCCTCGCGGCCAGCGCTGACCAGGCGGTCGACCAGCGGTCGGATCTGACCTGGCGCCGCGTGCTGCAGCTGGGGCAGGACGTCGTCGATCCACGAGCCGTCGTCGACGACCTCCTTCGTTCCTCCCTCGCCGTCGCCCGAGACCGTCTCCGGCGCTGCCTCGGCGGCGGCCTCCGCGGGAGCTTCCGCGGGCGCTTCGTCTTCGGTGGTCTCCACGGGCGCGGCGGCCTCGCCGTCCGCCGCCTCGTCGCCCGTCAGCGCAGCGACCTCAGCGTTCGCCTCGGCGAGCTCCTGGTCGACGGCCTCCAGCGCGAGCTGGGCCCCGCCGGTGCCGAAGAGCTCCGGCAGGAGGTCGACCGAGCGCTCCTGGTCCTTCGCACCGGGGAGCGCCTGGAACAGCTTCCAGATCTCCGGCGGCTGGGACGGGTCCGGCGGCATGGGGGCCTGCGTGACCTCGTAGAGCACGCGGCGCATCAGCTTGGGCGACGCCCCGCGCTTCTCGCGCAGGAGCAGCCACGCGGCGACGCGCTCGGGGAGCGGCTCGGTCTCCGGCTCCGCCGCCTTCTCCAGCTCGTCGATCGCGATCGCGGCGAGGTCGTCCTCGATGCCGGCGCCGACGAACAGGTCGCGGACGCGCGCGTGCACCTCGGCGAGGTTCGACGAGCGCTGCAGGATCCGGCGCAGCGCCTCGCCCGGGTCTTTCTTGACGAGGAGCTGCGTGACCGTCGACTTCTGCGGCGTGCCGCTGACCTCGATCTCGTCCGAGTTCTCGGCGAGCTTGCGAGCCTTGCGCCACCACGCCGACCACGCGCTGCCTTCGATGCCGATCTGCATCATGGCGGTCTTGATCGTGGTGGTGGTCGCGCGTCCGTTGTGACGCTGCAGGATCGCGCCGAGCGCGGAGAGGGGGTCCTTCTTGACCTCCTTCTTGAGACCCTCGGGGTCGTGCAGCGAGCGCGAGCGCAGGTCGGAGTCGGGCAGCGGATCGAAGATGTCCATCGCCGCGTTGAGCGGGAAGTTGTCCTCGCGCCCGTTCCAGAACTTCACGCGCACGTGGCCGCCGGTGGCGTCCATCTCCAGCACTTCACCGACGCCCCAGCCGCCCGGGTGGAACACCTTCTTGCCCGGCTGGAACGCGATGAGCTTCGCCATCTTCTTCCAGGGTTTGCGCAGGTCCTGCGCGCCTTCCTTGAAGCCGGTGACCTCCTGGAAGACGGGGTACCAGGCTTCACCGCCGAACGCCTTGGAGGTCGTCTCCATCAGGTCCGACGTGATCTCGGCCGGGTTGCCGCCCGCCGCGAGCGTCGCGCCGAGGATGAGCGCGGCGTCGCTCGCGCGGTCCGCGCCCACCAGAGCTTCGGCGTGCTCCTTGGCCTGCGGCACGAGCCGGCCTGCGCGCTTCTTCTCTCCCGCAAGCTTCAGCGCGGGCAGCAGCTCGTCGATCGGACCGCCCGACTGCCGGAGTTCGGCCCAGGCGTCGTCGAACTCTTGCCACATGTCCTTCGTGACGAGGAGGGGAAGCGTCATGGTCGTGATGGGGCGCGCGGAATGCGGTGGAGCAGAAACGCCCCCGCGATCGCTCGTTCGAACGATCACGGGGGCGTTCACAGATTGTGCCGAGCGGACGGTGCGACGTCCAGGGATCCCGGAAGTCGTTCGGGCATCAATCGACGGCCAGCAGAAGGCCCTTGAGGTAGCGCGACCGCCCGAAGTCCGGGCGCTGCGGATGATCGGGCGCAGCGCCGAGCACCTCCAGGAGGCGAACCTCCCGCTCAGCCCGTCGCGCGGCCTGGAAGACGATCCCCGCGAACCCGGCGAGATCGAGGGCTCCGGAGCACGAAAAGGTCGCCACGAGCCCTCCAGGCGCGGCGCCGCCGATCGCGAGGGCGTTCAGGTCGCGGTACTTGACCTTCGCGGCCTCGAGGTCTCGCTTTCCCTTCGCGAGCTTGTGGGGATCCAGCACCACGAGGCCCGGGCGGCGCCGGGCCCGCTGGACCTCGCGCAGGACGTCGAACGCGTCCGCGTGTCGAAATGCGATCTCCACCCCGTTCTCCGCAGCCGCTTCCCGCGCGCGGCCGAGCGGCTCTTCGTCGAGGTCCACCGCGGTGACGTGGCGGGCGCCCGCGAGCGCGGCCGGGATCGCAAAGCCGCCTGCGTGACAGCACAGGTCGAGGACGTCCCGGTCCTCCGCGAGCGCGGCCACTCGTCGACGGTTGTCACGCTGGTCGCAGAACCAGCCGGTCTTGTGGCTGGCGCCGGGCGCCACCAGGAACCGCACGCCGTGCTCGTGGACGTAGCGCTCGGGGACGTCGTCGCCGTCCTCGCCGGGGTCGTCGGGATCGAACCCCTCGGCCCCGCGGGCGGCCCGGGCGAAGCGGTGGGCCACGGCGTGATCCGGCAGGAGCTCGCGCAGGACGGCGTCGATCTCGTATCGGAGCTGCCAGAAGCCGAGGCTGTGGTACTGGCACACGAGGGCGTCCCCGAGCCGGTCGACGATCAGCCCCGGCAGGTCGTCCCCCTCGGCGTGGACCACCCGCCAGGCGTCCGCGACCGTGTCCAGGCGCAGGACCTTGCGCCGCAGGCGCAGCGCGGACGCCAGGCGGCGCCGGAGGAACTCCCTGGGACGGTCCAGATCGGACCTCTTCCCCCGCGAGAGCATCCTGAGACGCACGTCGGAGGTGGAGTTGTAGAGGGCGTGGCCGCAGAATCTCCCTGCGCCGTCGACGACCTCGACGACCGCGCCGTCCTGCGCAGGCGGCCCCTGGAGCCCCCCGTCGTCCGTGAGTCGCGCATAGATCCACGGTCCGGGCGGGATTCGCTCCACCGCGAGGCGGACCTGTGCGTAGGACGGCATCGCGGGATCGTACTGCGCCGCCCACCGGCGCACCGCCCCGCGGCGCCCCTCCGGCCCACCCCGCTCGAAGCGACCATGCACGTCCTCCTCCTGGAGACCATCGCCCTCGTGGGCGCGACCGTTCACACCATGGAGCCCGGCCCCGAGCCCGGCTCGGTCGCCGAGCCCGTCGTCGCGACCGTCCTGATCGAGGACGGCCTCGTCTCGCAGGTCGGCCCGGACGTCGAGCCGCCCGAGGGCGCCCGCGTCGTCGAGCTGACCGGCCTGCACCTCGTACCCGGCCTCATCGACGCGTACGCGACCTTCGATGCGGAGCACGACGCGATCTGGCTCGCCGCAGGCGTGACGTCGGTGCGGGACGCGGGTTCGCCGATCGCGGTGATGCTGCCGGAGGCCTCGCCCTCGATGCGGGACCGAGGCCCGGGCCCCAAGCTCCTGGTCTCGAGTCCCGTGTTCGGCTCGACCACGTCGATCCGTCCGGACGCGTTCCTCCTCGGCGGCGCGGAGGCTGCGGCGGTGCAGCTCGACGAGCTCATCAAGCTGCTGACCGACGCCAGCGCGCGCGTCGACTACTTCCAGTTCGACGGCTCGCTCGACGGCCCGCAGCACCGCGTCGTGTGCCAGTACGCGCGCGAGTACGGCGTCGAGGCGTGGGGGCCGATCCCCTTCGGACTCGACGTTCCGACCGCGCGCGCGAACGGGCAGCGCGCGCTCGTGGGCCTCGAGTCGCTCCTCCAGCGCGGCGAGCGCTTCGAGACGCTCGGCGAGGAGGTGACCTTCGAGGAGCGGGTGCGCGCGCTCGGCGAGGGCGGCTGGATGGTCGCGCCGATGCTCATGGGCACCGCGCGCATCGTGCGCGGCGCCACCGCGGAAGGCGAGCCGCGCGCCCTGCCGCTCCTCGGCCGCGCGTACGAGGTCGCGTGGCGCGCGGACCTGGAGGCGTTCGCGATCCTCCGGGCGAGCGACGCGCTCGGCCCGGTCCAATTCTCGCTCGAACGGCAGCGCCGCCTCGTGAAGGACCTCCACGACGCCGGAGTCGCGCTCGTCCCCGCGAGCGGAGCGCCGAGCGGCGGGATCGCGCCCGGGTACGGTCTCGTCGACGAGCTGGAGGAGTGGGCGGCCGCAGGGATCGGCCCCGCCGAGCTCCTCCGGCTGGCGACCTCGAGCGCCGCCACGGCGCTCGGCCTCGGCGACGAGCGAGGCAGGATCGCGCCGGGCCTGAGCGCCGACCTCGTCGCGCTGTCCAGCGACCCTCGCCGCTCCGTCGCCGCGCTGCGCTCACCGGAGCTGCTCGTCGTCCGCGGTCAGGTCCGGGAGTCGTTCGACCTGGAGGACTCGCTGACCGCGCTCGCCAGGCGCAACGCGGCGATCCGCGCCGAGCGATCGCGGCCGATCACGCCGCCGCCGCCGCCGCTGCCGGAGGGCGAGACGCTCCTCGACGGCGTCGTCGACATCGTGAACTACGGCGAGCGCTCCAGCGTCGAGCGGTACACCGTCGTGCGGCGGCCCGACGGGCGCCTGACCTACGGCGCTCGCGTCCGGATCCTCCCGACCGCGGACGAGGCGACGCGCGAGTTCGTCGTCGTCCAGACGCTCCGCAGCGGACTCGTCGAGGAGTTCGACCTGACGCTCGACGTGCTCGACGAGAAGGGGGAGCCGCTCCTCTCCGAGAATGGGGCGCACAGCTTCACGGCGATCGGTCGCCGCGTCGGCGACACGCGCAAGATCGCGATCGAGCGCAGCCGCGGCGGCGTTCGCTTCGCGTCACAGCGCGTCGAGGAGGCGCTCGCCGCCGTCGACGGCAGCACCATGCTGCTCGGACTCATCGGCGCGATGCACTTCCCCGAGGGGCCGAGCTACGTCGTCGGGTTCGACGGCGTCGCGATGGAGCCCATCGTGGATCGGGTCGACCTGCAGGTGAGCGAGAAGGACGGCCGCATCGTGCTCTCCGGCTCGCGCTCGGGCGCGGTCTTCGGCTTCTCGGAGGGCGGTGAGCCGCTCTTCGGCGCGCGCGCGTCCAACGGGGGACGGGTCGAGGTCGAGGCCACCTATGGGCTCCTCCAGGGCGTGCCACCGCGCGCGCTGCCCATCCCCGCCGACCGACGCTTCACCGGCGACCCCGCGCGGTGGCGCGAGGCCGGGCCCCCGGGCGACGCCGACGCGACGGGCGACGCCGACCCGACGGACGACGCCGACGAGGGCGGAGGCAAGTGATCGATCGCCCGCAGGTCGAGACGCGCGCCGCGCGCGCGCGCGTCGTCTCGGACGTGAACCGGGACGTACCCGTCGCGCGGGAGGACGAGTTCACGCCCCTGCAGCTCGGCGAGGGGCGCGTCGCGGGCGTTCTGTCCGTGTGGCCGCCCGTCGTGCTCGCGCCGATGGCCGGCGTGACCAACCTGGCGTTCCGGTCGATGTGCCGCGAGTACGGCGCCGGGCTGTACGTGTCGGAGATGATCACGGCGCGCGGGTACCTGATGGGCAACCGGCTCACGGCGCTGCTCGCGTCGTCGTCGCCCGACGAGAACCCGCGCTCGGTCCAGGTCTACGGCGCCGACCCCGTCGACCTCGGCGAGATGGTGCGCAGCCTCGTCGACGAGGGCGTCGACCACCTCGACATCAACATGGGCTGCCCGGTGCCCAAGGTCACGCGCGCGGGCGGCGGCAGCGCGATCCCGGTCAAGCCGCGCCTGCTCGCGCGCCTCGTTCGCGCGATGGTCTCGAACGCAGGCGACGTGCCGGTCACGGTCAAGATGCGGATGGGCATCCACGACCGCCTGCTGACCTTCGAGGAGGCCGGGCGCGCGGCCGCGGGCGAGGGCGCGTCGGCCGTCGGCCTGCACGCGCGCACCGCGGCTCAGCTCTACTCCGGCGAGGCGGACTGGAACGCGATCGGGCGGCTCGTGGAGATCCTCGACGTCCCGGTGCTCGGCAACGGGGACATCTGGGAGGCCTTCGACGCGCTGCGGATGATGCGCGCGACCGGCTGCGCGGGCGTGATCGTCGGACGCGGGTGCCTGGGCCGCCCGTGGCTCTTCGGCGAGCTCGCCGAGGTCTTCGACGGGCGCGAGCCGACCCCGCCGCCGACGTTCGGCGGCATCGTCGACGTGATGATGGACCACGGCGGTCGGCTCGTGGAGCTCTTCGGCGAGACGGTCGGCGTGCGTCAGATGCGCAAGTGGACGTCGTGGTACACGAAGGGCTTCCGCGGATCCGCGGCCGTGCGCGGCCAGCTGATGCGCATCGAGTCCCTCGACGACATCCCGCGCATCGTCGCGTCGCTCGATCAGGACGAGCCGTTCCCGATCGCCGCACTCCGCGCCCAGCGCGGGAAGGGCTCGAAGAGCCAGAGCGTGAAGCTGCCCGAGGGCTACCTCGACGACCTCCAGGACGACACGCCGCCCAAGGGGCCGCGCACGCTGGAGGAGATCGAGGCCTGGGAGAAGGCGCTGAATGGCGGCTGAGATCCTCGTCGTCGGCGCCGGCGCTGCGGGGCTGTGGTGCGCCGAGGTCGCGGCGCGAGCGGGGCGCGACGTCCTCGTGCTGGAGAAGACTCCGCGCACCGGGACGAAGGTCCTCGCCAGCGGCGGCACGCGCTGCAACGTCACGACGACGCTCGGTCCCGACGAGGCAGCGCGGCTCTTCGGGACGGCGGGCGAACGCTTCCTGCGACACGGCTTCCGGGCGCTGACGCCACGCGACGTGCGCGAGCGCTTCGAGGGGTGGGGCGTGCCGCTGGAGGAGGCGCCTCTGGAGAAGGTCTTCCCGAGCTCGGGGAACGCGCGGGACGTCCGCGACGCGCTGGAGGGTGCTGCGCGCGGCGCGGGCGCGCGGATCGTCCTCGACGCGCCCGTCGTCTCGATCGAGCGCGACGCGGAGCGCTGGGTCGCGCGCACGTCGGACGGCGGTTCCCACGCTGCGCCAGCGATCGTCCTCGCGGCGGGTGGACGAAGCTACCCGGGGACCGGGACGACGGGGGACGGCTACGGCTGGCTCCGCGCGCTCGGCCTCGACGTCGTCGATCCGGTGCCGGCGCTCGCACCGCTGACGTCCCCGGACGACTGGGTGCACGAGCTCGCGGGGATCGCCTGGCAAGGCGGCGAGGTGCGGCTGGAGAGCGGCGCGGGCGCTGCGCTGCAGCGGCGCCGCCGGCCGATCGTGTTCACGCACCGCGGCGTCTCCGGCCCGGGGGCGATGGACGTCTCGCACCACGTCGGGCGCGCGGCCGCGGAGGAGACCTCGCCCGACCTGACGCTCCGCGTCGACCTCTTCCCCGATCTCGATCGCGAGGCGCTGCGCGGCGAGCTGATCGCATCGTCGGGCCTTCCCGGCGCGCCGCGGCTGCAGCGCGCGCTCGCCGAGCTCGCGACCGGTCCGATGCCACGGCGCCTCTTCGATGCGATCGCCAGGCAAGCGGGCTGCGCGGAGGACGCGCGGGTGAACGAGCTCGGCAAGCCCGCGCGCCACGCGCTCGTCGAGTCGTTCAAGGGACTCAGCGTGTCGGTCGACGGGACGACCGGCTGGGATCACGCCGAGGTGACCGCGGGTGGCCTGTCCCTGCGCGCCGTCGACCCGCGCTCGATGCGCGTGAACGGGCACCCGGGGCTGTTCGTGATCGGGGAGCTGCTGGACGTCGACGGGCCGATCGGCGGACTGTCGTTCCAGGCGGCGTTCTCGACGGCAGAGCTGGCGGGCCGCGCGCTGGCGGAGTGACGAAACGCGCGGCGACAGGGGAGAGACTCCCTGCCGCCGCGCAGAGCATCGTCAGGCTCTTCGCTCGTACGGCTGTTCGCTCAGAACGCCCAGCCCGCGGACACGGTCCAGCGGTTGCCGAACAGGCTCGGCTTGTTGTTGAGCGGATCCTCGAAGGCAGCCCGGATCGTGAACGCCCTGGCGGGGCGGACCTCGAAGCCGATGCCGCCCGTCAGGACGTCGTTGTCCTTGCCGCCGCCGAGATTCGCGACGTCGACGCCGGTGATCGGAAGCGGGCGGTTGTTGCCCTCCTGAACGGTGTTGTAGTAGTTCAGCTCCACGACCGGGCTGAAGTACTTGTTCACCCAGAAGTCGGCGTGGCCGTGCAGGAAGAGACGGTCGCTGTCGCCCAGCGCGTCCTCGGAGCCCGTCGCGAGGAGGTAGTTGGCCGTCGCGCCGAGGTGGAGGCGGTCGAAGTCCTTGTTGATGGAGCCCCAGAAGCGAACCTCGTCGTCGCCCTGGAGGACCTCCTCGTTACCGACGCCGAACTCGTAGCCGACCCCGAGGGCGGCATGGAGGTCGGTCTCCCAGTTCTGCAGGAACGCCCACTTCAGCCCGGCGCCGACGTCGACCCAGCCGGAGTCGTTGTTGTTGAGCGGCGCGTTGAAGTCGAGGAAGCCGTCCTTGTAAGCGACGAACTGCAGTCGGTCGGTGAGAGCGAGGCGCACCTGGAGCGCGACGCCGTCGACGCGCCCGCCGCCGGCGTCGGTCTCGGAGAGGTTGTGCCTCAGCCACCACGCGCGGAGATCACTCGTGATGAACGAGTCCTCGTGGTAGAAGGGCGAGGTGATCGGGTGAACCGCTCGACGTTCCTCGGGGAGATCCAGTCCCGCCTGGTTGGACTCGCCGAAGAGCATGAGCTTCGCGTGCTGTGCGGACGCGGTCCCGCCCAGCGAGAGCGTCGCGACGACGGGAAGGGTGAAGCGCGCTGCGCGCGCGAGGGAGGCACCGGGGAAGTGCATCGATCGTCCTGGGGAAGGGGCCCGAGTGGGGCCGAGAGCCGATGGGGGAAGGGTGTGCGCGCGCCCGGAGCGAGGACCTCGCCCGACCGCGCACCGCGGACGCTATCGACGCCGGACTCCCCGCTGCAGAGGGTCTTGCCCCTACGAGAACGGGCCCGTGGGAGCTGCGCATGAAGGCGTAACCCGACCTACGCACTCGGCGATCGACGCCGCCTCTCCACGGCGAATGGACGACGCTTCCATCCGACGAGCGTTCCTCGATTCGTGAACCCGGTACGCTCGTGCGCTGCCCCTTGCCCAACAACGACGAGACTCGTCGGAACCGCCATGAGGACACTGACCGCACTCCTACCGCTGCTCCTGTCGACCGTCGACTGCGCGATCACGGCGACCGACGAGGAGATCGCGGCCGCGACGCTCTACGTTCCGCCGAACTTCAAGTACCTGGACAAGGCCCGCTTCTCGTTCAGCGTCGCGGAGCGCGAGCGCGCTCTCCAGGCCTTCGAACGGAGCGACGCCGACACGCTCTTCGAGTTCGTCGTCGACCCGCAGGGCAACGTCGAGCGCGTTCGCATCGTGAAGACGCACGTCCGTCGGGACTACCAGCCGGGCATGGTGGACAACGCGCGCTTCTGGACCTTCGGAGCGGACCCGACGTCCGAGCGCTTCCGGGCGTTCTTCGTCTTCATGGAGTACTCGGTGAACCCCGAGTTCGAGTGGATCTGAGCGGCCCCTCCGCTGGACGGCGGTCCGTCAGTCCATCAGCTCTTCGATCCGCCGGGGCCAGTCGTCCTTCAGGAGGCGCGACAGCGATCGGTCCGCGAGCACCTTCCCGTCCGTCTGGCAGCGCGCGCAGTAGTGGAAGTCGTGCCCGTTCGCGCGCGTGATGCGCTGGATCGGCGCCTCGCAGCGCCGGCAGGGCTCGCCGAATCGGCCGTGGACCGCCATCTCGGGCTGGAAGGCCGTCACCCGGTCGGGGAACGACTCGCGCGCGGCGGCCTCGTGCCGCTCCCTGGCCTCGCGCAGGACGTCCCGCGCGGCTTCGAACACCCGTGATGTGCCGTCCTCCCCGAGCGTCGCGGCGCGCTGGATGGGGGAGACGCGCGCAGACCAGAGGATCTCGTCCGACCACGCGTTCCCGACGCCGCTGAAGAGCTTCGGCGTCGACAGCGCGCGCTTCACGGTGTGGCCGCTCGTGACGAGCCGCTCGCCGAACTCCTCCGGGCTCGCGTCGAGGATCTCCAGCCCGCCGGGATCGTGCTGCGCGAGCGCGTCCTCGCCCTCGACGACGTGCAGCGACGCGCGCTTCTTGGAGCCCTGCTCGGTCAGGATCAGCGACCCGCCCTCGAAGTCGAGCGCCAGGAGGCCCGCCTTGCCGGGCAGCGCCGCGCCCTTCTTCTTCCACCGGAGCCGCCCCGCGATCATCGGGTGGATCACCAGGAAGAGCGCTCCGTCCAGCTCGAGGACGACCCGCTTGCCCAGCCGACGACCGCGCACGAGCGAGCGCCCGTGGGCCGCGTCGAGCGGCGGCTCGACCGTGCGCAGCAGGAACGGACTCGCCAGACGGGTCGCCTCCAGCGTCTGGCCGGCGACGTGGGTATCGAGGCCCGCGACGTAGCCCTCGATCTCGGGCAGCTCAGGCACGGTGGGACCGGGTCGCGCTCACTGGAAGGCGCCGTACTCCTCCAGGATCCGCTCGAAGGTCTGCCGCGCCCACGCGCGCGACTCCTTCAGGTTGGCCATCCGGGTGCGCGCGCCCTCGACGATCTCGCGGGTCTCGTCCGCCTGCGCGCCGCGCTCGACGAACCAGTCCGTGTAGCCCTCCACGGTCGGGAGGTCCTCGCCCATCTTCCGCGGGTCGGACTCCTGGATCATCCAGAAGCCGTGGAGGCGCATGACGCCCGTCTCGTACCCCTTCGGCAGCTCGGGCTCGGCGTCCAGGAACGCCCGCGCGATCGCCGTGCGCAGCGTCCGGTACGCATGGAGCCGCTTGTAGTGCCCCCCGATTCGGTCATACAGCCGCCGATGCTGGCTGTCGGGGACGGGCGAGACGAACGAGCGCCAGTCGTCCTCCACGTCGTGGAGGATCCCGAGGCACTCGACGTCCGGCATCTCGATCTCGTCCCCGGACGACCACGCGTCGTAGATCGTGATCGTCGAGAAGGCGTTCCCTGCCCGGTCCGCGTAGGCGTGCCCGAACGCGGCGGCCTCGGCGCGCAGGGCGCCGCCGTCGACCTCCATCTCGACGATCGCCTCGACGAGGTCCGCGTAGGGCCCGAACCCGTGGGCCGCGTTGTGCGCGACGCGCTCGGGGTCGTCCCACGCCCCGAGCTTCACGACCGTGCCGCGGCCCCAGTCGTAGCGGAACGCCGGGCGGATGGCGCGGTCGTTCCGCTCGCCCACGAGGTCCTCGTAGGTGCGTCGATGCGTCGGGCTGTCCGCGGGGACGAACGTCCGTTCGATGACGAGCCCCGGCGTGTGCACCGTCGGGTCGTAGAGCGGCGGCGTCGCGCCGGCCTCGGGCCAGTCGAAGCGGCGCCCTGCGTAGCGGCGGAGGACCGACTGCTCCAGCGCCGTCCGCGCGTCGCGCCTGTTGTCGGCCTCGGCGGTGAACCACTCGACGGTGTCGGACCGTTCGGTCTCGCCGAGGGCCTTCCAGGCCTCGAACAGCACTTCGGGCGACCGCTCGGCCGCCTCCGACGTATTCACCCGGAACTGGCTGGGTTCCGTGTGCTCGACCGGGTTGACGGCCCGGTGGAGAGCGAGGAGGGCGAGCGCGGCGAGGCAGGCGGTCAGCGGGGGAAGCATGGGAGCATTCTCGATCCGACGCGCGCGGGGGTCCACCCGCGCATCGGGCGACGTCACAGGGTCGATGATCGCGCGACCATGACGACGCGCACACGACTCGGCCCGGAACGAAAATGGGGGCGGGTCCGAGGACCCGCCCCGCGGGAGGGTGCGATCGAGACTGGGAGGGGTGTCCCGACCGCAGGGCGACTGACGTCGCCGTTGGAGGCGCAGCTACCGATGCAAGCCGTCTTCAGCAGGCCCAGACGCCACCACCGCACAGTGGCGAAGGGCCGGGGGGGAGCTGTCGACGGGGCGGGCATTGGGCGCGCCTCACCGCACACCGGAACACTACCCCCGCTCGGGAAGAAGCCGGTCGGCGACCGGGAAAAAAAGGCGTTCCTTTTGCCCGGGGTCCCCGCCAGGGCCGCGGAACGGGCCATGGCGAGGAATTTGCAGTCGCGCTCCGTCCCCCTCCGAGCACCTCCCCGGCGTCGAGGCGGGTCGGGCAGCAGGGGCTCCGCGGTCAGGATCCGCCGCGGCCCTTCGGCCGACGCTTGCGACGACGGCGGCGACGCTTGCGGGTGCGGCGACGCTCGCCATCGAGCTCGTCGTCGTCGGCGCGACGCGCTCGCTGCCAGCGCTCGCGCCACGCGTCGACGAGATCGAGGCCGACGCCACGCGCCTGCGTGCGCAGCCGGAAGAGCTCGAACGCCTCGGCGAATTCCTCACCGCGCGCGAAGAGCAGCTCCGAGAAACGCTCGGGCGGCGCGATGAAGTTCTGCTGGGCCACGAGCACGCGCCGCGCGCGCGCGAAGTCGCGCCGCGAGAGGCGCGTCATCTCCGACAGCGGCTGCAGCGCTTCCCACGCCACCGCCGCGCGCAGGCGAGCGTCCGGCGGCTCGTCGCCGCTGTCCTCCTCCTCCAGCGCCAGCTCGAAGGGGAGCGTGAAGAGGATGGAGACGAGGAGCGCCGTCGTGGGAACGTCGTTCGGCTCCATCTGCACGTGCGCGTCGAGCGCGGCGAGCAGGTCCCAGAAGGGCTCCGCGCGCTCGGGGATGTCGTCCTCCAGGCCGAGGTACTGCTCGAGCGAGGGGACGAGGATCGCGAGCGCGCCGCAGTCGCGCAGCATCTGGAACGCAGCCGTCGCCGAGCCCGAACGGCACAGGCGCAGGATCTCTTCCAGGACGCGCGGCGGCGCGGCTTTCTCCAGGTCCGGCGCCACGTCGCACATCGCGTCCCACGTGGGGTCGTCGATCTCCAGGTCGAGTCGCGACGCGAACTTGACCGCGCGCAGGATGCGAACCGGATCCTCGGCGAGGCGGATCTCGGGATCTCCGATCGTTCGCAGGGTGCGGCGCTCGAGGTCCGCGATGCCGCCGACGTGGTCGAGGATCGTGTGAGTCGTCGGGTCGAGGAACAGCGCGTTGACCGTGAAGTCGCGGCGCCGGGCGTCCTCCTCGGCCGTCCCGTAGACGTTGTCGTCGACGATCAGCAGGTCGTCCTCGCCCGCCTGCTGCTCCCTCGGCGCCGCCCGGAACGTCGCCGTCTCGATGATGTGGTCGGCGTAGAAGATGTGGGCGAGCTTGAACCGCCGCCCGATGATCCGGCAGTTCCGGAAGAGCCCGCGGATCTCGTTCGGCTTGGCGCTCGTGGCCACGTCGAAGTCCTTGGGGCGCCGCCCGATCAGGAGGTCGCGGACGCAGCCGCCGACGAAGTACGCCTCGTACCCGGCCTGCTGGAGCCGCCGGACGACCCGCTTGGCGTCCCGGTCGAGCAGCCCCGGATCGATCGAGTCCGCGGGCACCTCGCGGGCGGTGGAGCTCGCGCGGGCGCCGCGTCGCCGGCGTCGCCCTCGGCGAGGATCCGGACGCGGGCCCGCACCCCGGGGCGGATCGCTCGCCTCGCGGTCTCGCGGCTCGTCCTCCTCGGGAGGCCGGCGGTCGGACTTGGACGAGCGGCGGGACATCGGGCCGCGGATGATAGAAAGGGCGCTCGCGGTATGCAGCGCCGGGCACCGTGGTTGCCGCTGGGCCGGCGCGCGGCTACTCTCTCCGCGCAGAGGGCAGTAGCTCCAATCGGTAGAGCAACTGATTCCAAATCAGTAGGTTGGGGGTTCGAATCCCTCCTGCCCTGCCACTCTCCCCACCGCTCGCTCGACGCTCCGGGCGTCGAGTGCTCCTCGCACCCCACGGCGGATCCACCTGCCCCCGTGACGTAGGGCCGCATGACGCGCGACGACGACCTGTCACCGACCGAAGACGACGATCTCCCCGAAGACGGTGGCGGAGGCCAGCTCCCCGACGAGGAGATCGCGTTCGATCGCGTGGACGACATCGACGAGGCGTCCCTCGGGGCCGGCCTCGACGAGGGCTCACTCGACCTCGACGAGGACGACATCGAGTCCGAGGACGACTTCGAGGAAGAGGAGGAGGAGGAGGGCGCCGAGGAGGGTGAAGGCGGCGAGGAGGGCGGCGACGCCCCCGCCAAGCCGAAATCCCGGTCCAAGAAGCGCAAGGGCTCCGACGAGGACGAGGAGATCGAGCACCCGAACACCCCGATCCCGACCGCCAAGAAGATGCGGTCGGCGCTCGACAAGGCGTTCGCGGGCCAGGACGAGATCGACGACCGGATCCTCGACCTGATGACCCAGCACGCGCTGCACCTCTTCGAGGCGAACCGGGTCATGAACCTGACCTCGATCGTCGATCCGCTCGAGGCGGCCATCAAGCACTACCTCGACTCGTGGCGCGTCACGCGCTCCGTGTCGCTGATGGCGCGTTCGATCCTCGATCTCGGCAGCGGCGGCGGCTTCCCGGGGATCCCGGTGGCGATCGCCGAGCCGCAGTGCTCGATGATCCTCTGCGAGTCGATCGGGAAGAAGGCCAAGTTCCTCCAGGAGACCGTCGAGAAGCTCGGCCTGAAGAACGTCCGCGTGGTCCACGACCGCGCCGAGGAGTTCCTCGCGACCCACGAGGTCAACGTCGTGCTCATCCGGGCGGTCTCGTCCGTCCGGGAGAACATCCGCACCCTCCGCAAGGTCCGCCACGCCGTCCAGGACGTCGTGATGCTCAAGGGCAACTCGTGGGGGCGGGAGGTCCGCGCCGCAGAGCGCGAGGCCGAGCGGCTCGGGTTCAAGCTCGACACCGTGAACGAGCACGCGCTTCCCGAGGAGATGGGGGCGCGGGCCATTGTCGTTTACCGTGCTCCCGGCGGCGATGGGCGCTAGCTCCAACATCGTCAGATGTTGGGCCAGGAACAGTAGCTCCAACATCGTCAGATGTTGGGCCAGGAACAGTAGCTCCAACATCGTCAGATGTTGGGCCGGAGACATCTGATGCCGAGCGCCGCTTGACGCGCGCGGCACCCACTCCTAACGTTTCGCCCCTCCACCCGCCCGGGTGGCGGAATTGGTAGACGCGCATGGTTCAGGTCCATGTTCCCGCAAGGGAGTGGGGGTTCGACTCCCCCCCCGGGCACCACACCCCTGGGGTGACGTAGTCACCGCAGGGGTGTGGTCGTTCTAGCCGGCCCAACATCTGACGATGTTGGAGCAGTGCGGTAACGGGGGGCCGGAGCAGCAGCGACTGGAAGACCCGGGGGCCTGGCTGGCTGTCGCCTCGACTATCCCGCGGTCACCGAGATCCCATCCGCGAGCGACCAGCTCACGCGGCTGGAGCCGCCGAGCGTCTCTTGGGCCTGGGAGAGGGTGATCCCTGAACGGAGGATCTCGAACGCGTTGCCGCTGAGCATCACTTCCCGGACGGACCGCACGACCCGGCCGTTCTCGACCCAGCGGGCGGACTTGGCGGTGCCGGAGAAGTCGCCCGAGGCCGCGTCGACGGAGCCCGAGAAGCGCTGGACGTAGAGCCCGCTGCCTAGCTGGGCGAGGATCGCGTCCTCGTCGGCGGGAGCGTCCGCGGCGGTCGGGCCGACGACGCAGGCGTGCAGGCCGAGGCCGGGCACACCGCGGGCGCCGCCCTGGGCGTGGCCGGTGGAGCGGGTGCCGTCGACCGTCGCCGAGTAGGTGTTGTGGAAGTAGGAGCGGAGGCGGCCGTCCTCGACCAGGGCGAAGCGGCGCGCGGGCAGGCCCTCGCGGTCGTAGGCGCGGGCGCCGGCCGAGGCGCGGTCGGTCGGGTCGTCGATCACCTCGATGCCCGGCGCGATCTCCTCGCCGATCTTGTCGGCGAGGGCGCTGCGGCCACGCTGGACGGCGATGGCGGATGCGCTGCCGAAGAGCGGCCCGAGGATCGCCGAGGAGAGCGCGGCGGGTGCGAACGCTACGCGGCCGCGGTAGGACTCGCCCGAGGTGGCGCCGAGGTTGCCGATCGTCGCGCGGGCGACCTCGTCGGCCACGCGCACGAGCTCGGCGTCGACGTCGGCCGCGTCGCGCACGACCGTGCCGCGGTAGTCCATTCCGCCGGTATCGTCGCCGTCGGTGGCGAATCCCCTGAGGCTCATGGTCAGCGCCGCATCGCGGTCGCGCTGGTCGACGCCCCTGGACGAGAGAACGACCGAGGCTCCCGCGACCACCGAGTAGGACGCGACGTCGATCGAGATCCTGGCGTCCGGCTCGACCGCGCGCGCGGCCAGTGCCTGGGCCCGCTCCACGACCTCGGCGACGCCGACCGACGCGAGCGCGGGGTCCATCCGGTGGCCGAGGCGCGCGGCGTCCTCGATCGGCTCGGGGTCCGGCAGGACGTTCGCATCGTCCGCCGGGCTCATGCGCGCGATCGCAACGGCGTCGGCGGCGACGGCCTCCAGAGACTCCGGGTCGCTCTGGTTCGTCGACGCGAAGCCCAGCTTCCCGTCCACGAAGACGCGGAGCCCCAGGGACGAGCCCTCGTCGGCCTGGACCTGGCTGAGGTCGCCCTTCTCCATCTTCGCGCTGAGGCTGCGCCCGGTCTGGGCGAAGACCTCGGCCTCGCCCGCGCCCGCCTTCATCGCGCGGTCGAGCAGCTCCTGCGCGCGCTCGCCAATCGCGTCGGTGCCGATCTCGGCCGCCGCTTCGGTGGATCCGGTGACCATCAGGAACGCCCCCCGACGAGGATCTCGCAGGACAGCCACGGTCCGCCCGCGTCGACCTTGGCCGGCTGGCCCTTGCCGCAGTAGCCCGCGCCGAGGTCCCAGTGGAAGTCGCTGCTGACGGCGTCGACGGTGGCAAGCACGTCGAACGCGATGCCGGACAGGTTGATGCCGCGCTGCAGCGGCCCGCGCTTGCCGTTCTTGATCGGCCACGCCTGGAGCGTGCCGAACATGAACTCGCCGTTCGCGTCCGCCTGGCCGTTGCGGGGACCGTCGACCATCAGGCCGTCGTCGATGCCCGCGATGATCTCGTCCAGCGATTGCTCGCCCGGCTCGATGAACGTGTTCCGCATACGGATGAGCGGCTCGTCGTCGTACTCCCACGCGCGCGCGTTGCCCGTGGGGGCGACGCCCTCGCGCGCCGCGGAGTGACGGTCGTGGAGGTAGCTCTTCAGGACGCCGTCCTCGACGATCGTGACGCTGCCGGCGGGGACGCCCTCGTCGTCGACGTCGAGCGTGCCGCCCGCGCCGGTGAGGTGCTCGCTGCGGCCGCTGTCCTTGAGCGTGACGAGCTCCGACGCGACGCTCGTGCCGATCCGCCCGCGGGCGCAGCTGCCGGCCTCGACGAAGTCCGCCTCGACCGTGTGGCCGACCGCCTCGTGGGTCAGCAGGCCGACGATGGAGGGGGAGAGGAGCACCTTGCGCCGGCCGCCCTCCGGGTAGTCGGCCGAAAGCAGCTCGACGGCCATGCGCGCGGCGTCGTCGCTGAGTTCGTCGGCGCTGGCGCCGTGGAACAGGCAGTCCCATGCGCCGGTCACGCCGATGGTCCGCGCGCCGCGCTGAAGCTCGCCCGCGTCCTCCGCGACGGTCATGACGCGCAGCTCGGGGCGCGCGACGCGGGTCCACGCGCTGGCGCCGTCGCTGGTCACGATGCCCTTCTCCTCGAACATCTCGACGTAGCCCGACGACGCGCTGACGATCTTGGAGCTGCCGCCGCGGGCGCGGCTCTCCAGGTCGAGCACGAGCTTCAGGCGCTCCTCCAGCGGCGCGCCCGCCAGCTCGTCGTAGCCGGGCGCGTCGAAGCGGCCGACGGCGAGATCGGCGGCCGGGGGCGGCTCCAGCTTGTCGCGCCGTGCCGCGGAGGACGCCTGCGCGGCCGCCCGCGCGGTCTCGATCGCGCGGACGACGGAGTCGGTCTCCAGGCGGTCGGTGGACGCGAAGCCCCAGGTCCCGGCGCTCAGGACGCGGACCCCGACGCCGGTGTGCTCGGACACCTTCGCCTGGTCGACGCGGCCCTTCTCGACGGCGACGCTCCGCGTCCGCTTGGCGTGGTAGCGCAGCTCGACGTGGTCGTCCGAGCCGCTGCGCTGGAGGGCTTCCTGGAGGAGAGGTCGGGGGTCGGAGAGCTCCATGGACCCAGGGTAGGCCATCGGACGGCCCGCTCCTCGCCTCCGCGTCCGTAGACTCTTGCGCGATGGCCCGGAAGGACGGTGACAGGCACACGAAGGACGGCGCGCGCCAGCGCCGCACCATCGCCCGCAACCGGCGCGCGACGCATGAATTCCACATCGTCGACGAGCTGGAGGCGGGGATCGCGCTGATGGGCACGGAGGTGAAGAGCCTCCGCGAGGGCCGCGTCTCCCTCCAGGAGGCCTACTGCATGATCAAGGGCAGCGAGCTCTACCTCCTGCGCATGCACATCCCGGAGTACGCCCAGGGGAACGTCCACAACCACGAGCCGACGCGGGACCGCAAGCTCCTCGCGAAGAAGCGCGAGATCGCGAAGTGGGAGAAGGCGGTGCGCGAGAAGGGAACGACGCTCGTTCCGCTGGAGGTCCTGTGGGACGGCGCGCTCGTGAAGGTCCGCATCGGCCTCGTGCGGGGCAAGAAGCTCCACGACAAGCGCCAGACGAAGCGCGAGAAGGAGGACAAGCGCGAGATGGACCGCGCTGTGAAGGCCTCGCGGCGGGACGACTGAGGCGCCGGAGCCGCGGCCCGGTTGAGGGAGCGGGCGCGGCGGCCTACACTTGTCGGCTCGACGCCCGGCGGGGTGTCGAACTGGATGGGGGCGCACTGGTTTCGACCGGTTTCCGTCGCCGCCGTGTTGCGTGCCGGGGATCCCAGGTCACCCCGTCAATCCTCCCGGGAACGGCAACTTACTTGCCGACAACAACTACGCACTGGCGGCCTGAGTGCTGCCCGTCTCCGCGGGGAATGCCCGCGGCTCCGCGGAGACGCCAACAGCGGGCTGGTCGCAATGCTGCGCCTCGGGGCTGCGCGACGAGACTTCACCGAGGCTGGCTCAGACGCAACGTGTCCGCGGGCGGCCGATGAGCGAGACCTTTGCCGGCGGACTACGCACGTAGACGCTCGGTGAGCACTGATTCCGGGACGGGGGTTCGACTCCCCCCGCCTCCACCATCCTTCTCTGCTCTTCGACCGCGGCTGGATCTCCAGCATCCCGGAGCGGGGCGGATCACCGCCCAGGTGCGACGAAGGACGTGACCACCGGGTCCCCGTCGCGTTCCAGGTCGAGGAGCACCGCTGCTCCACTCGTTCGGAACACCTCGGGGTAGGACGCCTGGCCTCCAGCGCTGAGCACGTAGCGGCCACACGGGCTCGCGGACACGGAACTCCCGATCCGGTGCCGGCCGAACTCGGACCGAGAGGTGACGCGAGCGAGGCTCTCGCCGCTGACCCACGACACGATGTCGACGTGCTCGCTCGGCCCGTACGAGGCGCCGACCGCGAGGTCGGGGTGACCGTCCTCGTCCGCATCGGCGGTGAAGGCGAGAGCCTGGCCGTACTGCATCGTCCATTCCACACCCGGCATGCCGTCGTCCGGCTGGCCGAGCGGATGCAGGAGCCGCGAGTCGCCGACCCTTCCGCCGGCACCGATCGAGACGACGACCACGCGTCCCCAGTCGCCGTCGAACATGGGGGTCCCGATGGCGACGAGGTCCAGCTTGCCGCTTCGGCGAGCGACGAGGCGTAGCGCCCTTCCGCCCCCGATCACACCCGTCGGCACGCGCTGCACACCGCCCTCGGCGAGATCGAGCCGATAGGTGACCAGCTCGGTGTCTTCGTAGGTCACGACGAATGCCGATCGCGGGACGTCGGACCGAGGGCCGGATTCGACGAAGCACGCGGCGGCGAACGGCAAGTCCAGGTCGACCAGCGTCGTCCGAGCGACCGTCCGCGCAGCCGGGTCGATCGCCACGAGGTCGACCTCCTCTCCGTTCCGGAGGAGGACCTCGATGCTGCCGTCGCGCAGCCTGGCGCTCTCGAAGGACGAGGCATGCGGGACGCGCGCGACTTCCTCGCCGCCGGGGAACGTCCGTAGATCGACTGTCCCCGACTCCTCGTCGAGGGCGACGAGCCAGCTCTCCTCGTCGGACTCGAGGATCTGCCAGGGTGCGCGATGTGACCAGCTCCACATGGGCAGGGCGTCGAACTGCGTCGGCAGCATCGCGTCGGGCTCCCCGAGAGGGCGCCGGTCGCCGAGTCGCCGCTCGTGGACGGCGACACCTGCGACCGTGGAGGTCGCGAAGCGAACGATGTGGGGCTGGTTGACTGTCACCTCCAGCAGCTGAACATGACGGAGCGCGCCGGACAGCCCGTCGACCTCGCCATCGTCGACTGCAACCTCCTGTCTCGCGCCCAGCGCGGCCACCAGTGGGACCAAGAGCAGTTGTGGCGCCCGCGTCATGATCATTGCCCCTTAACTCTACACTACAGAGTCAGAGCTGAATCCCGCGCGCAAAGAGCCCCAGCGTCGGCCCTCGTGCCGCCTTGGCCGACCGCCACGTTGTCCTCCTCTCTCTCGGAGTCCTGGCGAGACCGCGTGCGTCACCCTGTGTTGATCCCGTGCACGCGCGCCGCCTTCCGTGCCTCCTCCGCGACGTCGCCGTCCGCGTCCGCGACGCGCTCGCGCAGTAGTTCGCGCAGTCGCTCCGTCACGTAATCGGAGGACAGCGTTGCAGCGGCGGAGCAGCCCGCTCTTCGGATGTATGGATCGTCGTCCCCGAGCGCGATCGTGATCTCGCGAACGGCCTCGGGTGTCCCGTGTCGGCCCAGCTCCCGGACCACCAGGCCGTACTCCCACGTCTTCCCGCTCTGGCTCCGGACCTCCGGGTCCCGGTACCCAGGAGCGGAGTCCAGGAGCGCCTGCAGATCCTCCTCGCCAGCGGAGCCTGCGAGGACCTCGATCGTCCGCGAGTCGGGGCTCTGCGCGTGGAGCCGCCGCACGTCGGGCAGCAGGTCGTGAGCCCGTTCCTCGAGTACGAGCCTCAGCGCGAGCCAGCGATCTCTGGCCACCTGAAGGGCCGGCCGGACGAGCTCGTCGGAGTACCGACGCGCCCACAGCGCATCGATGCGAGCCCGCTCCTCGTCGAGGCGCTCCCACTCGGGCACGCCATGACGCAGGAAGAACCTCAGGGAGTACAGGATGCGGAGCAGTCGAAAGTCGGCCTCGTGGGACTCGGCGAACTCGACCCACGCCGCGTAGATCTCCTCCCGGCGCTCGAGGTCCGCCCACCAACCGGCCTCGTCGGCCCCGAGCAGCAGCGCGTCCATGAGCTTCGTCATGGCGATCTCCACCCGTTCGTCCACTCGTGCTTCGCGAATGAACCGCTCCAGATCGATCGACTCGGTGACGGACCACGTGATGTGCATCAGCATTCCGTCGTGGTTCTCCATCGCGCGGATCAGGAGCTCACGCTGACCATCGACGCTCCGGATGAGGCCCTCCGTCGCAACGATCTGTTCGACGAGGCGCACCACGCCCCATCCGCGCGCCGTCGGCAAGAGGTCGAAGAGGTGACGATGGAGCCTCGGATCACGCTCTCCCTCACGCCTCAGAACGTGCGCGCAGTAGAGCGTGAACTC
>JBCDGE010000072.1:0-40571 GCA_038757895.1 Planctomycetota bacterium | reverse complement strand
CGTCGTTCCCGTGCACTGTGCGAGCGAGGACGGGTTCCAGCTCACGACCGCGCGGCTCGATGCGGCGTTCGACGGCGCCGACCGCGACGTGAAGGCGCTGCTCTTCACGAACCCCGACAACCCGCTCGGCCGCGTTGCGACGCGCGAGGAGATCGAGCGCATCGTCGCGTGGGCGGAGTCGAAGGGGATCCACGTCGTCTTCGACGAGATCTACGCGCTCTCCGTGTTCGGTGACACGCCGTTCACCAGCGTGGCGTCCGTCCTTCCATCCCTCGGCGAGCACGTGCACGTCGTGTGGGCGTTCAGCAAGGACTTCGGCGCGAGCGGCCTGCGCTGCGGCGTCCTCGTGAGCGAGAACGAGGCGCTCCTCCGTCTCGTCGACGGGTTCGCGTACTGGGGCGCGGTCTCCGGGCACACGCAGTGGGTGCTCGGCGCGATGATCGAGGACGACGCGTGGGTCGACGGCTTCCGGTCCACGCTCCGCGACCGACTTGGCGCGACGTACGCGCGCGTCACCGCTGCGCTGGACGCTGCGGGGATTCCGTACGTTCCGGCGGGCGCGGGGATCTTCGTGCTGTGCGACCTCCGGCGCTTCCTCGATGCGCCGACCTGGGAGGCGGAGGACGCCCTCTGGAAGCGCATCCTCGATCGCGCGGAGGTCAACCTGACGCCCGGCTCGGCCTGCCGCATCGGCGAGCCGGGGTTCATGCGCCTGTGCTACGCGAAGGAGCCCATCGAGCGGGTCGTCGACGCGATCGCTCGCATCGGGCGACTGCTCGGCTGACACTGGGCCTCGGCTGACACGGGGCCTCGGCGGGCGACTACCCTGGGCGCATGCTCGCTCGATCGCTCGCTCCCCTCCTCCTGCTCCCGGCCGTGTCGGCCCAGGACGTCTTCCTCGAGCGCCAGCTCACCACCGTCCTCCTCGACCCGGTGGACGCCTTCGGCATCGACTTCGACGGCGATAGCGACGAGGACGTCGTGGGGATCTCCGGAGGGGACGGGGGGATCCTCGTGCTGGAGAACCTCGGCGGGACGCAGTTCGTCCAGCGGCTCGGGCTCATCGGCCCGGAGCCGGACGTGGCGCGCGGCGACGCGTTCGATCTCGATGGCGACGGTCGGCAGGACCTCGTGTTCGCGACCGCCGACGAACTCGTGCTGTGGCGCAACGAGGGCCCTGCAACGCCGTGGACCCGATCGGTGCTCGACGTCGGGAGCTTCGGGGTCGGGACGGTGTTCGACGCGGAGGACCTGAACGGGGACGGAGTGCTCGACCTGGTCGTTCGCTTCCCGAACGAGGCGGGCTGGCTCCCGAGCCTCGGCGGCGGAGCGATCGGCACCTACGCCCGGATCGCGCCCACCGCCACGCGCGGTCTCCAGCTCGTCGACGTCGACGGCAACGGCGTGCGCGACCTGGTCACCGTTCGCTCGGGTCCGGTGACCCGCTGGTGGGAGGCCGACGGAGCGGGCGGCTTCACACCCCTGACGTCGAACCACGGCTTCGCAGCAGGCACCTTCGCCGACATCGATGGAGACGGTGTGACCGACGAGCTGGCGTTCGAGCAGGAGGACTTCGTCGGTTTCGGCTCGTACGCCAACTACATCGGTCACTGGCGCCGTGGGCTCGGAGCAGGGCAGTACGCGCCCTCGGTCAACATCGGGTACATCGCGAGCCAGCTCTGTCTGTTCTCCGGCCAGCTCCCGATCGACGTCGTCGTGGACGCGCTCCCGGACCACTCCGGCGACGGCCTGCCGGAGCTTCTGATCGACTGCCGCTGCCAGCAGCCCGAGCCACGCGACATCGCGGAGGTGATCAGCACGGGCCCGACGGCCTGGGCGCCGCCGAACTACTGGACTGCGCGGAACCGTCTTGCCGACGTGGACGATGACGGTGACCGGGACGCGTTGATGCCGGTCTCAAGGATCCGCTGGCGCCGGCTCCAGCCGAGCGGGATGTACGAGAACGGCGGACTCCTCGTCGACGGGGTCGAGGTCGGGGACGGGGAGCGACCGGATGTCGGCGATCTCGATCGTGACGGTTGGCCCGACCTCATGGCGACTCCGCGCGACGGCCGGGCCATCGCGGTCTTCGACGGCCTCGGGAACGGTAGCTTCAGCCCCCCGCGTGTCGAGGGGACGGCGAGCAGTCCGTTCTTCATCGACCGCAGGCGCCATCTCGCCGATCTCGATGGCAACGGAACGCTCGATGTCGCCTACGCGGTGGAGGACCAGCTGGGCGTGATCTGGAGGCGCGGCGATGGCGCGGGATCGTTCGGTCCTCCCCTGCGGATCGCCAACACGACGGCACAGCCTCGGATCGGCGGCACCGCGCTCGTCGACATCGACGGTGACGGCGATATCGACGTGCTCGGAGCAGACACCTTCCGGGCGCTCGTGCTCTGGCGCGGCGACGGCGCGGGCGGGTTCCTCCCCCAGGAGGACTTCCTGGATCCGACGATGCGAACCCACTTCGAGGTGGGGGATCTCGAGGGCGACGGCGACCTCGACGTCGTGAGCTACGACTATCTGTTTCCGAGCACCGGCCTGACGATCCACGAGTGGACCGGGTCGGGGTTCGCTGCGCCGTTCAACGTCCCGACGACGCGGACGTGGGAGGTCGCGCTCGCGGACCTCGACGACGACGGGGACCTCGACGCGGCGTTCGTCGGAGATCAGATGCTGAGCTGGGTGCGCAACGATCACCCGAACGGCTGGTCTGCCGGGGCCGGTCTCGTGCTCCCGCAACCCCTTCTGCCCGAGTCGATCGCCGCCGGTGATGTCGACGGGGACGGCGACGACGATCTCGTCGTGGTCGGCGAGGATCCCGCGACCGGGGCGGGCGCGGTCGTGCTCTTCCGCCAGGAGGCGACGGGAGTCGTCGCGGATCCCGCGCAACCGATTGCCTCGATCCTGCGGGGCCTGGAGCTCGCGGACGTCGACGCCGACGGGGACCTCGACGCGGTCGGCGCCGAGGCGTCGGCGGTCGTGTGGCTCGAGAATCTGATCGACCACGAGCGGCCGATCGGCGAGCAGATCTGCACTTCTGCGATCCCGAACAGCACGGGGTCGCCGGCTGCGATCCGCGCGCGCGGGAGCGTGCAGCTCACGCTGCGCGACGTGACGCTCCGCGTGTCGTCGCTGCCGCAGAACGCGTCGGGCTATTTCCTCACGAGCCAGACGCAGGCGAGCGTCTTCCCCGTCAGCAACAGCCAGGGGCGCCTGTGCCTCGGCGGCGCGATCGGCCGCTACGTCGGCCCCGGGCAGGTCCAGAACTCAGGCTCCGAGGGAACGTACGAGCTGGTCGTCAACCTCTCGGCGATGCCGACGCCCAACGGCCCCGCGCTCGCGCTCCCCGGCTCGACCTGGACCTTCCAGGCCTGGTACCGCGACGCGAACCCGACCTCCACGAGCAATTTCACGGACGCCGTGGTCCTGACGTTCGAGTAGGAGCCGAGTTCACCCGGCGATTCCGTGTCACGGCGAGGACACGGCGTGGATGTCCGCAGGCGCATCCACGCCCCTCGGTGACCATGACGACGATCGCGCTCCTCCTCGCCTCCCTCGCCCTGCCCCAGGCCGGGACCTCGAATCCCACCGCCGCCTCCCTTCCGGCTCTGCGGCCGCCGGACCGCGTCGTCGTGGACGATCCCGGCGATGGGAGCCACTGGGCCGTCGGGCATCGCTACAAGGCGGGCATCGACGAGCGCGGGTTCGAGATCATCCCCTTCCTCGGCAGCGACGCCGATGGATCGATGCGGGCCCGGTTCACGGTCGACTCCGTCACCGTCGGAGGGACGCCGGTCGAGCTCCGGGAGCGGCGGCCGCGTCGCGTGGAGCACGCGCTGATCGTCGACCGCGGGGCGGTCGTGGAGCGCTACGAGTGCGGCCTCGACGCGGTCGAGCAGTTCGTCGAGGTGCAGCTCGAGGGCCTCGCCGGGGAGCTTCGCGTCCACGTCCGCGTCGAGACGCCCCTCGCGCGCCCTCTCGAAGGCACGGCGCCCCTGCGCTTCGGACGCGGCGAAGTGTCGATCCGCGTCGGCGAGGCGTTCGTCGTCGACCAGGCGGGCGAGCGCGTCGCTGTCGCGTCGACGCGCACGGAGCACGGGTACGCGATCGTCGTCCCACCCGAGATCGTGGCGGAGGCGGGGGAGTCGATCGTCATCGACCCCGTGATCAGCTCCGGTTTCCTGACGTCCGATCCCCAGCTGGTCGAGACCGCGGTGGACGTGGCCTCCATCGGAAGCGTCGGATTCCTCCTCGCGGTCGAGCGGCGCTTCAACACCACCGACAACGACGTGTACGTGTACCGCGTCGATCCCAACGTGATCGCGCCGGCGGTCTTCATCGCTGCGATCGACGCGTCGTCGACGGACGTCCGCCAGCCGGCCATCGCGGGGAGCGAGGTTGGGGACGAGGTCATGGTCGTGTACTGGCGCAATGCGTTCGGGGGCGGGATCTTCGCGCGGAGGACCAACGCCACCGGGAGCAGCATCGGGACGCCGTTCCTCATCAGCGACACCGTGACCTCTTTCTTGCCGGACGTGGGGGCGCTGACGAACGGCAGCTTCCTGCTGCCCCGCTACTGCGCGGTGTGGGTGCGCATAGCGAACCCCGGTCAGCCACGCACCGTCGCCTGCGTCTTCACTCGGAACGGAAGGCTGAGTCCGCTGACGGCGGCGGGGGACTGGTCGGGCGACGAGTTCTATCCCGCGGTGTCGACAGGTTCGGGGGCGCCGAGCTCCTCCGCTCCCCAGCTCTTCCACATCGCCTACACGTCGACCGAGCCGAACGGGCGTACCCAGATCGAAGCCGCGGCCTTCAACGCCGATGGCGACCGTGTGATCGACGGGTTCGAGGTCGCGGTCGTCGACGATCCAACTCGTGTGGGCATCGCGAGCACGAACGCGACCCGCCTCGCGGACGGATCCGCGCCCTACGTGGTCGTGTGGGACAGCGACGCAGGGCCCTCCAACAGGGTCTGGGCGGCCACGTGCGTCGGGGGGGCCCTTCGCGGGGCGCCGGTCGAGCTGGGCGCGGCCTCCCAGGTCGAGGCCGGCCTCGCCCGGCGTCGGCCGAGCGTCGCGGCAGCGGAGGACCACTGGATCATCGCGTACGACCAGAGGGTCCCGAACGGCGACTACAACGTCCACGTCTGCACCGGCGGCGCGACACCATCGGGGTTCGGCCTCGCCGAGCGAGCGCAGTGGGTTCTTCCCAGCTCGGAGACGCAGGAGCGTCCCGCGGTGGCCACGCTCTACGAGGGCGGACGCTCCGGCTTCGCGGGGAGTCGAGGACTGATCGCCTGGCGACGGAACGTGATCGGCGGACTCACCGAGGGCGCGCTCGTCGAGCCGATCCCCGACGAGGTCGCGGGCGTCCAGTACTGCGAGTCCAACCTGAACTCCACCGGCCGCTCCGCGTGGATCGCCGCGTTCGGCGACCACACCGTCTCCTCGCCTCACGTCCTGCGCTGCCTCGACGCCCCCGCCGGCGTCCCGTGCTACGTCCTGACCTCGCGCCAGCCGGCGTTCGTGCCGAACGTGAGCGGGAGCAGCGGCAACCTCTGCCTCGGCGGGACCGGGTTCGGGCGCTTCAGCAACTTCGTCGCGCTCACCGACCCGCAGGGCCGCTACGAGCTCCAGCTCGACCCCGCCGCGATCGCGCAGCCCAATGGGACCGTGGCAGCGAACGTGGGGGAGACCTGGTACTTCCAGGCCTGGTTCCGCGACAGCAGCGGAGGAACGCCGACGTCGAACCTGTCGAACGGGGTGGCCCTCCGCTTCGACGGATGAGGCCCGCGCGGCACGCTCTCCGTCAGATCTCGCGCGTCATGCAGTAGCTGAAGGGATCGCCCGCGTAGGGCCCGAAGGCCGCGCAGGGTGCGAACCCCAGTCGTCGATAGAGCGCTCGCGCCGGCGCGAATCCATCGGAGCCGCCCGTCTCCAGGCTGACACGCGAGACGCCCTCGTCCCTTGCGATCGCGAGGAGTCCGTTCACGAGGCGCGCGCCGACGCCGCTCCCGCGCGCCTCGGGCCGGACGTGGAGCGTCTTGATCTCGCCGTGCCCGGGCTCGATCGCCCGCAGCCCGATGCACCCGATCGCGCGACCGTCCACGCGCGCGAGCCAGTAGCGAACGTCCTCGTCGCGCACCTCGTCCGGCGCAACGGCGTGGACGCTCTCCGGGGGCGTGTGCGCGACGCAGAACTCACGGTGCCGCGCGATCAGCTCCAGCACCTCACGATCGGTCGCCTTCGCCTCGGTCAGGACCGACTTCGTCATCGCGTGCATCCGACGAATCGCATCGCCACCTCGGCGCGCTCGTACTGCGGGCCGAACCGGGCGAGGAGCTCGTCGTCGTGCACGAATCCCACCTTCTCGTAGAGGTGGAGCGCGGCGGCGCCCTTGCGGTTGGCGACGAGGAAGAGCCGGTCGCGCAGCCCGAGTTCGCGCGCGCGCTCCAGGGTGGCGCGAAGGAGGAACTCGCCCGCGCCCCTCCCGCGCGCCTCGGACCGGACGCCCATCTTCGAGAGCTCGGTGTAGCCGTCCTGCTTGGGCTCCAGCGCGCACGTCCCGAGGATCGCGCCGTCCATGTCCTCGACGAAGAGGATGTGCCCCCCGGGTTCGATGATCGACTCGCCTGGGTTCTCGAGCACCTCTCGATCGTGCGGCTCCATCGAGTACATGGACTCGATCCACTCCCGGTTGATGTCGAGGAACGCACCCGCGAGCTCTTCGCGGTAGGGGACGATCCGGAGCGACACGCGGTCGTAGCGATCGCGCAGCGATCGCTCTTCCAGCCGAGCTTCCAGCGTCGCGAGGTGGGCGAGCAGCTCGTCGGCGAACCCGTCCAGCAGCTCGCGGGCCGCCGCTTCGACGCGCGGCCAGTTCGAGCGCTTGAGCTCGGCGACCCGCTCCCTGCCGCGCGCCGTGAGGGACAGCGTCCGGAAGCGGCGGTCGTCGGCCGCCGATCGAGCCTCGACGAGCCCGACCTTCGTCGCCTCCGCCGCGGCCCGGGTCGCCGCCGGCTGGCTGATCCCGAGCGTGGCCGCGGCGTCGTTCACCGACATCGGCCCGTATCGATCGAGCGCCGCGACGAGCGGGAACTGCCCCGGCGGGACGACCTCCGGGTCGTCGCGGTGGATCCGCGACGCGTCCGCGAGGAGCCGCTCGGAGAGTCGCTTGAGGCGGCTCCCGAGCGCGAGCGGACCGAGGTCCGAGAGGATGTCCTGCGGATCCATATCGATAGGTATATACTCGTGCATATGAAGCGTCAACGCCCCGAACAGGACGGAGGAGGAGCCCGATGCTGACGATGCGACCTGGCTGCGAGCTGTGCGACCGGGGCCTGCCGGCGGACGTCCCCGGGGCGTGGATCTGCTCCTTCGAATGCACGTTCTGCGATCCGTGCGCGTCGGCGCGCGACCATCGCTGCCCCAACTGCGGCGGAGAGCTGGTGCGCCGTCCGACGCGCGAGGGCGAAGCACTCAGGCGCCACCCGGCTTCGACGGACGGGGTCCCCCCTGTGTCAGGGTAGTTGCCGCCGATCGGGAGCGGACTCGCCCCGCGCCCTGACGCCGGATCAGCGGTCGAGTCCGGCCAGCGTGCCGAAGACCCCGCCCGGCTTGCCGACGTCGTCGACGTGCACGTACATGCCGTGCCGCGCGAGATCGACGTCATCCTCGAACCGCAGCCGATCAGGGACGGGGTGCGGCGCGAGGCAGCGCACCTCTCCGCAGCGAGCGACCGCGAAGGCGCGCTCGTACGCTCCGTGCCGGTGCGGCTCCGTCAGCACGATCCGGTCGAACTCGACGGCGGTGGCGCGCCGCCCGACGAGCGAGCCGTACGTGCGGTCGAACGTCGAGTCGTTCCGCTCCACGCCGCCTCGCTCCAGCACGACGACGGCGTCGCGTCCGGGGACCAGGATGATGCTGCGACGTTCGCCGTTCCACTCGGTGACGTACTCGCCGGCCCACCGCCTGTCGCGGGCGTCTCTCGCCGCCGCGCGTGCCTCTGCGGCGACCGCGGGTTCGTCGGGGTAGTGTTCGCGGAGCTGCCGCAGGTCCGTCGCCGTGACGTCGTCGAAGCGCCCGAGGGCGGAGGTCAGCGCGACGAGTACGAGCACCGCGGCTCCCGCTCCCACGGCGAGCGCGCGGCGCGGACGGGGCCTATCCTGCCAACGCGTCCAGGTCTCCAGCGCGACCAGAAGGGCGACGAGCACGAGGATCCCGTCGAACAGGTGCGTCAACGACGTCCCGATCGGCATCGGGCGGAACCACAGATCTCCGAGCTGCCCACCGAAGCGGAGCGTGCCGAGGACGTAGACGAGGAACAGCCGCAGCGCGACGACCAGCACGAGCAGCGTCGTCCAGCCGCCCGAGCCCAATAGGCCGAGCGACGCCGTCCGGTCGGCGGCGGTGGGGATCGGCCGGATCCCGGGGAGGCGGCGGGTGAAGTTCATGGGCTCGTTGCGCCGCCTACGCCGCGGGCGTGCGGAGCATTCGACGGGAATCGCGGCGGCGGAGTGATCGCGCAGCCTCGGCGCTCGAGGCCGCCCGGCACGGCAGCTCGCACCGGGGGAGGTCCCGTTCGGAGCATACGGCGCCTGTCGAAGGGCGGACCGGCCTAGCGTGCGGCGGCATTCACGCCCGCTCCCTTCCAACGACGGCCCCTTCCAACCATGACGAAGCTCGACTTCGAACGTCTCTCGCCGCACGCCCCCGCGCTCGCCCTCCTCTTTCCGTTCCTCGCGCCCGCCGCCAGCGGTCAGGTCTGGGAGGTCCCCGTCCTCGCCGACGCGACGCTGGTCCCCGGCGCAGGCTTCGTCGTCGGGACCGTCGACGACCTCGACGGCGACGGCGCGGCCGACGGCTTGATCAGCAGCATCACCGTGAACGGCGGCCGGGGGCGCGTCTTCGCGATCTCCAGCGCGGACGGCGCCACCCTGCTGACGATCGACGGACTCCTCGTCGGCGATCAGCTCGGCCACTCGGTCGTCGGCCACGACGACGTCGACGGGGACGGCCTGGCCGAGATCCTCGTCGGAGCACCCGCCGTTTCGACCGGCCGCGCGGGCCGAGTGTCGCTCCACTCCGGCGCCGACGGGGCGCCGGTCTGGAGCGTCGACGGCGGCTCGGTCGCCGACAGCTTCGGCTGGGTCGTCGCGTCGGCGGGGGACCTGGATGGCGACGGCATCGCCGACGTCCTCGCGTGCGCCCCGGGCCACGATTCGGCGATGGGCGCCAGTGACGTCGGCCTCGTCCACGTGCTCTCCGGTGCCGACGGGACGATCCTGCGGACCCATGAGGGCTCGACCGCGTTCGGCTACCTCGGGGCCAGCGCCGGCGGGCTCGACGACGTCGACGCCGACGGCGTGAGCGACTACGTCCTCTGTGCGCTCGGCGAAGGAGCGAATGGCACCGGTCGAGCGGTCGTACTCTCCGGAGCGACCGGAGCCGAGATCTGGAGCGTGTCCGCCGGTCCCTTCGCGCGCCAGTACGGCAACTACTTCAGCGGCTCGGCGGGCGACGTCGACGCCGACGGCGTCGAGGACGTGTACGTGATCGACTACATCAACGTCGCGTCGCGCGGACGGCTGTTCGTGTACTCCGGCGTCGACGGAACGGTGCTGCAGTCGATCCGCGGCCCCGAGGGGAGCCGCTGGATGTTCGGCCGCGTCCGGATCGGAGACCTCGACGCGGACGGGCACGACGACCTCGTCGTCTGCAGCTCGCTCAACCACGTGGGAGGGAACGACGCCGGCGCGGTGTACTTCTACTCGGGCGCCGACGGAGCGAGCCTCGGGCAGCTCACGGCCGACACCGCGGGCGCCAACCTCGGGACGGACTGCGCGTCGCTCGGCGACGTCGACGGCGACGGGCGCCCCGAGGTCTTCGTGGGCGTCGGGTCGGTCGCAGGGAGCGTCGGCGGTGCCTTCGTCGTCCCGACGGATCCGATGCCGCCGACGGTCTACTGCGAGGGCGCGGTGAACTCGACGGGGGCGGGCGGTGACCTCACGTACCGCGGGAGCCTGGAGATCGCGCGCGACGAGCTCTCCCTCCGTGCGACGAACCTCCCCGCGGACACTCTCGCGATCGCGTTCGGCGGACCCGCGGTCGACCTCGCGCCGCTGGGGGACGGGCAGCGGTGCATCGGCCAGCCGCTGCAGCGCCTCGCTCTCGGCAACGCCGACGCGGGCGGCGTGCTGGAGGTCCCGGTGACCCCGCCGCAGGTCGGTCCTGCGGCGGCGGTCGCGGGCGTTCCGTGGCATGTCCAGGTCTGGTACCGCGACGCGCTCGGTTCGGGCTCGGGGCTCAACTTGACGTCCGCGCTCCGCATTACGCTCCGCTAGTGGAGACGACCCAGGAGTCCGGTGAAGCGCCCGTCCGAGGGACGTCCCGATGGGCGTTCCTCGGACTCGCGTGGAGCGTTCCCGGTCTTCTGCAGTACGTCCAGGAGGCCACGTACAGCCGCGCACGGGGGTTCGGCGACTTCCAGCCCGTGCGCGAGCTCGCGAGCTACCTGCCGCTCTGGTGGCCCTGGATCCTGTTCACGCCGATCGTGGCGGAGCTCACGCGCCGGCTGCACCCGAGGCGCGTCGGCTGGTGGCGCTCCCTCCTCGTGCACGCGGTCTGCGCCGCGTCGCTCGGCGCGGTCCACCTCGTCGTTGCGAGCGCGTACCACTGGCTCTTCCCTCCGCAGTACCTCCCCGAGGGCTTCATGCCCGAATCCTTCGGCACCGTGGTGGTGCAGTCGCTGTGGAGCTTCCGCAGTCAGAGCGAGGTGCTCGCGTACGGCGTCGTGGTCGCGGCGAGCGCCGCGCTCGAGGCGCGCAGGAACGCCGCGCTCGAATCCCGACGCGCGCTGCGGCTCGAGGCGCAGCTCGGCGAGGCCCGCCTGACGGCGCTCGAGTCGCAGCTGCGGCCGCACTTTCTCTTCAACGCGCTGAACTCCTGCCTCGTGCTCGTCTCGGAGGATCCCGCCCGCGCGGAGGTGATGCTGCGCAGGATCGCGGAGCTCCTCCGGCATTCGCTCGACCGTGACCGGGGTGCGTCGGTTCCGCTCGCGGACGAGTTGACCACGGTCCAGCACTATCTCGGCATCGAGGAGGTGCGCTTCGGCGAACGACTCACGCTCGACATCGACGTCGACGACGACGCTCTGGACGTCAGCGTGCCTACGTGGCTCCTCCAGCCGCTCGTGGAGAACGCCGTTCGCCACGGCATCGCGAAGACGAGTGATCCGGGTCGGATCTCGGTGCGCGCGCGCCATCGATCCGGACCGGACGGACCGAGGCTCACGCTGACCGTGACCAACTCGGGACCTGCTCGTGACGCGCGGCGCGACGCAGATCAGGATCGCCGGGATGGGGCGAGCGGGCTCGGGCTTCCGAACACCCGTGAGAGGCTCGCGGCTGCGCACGGATCGGACGCTTCGCTGACGCTCGAGACGCTCTCCGATGGCGTCACGGTCGCGACCATCGACTTGCCAGCGGGGCGCGGACGGTGAAGCCGACGATCCTCATCGTGGACGACGAGCCGCTCGCGCGCGCGGGCCTCCGCCGGCTCGTCGAAGCCGCGGGACGGTGCGCCGTGGTGGGGGAGTGCGCCGACGGGCGGGACGCCCTTGCGACGATTGCGCGGGCACGGCCCGACGTGGTCCTGCTCGACATCGAGATGCCCGAGCTGGACGCCTTCGACGTGCTCCGGCGCATCGACGAGGGGACCGGCCCGTGCGTCGTCCTCGTCACCGCCTACGAAGAGCACGGCCTCGCGGCCTTCGACGCGGGTGCGGTCGACTACGTCCTCAAGCCCGTCGATCCGGGGCGCCTCGATCGGGCGATCGAGCGCGCTCTGCGCCGACGGACTGCGCCGGAGAGCGCGGGTTCGACCCGCACGCTGCAGGTGACGCTCGGCGGCCGCTCGAGGTTCGTCCCCGTCGACGAGATCCTGTGGGTCGAAGCGGCCGGCAGCTACGTACGGCTCCACGTTCCGGGGGACGCGATCCTCCACCGCGCGAGCCTCGGCCGCATCGAAGCGGAGCTGGCGAGCGAGCAGTTCGTCCGCGTCCACCGGTCCGCGCTGGTCGCGCTCCGGTGCATCCGAACGATGGAGCCCGCCGGGCACGGCGACGCGACCCTCGTGCTCACGTCCGGCGATCGCGTCCCCGTGAGCCGTCGCTACCGCGAGGCGCTGAGCGACCGTCTCGGCTGACCGCGTTGCGCGAACTCCCGGGCTAGGGCTCGAAGCGAAGGTCGAGCGCGTTCGAGTGGTGCGCCGCCGCTCCGTCCCACGCCCACGCCTGGAAGGACCACGTCGAGCCCGCGGTCACAAGGCTCGCGGCCGGTGTCGAGGCGAGCGACCACGTGACCGAGCCGCCGGCGCCGGCCGCCGCGGGCGCGCTGAGGCGTACGCGAGGGCCTCCGATGCAGCCGAAGCCGAACGCGTCCTTCGCGCCGTTCGGCGATCCCGCGAAGAGCAGCGTCATCGCGCTCCCCGGGAGCTGCGTCACGACGAACTCGGCCGACGCCGAGCCGCTCGCGATGCGGCCGCGCGAGCGCAGCATGACCTCCTGCGGCCCCGCGCCGTGCCCGGGGCTGCCGGCGCAGCGGGGGGACTCGTGGCCGACGTCGGCCGGGTCCCACACGTACACCGCACCCCGCCGCTCGCCCGCGACGTGCGCGACGGCGGCCGTCGCCGCGATCCGCCCGTTCGACGTGCGGACCTTCCAGCCGAAGCAGTCGACGTGCTCGGTCTGCGGCGGCCACTGGATCGACTCCAGCTCGAACGTGCCGTCGGGCAGCGGGCGGTGGACCGCGATCCTGCCGCCGATCCGGTCCGATCCCGGCATGCCCGCCAGCAGCTCGCCGGACTCCGACAGCCACGCGGTCTCGCCGAACGACGCGGCGTACTCCTTGCCCGGCGGCAGGAGTTCCTGGACCTCCTGGAACGACGTCCCGTCGTGGCGGAAGACGTGCAGCGTGCCGCAGTGGAAGCGCTCGACGCCGCCTCGGAACGAGCCCGCGACGAGCAGGTCGCCCTCCAGCAGGAGCGAGAACGAGAAGTGCGCGAACTGCGTCCCGCGCTGCGGCAGGACCTGCTGGACCGGCACCCACCCCAGCGGCGTCCGGTCGAACACGCACACCGCGCCCGCGCCGCCCCCGTTCGTCTGGTCCCCGTACACGCCGAGCGCGGCGCGGTCGCCGTCGATCGCGACGCGGTAGCCGGCCCACGCCTCGTCCGGCATCGGCGGCGGCACGAGCGCGCCCGCCTCGACCCAGTCGCCGCCGGGAGTACGCTCGAAGACGAAGCCCCGGCCCCACTCGCGGATCCCCGCGGCGGAGTGCAGGTGCGCGCCGACGAGGAGCTGATCTCCGTCGAGGTCGATGTGGTTGCCGAAGCCGCCGAAGTTCTGCGCGTCCTGGGGAACGAGCTTCTGGCGCTCGATCCACTGGCCTCCCACGCGCTCGTAGCGATAGACCGCGCCCGACCGGATGCCGTTCGCCATCGCGTTGGGCGCGGATACGAAGGCCTCGTCGCCGCTCATCACGACGGCGACGCCGAAGCGATCGGCGGGCACCCCGTCCGGTGGCTGGACGTGCTGGGTCAGCGTCCACGCGCCTCCGATTTCCTCGTACACGAGGAGCGCCCCCGGCGGGTCGAGGTCGTTCGGGTCGAAGACCGAGCGCGGCTGACCGGAGACCGAGTACGGAGCGCCGGCGAGCAGCGTCGTTCCCTCGAATGCGATCCCCATGCCGGTGAATGCGCCGGGTTCGACGAGGTCGGTGCCGAGTCGCGTCCACGGCGATTGCGCGAGGGCGATGGGGGCGGCCAGGGAGACGAGAACGAGGGCGCGGGCAGTCGCGAGGGGGATCACGGCGAGCTCCTGGGTCGGATCCTGGGAACGGGGGAACGCTCGGGGGGATCCCGGGCGTGCACCGGCGTCACGATGGACCGCCCCGTTCCACGCGAATCCCGCGGCAGAGAATTGCCGCGCTCGAGCGAATCCTGACCGAGGAGGCGCGATGTAAGGTCCCCGGCCGACCCCACCCCCGTCGGCGCGAACGGCACCCCCGACCGGGCGCCCGCCCCGCTGGACACGGCCCCTTCCCTCAACACCGGAGGTCCCTTTGAAGATCCTGCTCCCCCTCTCCCTGTCCCTCTTCGCCATCGCCTGCAGCTCGACCGAGAAGACCGCGTCGGTCGAGTGGGTCGACTTCGGCGAGGACCCGATGCAGAACCCCGCCTACATGGAGGCGATGGTCGCCGCCGGCACGCCCGGCTCGCCGCACGAGGTGCTCACGTCCCGCGCAGGACGCTGGAAGGTCGACGGCAAGACGTGGATGGCACCCGGCACCGAGCCGATGCCGATGGTCGCGACGGCCGAGACCGAGGTCATCCTCGGCGGTCGCTACGTCGTCGAGGAGTTCAAGAGTGACTTCATGGGCCAGCCCTTCGAGGGACGGCTCACCCAGGGCTACGACAACGTCACGCAGCGCTACTGGAGTATGTGGACCGACAGCATGAGCACGAGCTGCTGGGTCTCGTACGGGACCGAGGTGTCGCCGGGCGTCATCGAGTTCCGCGGCACCGCGAACGACATCCTGACGCCGAACGGCCGGCCGACGCGCATGACGACCTCGATGAACGAGGACGGCAGCTACACGATGCGCATGTACGACAGCCGCGACGGCGCCGAGGAGTTCCAGTCGATGGAGCTCCACTACACGCGCGTCTGAGGAGGCCGCCGGATGCTCTCACGCGGATGCGCGGTTGCGGCCCTGCTGGGCGCCCTCGTCCTGACGGGCTGCGGCCGCGGTCCGCGCGATGACGTACGCACGGGCGCGGAGGCGAGCGAGGCGCTTCAGCGGCTCGTCGATGCGCGCGCGTGGTTCGAGCTGCGCGATGCTCTCGAGGGCGACCTCGATCTCGGAGCCGGGCAGCGCGCGTACTTCGAGGCGCGCCGCGACGCGGTCTTCAACGAGCCCGCGCGGTCCAGCCAGCGTGCGCGCGCCGCGCTGAAGTCGGGGGACCTGGCGCCGGCGCAGATCCTCGCGCTGCGGCGGCTCCTGCCGCTCAACGACATGCGCCGCTCCGCGTGGGACGACGGCCTCGCCACGACCGACGATCTTCTCCTCCGCCACGAGAACGACCTCGCGCCCGAGGATCTCACGAATGCGCGGAACCAGAGGCTGATCTTCGCGGCGCTCGCAGGCGCTCCGCCGCGGAGCGTCGAGATCGGAGGCGACTTCGTCGTCGCTCCGGACGAGAACGGCCGCATCCCGCTTCTGCTCGAGGGCGAGCCGGTCGCGTTCGCGGTCGACACGGGCGCGAACCTCTCGGTCGCGATGCGCTCGGTCGCCGAGCGCGTCGGGCTGGAGCTACGCCCCGCCGGCATCACCGTCGGGACGTCGACCGGCGAGACGGTCGAGGCGGACCTCGCCGTCGCCCGTGAGCTGCGGTTCGGCCGCGCGGTGCTGCGGAACGTCCCGTTCCTCGTGTTCCCCGACGAACTCCTGCGCTTCGAGGGTGGCTTCGAGATCCCCGGCCTCGTCGGATTCGGCGAGCTGGAGGCGATGGGAGAGCTCAGCTTCTTCCGGGACGGGTCCTTCGGCGTCCGCGCCGAGCCGCCGGCGAACGACCTCGGGAACCTCGTGCTGGAGGGCCTCGACCCGATCGTCCGCATCCAGTGCCTCGGCGAGCCCGCCACCGCGCGCGTCGACACCGGCGCCAACGCGACGGTCTTCTACGAGCCCTTCCTGCGCCGACACCGCGAGTTCGTCGAGGCGACCGGGAGCGAAGGGATCCAGAAGACCGGCGGCGTCGGGAGCGTGGTCGAGATCCCCACGTGGCGGCTCTCCACGTTCGCGATCGAGCTGGGCGGCGAGCGCGTCGAGCTGACGGACGTCGACGTCTACAAGGACCCGCTGCCGCGCGCCGACCGTCGTCGCCTGGACGCCAACCTCGGCCTCGACCTCCTCGTAGACCGGGGCGCGCTCGTGCTCGACTTTCGATCGATGAGCTGCTCTGTGCGCTGATCCTTGCGCTGATCGCGCGCCGGGCTCGTGGTTTTCCGGCGAATGAGCGGGACACCCTTCGCTCCGCCGCTTTCGAGGTTCTGGAGGCCAAGTGCCGCCTGCCCTGAGAACCCCGAATTCGAAACCATGCCCACTCCGTCCAACGTCCCGCTTCGTTCCCTTTCCTTCTGCCTCGCGTCGGCCGCACTCGCGGTAAGCGCCAGCGCCCAGGTGCCCGACGGCACCCACGTCACGTCCTGTCTCAAGGTCAACGGCTCCCCCTGGCCCGGCAACGGGGGCGTCTTCGTGTCGCATCCGCGTGATGCCGGCACGCTGACGCCGATCACAGGACTCCCCGAGTCCATCACCTATGCGTCCGACGTCGACCCCGGCGCGGTGGGTGCGAACTGCGTCCTGATCGATCGATCGATCGGCGGCGTCATCGTCGGCACCAACGGTCGCGCGGGTGAGGTCCTCGACCTGCACCGGATCACGCTCGACGGCCTCAACGCGACGCAGGTCGATCTCTACGAGCTCGGCACGCTCGTCGCGAACGGCGGCGGCGTCTTCGAGCTCGACTGGATCGACGACGACGAGGTCATCGCCGCCGTCGGTGCGATCAACGGCGCCGCCGGGTCGCCCGCGACGGTCCAGATCGCGCGCGTCGACTTCACCAGCGGCGTCGTCGCGGCGGTCGACCTTCGCGGCTTCTCGAGCTCGGGCTTCATCAACGCGATCGCCTACGACGCCGCCATCGACACGGTCTACTTCGGCGTCGGCGGATTCCCGTCGGGCAACAGCGAGATCCACTCGTTCACGCTCGGTGGCGTCGATGCGCCCGCGCTGGTCACCACGCTCGCCGGCGCGCTCCGCAACCTCGCGGTCGACGCGGCGGGCGACGTGATCGCCGGCCTCGCCGTCGCGCCGGCCAGCGGCGATCCCGTCCTGGTGCGGGTCACGCCGGGCGGCGGGAACACGACGCTGCTCTCGTCGATCGACAACGTGAACGCGTTCGCGATCGAGCCCACGTCGGGCCAGTTCGCGATCGTCGGCCAGAACGACCGCACCGATCCCTTCACGTACGGTGCCTACTTCTTCGACGGGGACTCCGGTGCGGGCGGCGCGGCTTCGCAGCTCGCGATCGAGCGCGACAGCCTGATCCCCGCGGGGCCGCTGACCGGCGTCGATGCGGCCCCGGCCCCGGTCGCGTACGGGGATCCGAGCGGCTTCCGCGACTACGCGTGGTCGGACGAGCAGGCGCCGTCGCGCTTCGCCGTCGCCGGCCAGCCCTGGGACGCGATCGTCGACTGGCCGGACCACGCCTCGCCGCTGTTCGGGAAGTACCTCGTCGCGGGCGCGAGCCGGGATCCGGTGCTCCCGGGTATCGGGATCGACGTGCTCATCGACGCGCGGCGCTCCTTCCTCTCGGGTGGTCTCGTGAGCCACGCCGGCGCACTGCAGAGCTCCGTCGACCTGGACCTCCCCGGCGCTCTGAAGGGCGAGACGATCTTCCTGCAGGCGTTCTTCTTCGAGTTCGGCGGGATCTCGGCGACGCCCGGCCTGCGGATCACCATCCAGTAGTCCGCGCCCCGCGGCGCGAGCGCGGCGGCGGCCCACGGGCTGCCGCCGCGTCATGTGCCAGGACTTTCGTCGGGTCTTTCGTCTGGCAGGATCGCGGACAGCCGGCGCAGCCCTCGCGTCAGCAAGTTGCGGCATGCGCCCACCGAGCGACCGAGCACCTGTGCAGCGACCTCGTGCGACTCGCCCTGCATCCGCACGAGCACGACGGCCGTGCGCTGATCCTCCGGCAGTCGCTGGAGAGCGTCGGCGAGGATCGCTGAGCGCTCCTCGCGCCGAGCCGCTTCGCTCGGTCGCGTGTCCCTGGCGGACACCTCGCCCGTCTCGATGTCGTGCAGCGGCGTCTCGCGGTCCTGGTCGCGGCGATCGGCCGTCCAGTAGCGACCCCTCTCCCGGATCTTGTTCAACGCGACCGTATACAGCCAGCCGCGGAAGGCCGAGAGGTTCTCGAAGCTCGCGTCCCCGACCTTCGGCAGCACGTCTCCGATGATCGACTGGGAGAGATCGCTGATCGACTCCTTCGTCGCGAGTCGAGCCGGAAGCTGTCGACCGACGAACGCCCGCAGCGCGCCTTCGTGCTCGAGCACGAGACGCTGGAGCGCCGCGGGATCGCCTTCCGTGAATGGAAGCCGCGCCGCGTCGTTTGCCTCGTCGGCGGACGCCCGATCGTCTTCACTCATGATCTCAGCCCGGTTGGCAGTTGTCCGGGACGTGGAGGGCTGGGGTCCGGGCGGGGGAGGGCTGGCGGTCGCGCCACTGTACGCCGCCTGAGGGCCTCTTGGATCAACGGGTCCACTGGCCCAGACCGCCACGGAAACGGCTATTTTCGAGTCTCTTCATCGCCCCATGTCCGACGACGAGCCTGCCAGCGAGATCGATCGACTCCTCGACCAGCTCTTCGAGCGTGAACGCGACCACCGCGCCGCGCTGGAGGAGATCTGCGAGGCGCATCCCGAGCATGCCGAGGAGCTGCGCAAGCGCGTGGCGCGGCTGGAGGCGCACGGCGTGCTCGAACCGTCTGCCCGCCCTGCGACGTTCCCCCGCGTCGGCGACCGGTTCGGGCCCTGGCGGCTGAACGGCGTCCTCGGCCGCGGCGCGATGGGGCTCGTCTTCGACGCGACGCGGGACGGCGAGGACGGTGAGCCCGTGGCGCTGAAGCTGATCCTCCCGACGCTGGAGGAGGTGGGCAGAGAGCGCTTCGAGCGCGAGGCGCTGTCGCTCCAGAGCATCGATCACCCGAACGTCTGCCGGCTGATCGAGTTCGGCGACATCGACGGCACGCCGTGGATCGCGATGGAGCGGATCGATGGCCCGAGCCTCGCGGACCGGATCTTCGAGGCGCGCGGCGATCTCGCCGACGTCGCCACGGCCGATGACGTCGCTCGCATGGGCGCGAAGCTCGCGCGCGGTCTCGCCGCCTCGCACGAGCACGGCGTCGTCCACCGCGACGTCAAGCCGGCGAACGTGCTCCTGCGCGGCGGAGAGGAGCCGGTCCTGATCGACTTCGGTCTCGCGCGGCTCCTGGAGAGGGACCGCATCACCGAGTCTCGCCGCCCGATCGGAACGCCCGCGTACATGGCTCCCGAGCAGGTCAGGGGCGCCGACGTCGATGCGCGCTCGGACGTCTACTCGCTCGGCGCCGTCCTGTTCGAGCTGCTCACGCTTCGGCCGCCCTTCGACAGCGCGTCGCGCGAGGACCTCTTCCGGCGCATCCTGTCCGACGACGTCGAGAGCCCGCGCCGCCGCAATCCGTCGATCCCGAAGCCGCTCGTCCACATCGTGTGGAAGTGCCTGGAGAAGGACCCGCGACGTCGGTACGCGAGCGGCGAACCGCTCGCCGAAGACCTCGACCGATTCCTCGCGGGCAGGTCGGTGGTCGCACGACCGCCGAGCCCGCTGCGACTGGCCGCGCGGCGCGTGCGTCGGCACCCCGTGGGGGTGCTCGGCGCCGTCGCGGTCGGGCTCGCGTTCGCGCTCCTGCTGGCGATCGCGCAGAACGACCGGCTCGTCCGCGAGGCGTACGCCGGCTCGCTCCTCGCCGGCCTCTACTCGGAGCGCTACGGTGACGCCGAGGCGCTGGGCGTCGCAGCCGATGCGTTCACGCGATACCCGTCGCTCCAGACGCGATCGCAGTTCTATCGGCTGCTCGTCGAACGGCGCGTCACGTCGAGCTGGACGACCGACGGTTCGAGCTGGCTGCACGCGGCACCGTCGCCCGACGGGACGACGCTCGCGATCGCCGCGGCGCCGGACCAGCCGGAGCCCTTCGCGTGGGTCGAGGAGGACGGCGTGGGGGAGTGTCCGTTCGATCGGGTCGTCGTCGCCCAGGGCGGCCACGTCGAGTGGGACTCGAGCGGAGAGCGCGTCGCCGTCCTCGCGAGCAAGCGCGGTGTGCGGGTGCTCGACGTCACGGGCGCGCTGACCTCGACCGACTACCGTCTGCCGCGCGACACCGAGACCCGGTCCTACCTGCGGCCCGCGCGCTGCATGGCGTTCGACGCAGCAGGGGACCTGTGGGTCGGGACCGAGAAGGGGGGGCTGTCGAGACTGAAGGACGGACAGGTCGACTCCTGGGAGGTCTTCCCATCCCGCGCCGACGTTCTCGCCGTCGCGTCCGACGGACCCTGGCTCGTCGTCGCCTCGCGGAAGGGAGAGGTCGCCGTCGTCGATGGGAGCGGCGAGGTCGTCGCGCGCCCGATCGATGCCAGCGTCCTCGCCGACGCGGGGATCGAGGACGACAACTGCGACCGACTGGTGCTCGACGTCGCGCGCCGGCGGCTCGTCGTGGCGCGTGGCATCGACCGCAACACGCGCGCCTTCGACTGCAGGCTGGAGGCCTGGTCGCTGCCGGCGGGCGACGCACTCCTCCAGGACGCGGGCGAGCTCGTCGCGGAGCCGACCGACCTCCAGGATCGCAGCGTCGATCTCTGCGTCTTCGACGCGGACGGCCGGACGGGCCACGCGGCGATCACGCGGACGGGGATGCTGTGGACCGGGGACGAGCGCGGCGCCACGCCAATGCGCACCGGCGCCGCCGATGCGCTCACGCTCTCCTTCCATGGCGGGCTGCTCGTCATGTCGACGAGCGAGGGCAAGGTCGTCCTCGTCCACCCCGACGGGGAGGTGCTCGCGCGCTTCGTGCCCAGCACGGACGCCGTCACCGACGTGGTCTCGGTCGCGGCCGTCGTCGGCGTCGTGCCTGCGATGCACGATGGCAGCGCGTACGCGCTGTGCCAGGACGGGCGGCTCGCGACCTTCGATCTCCGCCCGCGCGACGCAGCGTCCGTCCGGCCGATCGGCGACGGGCTCTTCGCAGCGCGGTGGGGGATCGACGAGGGCGAGTTCCTGACCGGGATGTCGCCGCATCGCTTCGGCCGCTGGAGCCGCGATGGCACGCTGCAGCGCGAGTCCTTCCTGGGTATGAAGCCGGGGCTCCATCGCATCGCGGTAGCGCGGGACTCGGGCGTGGTCGTCGCCGCGGTCGAAGGCGTGCTCGATCTCAATCGCCTCGCGCCCGCAGGGCTCGTCTGGTTCGACCCGGATTCGCTGGAGGTACAGCAAACGGTGGCCGGACCCATGCGCGTTGCGCGCTGGCGTGACCTGGCCTTCTCGCCCGACGAAGAGACGCTGTTCGCGGTCGACGGCAACCGGCTCGTTCGCCTGCGCCGGAACGAGGGCAGCGAAGAGTGGGAGGACGAGGAGCTCGCCGTCGATACGACCGGGCGGCTCGTCTACGAGCACGTCTCGGTGACCGACCGGATCGTCGTCACGACGGGACTCGACGGAGACGTCGAGGTCTTCGACCACTGCGGAGAACCGCTCGTCGACTGCACCTTCGAAGAGCCGCCGACAGCCGTCGCCGCGTGGAGCGAAGATGCGTACGTGGGATTCAGGGACGGTCGCGTACTCATCCTCCGCTTGGACGACCTCTCGGACGTCGGCGAGCTGGAGCCTCACCCCAGCAGCGTGAACCGGATCGCCCTTGCTCCAGCTCTCGACCCCGCTGCGGCGCGGCCAGTGCGGCTCGCCGTCGGCGGTGCGACCGGATTCGTCTCCGTCCACCGCGGGCCAAACCTGACGCGCTGGCTGGAGTTCGACGCATCCGCCGGCGTCGTCGACCTCGACTGGAGCCGTGCAGGCGACGAGCTGCTCCTCGCGACGAGCGACGGACGGGTCCGCGTGCTGCCGAAGCTCGACGAGGCGCGCCTGCGAGAGTCGGCGGACCAGCTCGGAGCGCGATCAGAGTAGCTCCAGCTCCACCTCCCGCGTCGCTCCCGGCGTCACGGTCACCTCGATCGACGCCGATCCCACGCCAGGGGCATTCGAGGTCACCGTGTACGTGCCCGCAGGCAGCGGCCCGACGTGGCGTCGCATCGAGTCGTACGGGTAGGTGCGCCAGGACCACGGATTCCGTGCGAAGCGCAGGCCGCTCAGCAGGCGGCCGTCGAGGTCACGCACGACGGCTTGCGCGCGGACTGGCACTTCGCCCTTCCGAGCCTCGACGACGATCGTCGCACCGTCAGCGAGCTGCAGTTCGACGGGGTCGGGCGACTCGTCCTCGACGATCACACCGAGCGCCTGCGCGCATGTGCGCTCGCGTCGTGTCAGGACCGCGTACTCGCCTGGCGGGACCGGGAACGTCGCGAACGTCCCGTCCTCGCTCGTCATCACGCCCGTGATCGGATTGACGAGCCGGCCCGCCGCGTCGTGGATCCAGATCGGTGCGAACGCGACGGGGAGGCCCTCGGCGTCGACCACACGACCCGTGACCGGGAAGCCGGGCGCGATCTCCAGTTCGAATCCCTCCAGCGAGTCGCCCTCGACGACTTCGACGAGCTCGCTGGCGACGCCGCACCCGCGCTCCGCGTGCGTGACGCCGATCCGGTAGAGGCCGGGCGTGAGCGCGACGAGTTCGAACGCGCCGCTCGCGTCTGTCTTCTGGCGATCCGCCATGACGCGCATCGGGCTGTGGTGCGCCGCGCCGAGGGCGAGGACGTGCGAGACGAGCGCGCCCTCCACCGGCTCGCCGTCAGGATCGACGACGCGGCCGCGGAGCGTCGCGGCGGGCAGCTCGAAGTCGATGGTGTGCTCCGATTCTGCGGGCACGTCGACGACGAACTCGCCTTGACCGCCGCCGCCCATCGCGCGCATCGACCACGCGCCGGGGCGCGTCAGTTCGATCTCATACGCGCCATCCGCGGCCACCCGGACGTTCTGCATGCTGCCCGTCGGGTCGTCGCACTCCGACATCCACTGCAGGAACCCGCCGCCCGCCGGCTCACCACGGAGCGTGATCCGGCCGCGCACCGTCACCGCCTCCGCGGAGCGCGCGCCCAGCGCAACGAAGAGCTCCTGGCCGTCCTCCAGCTCGACGGTGCTCTGGATCATGTGCTCGGGCATCGAGCCGCCGAGCTCCTTCAGCTCGTCGTCCTCGGGGTACGCCACGAGTCCCCACGTACCGGGGCAGAGGTGCCGCTCGTCGAACCGTCCGTCGGCGTCGGTCTCGGCCCAGCGCAGCAGCCGCGTGCCGGTCGCGCCGAGGCTCATGCCGTTCTGCATGAAGCGGAGGCGCCAGCCCGCGGCGAGCGCGCCGTCCTTGCGCAGGACCTCGCCGTGGATGCGGACGCCGCGGCGCAGGCTGAGCGCGACCTCGACGGGCGCGCCACCATCGCGCTCCTCCAGCTGGAGCGTTTCGCTCGGGGCGGCGTTCTCCGCTCCCGCGGTGACCAGCAGCGTGCCGGCGGGCGCTTCCGCGAACGAGAACCGCCCCTCGGCGTCGGTCGTCGTGAGCGGCACGCCCTCCGGCGCCTCCTCGTCGAGGTCCATGAACGCGAGCGCTCCCACGGCGCCGAGGACCACGGTCGCCTCGGCGGCGGGCGAGCCGTCATAGCGGAACACCGTGCCGGTCACGGCAACGACGGGGTGGTCATGCGCGACGGTCGCGCTCGGCTCGACCGCGCCGGCGCGCCGCGCGACGTCCTCGGGAGCGTCTTCCAGCGCCGGCGCGGCGGCGGGCGCCGACTCCGTCGCACGCTCCACGACGGCAACGTCGGACTCGTCTGGACTCGACGACGCAAGGCGGACACCGAGCGCGACGAGCGCGAGCACGAGGACGACGGCAGCGAGCTTGATCTTGACACCCATGACCAGTGCGGCGGACGACGCGAGCGTGGCGCCGTCGGCAGGAGGAATGCGGGGGGAGAGGAGCGGAGCGAGGACGGCCATGCCCCTTCGGTCGTGTCGCTCCACCCGGTCGAGCCGCTCACGCAGCCGCGCGTGGGCGCGCGTCAGGCGGCTCTTCACGGTCGAGAGCGGCACGCCCTCGCGCGCGGCGATCTCGGTGGCACGCAGGCCCTCGAAGTAGTGCAGCAGGACCGTCGAGCGGTACGGCTCGTCGAGCGCGAGCACCTCCTGCACGACGAGGTGGTGCACCTCGGCGCTCTCGACGACCTCGGCCGTCGTCGGCGCGGCGGCGAGCGGCGCGATCTCCTCGGCCGCGCGCTCCGGAGCGGGGCGGCGCCGCCGCTGCCGCGCGAGGTTGCGCACGACCGCGGCGAGCCAGCCGCGGAGGTTGTCGTCGCGACGGGGCGGCCGCTCCCACGCGATCGCGAGCGCGTCCTGCGCGAGGTCCTCCGCCTCGTGCGCGTCGCCCGCGAGGCGGCGCGCCAGCGCGCGGACCCAGTCGCGCTCGTCGAGGAGCGCCTGGAGGGTGTGGGGGAAGGCGTCGGACATCGCGTCGAGAGGCCCAATGCTCGGCGGCCCGACCGAGACGCAGCGAATCGAATTCAATTCACGGGGCGAGTTCGGCTCGCCGCGCGGCCCGTTTCTGGAAATTCGCGTTACTTCGTGCGGGGCGGCGACGTAGCAAGAGCGCGGCGCGGCATCCTCCCGACCCCGCTCGCCCGCCACACCCCATGTCCCATCGCTCCATGCACGCCCGGCTCGCTCTTCCCGCGGTCTGGGCGCTCCTTCCCGCGACCGCCCTCGCCCAGTTCTCCGAGCCGCGGCCCCTCGTCGACTCCGTCGCGACCCCGAGAGCGGTCCTCACGCTCGACGTCGATCTCGACGGGGACCAGGACCTCGTCTCCATCGCGTCGGAGGGCGGCCGCATCGTCTGGTTCGAGGCGCGCGGGCCGCTCGGGCTCGCCGCGCCGCGGACGCTCATCGACGGCCTCGTCGATCCTCGAGACGTCGCCGCGGGCGACGCCGACGGGGACGGGGACCTCGACCTCCTCATCGCCGACGCGGCGAACGCGTCCGCGCTCTACGTCGAGAACCTCGGGCCCGCCGGCTTCGCTGCGCCCGTCCCTCTCGCCGTCCTGCTCTTCGGCTTCGACACGGTCGCGCTCGACGACGCGGACGCCGACGGCGACCTCGACGCGGTCGTCCTCTTCCCGGGCGGCATCGGGCTGAGCGCGATGCTGTTCGTGATGCCGAACGACGGCACCGGCGCCTTCGGCGCGGCGACCGACATCCTCCCGAGTCCGGTCACGCAGGTCGGCCGCGCCGAGCTGCGCGACATCGACGGCGACGGCCGGACCGACGCGCTGTTCGGTCGAGAGTTCGTCGCGGGCGCGCTCCTGTACCTGCGCAGCACGACGTCGGGCACGCTCGCTCCGCCCTTCGCGCTGAATCCCGATTTCGGACAGTTCGTCTTCGACACCGGGGACGTCGACGCGGACGGTGACATCGACGTGGTCACCGGTCGGATGGGCGCCGCCGTCGTGCACCTGAACGACGGAACCGGCCAGCTCGGCGCGCCGACCGCGCTGATGAACTCCAATCGCATGCCCGAGGAGATCTTCCTCACGGACCTCGATCTCGACGGGGACGATGACGTGCTGGTCGCCCAGGGGCCGCAGCCTCGCCTCGTCCTGCACGAGGCACTCGGCGGCGGTGCGTTCGGTCCGCAGCGCGTCCTGTCGACCGACCCGCTCGCCGACTTCACGGTCGCGACCGCGGCCGACTTCGACGCCGACGGCGCGATCGACGTGGCGTTCGGCACGGCCGGATTCCTGCAGGCCGTCGAGCCCAATCAGGTCGCATGGCGGCGGGGCAACGGTCTCTCCGGGCTGCCGTTCCTCGGTGCGCCGACGCGACTCTCCGCGCCGCTCAGCGCCGCGATCGACGCCGCCGCCGTCGACCTTGACGGCGACGGGGACCGCGACATGATCGGCGTCGCGGTCGCCCAGCCGCGCGTCGCGGCCTTCGAAGCGCGCGGGATCGCGAACTTCGACCCCTTCGAACCGACGAACATCGCGCAGGTCTCGCTTCGGCCGGTGGCCGCAGGCGACTTCAACCGCAACGGACTCGAGGACCTCCTGGCGATCGAGGGGAACGGCGAGCTCGTCGTTCGTTCGAGCGCCGGCGTGGGCCAGTTCGAGCCGCCGATCTCGCTCGGCACGATCTACATCGGGGCCGATCCGATCGCCTTCGACGTCGACGGGGACCTGGACCTCGACGTGATCGCGGCCGAGTCCTCGGCGAGCATCTCGTTGTTCGAGAACTTCGGGCTCGGCCTCTGGGCGCCGTCCGTGCGGATCGACATGGGCATGGTCCGTCCGTCGGGCCTGGCGTCCGGGGACCTCGACGGGGACGGGGACCGCGACCTCGTCCTCGCGACCCTGGGCCCGCAGTCCGGCATCGGCTCCGGGGAGGTCCTCTGGTACGAGTGGACGGGATCGTCCTTCGGCGACGGCACGCTGATCTCCGCCGCTCCGTTCGACGCGGCCGGCGTCGCGGTCGGTGACGTGGACGGCGACGGGACGCTGGACGTCGCGTGGGGGCGGCAGAACGGCGGCAACTCGGCGTGGGCGCGCGGCCTCGGTGGCGGCGCGTTCGCGTCCGCCGTCCCGCTCGTGTCCGTTCCGACGGGCGGCGCGGAGGCGCTCGCCCTCATCGACGGCGACGGCGACGGCGACGCGGATCTCGTGACGCTGCGGCCGGGCGGGCTGCTGCGGTGGTACGAGAGCCTCGGCGACGGGACGTTCGATCCCGCGTTCCGGTCGATCGAGAGCCGCGTCGAGCGCTTCCGGGCGACCGAAGTCGACCTCGACGGCGACGAGGACCTGATCGGCGCGCGCGTCGATGCGGGCGAGGTCTTCTGGGTCGAGAACCCGTCCTTCGACGAGGTCGGCGCGCCGTACTGCGGTCCCGCCATCCCCAACGCGACCGGTCTCTCCGGCTGTCTCCAGGCGGTCGGAACGGACATCGCGGGCGCGAACGTCCTGACGCTCCGCGCGCTCGACCTGCCGCGGAACACCTTCGGCTTCTTCCTGAACAGCCGCGTGCAGGGCGTGACGTTCCCCGTCGTGAACTCGATCGGGCGCCTGTGCCTCTCGGGACCGATCGGACGCTACGTCGGCCCGGGCGAGGTCGGCTTCAGCGGCGACGACGGCTTCTTCACCCTCAGGCTCGACCTCTCCGAGACGCCCACGCCGAACGGCTTCGTGCCGGCGGTGGCGGGCCAGGCCTGGAACTTCCAGGCGTGGCACCGCGACGTCGCCGGGGGCACGGTGACGTCGAACTTCACGGACGCGGTGTCGATCGTGCTGCGGTGAGGCGCTGCGCGGTGCTCAACGGAAGAGCACGCGCAGCCCGTCGCTGAAGTTGGATCCGACCACCCCGCCGACCTGGTCGCGGTACCAGCACTGGAAGTGCCAGGTCTGGACGGGGGCGAGGGACGTCGGGCCCTGCGGCGTCGGGATGGCCTGAACGTCCAGCACGAGCTCGACCCTGCCGTCGGCGCCCGAGTTCTGGATCTGACCCGGGCCGACGAAGCGCCCGATCGCGCCGTTCAGGCACAGGTTGCCCGCGCTGGACCCGAGGGTCGCGATGAAGCCCTCGGTCCGGCTCGCCGATGCCGCTTGCTCCCGGTCCGATGACGACCGTATCGAGGCGTCCTCGGATCTGATCGCTGCCGGTCGTACCGACGACGAGGTCGAGGAACGCGAGGTCGAAGTCCGACGCAGGGTAGGTCCCCGCGAGCTGCTCCAGGTCGCCGGTGAGGAACGTCGTGAGCGGGGGCGTGTCGAACAGGAGCACGTTCAGCGTGACGCCCGTCGTCAGCTCCAGCGCGGCCGTCGCGCCGCCGACGTTCGGATCGGACGGGACGAAGAAGTGCTGGTCGGCGACCGAGGTGTCGACCGCCGCGCCGATGCGCACGTCGCTGCTCGCCTCGAGCACCTCGTACTCGGTGTCGATCTCGCCCGGCGTCGTGCTTCCCGGCAGAAGGACCTCGACGGTGACGACGAACGGGTCGCCGATCGCGGCGCCGTCGAAGTGCGCGGGCATGGGGCCGCTACGCGACTCGACCTGGCCCTCCACGACGATCGTCGTCGTCTGGGCGGGCGCGTCGGGGGCGAGCGCGCGGGGCGGTGGGTGCAGCGAGAACGGGTCGGAGAACTGCGGCGGGCTTCGAGGCGGGGCGTCGCATTGGATCCTGGAATTGGGAATCTCTGAGAGAGATTCGCTCGGCGGAGTGTCGCCGTCGGCGGGCCGTCGACCGGCGCGATGGAGCGCCGGGGCCGCCTGCGGAGTCGGCGGCCTCGTTTTCCGGCTCTCGGCCGGCATTCGAGGACCCGCTCTCCGTTCCTTCCTGCGTCGCACTCCTCCAACCCGTGACCTCACGCCATGGTCTCGTCGCTGCTCCTGCTCCTCGGCCTCGTCTCCGCCCCTGCCCCGAGTCCCCTCGCCGCGATCGCCGCCCAGGGCGAGGCCGACGCGGTCGAGGCGGCCCGCGCGGCGCTCGAGTCCACCGCGCCGGACGCTCCTGCTCGCGCGGAGAGGTTCGACGCGTTCGCGGAGGCGCTGGAGGGCGCGGGCCGCTTCGAGGAACTGCTCACCGCGTCGGACGCCGAGGCCGCGCTCGAGGAGGTCGCGGCCGATCGCTCGCGGCTCGACGTGGTGGCGCTCTGGCGGGCGAGCGCTCTCAAGGAGCTGGGCCGCGCCGGGGAGGCGCTGAGCATCGAGCAAGAGGTGCTCGCGCGCTGGGTCGAGATCCACGGGCCCTTCGCGCGGCGATGCACCGACGTGCGCGCCGATCTCGCCTACACGTTCGCGATCGTGGGGGATCGGAACGCGGCGCTCGCCGAGCGCGAGCGCGTCGTCGAAGGGCGGCTCGCGGAGGATCCTCCGAACCCGGTGAACATAGGCAAGGCCTATTTCAACGTCGGAGTGTCACGCTACGAACGAGACGAATTGTTCGAAGCCCAACGCGCTTTCGAAGGCGCTCGTGACCACTTCTCCGCTGCCCTCGGAGATCTCGATGAGAAGTCGCTGGCCGCCATGACCGCGATCTCGGTGGTTCGCTCCAACAGGGGCGACCGCGCCGGTGCGACGGCGGAGCTTCGAACGATCGTGGCGGCGTACGAGAGGAACGGACAGGGCAGGACCTTCGCTGGGTTCGAGGCGCGGCACAACCTCCTGAGCATGCTCGTCAACGGGGAGCGTTACGCGGAGGCGGTCGAGCTCGGCGTCCCGCTTCACGCTGATCTTCGCGATAGCGAGTGGAGTAGCCACCGCATCGCGACCTTCGTGGGCGCCGCGCTCGCAACCGCACTTCGTCGAGAGGCTCGCAACGAGGAGGCGCTCGACGTCGCGCGTGCAGCCGCGGATTCGGCGCGGCCGCGCCTCCCCGACTCGCTCGAGCAGTTCGTCGAGGCGAACATCCAGGTCGCCAGCGTCATGCACGAGCTAGGGCGCTACGAGGACGCGCACGCGCACCTGAACGGCGTCGTCACGGACTTCGCCTCCAGCCTGCCCGACGAGAGCAAGGCGCGCAGGGCTGCCCTGAGCGACCTCGGCATTCTCCTCTCCAGTCTTGGCTACTTCGACGAGGCACTCGAATCCCATCGCGCGGCGGCTGATGCCGTGGGCGCCGCCTACGAAGAACACAGTGCCGATCGGCTCGACTCGGACGTCAACGTCATCGCTGCTCTGATCGAGGTCGGCCGTCTCGACGAGGCGGAGGCACGATTCAGCGCGTTCGAAACTCGACTCGGGCACCCGAACGTCACCCCGCGCTTTCGGACCAATGCCCTCTCGCTGCTCGCGGCCCTGCGTCGAGCCCGCGGCGACTTCGAGGGCGCGGCGGTCGTCGGTGCACAGATCGTCGAACGCCTCGAGACCGGTAACGGCGAGGCGAATGCGAGTCGACAGGCCACCGTCAATCTTGCCGGCGATCTGCAGCGGGCTGGTGCGCTCGAAGACGCCCTCGGACACTACGACGACGCGATCGAGCAGATCCATGCGTCGGAGATCCCGCAGTCCGCCCCGATCGCGATCAACGCGAGGCTCGGCCGCGCCAACGTGCTCATCGAGATGGAGCGGGCGGACGAGGCTCTCGTCGGGCTCGAGGCCGTACACGACGATCTCCTTGCAGGGGATCGACCCGCGTCCGGGCGTGAGCTCGCCGGCCTCCACCTCGCCTTCGCGCGCGCGGCGGACGCCACCGGTGAGACCGGAACGGCGGCGCTGTACGCCTGGGAGGCGCTCGCACAGGTCGATCGCTCGCAGCTCCCGGTCGGGAGCGAGCTGTGGACCGCGACGCGGCTCGAGGCGGCCGTCCTCGCGAGCGAGCTCGGGCTGCGCGGCCGGGCGGACGCGCTGACCGACGACCTGGCGGTCGGACTGGAGGGCGCGATCGACGAGGTGCGCGGCCTCCCGCGCCGCTCGGCCCGCGGGCTCGCGGAGCGCCTCGCCGTCGTGTGGCCCGTGCTCTTCACCGCGCGCCCGAGCGCCGACGCGGCCTGGGACGCCCGAGTGCTCGACCTCATGGAGCGGATGCGCCAGGCCGTGCACGCGCGCCGGCCGGTCGAGGACCGCGCGACGCGCGAGCGGCTGGAGGAGCTCGGCGTGCGGATCGCTCAGCTCGCTGCGCCGGGCAGGAACGAGGGCGAGAACCCGGGGGTCGACCTCGCGCTCGCTCGGGCCGTCGAAGAACGCGACGCGCTCCTTCGGCGGATGGCGTCGAGCGGGCAGGCGGCGGCTTCGATCGGAGCGCTGGCGGAGCGACTCGCCGACGACGAGCGACTGGTCTCCTTCGTGACGCTCCCCGGTGACACGGCGGACTCCCGCGAGCTGGTCGCGCTCGTGATGGACCGCAACGCACGAGTCTCCCGCGTGGGGATCGGTTCGCTCGCCGACGTCACGCGCGACGCGAACGCCTGGCGTGCGGCGCTCGGGATCGGCGAGCGCCGCGCGCGTGCTTCAGGTCTCGGCTCGAGCCGTGCGCCCGTCGCGCGTGAGCCGGCGCGACGCGCGACGCTTCGCGAGGCCCTGCTCGACCCGATCGTGACTGCCTGCGGCGATGCACGGCGGCTCCACGTGGTGCCGGACGGCATCGTCCACCTCGTTCCGCTCGATGCGCTCGGCGCGCCGGAGGGTGCGGTGGATCCCCTCGACACGGAAGGGCTCGAGATCCGGATCGGGGCGACGGGGTGCGAGCTCCTCGTCGATCGCGCGCAGCCCGCCGAGTCGGCGGTGGGTGTGCTCCTCGTCGGCGGCATCGCGTTCGATCCGAACTCCGCGTCGTTCCCGCGGCTGCGCGGGACAGCGGCCGAGATCGAGCGCCTCGGCCACGTCCTGCGTGGACTCGACGAGAGTCACACGGTCGAGGTCCTCCGGGGCGGGGACGCGTCGAAGGACGCCCTGCGAGCGAGTCTGCCGAACGCCAGGATCGTCCACATCGCGACGCATAGCTTCGCGCGCGAGATCGCGGCGCCGGTCGAGGCGGGTGGAACCCGGAGTGCGATCGTCACCCACGCTCCGCTCGCCGCGTGCGGGATCGCGCTCGCCGGCGCGTTCGACGCCGGCGACGCGGAGGACGTCCTGACGGGGGAGGAGATCACCAGCCTCGACCTCACGCGCTGCGAGCTCGTCGTGCTCTCGGCGTGCCGCTCGAACCGCGGCCTCGTGCGCACGGGGCAGGGCACCCAGTCGCTCGTCACGGCGCTCCACGCCGCCGGCGCGGGCGCGGTCGTGGCGTCACTCTGGGATGTCCCCGACGAGGCGACCTCCGAGCTGATGGGGGAGTTCTACGCCAACCACCTGGTCCAGAAGATGAGCGCGCGCGACGCGCTCGACGCGGCCCGCCGCACGCTCCGGGATCGCGGCCTCCCTGCTGCGGCCTGGGCCGGCTGGGTCCTGCGGGAGTCCGGCCGCTGATCCCGAGCGCGCCTACACCTCGTGCTCCACCGCCAGGAACGCGCTGGACCGGGTGTGGTCGATGAAGTTCGACTCGTCCTCGGACAGCACCGCGCCGAGTTTCTGGCCCTCCGGTGAGCTCATCGCGTCCGCGAACGCCTGCTCGGACTCGAACCAGACCTCCGCGACACCGTCGAACTCCGGCTGCATGCCGCGCGACTCGCGCAGCATGTCGTTCACCGGCGAGTCGATGGTGTGGTCCTGGATGTAGCGGATCGCGCCGTGCGTCTCGACGAACGACTGGAAGAGCGGCGCGTGGCTGTTCTTCCAGTAGTCCTGGAACTCCTCGCGCGAGAGATCGGGCCGGCGGTGGAGGCACATGACGAACTTGATCATGGGACGAGGGTACCGCGCGCCGTCCTGACCGGCGCTTTCTGGCGTCGAGCGGTCCGGTCCGCGAGTTTTCCTCGCTGACGAGTAACAGAAGCGACTCCGTATCTGTTGTTGATGACGGGCGGCGTGCGCTGCCAGCGCCGCGGCCCGCCCTGCGGACATCCTCCTGCCGGAGGCCTCCATGATCTCGCCCGTCACGGACCACCACGGACTCGCTGTCGCCGCCGTTCGGCTCGCGGCCCTCGCCTGCATGGCGATGGCGCCAGCCGTCCGCGACGCCGGGCAACGTGGGTCCGTGCAGCTCGACCCGGCATGCATCGGTCGTGTGCAGGTGCCGCGCACGGGGTCGATGCCCGCGGCGGCCTGCGTGGATCCGCGGGCGGCGACCTTCGCGGCGCTCGAGCCGATCCTCGAGCCGATGCGGACGGGGGACCGGGCCGAAGCGCGCGAGTGGCTCCAGTGGGCCCTCGCGGACGGCGTCGAGCCGCTCCTCGAAGACCTCGCGCCCGAGGATGCGCGTCCCTTCCTGACCTCGTTCGCCTCCGTCGCGCGCGCGCTCGGAGACTTCGAGGGAGAGCTCGTGATCGGCGAGGAACTGCTCCAGCTCCTGGAGGCCGAACGCGGGCGGGAGCCCGCTGACATCCAGCGCGTCCGGCTGCGGCTCGGGGTCCTGCACGGGCGGCTCGGTCGACTCGACGCGGCGCGCGCGCTCATCGAGAGCGTGTGTGCCGATCGCGAGCGCGACCTGCCGGCGGGGCGGGACTCCTGGCTCGCAGCCCGCGAGAGCCTGGGCGTGGTCTGCAAGGAGATGGGGGACGTCCCCGCCGCGCTGCTCGTCTTCGAGGAGGTGCACGAGTACCGCGTGCGTACGCTTCCGCCCGACGACTTCGACCTGCTCGCCGCGAAGGGGAACCTCGCGTGGGCCCGCGGCGCGATGGGGGACCTCCAGGGCGCGCTGGAGCTGGAGGAGCGGGTGCACGACGTCTGGGAGGCTCACCTCGACGAGGGGCATGCGGACCTGCTCCGCGCCAAGGAGAACCTTGCGGGGACTCGCCTGGCGATGGGAGATCCCGGTGGAGCCCGGGACCTCCTGGAGCACGTGCTCGAGGTGCGGCGGCGCCTCTTCCACGTCGACCACTTCGGGGTTCTTCGCGCCGAGGAGAACCTCGCCGTGGCCCGTCTGGAGCTCGGGGACACCGACGGGGCGCGCGCCCTCCTGGAACACGTCAGGACGGTCCGGGGGCGGACGCTGCCGGAGGGTCACAAGGATCGTGCGCGCGCCGACGAGCGACTCGCGATGGTGCACCTCGCCGAGGGCGACCCCGCCGCAGCGCGCGAGCTGTTCGAGCGCGCAGCGAGGGAGTTCGGTGCCCTGCTTCCGCCGCACCACCCCGACCTGCTGCGGATCCAGGGGAGCCTCGCGGTGGCACGCTTCGCAGCCGGCGACGTGGCTGCCGCCGAGTCGATGGTTGTCGAGGCGGCGAAGACGGCCACCGGCCTCGTGTCCTACGGACTGACGGCGTCGCCGCGCGAGGCGCGGGCGCTGACCCGCGACGTGCACGATCGCCTCGGCCGCCTGCGGCTCTGCCGCGACGTGTCGGCGGACTCGCAGGAGACGCTCGCACGGCTCTTCTCGGCGTACGAGACCGCGCGGCACGTGGTGACGGCGCGGCTCCTCGTTCCCGCCGGGGCCGAGAGCGAACGGACGGTGGTCCTTCGGACGGACCTCGTTCGCGCGCAGCGCCTGCTCGACGCGACGCTCGCGCGCGACTCGCGGTCGCCGGATGGTTCCTGCAGTCGCGCCGCTGCGCTCGAGAACCGTCGGCGCGAGATCGCTGCGCTCGCGCTCGCACGGGACGCGCGCTACCGGGAGCTCCTGCGGGAGCTCGGCCGAACCCGCTCCCTCGCGCTGGAGATCGACCCGTGCGACGTCGCGAGCTCGCTCGCCGACGGCGACGTCGCTGTCGGGATGACCAGGGTGGACGCCTGGGAACGGGCCCCGTCGGACGAGACCCGGGGAAGCGCGGGTCCGCGCTACATGGCGTTCGTCCTGTCGTCGGACGGTCGGATCGCGGAGGTCGACCTCGGGCCTGCGGCGCAGATCGAGGAGGCGATCCGCGTCTGGAGGATCAGCTTCGGCGCGAGGATCGACCGCGGCGAGATCGGTCGCGTCGAAGAGGGGCCGGAGAGCGAGCTCGCGGCGGGACGCGCGCTCAGGGCGCTCCTGTTCGATCCGCTCGTCGAGGCTGCGGAGGTGCGCGAGGGCGGGAGGCTCTACGTTTGCCTCGACGACGCGCTCCACACGGTGCCCATCGACGCCCTTCCGCTCGACCCGCTCGTCGCACGTCGTCGCGGAGAGGAGGACATCGACGACGCGCTTCGGATCGGTGACCGTTACGACGTGCGGCTGGAGCTTTCGTTCGCACGGATCGTGCGTCCCGACCCCGCGCCGGGCGGCCCAACGTCGGTCCTCGCGGTCGGAGGGATCGACTTCCGCGTCGACCCCAGGGCGCCTGTCGCGGACAGCAGCGCAATCCCTGGCTCCACGGCACGGCTCGCCGGCTCCCGCCGATCGAACGACTGGGGAAACTGGGACTCTCTCTACTCGACGCGCGGAGAGGTCCAGCTGATCGCCGATTACGCGCGCGATCAGCTCGACGTCGTGCCGGTCGTCCTCGGTGAATCGGGCGTCACCGAGGCGAGCCTCCGCGCGGCCGTCCCCGGGAAGCGCTTCGTGCACATCGCGACCCACGCGTGGTTCATGCCGCGGACCGTCAAGTCGATGCTGGACGCGGAGCCGGCGGCGTCCCGTCGGAGCCTCCTGGGGGCGGAGCGGACGGTGACCGGGTTCATGCCCCTCGCCCTGTGCGGCCTCGTTCTGTCCGGCGCGAATGCCGCTGACTCGACGGCGGAACTCTCGGAGCGCCTCCTGAGCGCGCAGGAGCTCTCCACGTTCGACCTCGCCGGCTGCGAGCTCGCCGTCCTCGCTGCGTGCGGCACGAACGTCGGGATCGCGCGCGCCGGTCAGGGGATTCAGTCGCTGCAGACCGGGCTGCACCAGGCGGGTGCTCGCGCCACGATGACGTCGCTCTGGGACGTCGACGACGCGGCGACGAAGGAGCTCATGGCCGACTTCTACGAGCGGCTCTGGCTCGAGGGAGAGAGCAAGACGCGCGCGCTCTGGAGCGCGAAGTGCGCGCTGCGTCGGCACGGCGCGCGCGTGCGCGAGTGGGCCGCGTGGGTTCTCGTCGGCGGCGACTAGTGACGGCGACGTCTCGCTCCGGGTCCGGGGCGCGCGTTCCTCAGAGCAACGAGAGCGGCCCGCCGCCTGCGGCACGCAGGGCGAACAGGAGCAGTGCGACCGCGCTCCCGCCCGCGACGGCGGCCGCGGTCGCGAGCGGCCGAAGCGGTTGCGCCGGCTCGGTCCGACGCGCGCCCGAAAGACCGAGCAAGAGTGCGGCGAGCGCCGTGAACGGAGTCGTGAGCAGCATCCACTCTCCCACCCCGCCGAGCGTTCCCTCGCGGCCGTAGGCGGCCCACGCGAGCATCCAGGCCCAGCTCCAGCCCGCGCACAGCGCCGCTGCGAAGGCGGCCCGGTTCTCGGGCGGGCGCTCGCGCCCCCGCGGCCTGCGTTGGACCCTCTCCATCGCTCCGTCCTACGCGCCGTCGACGGGACCATTTCAGCGAGGATTCGCCGAGGCTCCTGTCAGACGATCCGCGAGGGCGGTGTCGAATGGGGCGGTATGGAAGGCCTCCTCCCCGCCCCGGCCCGTCCGCTCCTCGATCCCGCGCCGCAGCTCGCCAGGCTCGGTCAGATCGTGTGGAGCGTCGATCGCGGCGGACGCGCGGACGAGCGAAGCGAGGAGCGGACAGAGTTCGAGCGACGCGTCCACGCCGCGTGGCCGGGGACCGTACGCCTGGTCGAGCGGCTCCTCGCCTGGCCGGGCTCGTCGTCGGACGTCGAGGACGTCGTGCAGGACGTCCTCCTCGCCGCGTGGCGCGGGCGCCGCACGTTCCGCGGCGAGGCCGAGTGGACCACCTGGCTGCACACGATCGCCGTCCGGCGCGCGCGCAACGCCGCCCGCGCCCGCGCGCGCCGCGAACGCTGGTTCGGACGCCCCGACAGCGATGCGGTCCACGCTGCGGAGGACCGTGGCGCTCCGGCCGGCACACCCGACGCCGGCGAACCGAACGCAGCGGTGCGGAGCCACCTCCGGCGACTGCGTCACGCGGACCGCGAGGTGCTCGTGCTGCGCTACCTCGAGGAGCTCGACGTCGAGGAGATCGCGCGGCGGCTCGGCCTGAAGCGCGCCGCGGTGGACGCGCGGCTCTCGCGCGCGCGCAAGCGGCTCGCCAGCCTTATGGGAGAGGGGAGCGCCACGGGCGCGGCGGTGTTCGGATGAGCGGCGACCCGATCGAGACGCTCCTGCGCGACGCCGACGCCGCCGCACCGGGCCACCGGCTCGCGCCGCCGAGCGCGTCCTCCCTGGAGCACCTGCGTCGACGCCAGGTGGTCCGCCGCACGTCCGCACTCGTCCTCCTCGTCCTCGCCGCGCTCGGCACGGCGTGGACGGCGACCCTCGATGGCCGCCGCGCGGCCGAGGGACTCCCTTCACCCACGGAGAGCCTCGCGCGGTCGCTGCAGCAGTTCGACGACACGCTCGCCGCACTCCGGCGCCGCCCGCCGGCGCCATCGACCGCCTCGGAGAGCGCCGCGACGGCCACGTTCCGAACGCTGCGCCGCGGCGCGGCGCGCGGTGACGAGTCCTCGATCGAAGGGCTGCGCTGGCTCGCCGAGCATTTCCCCCGGACACACGGAGGCCGCTCCGCGCGGCTCTTCCTCGACACCTCGATACGATGAACCTGATCACTCTCGCTGCCACGTCCGTCGTCCTGTGCGCGGTTCCCCTGTCCCATGTCGCGAACACCGCGGACGGCCGTGCGCGGGCCCTGAGCGCGGAGACGACCATCGTCATCCGGTACGACCCCGAGGTCATCTTCCTGACGCACGACCTCGTCGCACCGCTGTGCGAGCGCGAGGTGGTGCTGGCGCACGAGTCGTCGGACGGCCCGGTGGGGCAGCTCGAGCTGAGTCCGATGGAGAGCAACGCGCTCCAGCCGAGGGGCGTGTTCGTCGGGCGGGTCCGGATCGACTGGTTCACTGGCACGAGCGTGCCCGAGCCGGAGCGCGACGCCGTGCTGGTCGGCGGCCTCGACCAGCTCCGCAAGGCGCTCAGCCGTCGACTCGTGACCCCGCGCCACAAGGCCCTGACCGAGCACGCGCGCGCGCTTCAGGATGCGATCAACGAGCTGACCGTGCAGATCGACGAGAGGTCGCGACTGTTGCTGCAGTCGGACGAGGCGAACGCCGTACAGCGCGACCTCGATGAGTCCGATGCGCAGATGGAGACCGCCGACCTCGAGCGGAGGAGCGCGCAGCAGGAGCTCATGGTGGCGATGGCGAGGCTGCAGAAGTCGGAGGCGGCGCTCTCGGCGGCGAACGCGCTCCTCCAGCAGATCCGCAGAGACACCGCTCGAACGAAGGCGCTGGTCGAGGGTGGCGCCGTGTCGATCCAGGAGCAGCAGACGGCCGAGCGGGAGCTCGCCGCGGCGGAGGCGCGGCTCGAGGAGTCCAAGGCGAACCTCCTGGCCGAGCGCGCGCGGGTCGAGCAGCGCACGACGCAGGCCGACCTGCTCGATCGTCGGTACGAGCGCTTCCAGGAGGACCGCGACCGGGCGACGGAGCGGATGAAGCGTCTCCCGCAAGTGGCGGACGACGCGGAGCGAATCCAGCTGGGGCTCCTCATCGAGCTCGACCGCGGCCGGCTCACCGAGGCCGGCGTGCAGCTCCAGCAGACCCGTTCAGCGCTCGCGACGCTGACGGAGGTCTCGATCGAGCGCTGGTAGCGGCACAGAGCAGGCGGGAGCCCCCTCGTCACTCGCCGCGCAGGAACGCCGCGACGTCCGGGTCCTCGCGGAACTGCGCGGCGACCCGTTGGAGGCAGATCTTGGCGAGCCGCGTGATGATCCCGCGGCCGGGATTGCCATAGGTGCGGTCGGTGACGGTGACCTCGTAATGGGCGCCGGTCGACTCGAGGGTGGTCCTCAGCTCGACCGTGACGTCCCAGTACAGCGCCGTGGCGGGTGTGCGCGCGGCGAACATATCGATGGTGACGTCGAGCCGCCGCTCCCCGTTCTCTCCCTCGCGCGCGAGGACGTGGCCTGCGCTCTCCAGCTCGGCGATGAAGAGATCCGCGAGCGTCTCGCGGGGATCGACGGCAAAGTCGACGGCGCCCATGTCGCTGTTACCGATCGTCGTGCGCCGCCCGCCGATGGTCGCGCCATCCGCGATCGCGACGGACACGGTGAAGGGCGTCGGCGGAACCGCGGCGAGCGGGCTGTCAGGCGCCGGCTCGTGCACGGGGAGCTTGACGAGGACGTCGCCGGCGCAGGCGGTGAAGGCAAGAAGGGCGACGAGGGGGAGGAGCAGTCGTGCCAAATCGATGCCCGGGCGGGTGCCCGGACGCGTGGGAAGGGATGGGGGCGAGTGAAGGAATAGGCCAGCGAGGGATCGAAGTCACGGGTCGAGCGCTCGCCGTACGATGGGTGTGTCGGCGATCGCACAGCCTCCGCCCCCGCCATCCTGGCGGCGGCTGCCTCCCATCCCCCGCCCGATCGCCCGGACGCCCTTGGCCGTGCACCTCGCCTCGATCGCGCTCGCCCTTGCGATCGCCACACCGCCGCTTCCTCAGGACTCCGCTGACGTCGTCGAGCTCTCCCGGATCGCGATGGGGGACAGCCCCGTCGACGGGACGGTCTTCGACGAACTCGGCGCCATTCGGACGCGGATGGCGCTCAACGCGCTGCTCGTCTGCTGCGACGACGGTCCGGCCGAGCGGAGGCCGACGGCGATCCATGCGCTGCGGCACTTCGCGGGCGTCGACGAGCTCGGTGAGCGCGCGCTCGCGGTTCTCGTCGAGATCGTCTTCGACGACGACGCGACCGTGTACGAGCGGCGCGCCGCCGCGCGCGCGATGGCGGCGTTCGGGCGCGCCGGGCAGGAGGAACTGGAGCGTGTCGCTTTCGAGTGCGACGACGAGCTCGCCCGTCAGTGGGCGATCGGAGGGATCGTAGAGCACCTCGTCGCGCGCGGGACGCCCGACGACCTGGGGCTGCTCCTCGACCACTACCGCCCGCCGTTCTCCGGTTCGATCGAGCTGGGCGGCGACGCGCTCGGCCGGTTCCAGGACGAAGCGTCGGCGGAGCGCCTGCGCGATGCGCTGAAGAGCTCGAAGACGAGCCCCGTCGTGCGCGAGATGGCCGCGCTCGCGGTCGCTCGTCAGGACGGGACGGAGGCCGAGGTCGCGCTCCGCAAAGCGCTGCGCGATCCCGACCGCTTCGTGGTCGTGCGCGCGATCGACGGCCTGCGGGAGCGTGGGTCGACCGAGCACATGACGAAGCTGGCGGGGCTCGTGCGCAGCCCGTCCCCGCTCGTCCGCAAGACGGCGTTCCGCGCGATGACGAGCGCGCGGTACGGCCAGCCCGCGTTCGACAAGAAGGTCCGCCGCGCGCTCGCCTCGGCCGACTTCGCCCTGCGCTGGGGCGCCGTCGCGGGCCTCGGCGACGCGAGCGACGACCCGTCCGCCGAGTGGATCGCCGAGCGCATCGCGGACGACCACCATGCGGTGCGCGACATCGCCGTGCAGAGCGCGCTGAAGCGTCGGCTCGCGCCGGCGATCCCGGCCCTGATCGAAGAGCTGGAGGCGGACGAGCGACTGTGGCGCAACACCTGCCGCGCCGCGCTCGTCGACCTGACCGGCAAGGACTACGGCGGCGGCGCCGCGCGCTGGCGAACGTGGTGGGAGGGGGAGGGCGAGGGCTTCCGCGTCCCGCCGGCCGCCGAGGCGCGCGCCGCCGTCGAAGCCCTGCGAGCGAACAGGGACGACGCCCCGAGCCGCGCCGAGTCCCCGACCTCGACCTTCTACAACGTCACGTTCCCCACGGACCGCGTCGCGTTCGTCCTCGACCTCTCGGGATCGATGGAGATCGAGGACCGCATCGGCCGCCTGAAGGAGCAGCTCCGCGACGCCCTCCTCGGGATCCCCGCGAAGGGCCGGTTCAACCTGATCTTCTTCACGGCCGGCGCGTCGTCCTGGGGCAAGCGCCTGGTCCGGATGACGCCCAACAACCGCGCGGCGGCGAACCAGGTGATCGACCGACTGGTCGCCGATGGATGGACCAACCTGCACGCGGGCCTGGAGCTCGCGTTCTCTGACCCCGACGTGCGGACGATCCTCCTCCTGAGCGACGGCGAGCCCTCCCGCGGAGTGACCGACACCCAGACGATCCTGCGCGACGTGCGCGCGTGGAACGAGTCGCGCGGCGTGGTCGTGCACACGGTGTCGCTCGGCGACATCGGCTCGACGGGCCTGATGGACGCGCT
>JBCDGE010000071.1:0-40678 GCA_038757895.1 Planctomycetota bacterium | reverse complement strand
CCGCGACGACGCCGACCGCGGCGAGGCAGCCAACGAGCGACGCGACCGCCGCGCGACGACCGCCCATCCACGCGCAGGCGATCGGCAGCGCGACGACGAGCACGACGCCGTCCTCCTTGCCGAGCAGCGCGAGGCCCGTTCCGAGGAGGCCCGCCAGGGCTGCGACCACGGCGTCGGACCGCCGCCGCTCCGGATCCCCGGTCACGAAGGTCGACGCGAGGAGCCCGACCGCCGCCCCGAGCGCGCTCAGGAGCGACGTCCGCCCGGAGATCCACGCGACGACGTCGGCGCACGCGGGATGGAGCGCGAGCAGCCCGAAGCCGAACCACGGCACCGCCACGCGGCTCCGCCCCGCCATGCGCAGCAGCGCGAGACCGAGGAGCACGAGGACTGCCGCGTGCAGCCCGACGTTCGTCCGCCGGAACACCGCCGGATCCAGCGTCCCGTCCGGGCGCTCGGCGCGCGCGCGGTCCCAGCGTAGCAGCAGCGTCGCGCCCGGCCGGTAGTGCCCCGCGTCCTCGTAGTGGTGCCAGTAGTCCCGGCGGAACGCCTCCCACGCCGGCACCGCGCCCTCGACGACGGGGTTGCCGACGATCGCCTCGCGGTCGTCGTACGAGAAGCCCGCGCCACTCGGGATCGCGAGGGTCCACGCGAAGACGCTCAGCGACACGATCGCGACGACGATCGCGGCGGCGGGGGACTCCAGGAGAGAACGGGGGGACACGGTCGGGCGCGGGGGGCGAGGCCCGACGGTAGCGAGCGCACGCGCCGGCGCCGATCCCGTAGGCTCCCCGGGTGGCGAGGATCCTCCTGATCACCGGCGTCGTGTACGTCGTCCTCCGGGGCCTCGTCGTGCTCGCGCTGGGGGACGTGTTCTTCTACGGCGAGGAGCTGGAGAAGGGCACGGTCGCCTCTGCGCTGATCCAGGGCGTGGACGTGCCGTACGCGAGACTGCCGTTCCACCCGTACGAGGGCGGCGGGTTCGTCGCCAGCCACCTCAAGGCCCTGCTGTTCGTGCCGCTCGGGCCGCACCTGCTCGCCCACAAGGTCGCCGCGATCGGGTGGGGGCTCGGGGTCCTCGCCGCCGTGATCTCCCTCGCGTCCCGCCACGCGGGGCTCGGCGCGGGCGTGCTCGCCGCGCTGCTGCTGGTCCTCGGTCCCGCGCACCTCCAGCGCCAGTCGCTGCTGCACCTCGGCATCCACTACGAGGCGCTCCTCTTCATTGCGCTGGTCTTCGACCTCGGGCTGCGGGTCGCCGCCACTCCCGAGGGAGAGCGGCCGCGCCCCGGGCTGCTGGCGGGGCTCGGGCTCGCGGCGGGCTTCGGGACGTACTTCAGCTACCAGGTCCCGATCGCGGTCCTCGCCGTGATCGTCCTGCTCGCCGTCACGAACTGGCGGCGGATCTTCGCGCCCGCGCTCGTCGCGGGGACGCTCGTCGGGCTGCTGCCGCTCGCGCTGATGGCGCTCGCGGTCGGTTCCGAGATCGTCGACATCCACGGCTCCGACGTCGGTGGCGCGGGCGGCGCCGAGCGGCTCTTCGACGCGATCCTCGTCGGGACGAGCGGCTGGTCCGCGCGCATTGCGCTCGCCCTGGGCGTGATCGCGGTCGCGGTCGGGCTGAAGGTCGAGCCGCCGACGGGCGACCGTCGCCGCGCGCTGCTGCTGGTGTCCGGCTTCGCCGTTCTCTGGCTCGGGTTCGCCGCCGCGAGCAGCATGATCCCGCCGATGGGCGAGGCGCCGCACTGGGTGCGGTTCATCCGGTTCGCGCCGTTCGTGCTGTCGCTGCTGCTGATCGTCGCGCTCGCCGCCGGACCCGCCGTCGGCACGAGCCCGACCGACCCGCCCGGGCCGGTGCGCGTCGTCGTCCGCGTGGCCTCCGTCGGGCTGCTGGTCGTCGGCCTCGTGCACTCGGGCCGCGTCGTCCGCGAGGGCGACCTCGGCGCTGCGAGCGCCAACGTCGCGTGCCTGACGGGCGCGAGCGGCGTCGAGATCCGCGGCGCGCTGATCAAGATCGCGCCGCGCCTGGAGGACCCCTCGATCGAGGACGTCGCGCTGCGCGGCGCCGAATCCGTGCGCGCCTTCCGGGACCTCGACCCCGCCCGCCCCGCGTTCGTCGCGGCCGAGCTCGCCGCCGCCGCCGCGCACCGCGTCGGCGGCGTCACGCCCGACGCGATGGTCGCCAGGCTCGTGGAGGTGCTCGGCGCGCCCGAGGACGACCTCGCCGTCGGGATCGGCTCGGTCGTGCTGCGCTCGATCGACGGCGACGTGCGCAGCGCACTCTCGGACCCCGCGTTCGACCCGCGGTACGCCGAGGCCCTCGGCCGCTACGGCCACGGGTTCCTGAGCCTGCCCTACGCGCTCGGCGACGAGCTCGCCGTCGCCGCCAGTACGCCCCACGAGGAGGCGTTCCTGCGCGGCCTCGGGCGCCGCGTCATGCGCTGCTCGATCGTGCAGCCGTACTGGGGGCGCGAGCTCGTCCTGCGCCCCGACCGCGGCCGCGCGCGGCTGCGCGAGACGGCGCTGGCGGCCGGCGCGAGCGAGGCGGCCGTCGCTGCGCTCGTCGCAGGCTTCGACGGGGCGGCGAGCGACTTCGGCTTCCCACGGCCTACACTCGAGTGATGAGCGACGCGCCCGCGAAGAACGACGACGGCACCGAGCCGAGCTTCGACGCCAGCCTCGGACGGCTGGAGGAGCTCGTCGCCGAGCTCGAGGAGGGCGGGCTCGGGCTGGAGGAGTCGCTGGAGCGCTACAAGGAGGGCGTCGGGCTCCTGAAGGGCTGCCGCGAGCGGCTCGCCGGCTTCCGCGCTCAGGTCGAGGAGCTGACCGCCGAGGGGCTCCAGCCGCACGCCGCCGACCCCGACGTCGATCCACGGTGACCGGCGCCGACGCCGCACACTGGCTGGAGGAGGCCAGGGTCTGGGCCGAGGGCGAGCTCGGCGCCTTCCTCGACCGCGCCGACCTCGGGCCGCCCGGGCTGGAGGAGGCGACCCGCTACGCCCTGCTCGGCGGCGGCAAGCGCATCCGTCCGGCGCTCGTCCGGCTCGTCGGCGAGGCGCACGACGCCGACCCGAGCGCGGTCGCCGCCGGCGCCGTGGCCGTCGAGTGCATCCACACGTACAGCCTCGTCCACGACGACCTCCCCTGCATGGACGACGACGACCTGCGTCGCGGCAGGCCGACGGTGCACAAGGCCTACGACGAGGCGACGGCGGTGCTGGTCGGCGACGGCCTGCAGTCGCTCGCCTTCGAGGCGCTGGCCGAGCTCGGCGGGGACCGGGCCGGGACGATGGCCGGGGCGCTCGCCAGGGCGGCCGGCCCCGCCGGGATGGTCGGGGGCCAGGTGCTCGACCTCGCGGGCGAGGGCCGGGATCTCGACGCCGACGCGGTCCGACGGATCCACGCGGCCAAGACCGCCGCGCTGCTTGGAGCGAGCGCAGAGCTCGGCGCCCTGGCGGCCCCCCCGGCGGCCGGTCGACCCGACCCCGACCTGGCCCGCTCGTTCGGCGTCGCGATCGGCCTGTGCTTCCAGGCGATGGACGACGTCCTCGACGTGACCGGCGACGCCGGCACCCTGGGGAAGACCCCTGGGAAGGACGCCGGGGCCCACAAGGGGACCCTCGTGGCGGCCCTCGGCCTCGAAGGTGCCCGCGACGAAGCGTCCACCCTGGCGCGCGAGGCGAAGGACCATGCGGCGCGGCTCGGGCTCGGCGCGCTCGGAACGGGTCTCGTCGAGCTCCTGCTACGTCGTAACTCCTGATACGGCCTGCAGCACCCGCCTCGCCGGCCTAATCTCAAGGCCCGGCGGTGCCGGACCCCCACACGATGACGGACCTGGATCGAGACACCGACCCGCGTTCGGACGTCCCTGAAGAGGCGCCCGTCGACGAAGTGAAGTCCCTCCTCGAAGGCGTCGACGGCCCGGACGACGTGAAGGCCCTCGACCGCGGGGACCTCCCGCAGCTGTGCGACGAGGTCCGCGGATTCCTGCTCGACAGCGTCCAGCGCACGGGCGGCCACCTGGGTTCCAACCTGGGCGTCGTCGAGCTGACGGTCGCGCTGCACCGGATCTTCGACTTCAAGCGGGACCGGCTCATCTGGGACGTGTCGCACCAGGCGTACCCGCACAAGGTGCTCACCGGCCGCAAGGACCGCTTCGACACGCTGCGCCGGACCGACGGCCTCTGCGGCTTCACGCACCCCGAGGAGTCGCCGTACGACCTGTTCCATACCGGCCACGCCGGGACGAGCGTCAGCCTCGGCCTCGGCCTCGCGACCGGCATGGCCCACGAGGAGAACCCGCCGCACGTCGTCAGCGTGATCGGCGACGCCTCGCTCGGTGCCGGGGTCGCGTTCGAGGCGCTGAACCACGCGGGCGCGACGCGCCAGAAGCTGCTCGTCGTCCTGAACGACAACGAGTGGTCGATCTCGAAGTCGGTCGGGTCGCTCTCGAAGTACCTCACGAAGCTGCGCGGCAGCCGCCTGGTGCAGCGCGCAGGCCAGGAGACCAAGAGCCTCGTCCAGGCGATCCCGCTGATCGGATCGCGCGTCGACAAGGCGCTCGACGACGTCGGCGAGGTGCTCCGTCACGTGTTCGTGCCCGGGCACGTGTTCGAGGAGCTCGGCGTGCGCTACGTCGGGCCCGTGGACGGCCACGACGTGAAGGGGCTCGTCGACGTGCTCGCGCGCGTCCGTGAGCTCGACGGCGTCGTGCTGCTGCACGTGCTGACCGAGAAGGGCAAGGGCCACCCCGACGGTCCGAACCACCCGGAGCGCGTGCACGCGGTCAAGGCGGCCCCCAAGACGCCCCAGAAGGTCCCGCAGAAGCTCGCGGGCAAGTTCGACCCCGCGGCCGAGGCCGCGCCGAAGCCGACCGAGCCGGTCGCGCCGAAGCCCGTCGCTTACACTAAGGCCTTCGCGAAGTCGCTCGTCGACCACGCTGCGCGCGACGTGCGCGTCCACGCGATCACCGCCGCCATGCCGTCCGGCACGGGGCTCGACGCGTTCGCCGAGCAGCACCCGAGCCGGTTCCACGACACGGGCATCTGCGAGCAGCACGCGGTCGCGATGGCGGCCGGGATGGCCAAGGCGGGCATGCGCCCGGTCACGGCGATCTACTCGACGTTCCTGCAGCGCGGCTACGACCAGGTGTTCCAGGAGGTCGCGCTCCAGAACCTGCCCGTCGTCTTCGCCCTCGATCGCGCCGGCCCTGTCGGGCAGGACGGTCCGACGCACAACGGCGTGTTCGACATCGCCTACCTGCGCACGTTCCCGAACATGGTGCTCGCGGCGCCGCGCGACGCGACGGACATCGATCGCATGCTCAGCCTCGCGCTTCGGCACGACGGTCCGTCCGCGCTCCGCTTCCCGCGAGGGAACTGCCCCGTCCGGGAAGAGATCCCCGAGGCCGAGCGCGAGGAGATGCGCGTCGGACGCGCCGAGGTCCTTCGGGACGGCGACGAAGGGGCGGTCGTGTGGGCCTATGGCTCCATGGTCGGCGTCGCGCTGGAGGCGGCGGCTCGCCTCGCCGCCCGCGGCGTCGAGATCGGGGTCGTCGACGCGCGGTTCGCGAAGCCGCTCGACGAGACGCTCCTCGCGCGGCACCTGCGGCGCTACCGGCACCTCCTCACGCTGGAGGATCACCAGCGCGCGGGCGGCTTCGGCTCCGCGGTGCTGGAGGCGGCGGCGCGCACGCCCGTCGAGGGGCGCGCGGCGCACCTCCGCGTGCTCGGCCTCCCCGACCGATTCGTCGACCACATGACGACCCGCGAGGAGCAGCTCGCGTCGGTCGGCCTCGACGCGCCCGGCGTCGAGCGCACGATCGCGCAGCTCCTCGGGACCGTCTCCGTCTGACTCCCCGTCCGCGTCCCTTTCGAGGTCCTCCTTGAGCGACACCCCGTCCGCGGATCCCGTCGCCGGCGCCGAGCGCTGGGGAGAGGTCGGCTGCGACGGGCGGAACGTGCTCGTGCTCGCGGACGGCGACAAGTCGGTCGTCGTCGACGAGATCGACGCCGTCGCCGGCTTCCTCCAGGAGCGCGGCGCGATCGTCGAGGTCCAGCGGAACGTCCGCGAGCTCGCGGCCGGCGCCTCGTTCACGCCCGAGCGGACTCCGTTCCTGGTGGTCGTGCTCGGCGGCGACGGGAGCGTCCTGACCGCGGCGCGACTCTTCCACGACGCCCCGGTCCCGACGATCGGGATCAACTTCGGCCGCGTCGGGTTCCTGGCCTCGCTGGAGGGCTCCGCCTGGCGCGAGGGGCTCTCGGCCGTCCTCGACGGGCGCGCGCTCGTCGAGTACCGGATGCGCGTCGAAGCGCGCGTCGAGCGCGCGGACGGGACGTCGGTCGGCCCGACCGTCGCGATGAACGACGTCGTGATCTCGCGCGGCCGGACGCCCTCGATGATCGCGTTCGACCTGACGTCGGCGGGGCTCTACGTCGCCAGCTACAGGGCGGACGGGCTGATCTTCGCCACGCCGAGCGGCTCCACGGCGTACTCGCTCGCGGCAGGCGGGCCGATCCTCGATCCGCGGATGCGCGCCGTCGTCGCGACGCCGATCTCGGCGCACGCGCTGTCCCACCGCCCGCTCGTGCTCGACGCGGACGCGACGCTGGAGGCGCACCTGATCGACGCGGCGGGCCCCGCGACGCTCGACGTCGACGGGCAGCTCGTCGCCGAGCTCACGATGGGGGACCGCGTGACGCTCGCGCCCGCGAGCGCCCGCTATCCGCTGCTCACGCTGGAGTCGCTCAATCCCTGGAAGCGCCTCCGCGACCGGCTCGGCTGGGCCGGTCGCTTCGATGAAAGCTGAAAGGAGCTTCCCCTCGCGTCAGTAGCTCGTCGGCGTCCAGTTGATGCCGATCTCTTCCCACGCCTTGTCCGGCTTCTCGGCGGGACCGATGCTCACGTCGACTGCGCGGCTCCCACGGTAGAGCGAGAGGCTGACGGCGCCGTCCTTCAGGCCGAGGAACAGGCGCTGGTAGAAGTCGTTCCCCTCGAACTCCTTCCCGTTCACGGCGACGACGATGTCGCCGACCTGGAGCCCGGCCGTCTCGCCCAGCTTGCCCGCCGTGACGCTCTGGACCTGGTACGCGTTGATGACCTGCGGCTCCCACTGGATCTCGCCCGAGGGGACCGTGACCTTCATGGTCTGCTGGCCGCCGCTGCCCCAGGTCTGGACCTGGTACTCGCCGGCCGCGACGTCCTTGAAGTAGGCCTTGTGCTCCTCGTCGAGGGACGTGTTGCCGTTGCCCACGTAGGACTGGGTGGTCGCGCCGTTCGGGTCGATCTTCTGCATCCAGAAGTTGGTGCCCTTGTCGAGGTCCGGCGCGTAGATGACGACGTCGTGGAACGTGGGGGCGACGAAGGTCGACTCGTTCTCGCCAGGGCGGATCGTCACCTCCTGCCAGGTGACGGGCTGCGACCAGCCGCGGTTGCGGCCGCTCTGCTTGCGGAGCGCGACGAGGTACAGGCCCGGCTGCAGACCCGTGAGCCTCGCGGTTCCCTCGGCGTCGACCCTCTTGTCCTCGCTCGACCACCGGTTCAGCGACTGATTCGGGTCGTCGCCCTCCTTCATCCGGTTCGCCGTGACCGAGAACCCGGGCGAGAGGTCGCCCTCGACCCGGACCGTCAGCTCGCACGAGGCCTGGAAGTCGAAGTCGACAGACGTCTGGCCCTGGGTGATGTCGGCGGCGAGCTTGCCGTAGCCGCGCGCCTCGCCCGTGAGCTGGACCTCGGTCGACTCGCCCCACGTCTTGTCACCCAGGAGCTCACCGAAGGGGATCCAGTACTCGCCGGCGCCGCGCTCGACCGCGTCGGCGCCGCCGCTCGACGAGCCGTTGCCCGACTTCACCCGGCGGCGGAAGTCGACGCCCGCGAGCGGCTGTCCCGCCGGCCCCTTGCAGCGGACGATCAGGAAGCGGCTCATGTCCAGCTCCCCCAGGACGAGGTGATGGGCGGCGAGTCCCTCGCCGATCTCGATCTCCTCGGTGACCTCGGGCTCGCCGTCGCCGCGGCCCGCCGCGACGACGTACGCGCCGGGCGCGAGGTCCGCGACCGTGTACGCCTCGCCGTCGCCCCGCTTGAGGCTCTGGGCGTCCGAGAACGCGCCCTCCAGGTCGCGCCCTTCGGCGCGGTTCTGCTCGAGCACCTTGACCCAGGCCTTCATCCTGGGCTCGAGCCCCGAGTTGTCTTCCAGGGTGACGCGCAGGAGGCGACGCGAATCGAGCTCCAGCACGTGCGGCCCCTCGCCGTCGCGATCCAGGTCGATCGTCGTCTCCTTGGAGGCGTAGTCGGAGACGAACTCGCGCCACTCCAGCGCCTCGACCGTGCCGGCGAGCGCGCGCATGGTGGCCGAGCGCTCCTTGAGGCGGATCTCGGGCTCCTCGGGAGTCCAGCGGTAGGTGTTCACGCGGCGGTTGTCGCCGACGGCGATCGTCGCCGTCTCCGGAGCGGTGCCGTCGGGCAGGCGCACGTCCAGGTGGTACACGCCGACCGGCTGGCCGACGAACTGGGCCGACTCGCCGGTGTGCACCTCGGCGTACTCGAACACGAGGCCCTCGGCGTAGGCGCGCAGGCTCTGCTTGCCGATCCGGAGTCCCGTCAGCTCGAAGCGCCCCGCGGCGTCGGTCGTCGCGACGCGTCGGCGCTGGCGCGCCTCCAGGAGCGACTCGGCGCGCTCCTGCAGCGCCTCCTCGACGTCCGTCGGCCCGGCGTACGCGCGCCCGACCTTGGTCGTGTCGGTGCCGCGGGCCTGGCCGGAGTAGCGGCTGTCGCCGTTGGACGCGACGACCGTCGCGCCCTCCAGCGCGATCCCGTTGCCGTCGAGGACCGTGCCGGAGATGGTCCCCGTCCAGCTCTCGTCGAAGCCCGCGGACTGGACCGAGGCCTCGACGCGGCCGAGCGCCTGCTTCGAGGCGCTCCGCGCCGCGGCCTCGACCACGCCGGAGCTGCCCGTCGTCATCGACGCGGGCAGGACCGTCGGGCTGACCGCCGCGAGGTCGTTGGAGGACGCCCCGCCGCGGTCGGACGACCTGGGCGCGTCGCGGCGCACGGTCGTCTGCCGGTCGACCATCCGGTTCGCGGCTTCGGCGGGCGGACCCGAGCCGCCGCCTAGGACCATCCCGACGCCGGTTCCGGCGACGAGTCCGACGAGGAGGGTCAGGAGCGCAAGGGGCGAGGACTTCATGGCGAGCGAGCCGGCCCGGCGGGGTCGGTGCTGCGGGGGAAGGGGGTAGGGGCGGCGAGCGAGTCGAGTCCGAGCGTACCGACGCCCTCCGGAAATCCGCAGGGGCAAACCCGCGGTCGACCCGACCGTCTCAGCCCTGGCTGCGCTTGAGCCAGTCCAGCCGTCGCACGCCGCGGTTCGCCATGTGCCGGAAGGCCAGGACACCGGCCGTGAACGTGGCCGCGGTGAACGCCATCAGCTTCGGCGTCTGGGGGACGATCAGGATCGCCGCGACGAACTGGATCGCGATCGACGCGTACAGGAGCCTCGCGACGAACAGGCGGCTGCGCTTCTTGATGAACCACGCGCCGAAGGGCGCGCCGACGACGACGATCGGCACGCAGACCCACCAGAAGTCCCACGCGCGCTCGTCGAGCGCCGCCTGGACCTGACCGCGATAGAGCGCGCCCACCAGGGCGTTGCCCGCCATCAGCACGACCGAGGTCGGCGTCGCGATCGACTCCGAGATGCGCAGCCGCAGGACGAGGAGCGAGAACGTGACGATGTCGAGCCCGCTGCCCGTGATCGAACTGATCACGCCGCCGACGACCCCGAAGCCGACGAGCAGGACGCCGTGGCGGGGGAGGAACCGCTCGATCGTCCTGTGCACCTCGCGATCGTGGTAGCGGTTGATCCAGAACAGCGCGAACGCGAACGACAGCCACGACGCGGTGAACAGCATCTTCGCGTACGCGGGCGCGACGTGCGGGACGACGTACTCCAGCCCCAGGACGATCCCCACCGCGCCTCCGAGCGACGACCACACGAGCGAGTGCAGCACGACCGGCACGCGCGTCCACAGGATCGTCATCGACGCCGCGGTCATGCCGACGGCCTGGATCAAGAGCGAGAAGTCACGCGCGACGCTCGGCGCGATCTTGAAGCCCAGCGTCATGACCGGGAACGCGACCGCGCCACCGCCCTCGCTGGTCGCGCCCGCGATGAACGAGCCGAACGCCATCGTGACGCTCATGAACCAGTTCTCGGCGAACAGGCCGAAGCGGTCGCCGCGGACCATGCCCGTCAGCCACGCGGCCCATACGACGGCGCACGTCACGCCGATCGCGACCGGAGTCGTTCGAAAGCGCCCCATTCCGCGTCTGGTCCCCTTCCGCGCCGCGCCGGATCAGGTGGGGATCGGCTCGGACGAGTCCATCTCGATCATCCCGTCCTTCATGTAGAGGACGCGCTCGCAGCGGGCGGCGAGCCGCTCGTCGTGCGTCACGAGGAGGAGCGAGACGCCGCGCGCGGTCTGCTCGTCGAGGAGGATCTCCAGGACGCGCTCGCCGGTCTTGCTGTCGAGGTTGCCCGTCGGCTCGTCGGCGATCAGGATCGGCGGGTCCAGCAAGAGCGCGCGCGCGATCGCGACGCGCTGCTGCTCGCCGCCCGAGAGCTGCGACGGGCGGTGGTGGAAGCGGTCGCCGAGGTCGAACCGGTTCAGCATCTCCCGCGCCTTCTCCCGGTAGTCCTTGCGTCGGGACAGGAACGCGCCGCGCCCGTGCAGGATCATCGCGGGCAGCACCGCGTTCTCCAGTGCCGTGAGCTCGGGGAGGAGGTGGTAGAACTGGAAGACGAAGCCGATACGACGGTTCCGGAGCTCTGCGCGCTTCTTCGGGCTCAGCGTCCACGCGTCGAGGCCCTCGACGCGCACCTGACCGTCCGTAGGGCGGTCGAGCAGCCCGAGGATGTTGAGCAGGGTCGTCTTGCCGGCGCCGGACGTGCCCATCAGCGCGAGGCGCTCGCCGGTCCGCAGCTCCAGGTTGACGCCGTGCAGGACCTCCAGCGGCTTGTCGCCGACCTTGAACGACCGGCGGACGTCGGTGCACGAGAGCGCGATCTCGCGCACGATCTTGTCGCTCGGGATCTGGATCATTCGTGCCGCAGCGCCTCCACGGGGTCGAGCCGCGACGCGCGCCAGGCGGGGATCGCGGCGAACACGAGCGTGCTGACGACGGCGCCCCCGACGATCCACGCGACGCCGCTGGTCGTGACCTCGGCGGGGATGTGGTCGAACAGGTAGATGTCGCGGTCGAAGATCTGGTAGCCGAAGGTCTCGGACAGCTTGCGCTCGATCGCGTCGATGTTGATCGCGCCCCAGACGCCGATCAGCGCGCCGAAGGCGCTGCCGATCACGGCCTCCCAGAGGCCGATGAGCAGGAACATCGTGAGCACGCCGCGCGAGGTCGCGCCGAGCGCGCAGAGGATCCCGATGTCGCGGCGCTTCTCGGTCACCATCATCGAGAGCAGCGCGAAGACGGTGAAGCCGGCGACGACGAGCACGAGGCTGAGCATGATGCCCATCAGCGACTTCTCGTTCTCGATCGCCTTCAGGAGCGTGCGCCGGAAGTCCTCCCAGGTGCGGAACTCGGAGGAGATCTGCCCGGGCGCGTGGAGGAACTGCTCGTCGTGCAGCGTCTGCCACAGGTCGGCGCGCACGACGTCCTTGTCGCGCTCGTAGTCCTCGACCTTGAGGAGCACCGTCGACCAGTCGCGGTCCTTCTGGAGCCAGTCCGCCAGCGCGCGGCGGTCCATGTAGATCCGCCGCGAGTCGGTCTCGTTGTCCTTGCTGCGGAACGACCCGACGACCTGGAAGCGGTCGTTCGCGCCGGTCTGGTTGAGCTCGCCGGACTCCTGGTCGAACGTCGCCGTGACGAGCGAGATCTCGTCGCCGCGGCGCAGGCCCCACAGGTACGCGAGCTGCTCGCCGACGAGGATCGGGGTCTTGGGGCGCCCGCGCTCCGCCCGCAGGCCGCGCGGGAGGTTCCGGAACGGGTCCTTCGGATCGCTCGGCCGACCGACGCTGCAGTACGAGCCGAGGTGCGGCTTCTTGCCGGGCTCGATCGTGAGCGAGTCGTAGAACGTCGTCGCGTGCTCCTCGCTCTCGGGGTCGACGCCGATGATCTCGATCAGCTCGATCGCGTCCTGCATCGGACGCTGGAGCGCCGACTCGCCGCCGTCGGGCGCGAAGAGCGCGTACCACTGGAGCTGGGGCGTCGCCGCAACGACCTTCGGGTGCGCGTCGACGATCTCCAGCAGCCGATCGAGGTCGGTCTTGACCGGGATCCAGTCTCCGGTCGTCTCGCGGAGCATCTCCGAGGCCGGCGGCTGGATCACGAGGTCCGCCAGGTTCCCGCGCAGCGTGCGCCGGCTCTCTGCGAGGAAGCCCGCCATGATCGACAGGATCAGCACCAGCGCCGCCACCGCGACGAGGATGCCGGCCATGCCGATCCAGTTGGTCTTGCGGGCCCGCAGGTAGCGCAGGCTCAGGAACGTCCGGAACACTCGATCACGCTCCCGCCGATTCGGTGGTGGGGACCTCGTTGGCCTCGGCCTCGGCGTCCGCCGCGCCGTCCTCGGCGCGGCGCCGCATCGCGGGGAAGAGCAGCACGTCGCGGATGGAGTCCTGGCCGGTCAGGAGCATCAGCAGCCGGTCGATCCCGATCCCGAGACCGCCCGTCGGCGGCATCCCGTACTCCAGCGCCTGGACGTAGTCGACGTCGACCTCGCCCGGGGTCTCCGGGTCCTTCGACGCGACCTGGTCGACGAAGCGGCGCTCCTGCTCGGCGGGGTCGTTGAGCTCGGTGAAGGCGTTCCCGAGCTCCATCGAGGCGATGAAGACCTCGAACCGCTCGGCGAGCTTGGGGTCCTCCGGCGACTGCTTCGCCAGCGGGCAGATCGGCACCGGGTAGTGGGTGACGAAGATCGGGCTGGCCAGGTGCGGCTCGACCGTCTCCTCGAACACGTCGTTCATGAGGCGCCAGTACTCGTCCGAGGCGTGGTCGAGGCCGAGCTCCTTCGCCTTGGCCCGGACGGCCGGCTCGTCGTCGTAGGCGCAGCCCGCGTGCTCGGCGAAGAGGTCCGTGTACCGCCGGCGCTCGAACGGCGCCTTCAGGTCGTACTCGGTCCCGCGGAACGTGACCTTCGTCGACCCGTTGAGCTCCGTGGCCAGGAGCTCGAACATCCCCTCGGTGATCGCCATCATGCGGTGGAAGTCCGCCTGGGCTTCGTAGAGCTCCAGCATCGTGAATTCCGGGTTGTGGCGCGTCGACAGGCCCTCGTTCCGGAAATTCCGACTCACTTCGAACACTCTCTCGAGGCCGCCGACGATCAGGCGCTTCAGGTAGAGCTCCGGAGCGATCCGCAGGTAGAAGTCGGCGTCGAGCGCGTTGTGATGGGTCACGAAGGGCCGGGCCGTCGCGCCCCCGAAGATCGGGTGCAGCGTGGGGGTCTCGACCTCCAGGTAGCCCTGGTCCTCCAGGTAGCGCCGGATCAGCGACAGCGCCTTCGAGCGCTTGACGAAGACCTGGGAGACGTCCTCGGAGGCCCACAGGTCCACGTAGCGGCGCCGGTAGCGGGCCTCGACGTCCGTCAGGCCGTGCCACTTCTCGGGCGGCGGCGCGACCGCCTTGGCCTGGAGGGCGACCTCGTCGGCCCAGATCGTCGGCTCGCCCTTCTGGGTAAAGGCCAGCTCGCCCGTGACCGCGACGAGGTCGCCGCCGTCGAGCCACTTCCGCCGGGGCCACCACTCGGTCAGGCGCGACTTCTGGAGCCCGACCTGGAGTCGGCCGGTCCGGTCCAGGACGGGAGCGAAGATCAGCTTCCCGAAGTCCCGCATGCCCAGGAGGCGGCCCGCGATGGTCACGCGGGTGCCCACGGCCGGGCCCGGCTCGTCGGGGGTGCCGGCGCCCGCCAGGACGTCCTCGATCGACCTCGCCTCGACGCCGCGGGCGGGGTACGGGTCGACGCCCTCGGCGCGCATCGCCTCCAGCTTCGCCTTGCGGTCGGGGTGAGCGAGATCGGTCATGGCCAAGACCCTCAGGAGTTCTCTTCGGAAAGGAAAGGGGGGACCCCCGATTCAGGGGGCCGGGAACCGCCGGCCTGCCCTTGACGCCCCCGTCGGCGCTCCGCATTCTCGTCGCCTTCCAACGCCCCTCCTAGTCCAGGCGAGGGCGTGGTGACAGGTTGGGGGATTAGCTCAGCTGGTAGAGCGCTTGCATGGCATGCAAGAGGTCAGGGGTTCAAGTCCCCTATCCTCCACCATCCTCCCTCCCGCGAGATCCGATGCTGCGCCCCGCGCAGGATCGGATTCGTCGTTTCTGGGCGAAGTCGCCGGCCCGACGAGCGGCGACGGCTGGGCTCGGAGCCCGGCGCGGTAGGCTGGTCGGCTCGTTCCTAGGTTCGTTCGTCGGGAGGGGACCCCTCCGCTAGTCGCATGTCGTCCAATCAGTATCGGCCCGGTGAGATCGAGGCCCGGTGGCAGGCCCGGTGGGAGGAGGACGGCACGTTCCGGACCTCCAACCCGGGCGAGGAGGGCTTCGACGCCTCGAAGCCGAAGTACTACGTGCTCGACATGTTCCCGTACCCCTCTGGGGCCGGGCTGCACGTGGGCCATCCGATGGGGTACATCGGCAGCGACATCGTGGCGCGGCGCAAGCGGATGGAGGGGTGCAACGTCCTCCACCCGATGGGGTACGACGCGTTCGGCCTGCCCGCCGAGCAGTACGCGATCACGACCGGCCGGCACCCCGAGGAGACGACCGCCGAGAACGTCGCGACGTACCGGCGGCAGCTCAAGGCGATCGGGTTCAGCTACGACTGGGACCGCGAGTTCGCCACATCGGACGTCGACTACTACAAGTGGACGCAGTGGATCTTCTGCCGGCTCTACGACCGCGGGCTGGCGTACCAGACCGAGGTCCCCGTCTGGTGGTGCGAGGAGCTGAAGACCGTCCTCGCCAACGAAGAAGTCATCGACGGCAAGAGCGAGCGCGGGGGGTACCCCTGCGTCCGGCGTCCGCTGAAGCAGTGGATGCTCAAGATCACCGAGTACGCCGATCGGCTGATCGAGGACCTCGAGCTCGTGGACTGGCCGGAATCGGTCAAGACCATGCAGCGCGAGTGGATCGGGCGCTCCGAGGGCGCCGAGATCGACTTCAAGATCGCCGGGCACGACGGCGAGGGGCTGCGCGTCTACACGACGCGGCCCGACACGCTCTTCGGCGCCACGTTCATGGTCGTCGCGCCGGAGCATCCGCTCGTCGCGGCGATGACCTCGGCCGAGCAGAAGGACGCCGTCGACGCGTACGTGAAGGCCGCGTCCGCCAAGTCCGACCTGGAGCGGACGGACCTCGCCAAGGAAAAGACGGGCGTGTTCACCGGGGCCTACGCGCTGAACCCGGCCTTCGACCCTGGCGACGACCGGGCCCGGATTCCGATCTGGGTCGCGGACTACGTCCTCGCGAGCTACGGCACCGGCGCGATCATGGCGGTGCCCGGCCAGGACCAGCGGGACTGGGACTTCGCGACCGAGTTCGGGCTGAACATCGTCCGCACCGTCCAGCCGCCCGACGGCTGGGAGGGCGACGCGTACGTCGGCGAGGGCGCGGCGATCAACTCCGGGTTCCTCGACGGGTTGGAGGTCGACGACGCCAAGGCGAAGATGATCGCCCACCTCGTCGAGAAGGGCCTCGGCGAGGCCAAGGTCAACTACCGGCTGCGCGACTGGCTGTTCTCGCGGCAACGGTACTGGGGCGAGCCGTTCCCCGTGCTGCACGCCGAGGACGGCACGCACCGGCGGGTGCCCGACGGTGACCTGCCGGTGGCGCTGCCCGAGATGGACGACTTCAAGCCGTCGGAGGACGGGTCGGCGCCGCTCGCGCGCGCGACCGACTGGGTCGCGACGACGGATCCGGACACCGGCGCGCCGGCGCGCCGCGACACGGACACGATGCCGGGGTGGGCCGGGTCCTGCTGGTACTACCTGCGCTTCATGGACCCCCGGTGCGCGACGGCGCCGCTGTCGCCCGAGGCCGAGGACTACTGGGGCAACGTCGACCTGTACATCGGCGGGACCGAGCACGCGGTGCTTCACCTTCTGTACGCGCGGTTCTGGCACAAGGTCCTGTACGACGCCGGCGTCGTGAAGACCAAGGAGCCGTTCCAGCGCCTCTTCAACCAGGGGATGCTGACGGCGTTCGCGTACAAGGATGCGACCGGGCGCCTCGTGCCGGCGGACGAGGTCGAGTTCGACGGCGAAACGCCGCGCGCGAAGGCGAGCGGCGAGGAGCTGGAGCAGGTCATCGCCAAGATGAGCAAGTCGCTCAAGAACGTCGTCAACCCCGACGACGTCTGCGAGCAGTACGGCGTCGACACGTTCCGGCTCTACGAGATGTTCATGGGGCCCCTGTCGGACTCCAAGCCCTGGAACCCGCGCGACGTGCCCGGACCGCGGAAGTTCCTGGACCGGGCCTGGCGTCTGCTCGTCGACGAGGACGGCGACGCGCCGCTGCGGCCCGGCCTCATGGACGATGCCCAGGTAACGCCCGAGGGCCCCGCGCTCGACGTCGAGCGCGCGCTCAACCAGTGCCTCCAGCGCGTCGACGATTCGTTCAAGGCGTTCAACTTCAACACCGCGGTCGCGGCGTTCATGGAGTTCCTGAAGAACGCCTCGTCGACGGGCCTGAACGGCAGCCAGGCGAGCCGGTTCGTGCGCGCGCTCGCGCCGTTCGCCCCGCACTTCGCCGAGGAGATCTGGAGCCGCATGGGGAACACCGGCAGCGTCGCGTTCGCCCCCTGGCCCGCGGTCGACGATCGGTACCTCGTCGCCGACGAGTTCGAGATGCCCGTCCAGGTGCTCGGCAAGCTGCGCGGCAAGGTGATGGTGCCGCGCGCCGCGTCGAAGGACGAGATGGAGGCGGCCGCGCGGGCCGCCGTCGCCGACAAGCTCGAGGGCAAGACGGTCGTGAAGACGATCGTCGTGCCCGGGCGGCTCGTGAACTTCGTCGTCAAGTGAGCGGAGCGGCCGGCAGGCTCGGGCATTGATCGCAAGCGCCACGCGCGCGACACTGCTCGGCCGCCGTCGCCGCGACGCCGACCCGGAGACCCGCCTTGGCACTGCTGGAACAGGACCACGCCTTCGAGATCGCCGACGCCGTCGTCGGCGCGAGCGAGGCCGACGAGACCGAGGTGACGCTCGATTGCGTCGAGGATCGCTTCGTCCGCTATGCGCACGACGGGCCGACGCAGTCCGCGGACCGCGAGCGCTACGACCTCTCCGTGCGCGTGCGCTTCCGCGACGAGGGCGGCGGCTACCGCGAGGCTCGAGCGCGCACCGGCGCGATCGACGAGGTCAGCGCGTTCGGCGCCCTCTCGCGCGCCCTCCTGCTCGCTCGGGTCGCCGCCCCCGACCGCTCCGCCGTCCCGCTGGGCGGCAGCGTCGACGTCGAGGGCACCGCGCCGTCGCGTCCGACCCAGGACCACAGCTTCCGCGAGAAGGGCGAGTGGATCGGCGCGGCGCTCGACCGCTGCGAGGCCGAGTCCCTGCGCGGCGCCGGCCTCGCCCGCACCACCGTGACCTCACGTAGCCTGGTGAACTCGGCGGGTCGTCGCGTCCACGGGGCCACCTCGCGGTCGGAGTTCTCGCTGACCTGCGCCGACCACGGCGCGGACGCCGAGACCGTCGGCGGCTCCTCGTCGGCGACGTCGATCCGCTGCTTCGTCGACCAGCTGGACATCGAGGGCACGATCGAGGACGCCGTCGCGACCGCCGTCCGCTCGCGCGGACCGGCCGACCTGGAGGCGCGCCCGACGACCGTGCTGCTGGAGCCGCCGGCGGTGGCGGCGCTGCTGGGCTTCATGACGCAGCTCGGCTTCGGCGCGCGCGCGTTCCACGAGGGCGGCTCGTTCCTGACCGATCGGGTCGGGGATGCGCTCTTCGCCGACCACGTCTCGATCTCCGATGATCCCGCGCACCCCGCGCTGCGGGGGCTGCTGTTCGACGGCGAGGGGACGGTGCGCGGGAGGACCGATCTCGTGCGCGCGGGGACGCTCGTCGGGCCCGTGACGGACGCGGCGTGGTCGCACCGCCTCGGCCTCGACAACACCGGTCACGCCCCGACGACCCCCTCGAGCGAGGGGCCCGCCGCCGAGCACCTCGTGCTCGAGGAGGGCACGGCGTCGGGCCAGGAACTCCTCGACGCGGTGGGGGACGGGCTCCTCGTGCGACAGCTCCACTACGTCAACGTGCTGGAGCCGCGCGAGCTCCTGCTGACCGGGATGACGCGCGGCGGGACCTTCCGCGTGCGCGGCGGTGAGGTCGGCGAGGCGGTCGGGAACCTCCGCTTCACCCACTCGCTCGTGGACGCGCTCCGGAACGTGGTGGCCGTCGGCGACCGCGCCGCCCGCTGCTCGCCGCTCATGACCGGCGAGGTCCTCGTCCCCGCGCTCGTCGTCCGCGGCTTCCGCTTCACCTCCCGCGCGAGGGCCTGAGGCCATGACCGTCGAAAGAACGCTCTCCGCGACCAGAGGACCTGCCCTCGAGGACCTCGCGCGCCGCACCGTCGACGACGCCATGGCGCGCGGCGCCGACGCGGCCGACGCGCGGATCGTGCGCCAGGCCGAGGAGCGCCTCGTCGTCGTCGACGGCGCGCTCCAGGAGTCCGACGCGCCCGAGGACTTCGGCATCGCCCTGCGCGTCGTGCGCGACGGCGCCGTCGGGTTCGCCGCCGCGCCGGGCCCCTACGCGTCGCTGGCCGACTCGATCCCGGGGCTCGTCCGCCGCGCCCACGCGGCCGCGCGCGACCTCGGGCCGCTGCGCCGCACGCCGGTGCGCCTCACCGGGACCGCGGACGCGACCGGGTCGTACGCGACGCCCGTCCGCGAGGACCCGTTCGTCGTGCCGCTGGAGGAGAAGCTGGAGCTGCTCCTGCGCGCCGACGAGGGACTCGGGGGGCGGCGCGAGATCGTGTCGCGCCAGTCCGCGATCTCGATCCGCCGCGAGGAGCAGTGGATGGCGACGTCCGAGGGCGGCGCGACCCACCAGATCCTCGTGCGCTGCGGCGGCGGCACCCAGGCCGTCGCGCGGGCGGGCGGCGTCGTCGAGCGCCGCAGCCACCCCAACGCGCTCGGCGGCGACTTCCGCGCCGGCGGTTTCGAGGTGATCCGCGCCCTCGGACTGGAGGCCCACGCCGAGCGCGTGCGCGACGAGGCGATCGCCCTCTGCCACGCCGAGGTGTGCCCCGCTGGCAAGCGGACGCTCGTGCTCGGCGGCGCGCAGCTCGCGCTCCAGATCCATGAGTCCGTCGGGCACCCGACCGAACTCGACCGGATCCTCGGCGAGGAGCGCGACCTCGCCGGCGGCTCGTTCGCCGCCCTGGGCGACGCGGGCTCCCTGGAGTACGCGGCGCCCTGCGTCAGCTTCGTCGCCGACTCGACCGTCCAGGGCGGGCTCGACACGCGCGGGTGGGACGACGACGGCGTCCCGTCGTCGCGCTTCGACGTCGTGCGGGACGGGCGCCTCGTCGGGTTCCAGAGCGGCCGCATGAGCGCCGGTCGGGCCCGGCTCGACGCGAGCGCCGGTGCGTCCCGCGCCGAGGGCTGGTACGCGCCCCCGCTCGACCGCATCACGAACCTCTCGCTCGCTCCGGGCTCCGGCTCGCTCGACGACCTGCTCGCCGACACCGAGGACGGCGCAATCCTCGCGGACACGGTCAAGACGTGGTCGATCGACCAGGAGCGCTGCAACTTCCAGTTCACCTGCGAGGTCGGCTGGGAGATCCGCGGCGGCCGCCGCGCGCGGCTCCTACGCCTTCCGACGTACCAGGGGTCTTCGCTCGACTTCTGGCGGAGCTGCGATCGGGTGACCGGGCCCGAGGAGTGGCGCCTCTGGGGCGTCTCGAACTGCGGCAAGGGGAACCCCCTCCAGATCGCCGAGATGAGCCACGGCGCCGCCCCCGCGCGCTTCCGGGACGTCGCCTTCGTCGACGTGGCTGCGGCGCTTCGTCCCATCGGCACAGGATCGCGCTGAGACGACGGAACCCGCTGCGCCGCAACGGGTTGTGGATCTACGCACAATCTTGTGGCCCCTCCGACGGCGGAGGCACGGAACGAAAGCAGTTAATACGAGTGCTCTGGAGGGCTTCTCTCCCCTCGGGCTGCGAGAATGCAGGAGCTGGAGCGGAACGCCCGGGCGCGCGTATGCGTCTTGCGCCCGGCGGGCCGCCGCCTTCCACAGCACCGCCCCCGAGGTCCGCGAGGGCCTCGACCCCGGCGCCTTCGTGCCCCTGCGAAGGCGAGCTTGCCAACCCCTGGACCCCCGCGGACGCCGCGTCCGCGCCCCCCGCTCCCACGGGGGACCCCTGCTCACCCCGATGCATCTCGCCCAGACCGCAATCCTGGTCGCTCCGCTCCTCGTCGCTGCCACGACGGGACACGCTCTGGCCGGACCGACGGCTCCAGCAGCCGCCAGCGCCTCCACGTTCGAGCCCTCGTCGGCGCTCGTTCCGGACGTCGAGTTCGCCGGCGCCACGACGACGGTGACCGAGGGGGCCGGGACGGTCTCCATCCAGGTGGTCCTGTCCGAGCCCGCCACGGCGGACGTGACCGTCCCCTACACCGTCGGCGGCTCCGCCGACGCGTCCGACGCCACCGTGCCCGCCGGCCCGCTCGTGATCGGGATCGGCAGCTCCTCCGGCACCATCGACGTCCAGGTCGGTGACGATTCGCTCTCGGAGGGACGCGAGCGCGTCGTCCTGACCCTGGACACGCCGACCGGCGGCGTCCTCGGCGCCACGATCGTTCACGAGCTCGTCATCGACGACGACGAGCCGGCCGCGACCCTCGCGTTCGACCTCGCGTCCTCTTCGGCCTCCGAGGCCGACGGGACGGTCGACCTCACGCTCACGCTCTCCTCGGCCCGCACCGAGGACGCCACGGTGGCCTTCGACCTCGGCGGCACCGCGACGGCCGGCGGCGTCGACCTGAGCGTCGCGCCCGCGTCCCCGCTGCTCGTTCCCGCCGGCGCCACGACCGCGACCCTCCAGGTCACGATCGTCGACGACGGCAACGACGAGACCGACGAGGACCTCGTGGTCACGCTGACCACCGCCGACAACTGCGACGTCGGCGCGCCGGGCCAGCATACCCTGACGGTCACCGACGACGACGATCCGCCGACGGTCTCGTTCTCGACGCCCACCTCGGTCGCGGTCGAGACCGACGCCGCGGTGGCGATCGGCGTCGAGCTGAGCGCCGTCTCCGCGTTCGACGTGACGGTCCCCGTCACGACGGGTGGCACGGCGACCGACGGGGTCGACTACACCTGGACCCCCGCGATCGTCACGATCCCTGCCGGGGACATGTCCGGGACCGTCGACGTCACGCCCACCGACGACGCGGACGTCGAGGGCACCGAGGTCGCCACGTTCACGCTCGGAGCGCCCTCGGGGGCGACCCTCGGCGCGCAGGTGACCCACGACCTGCAGCTCGTCGACGACGATGGCACCCCGCGCGTCGTCGCGTTCCAGAGCGCCTCCTCCAGCGCGGACGAGGACGCGGGCGTCGTGTCGATCGTCGTCGAGCTCGACGACCTTTCGGCGCAGCCCGTGGTCGTGCCGATCACGGTCGCCGGGACGGCGACCGACACCGTCGACTTCGATCTCCTGACGCCGTCGGTGACGATCCCGGTGGGCGCGCTCCAGGTCTCCGCCCAGGTCGACCTGATTGACGACACCGAGCTGGAGCCGGCCGAGACGGTCGAGCTGACGCTCGGCACGCCCACCGGCGCGGACCTCGGCGCGACGGTCGTGCACACGCTCACGATCCAAGACGACGACCCGATCACGGCGACCTTCGCGCTCGCCGCCCAGAGCGCCGCAGAGGGCTCCGGGACGGCTCTCGTCGACGTGACGCTGAGCGCGCCGGCGCCGGCCGACGTGACCGTGCCGCTCGTGCTCTCCGGCACGGCCCAGGCCGGCGGCGTGGACGCCGACGTCACGCCGGAGCCGCTCGTGATCACGACCGGCCAGTCGGCCGGCCAGTTCGCGGTCGCCCTGACCCCGGACGCGCTGTACGAGGCGGACGAGACGCTCGTCCTGACCTTCGGCGCGCTCTCCGGGGCCGAGGCCGGCGCCATCACGGAGCACGTCCTGACGATCGAGAACGACGATGCGCCGCCGGTCGTCGAGTTCCCGATGTTCCGCACCGTCGTCGACGAGGCGGACGGTGGGTTCGACGTGCGGATCCAGCTCGACGCCCCGTCGGGTCTCGACGTGACGGTGCCGTTCACCGTGACCGGTGAGGCGGCGGACTCCAGCGACTCGACGCTCCCGCCGAGCCCCGCCGTCGTCCCGGCGGGGGCGACGTTCGTGGACCTGCCGGTCGCGCTCGTCGTGGACCAGATCCCCGAGCTCGGCGAGACGCTCACGTTCACGCTCGAACCGCCGGTCGACGGCACGCTCGGCACGACCACGACGCTGCTCGTCCTGATCAATGACGGGGACCGGGGGCCGATGATGCTCCCGCCGCCGCTGACGCCGTCGGTGACCGAGCTCCAGTACGCGACGCTCCGCGTCGGCGAGGTCTCCGCGTCGCAGAGCGTGTTCTTCACGAACATGCACTCCGCGGCGGTCGTGCTGGAGAACGTGCGCCTGCGCGGCGCGATGAAGGGCGAGTTCGCGCTCTCGTTCCCCGTCGCGCTTCCGATCACGCTCCAGCCCGGGGAGAGCGCGCAGGTCGACGTGACCTTCGAGCCGATCGGGCAGGGCCTCCGTGCGCTCGACCTGGAGGCCGAGCAACAGCTCCAGGGCGAGGCGCCGATCCCCGTCCGGGTGTCGGGCATCGCGTACGGCGAGCCCGGCGAGGAGATCCTGATGAACGCCGATGACGAGGCGTTCGACGGGCCCGGCCGGACCGACTGGACGGCCGAGTATGGAGTGACCGGAGGCGAGCTCAGCCTGTCCGGCCTGGAGGTGCTCGGGACGAGCCTCGACGGGCTCTACCAGACGTACCGTACCGGCGATTCGTTCGACTACGCGCTCGAGCTCCCGAACGGCACCTACGAGGTCGTCCTGCGCACGTGGGAGCCGCTGAACACCGCGCCCGGGCTGCGCGTCTGGGACGTCGAGCTGGAGGGTGCCCTGGCGCTCGACGACCTCGACGTGTTCGCTCAGGTCGGCGCCCGGACGGCCTACCAGACGGCCGCGATGCGCGTCGACGTGGCCGACGGCATCCTCGACATCGGGATCCGCGCCAGCGTCGCGCGTGCGATCGTCAGCGCCGTCGAGGTGCGCTCGATCCCCGTCCTGTCGACGACCACGACGAGCGTCGGGTTCGGGATCGTCGAGCAGGGCTCCGACGCGACGATCGACATCGTCCTCCAGAACGACGGGCTCGCGCCCGCGATGATCGACGGGCTGACCTTCCGCACGGCCACCGACGGGTCGAGTACCGACTTCAAGGTCACCTACGGCGGCCAGGACTTCGGCGGCGGCGCGGTCACCGTCTTCCACGCGCCCTCGATCGAGCTCCTGCCCGGGCAGACGGTCGTCCCCGTGACGTTCACGCCCACGGTGCACGAGGACCACATGTTCGTACTGGAGCTGGAGTCGAGCCAGACCGGCGACATGTTCGAGTTCGACGTCTCCGGCACCGGCGGCGCGAATCCGGGCTGGGGCTTCCTGCACCCGGTCCCGGACTCGTCGCCCACGTTCGTCGTCGACTACGACGGCAGCGGCTCGGAGGAGGTGCAGCTCCTCGGCGCCGAGTCGCACACGCACGAGCCCGGCAAGAGCCTGGCGTCCTTCGAGTGGGAGGTCGGCGGTGTCCCGATCGCGAGCTCGGACAACACGAGCCACCTGTTCCCGACGGGGAACTCGACCGTCACGCTGACGATCGGCGACGACAACACGCCGCCGAACTTCGCGTCCGACTCGCGCACGATCACCGTCCACCCGGTCGACAAGGTGCCCGGCCCGCTCGCGCTGTACTACGACGGTTCGACGGTCGACCCGGTCGCGATGCTGAGCAACGTCCCGGCGACCTACCAGTTCGCCGAGCGTCTGGCCGCGCTCCAGGTGGCGCCCGCTTCGGGTCGGATCGGCGGATCGCCCTTCACCGAGGACGTGATGGTGCGCTGGGAGACGTCGTTCGAGATCACCTCCGCGCGGACGCTGGAGTTCGTCGCGCAGGGCGGCCTCAGCCGCCTGGTCCTCGTGAACGGAGCGTCCCCCATAGGGCCGGTCGCGCTCGCGCCCGGCGTGCACGACGTGGAGCTGCGCTTCGCGGTCTACGAGATCGCCGAGCTTCCGCTCTCGCTCACCATCCTCGAGGGTGGTTCGCAGGCGGTGGACGTCGAGAACGCGCTCTTCCACGACGAACAAGGGGTCCCGCCGACGATCCACTCGATGCCCACGATCGGGAGCGATCTCGGCGGGAACCGGATCGACATCTCCGGCTTCGGGTTCTTCCCGCGCGCACAGACGGTCGTCCACTGGGGCAGCATCGACATCACCGAGGCCGAGTTCGAGGACTGGGGCGGGGAGCGCGTCGTCGTCAACTCGCCGCCGGGCACCGGCTCGGTGCAGGTGACGATCGAGACGCCGAACGGCATCAGCGACCCCGTTCAGTTCGACTACTCACCGACCGGCCCGGTGCCGATCCGCTTCGACCGCCTGGACGCGGAGTCGCTCTACGTCCAGGACGCGACCTGCGCCGTCTGGGGTCCGGACGGCAAGCTGTACGTCGGCGTGCTGAACGGGAGCGTCATGGTCGTGACGTACGACGACGACTACAACGTCGTGTCGAGCGAGCTGAAGGACGGCGTGTCCGGGCTCGTGAACCACGACACGCTCGGGATGACCGTCGACCCGTTCGACGTGTACGACCCGCTCGACCCGTCGTCCGTCAGGATCTACATCTCGCACGGCGAGCAGTTCCAGAACGGCGGCGGCGCCTTCACCGGGCCTTCGTACTACACCGGGCAGATCTCCGTCCTGACCGGCCCCGACTTCGACAACCCCGTCCCGATCGCGACGGGGCTCCCGGTCTCGAACCACGACCACTCGGTCAACGGGATGCACTTCGACGACAACGGGGACATGCTCCTCTGCGTCGGCGGGAACACGAACGCGGGCGTCCAGTGGCCGCTGATCGGGGACGTCCCCGAGTCGCCGCTCTCCGGTGCGATCGTCAAGCTTCGGCTGTCGGACCCGGCGTTCAACGGGGTCGTGCTCTACGAGGACTCGAACAGCAGCATCCTGGTCGACGACCAGGTCTTCGGTGAACAGGTCGACGTCGTCGCGGGCGTCGACATCGAGGTCGTCGCACCGGGCTTCCGCAACACCTACGACCTCGTCGAGCACACCAACGGCTACATCTACGCGACCGACAACGGGCCGAACAACCCGTACGGTCCGGCCTCGCTCTCGGCGACGACGCAGGGCAATCTCCCGCACCCGACGACGCCCGACAGCCTCGATCTCGTCGAGCCGGGCAACTACTACGGCTCGGCGAACCGTGCGCGCGGGCGCTACGACGAGCGCGAGAACGTCTATCGCGGGAACTTCGTCCCGTCGATCCCGGGCGAGTACGTCGCGCCCATCTCGCTCGTCGATTCGTCGACGAACGGCATCGACGAGTACCGCTCCGCCGCCTTCAACGAGGGCATGCGGGGCGAGCTGATCGCGATGAAGTGGAACTCGGGCATCTACCGCATCGAGCTCTCCGAGGACGGACGGCGCGTCGATGCGCAGACCCTCTACTCTTCCGGCAACAGCGCGTTCCCGCCGAACCGCGGGCTCGACGTGGTGACCGGCCCGGGCGGTGCGATCCTCGCGATCAGCTACGTGGGGAACCGGGTGCGCGTCCAGGTTCCTGACGACGTCGCCGCGGTCGGCCTCACGCCGTACGACATCACGCCGTGGCGCGCACCGGCGACGGGCGGGCAGCACTTCGTGATCGGCGGCAAGAACTTTGGGACCGACCTCGGCGCGGTGACCGTGACCATCGGCGGCATTCCGGCCGTTCTCACGTCGGTCTCCGAGTCCCGGATCCGCGGGATCGTCCCGCCGAGCGCGACGGGCCAGGACAGCGAGCTGCTCGACGTGACGGTGCAGATCGACCTGAACGTGCGCACGCTCACGAAGGCGTTCCGCTACATGCCGCCGACCAAGGGCATCTCCCGCGGTCGCTGGCGCGATGCGAGCACCCTCCCGATCGGCCTCGGGGACGTGGTCTCCGCGGTCCTCGGCGGTGAGCTGTACGTCTTCGGCGACGGCGCCTCGCAGACGCTCGCCTACGACCTCGTCCAGGACAGCTGGACGACGTCGCACGCGGTCCGCCCCTTCACCGGCGGCGGGCACGCGGCCGAGGTGATCGACGACAAGCTGTATCTGTTCGGCGGCTTCGACTCCGGCGCGGCCGGCAAGGTCCAGATCTACGACCCGGCGCTCGACCAGTGGATGCTGGGCACGCCGATGCCCTGGGACGCCGGTGGCGTCTCGACGGCGACGATCGACGGCATCGTCTATGTGGCAGGCGGCGTCGCCCCGATGGGCGGCGGGACGGTCGGGAACTTCGCGTCCTACGACCCGGTGGCCGACGCCTGGACGTCGCTCGGCGCGATGCCGACCGCGGTCCACATGGCCGCGTCCGGCACCGACGGCGCGGAGTTCTTCGTGCTCGGCGGCCGCCAGGGCACGCTCTCGCCCCAGCCGGGCACGAGCGAGGTCCAGATCTACGACCCGGTCGCAGCGACCTGGCGGACCACGACGGGCGGCCAGGTCGGCGCGATGCCGCTGCCGCGGTCGTCCACGGGCCGAGCGGTCTTCTGGAACGGCGAGCTCTACGTGATCGGCGGTGCGGACGACGTGACCACGTTCGCCGAGGTCCAGGTCTACGACCCGGCGACGGACGCGTGGCGCCTCGATCGGGGCATGCCGACGGCGCGCCAGGCGATCTCGCCCTCGATCTTCCAGTCGCGGATCTTCGTCCACGGCGGGGCCACGGTGGTCGGATTCGGCACCCTGACCACCGGCGAAGTGCTCTCGCCCCGCTGATCCGGGTTCGTATCCTTCGGGCCGCCGGTTCCACGGTCTCCGCCGCGTTCCGCGCGGCGCCAGAGCCTGGGCAGAAATCGCTGAAGCGTAATCTGCCCAGGCCCTGATGATGTCTCTGGCGCATCTTCTGACGAAGATGCGCGCTCGCGTGGGCAGTTTCTGCCCACGCTCTCAGACGCCGCAGCGACACCATGAGCGAGGAAGGAACGACGCCGGACGCCGAACGAGCGCCGTCCAGGCACTGGACCCTCTCGGTCCCGCTGCTGATCTTCGGCGTCGCGGCGGCCCTGCGCGTCGTCTACGTCCTCGCGCTGCGGGACCACCCGCGGTTCGACGCGCCGACGATGGACGCCGCCTACCACCTGACGTGGGCGACTTCGATCGCGGAGGGCGAGGAGTTCCAGGACGGCCCGTTCTTCCGCGCGCCCCTGTACCCGCTCTTCCTCGGGCTGCTCGTCGCGATCGGCCCCGACGGGACGCTCGGGATCCGCCTCGTGCAGGCGCTCCTCGGCGCGGCGAGCGCAGTGCTGACGCACCGGCTGGCGCGGCGCGTCGTGGGGGAGCCGGCCGGCACGATCGCCGGCCTCTTCGTCGCCGTGTCGTGGGTGATGATTGCCTTCGACGCCGAGCTGCTGATCCCTGCGCTGCTCGTGCCCCTTCTGCTGCTGGCGCTCGACCGCGCGGCGTCGTGGGGGATGGAGGACCGGCCGCGCTCTGCGCTGATCGCGGGCCTCGCGTTCGGCCTTGCCGCGATCGCGCGCCCGAACGTGCTGCTGCTGATGCCGGTCCTCTTCGCGTGGACGATCGCCCGCACGCGTCGGATACGCGCGGCCCTCGCGCTCACGGCGGGGACGCTCGTCCCGATCCTTCCGGTCACGCTGCACAACGTGCTGGAGGGGGACCCCGCGCTCGTCGCGACGCAGGGCGGCGTGAACCTGTGGATCGGCAACAACCCGGAGAGCGACGGGGCGAGCGCGATCGTCCCCGGGACGCCCGACAGCTGGTGGGGCGGGTTCTACGCCGCGTACGAACAGGCCGAGCAGGCCGAGGGACGGCCGCTGCGCCCGTCGCAGGTTTCGCGCCACTACGCCGGCCGCGCGATGGACTGGATGAAGGCCGAGCCCGCGGACGCAGCCGCGCACATGGCGTGGAAGGCGCGGCTCCTGACGATGAACCACGAGCTGGCGAACAACCAGGACGTCGAGTTCACCGCGTTCCGCACGCTCCCGCTCCTGCGCTGGTCCCCGGCGCGCTGGGACCTGCTCTTCGGCTTTGGCGTCGTGGGTCTGGTGCTCGCCGCGCGGCGTCGGGGAGCGGGCGCGCACCTGCTGTGCGCGTTCGTCGTCGTCTACGCGGCGAGCATCGTGCTGTTCTTCGTCACCTCGCGCTTCCGCGTGCCGCTGCTGCCGGCCCTCGCGATCGGTTCCGGGCACGCGATCGTCGAGGCCGTGCGCGCCCTCCGCGCTCGTCGCTTCGTCGCCGGCGCGGGCATCGTGGGCGCGGCGGCCGTCCTGGTCGCGCTCTCGAACGTCCTCCCGGCGGCGCTGGACCGCACGGACGCGAGCGGCTGGGCGGACCTCGGCCGCGCCGAGCTCGACCGCGGCGACTTCGAGGCCGCCGCCCGCCACCTGGATACGGCGATGCGTCTCCAGCCGAACAGCGCGCAGATCCGGGTCGACCTCGCGGCTGCGATCGTCGCGGGTGGGAACGACCCCGGTCGTGCCCTCCGCCTGCTCGAGGAGATCCGCGGGGCCGTCGGCGGCCTGATGCGAGCCGAGGTCGAGGTCCGCATCCTCGACCTCCGCGTATCGGGAGGCGACGCCGCCGGCGCGCTCGTCGAGATCGAGGCAGCGCTGCGCGAGGACCCCTCGAACGGCGACCTGCGCTACGTCCGCGCGCGCGCAGAATATGCGGTCGGCCGACCCGGCGCCGCGCTCATGACGATGCGCGACCTTGCGCTGGACGAGCCGACGAACGTCGCCGCCGCGATCGCAGTCGCGCAGCTCGCGGAGGGCATGCGCCGGCCCGCGGACGAGGTCCGCGCCGAGTGGCTGCGAGCAGCGTCCCTGCGACGCTTCGCGACGCCCGCGGAAGCGGCGACGATCGCGGCCGGCCTGGCGCGGATTGGGGCAGGTCAGTAACGGCGCCTCGGATCCAGGCGATCGTTCCTTCGAACTCGACCGAGGCCGTGACGAAGACGAGGCTCACGGCCACCCTGATCGAGATCGAGTGATCGATAGCGTCCCGGCGGTTCGTCGGCAGGAGCTCAACACCTCGACAGGCCTCGAGGCTTGACAGCAGGTGACTGCACTCGACGTTGGCGGAACGGTCGCGGCCGTCGTCCACGTCGGTGCGCTCGCCGAAGAGCGGGCCCTCATCGTCGAAAAGCGGGACCGCAGCATCGAGCCCCGGGGAGGCGTGAAAGAGCCGGCGCCGGGCTCCGTATGAGCCGTCGTTCCTCCCGCCCGCGAACGACCGCCATGCGCCTCCGCACCCCCCTCCGCACCCCCCTCCTCACCGCCGCGGCTCTCGGCCTCGCCCTCTCCCTCGGCTGCCACACCTCCACCAAGGCTCCCGCGCACGTCTTCCGGGACGCGTCGCTCGCGGACGCGCCGCTCCCCGTCCGGCTCAGGAGCAGCGCCGAGCACGACGAGGCGCGCGTGCGGGTGGGGGAGCCCTACGTCCTGGAGATCGCGATGCCCGAGGGCGGCGCCCTGCTCTACTACGGCGGGGCGCACACGCGCGAACGCGGGCACCCCCAGGTCGCCGACATCGAGGAGCGCTGGTCGGCGTTCGGGCCCAGCGTCGCTCTGTGCGAGGGACGGAAGCGGCGCCACTTCTTCGGACTCCTCGTCGAGCCCTTCGCGGGCCTGCCCGAACCGACGCTCGTCCACAAGCTGGCTCGCGCGAACGGCGTCGACCTCGTGTCGCTGGAGCCGGAGTACGTCGACGAGGTTCGCAGTCTCCTCGCGACGTTCACCGCCGAGGAGGTTGCGCTCTACTTCTTCCTCCGGGTGTATGCGAGCGAGGCCGATGGGACGGCCGACGAGGGGCTCGCGCGCGATCTCCTCGCGAAGCGGACCGACGTTGACGGGCTGCGCGGCTCGCTCGTCACCCTCGACGACGTCGATGCCGCCTGGGCGCGCGCTGCACCGGGCGAGGACGGCTGGAGGTCCCTTGCGCGCGAGCCTCGCATCGGCGTCCTCGCACGCGTCTCGGATGCGTCGCGCTCGGCGAGAGGTGAGCACATGGCGCGCACCCTCGTCGACCTCGTGCGTGCCGGGGAGCGTGTCTTCGCCGTCGTCGGAAGCGGTCACGTCATCCGTCAGGAGTGGGCCCTGCGCACCATGCTGGGCGCGGAGCCCGCGTGGGATCAGCCCTCGGACGGTGATTGACGCGCGCGCCGTTCGTTCAGTCGAGCCGCACGGTCTCCGTCTGACCCGCTCGCACGTCGCAGTTCCACGGGAGGACCTTGCCCTCCCTCGCCGGATCGAACGACTGCTGGAACGAGCCGCGCATCCGGCGCAGGTTCTCGTCCTCCATGCGGACGCACCAGCGGCCGGCCGCGATGTGGGGGAACGTGGCGACGCCGGTGGCGTCGACGCGCGCGGACCGCGGCTCGCCGATCCCGCGGTAGGCAACGGCCGTCTCGCCCTCGGCGGTCCCCTCGGGCGCGTGGACGATGAGCGTTCCGCCGGCCTCCAGCTCGATCTCGAGACCGCTGCGGTCCTCCTCTTCACCCAGCTCGAGCGTCCCCGAGTCCGCGGACGCGTGGTCCGGGTGGTGCGCGACGACCCGGTAGGCGCCGCCGTGGCGGTGGAAGAGCTCGAACGTGCCGTCGCTTTCCGTGGTGGTCGCCTCCCCGTCCGGCACGTAGTTCATGCCGTACCCGTCGACGAGGACCTGCATTCCGGGGACCTTCGGTCGGAACAGCCTGACGCGCGCCCCCTCGATCGGCCGTCCGCCGGCGAGGACCACGCCCGTGACGCGCGGCGCGCGGAGCATCTCGATGTCGACCACCCCTTGGATCGCGTCGGGGTCGAGCGGGCCGACTCGCTCGTCGTGAAAGCCGGGGGCGCGGAGCTGCAGGTAGAACGGCCGGCCCGGCAGCGGGAGTTCGACGAGCCCGTCGGCGTGGGGTCCCTCGTAGGAACCGATGCTGACGGACGACGTCTCGTTCCCGATCATCGGCGTCACCGAGACGGCTTCGATCGGATTCGACGCTTCGTCGCGGACTCGTAGGTTCAGGATCGAGGCCTCTCCCAGACGCAGCACGAGGTCGATCGTCCCCGGCTGGACCCGGTTCGCGAACGCGCGGAGCGGACGCGTCGGATCCGCGAAGGGATCGTTGGCGACGAGGTCGTACTCGCCCTCCAGCGTGACCTCGATCTCGAATCGCCCCTGGTCGTCGAGGATGACACCCGAGCTCATGGCGGAGCCGTGTTCGTCCACGACCGAGTAGGTCAGGGTCGCGAGCGGATAGGGGCTCCCGACCGCGTCCTGGACGACGCCGGCGATGCGCCTCTCGCGCGGGAGGATCTCGACGACGAGCTCGAGCTCTTCCGCAGAGTCGTTCGTCGAGAGGCGGGCCCAGCCATAGCGCGAGTCGTCCCGCTTGGCCCACACCAGCCGCTCGCCGACGTCGTCCGCCTCCAGGCGGAACCGACCGGCGGGGTCGGTCTTCGCCGCGCCGGCGAGGTCGACGGTCGCTTTGGGGTCGAGCGCCCGCGGTCCCATCCGCCGTGCGCTCAGCTCGTCGCCCTCGTCGATGGTCCCCGACGAACCGAGCCACACCGAGGCCTCGAAGACCGGGCGTCCCTCCAGATCCACGACCCTGCCGACGATCTCCGGTGCCGAGGTCGTCGCCGCCGCGCCATCCGCCTCCGGAGAGAGCGCGTTCGCTCGCCGCGTCGAGGCCGGAGCCATCGGGCCGTCCAGCCGGGCGAGCTCGACCTCCTCTTGGGCCGGTTCGGACTCTGCAGCGGCCAGATCGTCGGTCACGACCGGCGCGGTCTCCTCGTTCGGCGCCGCCCCCTGTGACGCGATCGAGCGCGGAGCTCGGTCCAGCTGGTACACGGCGGCGATTCCGCAAGCGACGACGAGAGCTGCGAACGCGAGGGCGAGGTGGGACTTGGACATGATCAGGGCGCTCACGGAGAGCGGCGCGGCCGCCGCGGGAACCAGCGCCTTCGACGTCGTCGCAGGCGCAGCGAGAAGGATCGCCATGAGCTGGGGATGCGCGTCACCGCCGGCCTTCCGGTCGAGACGAGACCGAAGCTCGTCCAGCCCGCGCTTCAGGTGCGACCGGACGGTCGCGTGGGGAGTCCCGGTACGTCGCGAGATCTCGGCCGAGCTGAGGTCCTTGAAGTAGCGCAGCAGCAGCGTGTCGCGCTGCGCCTCGGGAAGCCCGAGCACTTCTTCGGCGACGGCGCGCTGGCTGTCGACGGCCGCGACGAGGTCCGCCGTTGCGGGCAGCGCCTCGTCGGCCGCATGGTCCTCTTCGCGGGCCCGGCGGTGCCGGTCCTCGCGCGCTCCCTGTCGGACGAGGTTGCGCACCACGCTGCCGAGGAAGGCTCGCGTCGACAGCGGGCTCGAGGGCGAGCGCGGCGGGTTCTTGATGGCGCGCAGCCACGCCTCCTGGACGAGCTCGTCCGCCGCCTCAGGATCCCGCACGAGGGATCGCGCGAGACGCTCGACCCAGGCGGAGTGCTGGAGCAGTTCGGAGATCGCGGCGCTGTGCATCGTCATGGCGTACCCGTGTCGATGCACTGCGTCCGGGGACTGTTGCGGGAAATCGCGCCGAACCGCTCTCGAGGCCCCCTCTCGCCATGGAGAGGACACGCCCGCCGTCTCGGATCAGGTCAGCCCAGCAGCGGCACGCCGGCGAGCCCGAGCGCCACCGCCGCCATGAGCGCGGACACGACGTAGCCGATCACCAGCGATCCCTCACCGCGCTCCAGGCAGGCGCTCGACGGCTGCTTCGGGTTCACGAACACCTGACGCTCGGCGCCCGCCGGATAGCGATCGACCGTCCGCTGGGCGTGCGAACGATCGCCGGTGTAGCGCTGTGCTCCGAACGTGATCGTATCCGACTCGTACTTGCGCCCTCCGACCGAGTAGGCGAAGCGCACGTCGGGGACGTAGGAGAGCTGATCGGTCTCGTCCACCTCGTCGGGGTCCCCGTAGTGCATGTCTCGCACGTTCTGCCGCACGACCTCGGAGCGGACGATCCGACCGCGGACAGCGGGCCAGCCACGACTCGCACCGGCGCTGCGGGTCTGCCGGAAGATCTTCCAGGCCGTGCCCCCGGCGGCGAGGGCGATGACGAAGACGAAGAGCTGCGACTGGGAGTCCATCCCTGCCGCATCGAGACGTCGGGCGGCTGAACTGGAGTTCCGATCCCGGGATCGACGGCACGGAGTCGCACGCGTGGACGCCGTCTCCGTCCTCGTCCGCGCAGGTCGGCGCGCCGACGGGCTCGAGTCCACGGTAGCCGATGCCCGCGAGGTGCTGCCGCCCCTGCCGTACAACGGGTTCCGAACGGCGCACGACTCGGGCGTTCGTCAGTCCGTCGGCGAGAGCAGGGGGCTCCACTCCTAGACCTCGCCCGCAGCGAGCGCGACCGTCGATTCGACGCTCGTCCAGCCGTTGCCAGTCAAGCGAAGCTGGCAGGTGCCGACGGGGAGCGCGTCCCTGACGCGGTACTTCTTGCCGGGGCGGACGCTGCTCGCGAAGCGAGGGCGCTCCCCTTCGCGGAGTTCCAGGAGGCGGGACGGCACCCAGCTCTGGAGATCGACGTCGTAGTACTCGAACCTCAGTCGGGCCAACCTCCCCGCTGCCTCCCCGCGCGGCACGATCTCCAGTCGAGCCCCGCGTTCGACGCGGATCTCCAGTTCCGCCGTCGATCCATCCACGACCTCGATCTCTCGCGCCGAGAGGGCGCAGCGCAGCATCGAGTTCGTTCCAGCGTGACCGAGGGTCGCGCTGAGGCGATAGCGCCCAGCGACGAGCCCGGTCCGCTCGGCCGACCTCTGCCAGCCGGGGATCTGGAGCCCCAGGTCGAACGATCGCTGGATCCGCGTGCCGTCGTCGCGCAGCGGATCCAGCGAGACGTGAATGGACTCGTCGGCGCTGCGGGCGACACCCGTCATCGTCACGCGGAGCAACCCACGTCGCGCGCCGTCTTCCGCGAGGTCCACGCGGTAGTGGCCGGAGGGGAGGCCTTCCTCGAGTTCGCCCGAGAGGGCGCCCCGTCGTGGTCGCTCCAGCGTGAACGCGTAGCCGGGACCCTGCGGGAGGACGAATCGCGCGACTCCTTGTTCGTCGAAGCCGCCCAGCGAGAACGCGAAGCCGTCCTGCCGCTCCCCATCGACGACGGGGACCGCCTTGGCGACGGTGCCGCTGATGATCCAGCTGTCCGGTCCGATCGCCCGCGCTTCCCCCTCGGGGACCTTCACGGTGGGTGGGAGGACGACATCGACCGCCACGGCCGCCAGTCGAATCTCCACGTGACCCGACGGGACGGGGAACGGCCCCGAGTGATCGCCTTCGACGCCGTCGACCTCGACGACGTCGGTGACGACCCAGTCCGCCAGGAGCGGCTCGAGGCGGAACGTGCCCTGGGCGCCCGTCTTGGACTCCGGGCGAAGGTTCGGTCGCCTGCGCATCGCATCGTCCGAGGACCCTCCCGAGGCGTCACGTTCGTCCCACTTGCTCGCCCGGACCGTGACCCCTGCGAGAGGCGTCCCGTCGCCCAGCACGACCACTCCCTCCACCGCGCTGTCGTTCACGGCGAGCAGCGGGTCGCCGAGGTCGTCGACGGGGGCCTCGACGGGGTACTCGGCGGGCTGCGTCGTCGTTCCCCCGCTCGTGGGCGCATCGCGCGCGGCGGCCAGCGGCGACGGGTCGGCCAGGTCGGCGTCGGTCGCGCGATCCCCATCCTGCGTGGCTCCTCGCCGCTCGACCGTGGCCGCGCTCGAACTCCGATCTACAGAGGCGACGATCCACGTGGAGACGACCGCGGCAGCGCAGAGGAAGGCGTAGAGAGTGCGAGAGCGAGCGTCCATGGGGGCCGATCGGCGTAGCACACGGTCATCGGGACGCGCCCGCCCCGTCGCGGTCCCGCTCGGGCACGGCGTGCGACGTCTCTCGGCTCCGAGAATTCCGCGGAATCTCCGTGGCGAGCGGCGCGAGCCGCCGTTCATGCGATCGTTCCGCACGGGTCACCAGCTCACCGTCGTCCTCGCTCGCGTGCGATCGAGCCCGACCCAACTGCCACAGTAGCCATGGACCTCGCGATACCCATCATCTTCCCCGCCTACCGCATCACGGTCGTCGAGAACGACGTCGAGATCGACCTGATCCCCGGCTGGGCCTGGGACGACGTCACCATCCCAAAGACCAAGGTCGACAACCTCGGTCACGCCGGTGTCCTGCTGATCCGCGGCTCCGACGGCCTCACCAAGTACTACGAATACGGCCGCTACGATCCTGCGTCGCACGGGATCACGCGCCGGGTCACGATTCCCGACGTAGCGATCGGAGCGGACGGACGCCCGACCATGGACTCGCTCGCGAACGTCATGGACTCGCTCTCCAGGAAGTCCGGACAGAACGGGCGCGTCGCCGGCGTTCTCGTCGATGTGCCCGGCGGCTTCGACCGGATGCATGCAGAGGCCAAGCGCCGCGTCGGTCAGAACAGCGACGCATCGCGCGACTCCTACGGTCTGCTCACGAACAGCTGCCTCCACTTCTCGATCGCGATCGTGGAGGCAGGCGGCCCGAACCTGCCCGCGGTGATCGATCCCCGCCCGTCGGGCTACCTCGCCCGGCTCCGCTCGGCGTATCCCGACGTCGACTACGACCCGCGCACGCAGACGCTCACGATCGAGAGCGCGGGTGCGCACGTGCGCTGAGCGTCCGGAGTCGCAGGTTGCTCGGCGCGGCTCCCTATCGCTCTCCGTCGGGCCGCCACCCGTCCAGGAGAGTCCGTGTCGGCTCTGACCACATCGGTCGCGTCAGCTCCTCGGGGAGCACGTATGCGACGACCGGCACGTCGACCTCGAGCTCGGGGATCGTCAGCCGGGCGACCACCTTCCGGCTCGTCCACCGATCCTCGGCGTAGGACGCGCGGCCGGGCGCCTCGAAGCGACCCAGGCCGAGGCGTTCGGCCGTCTCCTCGGTGATCGTGAGGTCCTCCTGGAAGAGGCCGCTCGCGACTCCGTGCACGACGGCCTCGCGCTCCCGATCGGGGCTGGTGACGACGAAGCGCGCACGGTCATCGCCCCAGGTGACGCTCCTCGTCTCCGCTCCGACCTTGCGCGCCCAGGTGTTGTCCGCGGCGGCGATCGTGAGGCGCTGCGGTCTCTGCGCCCGTCGTCCCATCTGGACCCAGCCGGGGTCGCTCGAGAGGAAGGGCGACAAGACGAACGTGACGTCGATGTCGTCGATGCCCGCCCGGTAGAGGTACGCGTGGGCTGCGTCGCTGGCCGAGCGCTCCGCCTCCGACCAGGCCGCGTCGAAGTCCGGCCAGTGTCCGACGACCTCGCCGTGCGCGATGAGCACCCACTGGCCGCGCGCCTCCGCGGCGAGTCGCGTGCCTTCGCGTTCGTACGCCGCAACGTTCGCGGCGCGGGCCTCGTGCGTCGGGCGCACGGTGGGCGCAGCGGCGGCGGCGGGCTCCTCTTCGGCGCTGGGGGTGGGGGCGGGGGCCGTGCAGGACACGGTGACGAGCGTGAGCAGGGACAGGAAGGCGCGTGTCATGGAGGTTCTCCGAGGAGCAGACGTCACGCGGCGGTTCGAACTTGGGCGCGATCCGCGGATCTCTACGATCCCGCGCCTACCCGGGTTCGTACGACGCGTCGATCGCCCTGGCGCAGCCGGCCTCATGGAGACTGAGTGCGGCCTCCTTCGTTCTCCCGGAGTGCGCCATGAGCGACTCCTGTTTCGCTGCGAAGCCGCGTGGGGGTCAGTCGGCGCGCTTCAGTCGTACCTCGATCCTCTGCGTCTCGTCGCCCTGCGACGGCTCGATCCCCTGAACGCGTTCGGGTGAGTGGCCAGCGGCCTGAACGGAAAGGACGTAGCTCCCCGCTTCGACCTCGAACGAGAATCGGCCGTCCGGGCCGCTGAGCCCGCTCAGACCTCCGCCGAGGGGATCCCACGCAGAGTCCTCCGACAGCTCTCGCCGGACGTGGACGCTCGCGCTCGCGACGGGAACCGAGTTCGGGTCCAGCACGATTCCGTCGATGATGCCGAGGCGAACGTCGACGATCGCGAGCGCCTTCTCGCTCGGACGTACCGTCACCTGTCCGCAGTCGTACGAGTCCTCCCAGCTACGAAAGGCCCGTAGCGCGTACCGTCCGGGAGCGAGTCGCCGGAATTCGAAGCGGCCTCGCTCGTCGGTGCCGGTGCGGAGCTCGCCGCCAAGGCGGGGCCGATACCTCCCGCCCTCGAATCGATGGGGGATCACGGTCATGCCTGCTGCGGCGAGACCGTTGATCGTCAGGACGCCCGCCAACGAGCCAGGTTCGATCCTCTCGAAGACGACGTCGTGACGAGTCGTTCCACCGGATTCGACCACGACGGGGAAGTCCACCGCGTCCGGAGGCTGCGCGCTCCCGTTGCGCCCCCTGACGACGCCTCCAGGGACCGGTTCGACCGTGTAGCGCCCGGGCGCGAGATGATCGAGGCGATAGGTCCCGCTCTCCAGCGAGAGCGCCCTCCGCTCCTGCCCCGCGAAAGACGTGACCAGGAGCTCGACCGCAGCCGCGGGGTCGCCGCTCCGACCCGTCACCCTCCCCTCGATCGCGCCGCCTCTTCCGAGCAGGATCTCCAGCGACCCAGGGGATGACTGATCGTCGACACGAACGACACCGCTGCAGGTGGGCGCGTACCCATCGCGCCGGATGCGGAGTACAAATGCGCCCTCGGGCATCGACTCGAGGACGACCAGGCCGTCCCTTCCGGTCGTTCCCCGCGCCACCCGCACACCGAGGTCGCTCGTGGGAATCGTCGAAGACGCTCCGGATCGCGGTTGCCCGAGGATCGGCGATGCGTGGTGCACGTCGACGACAGCGTGCGTCACCGGACCTCGCGTCTCTCGGTCCAGAACGGTGACGGCGAGGCGTGCTCCCCGTTGCAGGCTCACCTCGACGGCCGGCACGACGTCGTTCCTCCGCACCTCGAAGGGCATGGAGCGGGTGCCCGCGAACCCCTCCGCCCGCGCCTCGACCCGCATCGTCCCTGCGCGAGTGACGCCGATCGTGAACGAACCGTCCGGCCGGATGCTGACGTCGACCGGTTCCCGATATCGCTCGAAGGCCGGTTCCCCGGCGCGATGCCTCTGTGGTCGAGCCCACCAGAGGCTCAGGGCCTCTGCCACGATGGGACGCCCCGTCTTGGCGTCGACGACGGTCCCCTCGATCACGGCCGAACGATCCAGGATCAGCTCGAGAGGTCCTGCGCCCGCCTCGACGTCCGAAGCGTATCGGGGGCGATATCCCGGCTTGGTCGCACTGACGCGGTACGTGCCTGGCGGCAGCGAGGCGAACTCGAATCGACCCCTGGCGTCGCTTCGCTCGGAGCTGCCCACGTACGCGAAGGCGCTGGGGCCCGTGCGCACCGCCTCGATCGACACACCGGCCAGAGTCCGGCCCAGTCCGTCGTATGCGACGCCCGCGATCCGCGCTGCTGGCACGAGAGTCAGCTCCAGGTCGAGGACGACATCGCCCTCCAGGAAGTCGCGCTGGACAGCCCTCGGCAGCGCCCAGCCGTCCGCCTGGACCGCGATCTCGGTGATCCCGGGAAGCAACATGCCCGCGTCGAAGCGCCCCCGCTCATCGCTGAGGATCGGGTCGCGGGTCCAGTTCGTACCGATCTCGACGCGCGCGCCGGCGATCGGCGCACCGGTCTCCGCTCGAACGACGCCGCCAACGCGCGCTCCGCGAAGCACCAAGACGTCGCCGATATCGAGCACGACGTCATCGAGCACCTCGAGGTCGGCGCGGTGCGCGACCGCCCACTCGTCGGTCCCGATCGACAGTCCGTATCCATCCCCCGGCGAGAGGCCGGTGATCGCGAAGCGTCCGTCCTGGCCCGTCTCGGATTCGCCGTGGAGGCGGTCCGCTCCTCCTCCCGGACCAAGGGCGACGCCGCGCAGGTGTCTCTCGTCTCGCGCGGGTTTGTCTGCCACGACCCTGATCGAGGGCACCGGCCTTCCGTCGGGGCCGATGACGCGTCCCGTGATGCCGGTCGGCGCCGACGGAGTCGCGCCAGGATCGACGGGATGCTGCCCGGTCCCGTCGAGTCGTGCGACGGCGCGTGCGGTTCGGGCGTCACTCGGCGCGAGGCCGCCACCCTCCGCGTCCGGACGCTCGCTCGCCATGACGCGGTTCGGGGGGTCCTCGCGCCCGTTCGGTGGGCCGAACCAGGCGCTCCGGGCCCAGAGCAGCATGAGCCAGGTCGAGGCCAGCAACCCGAGAGTCGACAGGACGATCGCTGCGCGACTCGCGCGCGGCCGCGTGGTTTTCCGGCTGTGTTCGATGGCGGGTGTCCGTCGTGGCGGAGGCAGATGCCGGGGAATGGCGCGAGTTGGACTTGACCGTCGCGCACGCAGGCAGCATTGTCTTGCGATTGAGACTCAATCGCAACTAGAGGGCTCGAGATCTGCACCGCTCCGACGACCAGCCAGGTGGCTGCTCACCATGATCACGAAAACGAACCTTGCGCTCCTTCTGGGGATCTCCGGCTTCCTCTACGCCGGGCCGGGCATGGCCCTCCAGGTCACGTCCATCCGGCCGGCCGGACCTCAGACGCCGACCGGACAGCCCAGCCTCAAGGACACGATCCGCGCCGACGTCGACTTCTTCACGACAGCCTGGGCGTTCGGTCCGCCATACGTCCGGGACCTCGGTCGCCCGGTGATCCGGTCGACCACGCCCGACCCCTTCCTCAACAGCGGGGGAGGCACCAACGGGCCGGTCGGCTTCTGGGAGGAGACGACCTACTTCGTGTTCAACGACTTCGACGCCTCGCGCTACCCGGGCCCCTGCCGGCGGGCGGTCCTCCGCGTCGGAACCACCTTCCAGACCTTCGGCACGCTCCCGTCGCCGTCGAATCCCTTCTACATCTCCGCCCATGCCGTGACGGAGGATCCCGAGTCGATCGATCCTTTCCTGAACACGTCGCCCGGCTCGTTCTTCGACTTCAAGGAGAGCTTCATCGAGCTCGTCGAGGAGGACGTCGTCGCGATCACCGACGAGGGCAACTACGAGTGGGACGTGACGGACCTGGTCAACGAGTGGATCGCCAACGGTGACGCCAACTTCGACTACAGCCTCGCCATGACCGGGCGCAGCGGGCTCAATCCCCCGGACACGGGAGGGAACGGCTTCTTCCACGGGTTCTTCAACTCGAACGAGGGGCCAGGAGCCAAGGCACGACTCGTCGTGGAGTTCTGACCCGCTCCTGGACTGGATCCGCGACCAGATCGGCCCGCAACATGGTCGAAGGGCGCGCCCGCGCCTGGCGCGGGCGCGGCCGTTGGGTCACCGGGCGATGGGGGGCGCGCCGTTCCCGCCCCCGGGGCCCGGGGGGCGCGGGGTCTGGGCCGCCCGGTGGCCGGGGGCGG
>JBCDGE010000070.1:0-41526 GCA_038757895.1 Planctomycetota bacterium | reverse complement strand
GTACCGGTCGACCTCGGTCGTGCACTCGTGCAGCGACAGCGCCGTGTTCGACGCGAGGAAGTCGATCGCCCGGTCGCGTTCCCACCCAAACGCGTGGATCCCCGTGTCGACGACGAGCCGGCACGCCCGCCACATCTCGTACGTGAGGCGGCCGAACTCCTCGTACGGCGTCGTGTAGATCCCCATCTCGATCCCCAGCCACTCGGTGTAGAGCGCCCAGCCCTCGCCGAACGCGGTCACGTAGGAGCTGCGGCGGAACGGCGGCAGGTGCTCCAGCTCGGCGGTCAGCGCGATCTGCAGGTGGTGTCCCGGCACCGCCTCGTGGAGCGACAGCGCAGGCAGCGCGTAGAGCGGCCGGCTCGCGAGATCGTACGTGTTCACCCAGTACGTGCCGGAGCGGTCACTCTCGATCGGCGCGCCGACGTAGCGGCCAGAGGTGTACTTCGGCGCGATCGACGCCGGGACGGGCTCCACGCCGTAGGGCTGACGCGGCAGGCGCCCGAAGTAGCGCGGCAGGATCCCGTCGACCGTCTTGCAGATCCGAGCGGCGCGGCCGAGCAGCTCGTCCGGCGTCCGCGCGTAGAAGCGCTCGTCCGTGCGGAGGAACGCCAGGAACTCCGCGAACGAGCCCTCGAACTCCAGCTCGGCGACGACCGCCTCCATGTCGGCGCGGATCCGCGCGACCTCGGCGAGCCCGCGCTCGTGGACCTCCCGGGGCGTCGTGTCGAGGGTCGTGAAGTGCCGGACGAGGTGCGCGTAGTACGCCTCGCCGTCGGGCATCTCCGACGCGCCGAGCGTGCGGCGCGCGCCGGGCACGTACTCCTCGCGCAGGAACGTCGCGAAGCGCCGGTAGCCCGGCGCGACGTCGTCCTCGACCGCGGCGAGGCAGTCCGCGAGCAGTGCGTCGCGCTCGGCCGCGTCGATCGTGTCCGGCAGGTCGAGGAGAGCTCGGTAGAACGGGCTCGACGCCGCGTCCTCGCCGACGAACGGCGCGACGGACGCGTCGATCCCGATCAGCGTGACGCGCGGCACGGTCCGGCCGCTCTCGAGACCCGCGCGCATGTTCGCGATCTGCTGGTCGACGTAGGCCGGGAATGCGCGGAGCCGCGCGAGGTACGCGCGCACGTCGTCCGCCGACTTCATGTCCGTCCGGTCGGGCAGGCGGCCGAACGACGAGTGGAAGCCCGAGTCGGCGTTCAGCGGGATCATCCACTCGTCGAACTCGAACGAGCGAACACGGCTCTCCAGCTCTGCGACCAGCATCGCGCGCGTCACGCGCTCGTCGGGAAGCAGCGCCGACGCGTCGACGGCCAGGGCGCGCTGCAACAGGGCGCGGCTCTGGTCGGCTCGGTCCGCGAGCGCCTCGGGCGACACGTCCGGCAGTCGATCGCGTCCGACGTCGCTCCCGACCGACGACGCGAACAGCGGGGACGCCGCGAGCCGCGCCGTCCACTCCTCCTCGACGATCGCCGCGAGGGTCGCGCTCGCGTCCTGCGCGGCGCCCTGGGGAGGGGCGAGGGCCGCCAGCGGCAGCGCGGCAAGGGTCACGGAGAACGCGTTCATGGCGCGTAACGTACCCGCAGTCCTCAACGGCCGGCGGCGATGCTCGGGGCGGAGGCGTGTACAACGTCGGGATGCAGCTCCTCGCTCTCGCGCTCACCGCCGCGGCGTCCGCGGCGCCGCTCCAGTCCACGGCGCCCCCCCAGAGCAGCGAAGAGGCACGATGCGAGCGCCTCCTGGAGCGCGCGCGGCAGGATCCACGGCTCACGCTGGAGCGACGCGTCCATCGTCAGAGCGGCACGCCCTTCGTGCGCGGCACGTACGAGGTCCCCGAGAACCGGGCCACCGGCGAAGGTCGCCGGATCCGCCTGTCGCTCGTCGTACTCCCCGCGCGCTCCGAGGACCCCGCGCCGGATCCTGTGTTCATGCTCCACGGCGGCCCGGGCGCCGCGGCCACCGCGTTCTTCAACCAGCAGCTCCGTCTCTGGATGCGCGACCGCCGGGACGTCGTGATGGTCGACCAGCGCGGCACCGGCGGCTCGAACCGGCTCGACGTGCCGATGCCCGGTAACGACGACGACCTGCAGTCGTACTTCGAGACCTACTTCGACCGCGCGCGCTTCGAGGCGGCGCTGCCCGGACTCCAGGCGCGCGCCGACCTCGCCCAGTACACGACGGCGAACGCGGTCGACGACTTCGACGAGGTCCGCGCGGCGCTCGGGTACGAGTCGCTCAACCTGCGCGGCGGCTCGTACGGCACGCGCTCGGCGCTCGTCTTCATGCGCCGGCACCCGGAGTCGATCCGCACGGCGACGCTCATGGGCGTCCAGCCGATCGCGTACCGCAACCCGCTCCCGCACGCGCGCGAGGCCCAGCTCGTCCTCGACCGGATCTTCGAGGAGGTCCGCTCGACGCCGCGCTACCGGCGCGCGTTCGGCGACCTGCGGCGCAAGTTCGACGAGATCGTCCAGCGGCTGGCCGCCGAGCCCGCGGAGGTCGTCATGCGTCATCCCGCCACCGGAGAGCCGACCACCGTCCTGTTCGACGGGATCGCGTTCGCCGAGGGTGTGCGGCTTCAGCTCTACCAGCTCCCCTCGAACCGGCGCCTCCCGCTGCTTCTCCTGGAGGCGCACGCCGGCGACTTCACGGCTCTCGCCGAGGCGTCCATCGCATCGAGCCGCGCCATGCGCGGGATCATCGCGTGGGGGACGCTCATGTGCGTCACCGCCAGCGAGGACATCCCGCGGATCGATCCGGACGAGGTCGAGGCCGCCTGCGACGGCACCTTCCTCGGGACGACCCGCGTAGGGACCCAGATGGAGGTCGCGGAGATCTGGCCGGTCCCGCCCGTCCCGGCCTCGTTCGCCGAGCCGGTCGCGGTCGACGTGCCGACGCTGCTTCTGTCGGGCTCGCACGACCCGACGACCTCGGCGACGTGGGGCGCGGAGGCCGCCGAGCACCTCCCCAAGGGCCTGCACGTCGTCGTCCCCGGCGGGCACGGTGTCTTCGGACCCGAGGTCGACCGGCTCCAGCAGTCGTTCCTCGAGGCCGGAGAGATCGACGAACTCGACCTGACCGAAGTCGAGGCCCTGCAGCTTCCGCCGCTCGTCCTTCCTCGGCCGAAGTAGCGGCCGGGTTGCAACCGCGCGGCGCGCCGTGCGATCTTCAGGGGACGATGCTGGTCGAACTGAGTCTGCAGGACCTCGCGCTGTTCGAGCGCGCCGGACTCGAGTTCGGCGCGGGCCTCAACTCCGTCACGGGCGAGACGGGCGCGGGCAAGAGCCTCATCGTCGACGCGCTGGAGCTCCTGCTCGGTGGGCGCGCGAAGGCCTCGATGGTGCGCAAGGGCGCCGAGCGGGCGCGGGTCGAGGGGCGCTTCGTGCTCACTCCGGGCGCCTACGGGGATCTCGTCGCCGGCTGGCTGGCCGAGCACCTGCCGGAGGCGCTGGAGGAGCGCGGGGGGGACGGTGAGCTGGAGCTGATCCTGACGCGCACCATCGGGCGCGACGGACGCACCCGCGCGCACGTGAACCACCGCCCGGCGACCCAGCGTCTCCTGCGCGGACTCGCCGCGCAGCTCGTCGAGATCCACGGACAGAACGAGCACCAGCGGCTGTTCGAGCCCGCCGAGCAGCTCCGCCTCGTCGACGCGTTCGGGGACCTCGGCGACGCGCTCGCCGGGTACCGCGAGCGGCGCGCGCGGTGGCTGGAGCTCGCCGATCGCCTGCAGGACCTGGAGGCGGGTGAGTCCGAGCGGCTCCAGCGACTCGACCTCGTGCGGTTCCAGGCCGCCGAGCTCGCCGACGCCGACCCGTCGGCCGCCGAGGCGGAGGCGCTGCGCTCCGAGCGCGCCCTCCTGCGCCACGCGGCGGAGCTCGGGACCGAGGTCGGTGGCGCGCTCCACGAGCTGAGCGGAGCCGACGGTGCCGCCCTCGACGTCGTGCGGCGGGCCGAGCGTGCGGTAGGGGAGTGGGCGACGCGCATCGGCGACCTGGAGGAGCCCGCGACCGGGCTGCGCGAGGCGACGCTGCTCCTGGAGGAGGCTGCGCGATCGCTCGCCGGGTTCCTCGACGGCGTCGACGTCGACCCCGCTCGCCTGGAGGCGGTCGAGGATCGGCTCGGGCTGCTGGAGCGGCTGGAGCGCAAGTACGGCGTCGACGCCGCGGGCCTGGAGCGGCGCAAGGACGAGCTGCAGGCAGAGCTCGACGCGATGACGGGCGGCGCGCTCGATCGTGACGAGCTCGTGGCCGCGATCGAGGACGCCCGCGCGTCCGTCGCCGAGTCGGCGCGTCGGCTGACGAAGGCGCGCGGCAAGCTCGCGAAGAAGCTCCAGAAGGCGGTCGAGAAGGGACTCGCCGATCTCGGTCTGGAGCGCGCTCGGTTCTCGATGACGCTGACGCCGCACGCGGACGGCGGCGGGACCGAGGGGATCGAGGCGGACCGGCGGCGCTTCGGGCCGAGCGGCGCCGAGGGCGTTGAGCTGCTGCTCGCCGCCAACCCGGGCGAGGACCCGCAGCCGCTGCGGGCCGTCGCGTCCGGCGGCGAGGCGGCGCGGATCCTGCTCGCGCTCCGCGGCGCGCTCGCGGTCCGCCGGTCGACCCCGACCCTCGTCTTCGACGAGGTCGACGCCGGCGTTGGCGGCCGCCTGGGGCCGCGGGTCGCGAGCCACCTGGAGGCGCTCGGCCGGCACCACCAGGTCCTCTGCGTGACGCACCTACCGGCGATCGCGGCGCGTGCCGCGCGGCACGTGCGCGTGCACAAGGAGGTCGACGGCGGCCGTACCCGGACCCGGATCGAGATCCTGGCCGGCGAGGCCCGCGTCGCCGAGATCGCCGACATGATCGCTGGAGGCGCCGCCGAGCCGACCGCGCTCGCGGAGGCGCAGCGACTTCTGGAGGGCTGACGGGACTTCTCCATCCCGGGCCCCCTCGGCTCTGCGCGGCGCTACGCTCTTGCGCTTCGTCATGGCCATCGCCCGTCCACTCCGCCTGCGCCCGATCGCCGTCCCCAAGGTCTGGGGCGGCGATGCGTTGCGCCGCTTCGTCAGCGATGCGGACCGTGACGCGATGGACTGGCCCGAGGACACCCCGGTGGGCGAGGTCTGGCTCATCAGCGATCGCGAGGACCGCTGTTCGCTGGTCACCGGCGGCCCCTTCGACGGTCGCTCGCTCTCCGGGCTCATGCTGTCGGAGCGCGAGGCGCTGCTCGGCGAGGCGGCACCCGGGGAGGAGGACGACTTTCCGCTCCTCGTCAAGCTGATCGACGCGCGTCAGACTCTGTCGATCCAGGTGCACCCCGACGACGCGGCGGCGGCGAGCTTCGGGTCCACGCCGAAGGGCGAGTGCTGGTACCTGCTCGACGCCGAGCCGGACGCCGAGGTGTACCTCGGGCTCGCGGACGGCGTGGACGCGACGGGCTTCGCGAGCGGCGCTGCGTCGCTCGACGTCGTCGACCTGCTCTGCCGCTACCCCGTGCACGCCGGCGAGGGCGTCGACATCTCGCCGGGCATCGTGCACGCGATCGGCGCGGGGATCGTGATCGCAGAGGTGCAGAACAACTCGGACACCACGTACCGCATCTACGACTGGGAACGCGTCGGGCTGGATGGACAGCCGCGGGAAACTCACCTCGACGAGGCGCTCCGCTCGATGGACTTCGAGGCCCCTCCGACCTCGCCCAAGCCGCTCGACTTTGAGCAGGTCGGCGACGACGGGTCGGTGAACCGCTCGGCGACGCTCCGCAAGGGCGTCCGCTTCCAGGCCGAGGTCCTCGACGTGCACGAGCCGCTGGAGATGGCGGCACCTGGCGTTCCGACGACGCTACTCGTGCTGTCCGGGTGCGGCAGGCTCGCGCTGGCAGGAGCGGGCGAGGAGCCGCTTGAGCTCGACCGCGGGAGCGCGTGGGTCCTGCCTGCGGACCTCCAGAGCGTCCGCGTGGTCGACGCGGACGGCGACCTTCGAATCCTTCGCGCGCGCCCCGTCCGGCGGAGCTGACGCGGGTCCACACACCGACGGAGACGGGCGATGGCACGGCGTAGCAGGAGTAGGAAAGCGCGTGGGCGCGGAGCGCGCGGGAAGCTCAAGCGTGTGAGCGGGAGCCGGCGTCCGGCCCGTTCGTCCTCCGCGCGCGACGCGAAGCGCGGAACGGGGCTCGTGCGCCTCAACAAGTTCCTCGCCGACAACGGCGTGGCGTCACGGCGCGGATCGGACGAGCTGATCGAGGGCGGCAAGGTCACCGTCGACGGCGAGATCGTGACCGAGCTCGGGCTCAAGATCGATCCCGAGACCCAGGTCGTCGACGTCGACGGCGTGCAGCTGCGTTCGGACCCGCGCGAGCGGCGCTACTACCTGCTCCACAAGCCGTCTGGCGTCGTCTGCACGAACGAGGTTCGCGAGACGCGGCCGCGCGCGATCGACCTGATCACGGACCCCGGGAAGGGGCGGATCTTCAGCGTCGGGCGGCTCGACGAGGAGTCGAAGGGCCTGCTCCTCCTGACGAGCGACGGCGAATTCGCGGACCGCATCGCCCACCCGCGGTACGGCGTCCCGAAGACGTACCTCGTGCGGACCCCGGGCCGGATCACCGACGAGGCGGTCCAGAAGATCCGCGAGGGCGTGCACCTCGCGGAGGGACGCACGGCGGGCGCACGTGTGCTCATCAAGCGTCGCACTCCGAGCGGTTCGACCCTGGAGATCACGATCCAGGAGGGGAAGAACCGGGAGGTCCGACGCATCTTCGCGCGCGTCGGTTACAAGGTCACATCGCTGACGCGGACGCGAATCGGACCGCTCGGGATCCGCGGTCTTCGCGAAGGCAAGTGGCGCGCGCTCAGCCGCGACGAGGTCGAGGCGCTCCTCGGCGAGCAAGAACGCATCGAGTCCGAGGTCCCCGAAGAGAAGCCGCGCGCGCGACCGCCGCTGATCCACGCTCAGCCCTCCATGTCCCCCTCGCCCGAATGACCGACACGCTCCCCCAATACTGCGGCGCGACGATCCACGAGCGCACGCTCGACAACGGGCTGCGTGTGCTGCTCGCGGTGCGGCACCTCGACCCCGTCGCGGCGGTGATGGTCTGGTACCGCGTCGGGTCGCGCCACGAGCGCGCCGAGGAGGCGGGGATCAGCCACTTCCTCGAGCACATGATGTTCAAGGGCACCGAGGCGTTCGGGAAGGGAGCGATCGACCTGGAGACGACGATCCTCGGCGGCAGCAACAACGCGTTCACGACGCCGGACCACACCGCGTACTGGTTCGAGTTCGCCAACGATCGCTGGGAGCGGGCGCTGGAGCTGGAGGCAGATCGCATGCGCGGGCTGCTGCTCGACGCCGAAGAGTTCGCGGCCGAGAAGCAGGTCGTGCTGGAGGAGCTCTCGATGGGCTTCGACGACCCGTGGCGCAGCCTCAGCCGGCGCGTCTCGGAGGTGCTCTTCGGGCGCCACCCCTACTCGCGGCCCGTCATCGGCTACCGCGACACGCTGGAGGCGATGACGGTCGATCAGATGCGCGCCTACCACACCCGCTTCTACGGGCCCTCGAACGCGACGATCGTCGTCGTCGGTGACGTCGACCCCGACGAGGCCTTCCGTGCCATCGAGGAGAGATTCGGCTCGATCGAGGTCCGGCGTGACCCCGACGAGCAGCTCTACTGCGCGCCCGCGTCCGACCTCTCCAGCGAGGTCCGCATCCGCACGACGTGGGACGACAACTCCTCGCGCCTGATCATGGCGTGGCCGGGCGCGGCGTTCGGGACGGACGAGGACTTCACGCTCGACGTGGTCGTGACGGTCCTGACGAGCGGCAAGCTCTCGCGGCTCTACCGCAAGATCGTCGTCGAGGAGGGGCTCGCGACGAGCGTGTCGGCCAACAACGACGCGCGCGCGGAGCGCGGCGGGTTCTGGATCTACGCCGAGGCCGTCGATGGCGTGCGCCCCGAGGCGCTCGAGTCGGCGATCGACCAGGAGGTCGAGCGCCTCCGGGACGAGCTGCTCACCGACCACGAGCTCACGCGCGCGAAGAAGCTCCTTGCGGCGAACGAGGCCTTCGACTCCGAGACCGTGACCGACGTGGCCGAGACGCTCGGGGAGTACGCCGTGGACCTCGAGTGGCGCGACGCGCTCAGCGTGAAGGAGCGTCGGAACGCGGTGAGCAGCGAGATGGTGCGCGAGACGTGCCGCCGCCTGCTCCAGCCCTCGATCCGCGTCGTCGGCTGGTCGCTCCCGAGCGCGAAGGAGGACGAGGCTTGAGCGCCGCGGAAGGACGCCCGGCGCCGAGGATCGAGGTCCCGCGCCGGCACGACGTCATGGACTGCGGGGCGACGCTCCTCATCCACCGGCGTCCCGGCGCGGCGGTGACCGCGGTGCGCGTGCACGTCCGCGGCGGTCCGGGCCTGGACCCCCAGGACAAGGACGGGACGGCGTACCTGGTCGGCTCGCTCGCCGAGCAGGGCACGGACCGTCACACCGACGAGGAGATCGCGACGCGCCTGGAGCCCGAGGGTGGCGGCGTGCACGGCGACGCGCTCGGTCTGTCCGGGGCGATCGCCGGGCCCGCGTGGCGCGAGCTCGTGGACGTGCTCGGCGAGCTGACGACGAGCGCGTCGTACCCCGAGGACCGCGTTGGGCGTCAGCTCGACCGGCTGAAGACGCGCCTCGCCGCCGAGGCCGAGGACCCGCGCGCGCAGAGCGGGATCCGCTTCAAGAGCCTCATCTACGGCGAGGACCACTTCCTCGGCCGCAACCCGTACGGGACGCACGAGACCGTCTCGCGCATCACGCCCGCCGACCTGCGCGCGCACCGCGAGGCGCACTGGTGCGGCGCGCGGATGATCGTCGCCATCGCAGGGGACGTCGATCCCGACGAGGTGCACGAGCACGCGGACCGCGCCTTCAAGGACGTCCCCTTCGGCACGCCGCACGAGCGCACGCCGCGCCCGTTCCCGCCGATCGAGCCGCGCCGCGCGACGTTCGAGCGGGACCGCCAGCAGGTGCACGTCCACCTCGGGCACCTCGGCGTCGAGCGCCGCAACCCCGACTACGCCGCGCTGACGGTGATGGACCACGTGCTCGGCACGGGCCCGGGCTTCACGAACCGCATCACGCGCTCGCTGCGCGACGAGCTCGGCCTCGCGTACAACGTGCACGCCGACATCCACGGCACCGCGGGCCTGCACCCCGGCATGTTCCGCGCGTACATCGGGACGAGCCCGGAGAACGTGCGCACCGCCGTCGACGGCTTCCTGTCGGAGATACGCCGCATCCAGGACGAGCCCGTGCCGGAGGACGAGCTCGCGGTCGCGAAGAGCTACCTCGTCGGCTCGTTCGCGATGGGCTTCGAGCGCGCGGCCCGTCGCGCGTCATACCTGGTGAACGCCGAAGTGCACGGCTTCCCGGACGACCACCTGGAGCAGCTCCCGGCGAAGTTCGCCGCGGTCACGCCCGAAGACGTGCAGCGCGCCGCGCAGGCGCACCTGTACCCGGACGCGTGCTCGATCTCGGTGGCGGGGCCGCCGGTGGATCTCTGAGCGGAGCGCGCTCCCGGCCCTGTCAGTTCGGGGCGCGCTCTCGGACTTCTACAGGAAGGTGATCTCGACGCCGTTTGTGAAGTTCGACGTCGCGGAGCCGCCGACGGCGTCGCGGTACCAGGCCTGGAAGTTCCAGATCTCGCCCGATTGGACGGCGACGGCGCCGTTGGGCTGCGGGATCTGATTCAGGTCGAGGTCGAGGCCGAACGTGCCGTCCGTGCCCGAGTTCTGGATCTGACCCGGCCCGACGTAGCGGCCGATCGCGCCGCCGACGCAGAGGTTGCCCTGGCTGCCGCCGGGGTTCGCGACGAAGCCCTGCTGGCGGCTGGCGAGGAAGAAGCCGAAGGAGGTCGTCGGCAGGTCCGTCGCGCGCAGCGTGACGTTGCCGATCGACGCGATCGGGGAGCCGAAGGCGTTCAGCTCCGCGGGGGCGCCCGTCGAGTTCGCGACGGCCGGGCCGCAGTAGGGCGTACCGATCGTGGCCTCCGCTTCGATCAGGTACGCGCCGCTCTGGCCCGTCTCCAGCTCCAGCTCGATGATGAGGAACTCGCCGCTGCGGCTGACCTCCATCGTGTTGTCACCCGCCGGCATGCCGACGATGAGCGCGCCGTTGATCAGGCTGACGCCCTCCTGCAAGAGGAGGTCCTGGTTCACGAAGATGCCCGCGTCCTTCGATGTGTCGGGGTCGTCCCACTTGCCGTGCCACACGACGTCGCCCGCGTTCGACAGGAACACGCCGGTCGTGCTGCCCATCGTCGTCAGGACGTAGGGGGACGGGATGCTCGGGAGCGAGAAGCCCTCCTCGGCGATGACCTCCGTTCCGTTCTTCAGGAGGATGTCCTCGGTGTACGTGCTGGGGTTCTGCGCCATCTGCGCGACCCACTCGCCCGCGTCGTTGAGGTCGACCTCGACGCTGCTCAGCGTGCCGATGATGTTCGGCGAAGACGGGAGCACCGGCTCACTCTCGTGCAGGATCGCGGTCGAGTCCCGGTAGATCCAGCTGTCGCAGCACGTGTTGGCCGTACCGCCGGGGGTCATCTGCTCGTCGTCGACGAACCACAGGACCTGGCCCGACGCGTTGATCGACTGACGGCGACGCGAGAACGAGAAACCCTGGATCGGCGCGTTGTGGCCGGCGAGCGTCGTGCCGTCGATGGCGATGATCTCCTCGGTGAGGATCGCACCCGCGGGGCTGAGCGTGAGCTTCGCGAGGACGTCCTCGCCGGTCGAGAGGCGACCGCCGATGAGCAGCTGGTCGTTGGCGTTGAACCACGCCTCCTGGATGCTGTCCCACACCGCGCCGGCCGGCGCGCCCGGAGCGTTGAACGGCGTGAGGTCGCCCTGCAGAACGGGGATGTCGTTCCAGAGAACGACAGCCTCCGACGTGGCCGTGGGCAGGTTGACGTTGAGCAGATAGAGCGTCTGCCCCGCGTCGTTGATCGCCATCCGATCGCCCCAGTTGAGCGACGTGCCCGGCAAGCTCGCGAGCCCGAGCCCGCTGCCCTCCTGGAACTTCAGGACGCCGTTCTCCAGGATCGCGGCGTCCATGCCGGAGCTCGCGTTGTCGGTGTCGACTTCGACGATCCAGTCACCGAGACTGTTGACGGCGACGTCGTCGATCCGGGTCACGACGCCGACGCCGGGGATCATGTCACCGGTCTCGACGAGCGCGATCTGCGCCGAGAGAGGGGCGAGGAGGGAGAGCGAGAGGAGAGCGCCGAGGGGCGTCCGGGGAAGGGAGGCGGTGCGCATGGGTCGAGGGGCGCGGCGGGCACCCGGTCGAGGGAGTGGTGGGCACGAGCCCGCGACCGAACGCCGCCGGGCCATGCCTCGACCCTAGGGAGTGCGGGTTTCCCCCGTGGATGATTCTCAGAATACTTTCCAGGAAAGCAGGCTTCAGGATCGGGCACTCGTTCGTTCCAATGGAGTTATGTCCGATCAGTCCCCCGACACGCTCGTCCCCCAGGTCCCTTCCACGGGCGCTCCTCCGGGCAGCGACCTCCGAGCGCGGGTCGAGATCCTCGGGACCGAACTGGCGGACCGGCTCGGCGTCGTCATCGACGGCCTCCCCGGCCGTCCCTCCGGCCCCCAGCGGCTCGGAGACGCCCTCGGCCAGACGATCGTGACGGCCAGCCGCCTCCTCAAGGCGATCTCCCAGACCGACCCGATCGCGGTGGTCCAGCTCCTCCCGGGGCCGAACCCTCTTCGCAAGACGGTCCAGGCGGCGCGCGAGTCGGGCGCCGCGTCAGCCGACTGCGACGCAGCGCTGGAGAGCATCGGACGTTTCGAAGCGCTCATCCGCGACGAGGCCGGCGACCGCGGCTCGCTCAAGGCGATGCTCACGGCGTGGCTGCCCGACGAGCGCCGTGAGTTCGAAGCGCAGCGCCGCCAGTCGATGTTCAAGGGACTCGCCGAGCTGGAGGGCGTGTCGTGCGACCTCGAGGTCGATGCGCTCCTCGTTCGTCCGTCCGGCGACGGACCCGACAGCGCGAAGGACGGCGCGCCGCTCGACATCGTCAACCTCAAGTGCCTGCTCGGCATCGACCGCATTCGACCCGACGCGGTCGTGAAGCTCGGCACGCGTCGTCTCGGCGACGATTCGGCGGACGCTCGGCCGCGGCTGCCGCTCAACCTCGACGGTGAGCCGGCGCTCGACGGCCTGAACACCGCGCGGCTCGATTCGTTCTGCACCGCGCGCCCGGCGCCGTTCCTCGTGCGCGAGTTCGGCGACAGCGTGCAGTACACGCTCGGTCCGACCGGATTCGGACGCGGCTCCAAGGTCGACCTCGTGATGGGGGAGCTGAACCGCAACGAGATCACCCAGCGCCCGCCGAACGCCGAGGCGCCGCCGTACTTCTTCGCGATCCCGGAGATGGCGACGCGCAAGATCGTCTTCGACCTGATCCTGCACCGCGACGTCTACGCGGGCGCGGCGCCGGAGCTGATCACGTACGAGACCGCCGGCATGGGTCCGGCGCGACCGGGCGATCCCGCGCGTGAGGTCGACCGTCGGAGCTGCCCCGAGCCGCTCCAGTCCCTCGGCGAGGGGACGCGCCGGCTCCGCATCCTGGAGTTCGCGCGGTACGGCGCTCTGCTCGAGCACACCTTCTCGACGCTCGGCTGGGACGCCACGGCGTTCCGCGCGTATCGCGTGTCGATCGCGTACCCGCTCGTCGGGCGTCAGCTGACGCTCGCGTTCACGCGAGAGAGCGGCGCGGACGTCACGTCCGCCTGAGCGCGCACCGCAGCGCCGCCCCAGGACCCCCGGCCGTCGACGACGGGCGGGGTGGGAGAAGGTGGGTCCCGCGCCGGTCGCTGCCCAGCTGACCGACGCGGGTACCCGGTTGCCACGTTCGAGAACCGGGAGACGAACGTGACGCAGCTCGGAATCCCGTCGGTCGCAGGGCTCGCCATGCCTGCGATGTGACGACCCCGCGGCGAACCGCAGGGCGAGGATCCCGAGACCGTGCACGGGAGTGGGGAGAGAGAGAGCCAGACCTGACGGCCCGGCCGCTGGAGAGCAGATCCCAGGAAGGTGCTGCCTGCTCCCGCGACGGCAGTGCGTAGGTCGAACGGACACAGTGCAATGTTCCGGGCGAATGACAAAGAATGTTTTCCTGGAAAGTTGCCTTCCGCGATCGGGTGCCGTGTGTCCACAATCGGCGCATGGTCGATGGGACCGCCAAACACGCGTCCGCCCCGCGGGTCGCCGAGCCGGGGAGCGAGATCCGCCTGCGCGTCGAGCGCCTGGGCGCCTCGCTCGCCGACGGGCTCGGCGTGGTCCTGGACGGGCTCCCGGCGCGTCCGGTGGGGCCCCAGCGGCTCGCCGAGCAGCTCGGCCTGACCACCGTCACCGCGAGCCGGCTCCTCAAGGCGATCTCCCAGCAGGACCCGATCGCGGTCATCCAGCTCCTTCCCGGGCCGACGCCGCTGCGCCGGGTCGCCGAGGCGGCGCGACAGAGTGGCGCGCCCGAGGCCGCGTGCGACGCCGCGCTCGTCCAGATCGACGCGTTCGCCGACCTGATCCGCGAGACCGCGGGGGACCGCGGCGCGCTCCGCTCGATGCTGAGCACCTGGCTCCCGGAAGAGCGCCGCGAGTTCGAGGCCCAGCGACGCCAGACGATGTTCAAGGCTCTCGCGGAGCTCGAGGGCGTGTCATGCGACCTCCAGCTCGAGACGATCCTTCTCCACCCGTCCACGGAGCGCGGGATGCTCGACGTCGCGAACGTCAAGAGCCTCATGGGGATCGACCGCATTCGGCCGGACGCCGCGGTCAAGCTCGGCACGCGCCGCGTGCCGCTGGCGAGCGACGAAGAGCGTCCGCGCGTCCCGCTGACGCTCGACGGCGAGCCCGCGCTCGGCGGTCTGAACTGCGTCCGCCTCGATCAGTTCTGCAAGGCGCCGCCCGCTCCCCTCGAGGTGAAGCGGTTCGGCGACATCGTGCAGTACTCGCTCGGAGCCACCGGCTTCGGCCGCGATGCGAAGGTCGACCTCGTCATGGCCGAGCTGAATCGCGCCGAGCTCGTGGAGCAGGCGAGCGGCTCCCTGTACTTCTTCTCGATCCCCGAGATGGCGACGCGTCGCCTCGTCTTCGACCTCATCGTGCACGAGGACCTCTGCGCAGCGACGCGGCCGTCCCTGCACGTCCACAGCACCGCGGCGATGGGCGCTGCGCGGCCCGGGGATCCGGACCGCGAGCCCGACCGCCGCGCGTCCACCGCGTCGCTGGAGCTGCTCGGTGCCGGCACCCGGCGCCTCAGGCTCCTCGAGTTCGGCCGCTACGGCGCGCTGCTCGACCACGCTCTCGAGCGACTCGGCTGGGACGCCGCGAAGCTCCGAACCTATCGCGTCAACGTCGCCTACCCGCTCGTTGGCCGCCAGATCTCGATCGCTCTCGACGCCCACGGGTCCTGACCCGCGTCGAGCGAACTCCCTCGGACTCCACCGATTCCAAGTACCCCTTCCGCAACCAACATGCGACTCACTCCCTTCCTGGCCCTCTCCCTCTCCGCTCCGGCAGTCGCTCAGATCGCGGTCGAGGACTTCGAAAGCGGCAACAACGACGTCTGGGGCGTCGAATTCGTTCAGCCCGGCGCGCACATGGCGACCGGCGGCAACCCGGACGGCCGCGTCGAGATCACGGTCGCCAACTCCATGTCGCAGCTCCCCGCTGCGATGGTGACGACCGCCAACCCGACGCACCCCTACCAGGGTGACTTCCGCGCGCTCGGCGTCACGGGCTTCGACTTCGACCGCCAGGTCGAGTCGGGCGCGGCGAACTTCGGTTCGATGCTCTTCCTCGTGCTCGGCAACGACGGAGGCACGTTCAACGACTTCAGCGACGACACCTGGCTGTTCGTCAACACGGGCGACTTCTTCCAGTTCGGTTTCGCGCCCTGGACGACCGTCAGCACCCCGATCCCGTCGGCCGACACGACCCTTCCCCTCGACTGGGACGTCGCTGCGCTCCCGAACAGCCCCTACGTCGGGCAGACGCCGGACGAGATCTGGAACACCGTCATGCAGGACGTCTCGTACGTCGGCATCTGCATGAACCGGCCGTTCAACGGTGGCTTCTGGTTCGGCAGCCACGTCATCAGCTTCGACAACATCGCTCTCAACGGCGACGGTGCGCTCGGCACGAACTACTGCACGCCCGCCGTCAGCAACTCGACCGGCGTCCCGGGCGAGATCAGCGCCTCCGGCAGCCCGCTCGTGTCGCTGAACATGCTCGCGCTGACCGCTGATCAGCTTCCGCTCAACGCGTCGTGCTACTTCCTGACGAGCCAGACGCAGGGCCTCACGCTGAACCCGGGCGGTAGCCAGGGCAACCTGTGCCTCGACGGCGCGATCGGTCGCTACGTCGGCGCGGGCCAGATCATGAACTCCGGCTCCGCGGGCTCCGTCACGCTGAACCTCGACCTCACGATGACGCCGACGCCCACGGGCTTCGTCTCCATCCAGGCCGGCGAGACCTGGAACTTCCAGGGCTGGTACCGCGACGCGGTCGGCGGCTCGGCGACGTCGAACTTCACCGACGGCCTCTCGATCCTCTTCCAGTGATCGACGCCAGGGGCGAGTGACCTCGCCCGGCCGGGCGCCCGAGCGGCGCCCGGCGCAGTGGAACTCAGGCACAGCGCATCGCTGCCCTTCCCAGCGGACATAGCAGTCATCCGCGAAGGTGGAGCCCCCGGGACGCAGTCCCGGGGGCTCCTGTTCGTTCCGCTCTTCTGCTACTGGAACGTGATCTCCAGCCCGTTGCTGAAGTTGCTGGTCGCGGCGCCGCCGACCGCATCGCGGTGCCAGACCTGGAAGTGCCAGGTCTCACCCGCCATCACGGAGAGCGTGCCGTTCCCCTGCGGCATCTGCGTCAGGTCGGCCTGCAGCGAGACTTCGCCGGTCGCGCCAGAGTTCTGGACCTGGCCCGGCCCGAGGTGACGTCCGATCACGCCGCTGAGGCAGTACGTGCCCGAGCTCCCCAGGAAGCCCGGCGTGTTCCCGGCCGAGTCGCCCGCGAGGAAGACCGCCCACGCGCCCTGCGGCAGGTCCGCCACCTCCAGCAGCACGCTGTTCGCCGCAGCGAAGTCGCTGCCCGTCGCGGTGAGGCTCGTCGGGACGCCGGTCGAGTTGGGCACGGCGGCGCAGTACGCGTTGCCGATCGGACCGTTGCCGCCCGCGCAAACGCCCCACGAGGCGATCTCGCCCACCCCGAGCGCGCGCCGGTAGAACCGGAACTCGTCCATGAGGTTCCCGGCCAGCATCCCGGACGTGTACCGCATCACGTAGAAGTCCGCCGCCGTGCCGTTCAGGTCGAGCAGCGAGGACTGGGGCTGCGTCACCTGCAGGACGCCGTCGATGTAGCCGCGGATCTCGGGCACGGACGAGTCGTACACGAAGACGATGTGCTTCGGCGCGCCGAGGGCCGTCGCGCCCGGGATCGTGATGTCGCCACCGGGAGAGCGCAGCATGATCCCGTCCTGGCCGGCCGCGCCGTTGCCGAAGCAGCGGAAGCTGCTCGCGGACGAGCTGCCGAAGAAGTACTGGAACCCGTTCCCGGCGGGGTTGAGGTCGATCATCATCCCGACCGTCCAGTCGCTCGTGCCGAGGTCGACCGTCCAGTTGGTCGCGATCTCGGTGGAGGAGGACAGGGCCTCGGCGGCGAGGCCGTTCCCGCCGCAGGTCGTCGCGGTCGGGAACCCGACGTCGATCGTCGTTGCGGCCGCGCCGTAACCGGGCGCCGCGAGGTTGGCGGCCGTACCGCCGTCGAACTGGAACCACATGATCTCGGGCGCCTGCGCGACCGCAGCGGATGCGGTGGCCAGGCTCGCCGAGGCGAGGACGAGGATTTGCTTCATGGTCGTCGGGGCCGCGGACGAACGCGCCGCGGCTTCTAACGGGAAGGGCGATTGCTTCACGATCGAGCGGGTCCGCGGAACGTGCGGACCCAGCTCCCCACATGAGCGAGGCTACAGGACGCCTCCCGTTTCCGTAGGCCGAAGCGCCGGTCAGACGTCCCGGCCGGCGCCCGCGGTCATCCACCGCTGGACCCGCGCGTCCATGTCTCCGATCGGGATCGGACCGCCGCGCAGCAGCGCCCCGTGGAACTCCGCGAGGTCGAAATCGCTCCCGAGGGCGGCCTCGACGCTGCTGCGCAGCTTGCGGATCCGGAGGAGTCCCAGCGCCGGGAGGGGCATCCGCCCCGGGTGGGCGAGGCACCGCAGGACCAGGTCGGCGGCCGCGCTCTCGGGGAGCGGCGTCAGGTCGAGGACGAAGTCCACGGCCTGCCGACGCGACCATCCCTCGGCGTGCAGGCCGATGTCGACGAGGACCGCGGTGTGCGCGGTCAGCTCCTGGGCCAGCCGGGAAAACCCTCCGTCCACCTCGTCCAGTGCGTCCTCCTCGGCCGCCATCTGCACGGCGTACAGCGCCCAGCCCTCCTCGAACACCTCGCGCGGCGTCCAGCGCAGCATGTCGGGGATCTCCGTCGCGTCCCGGCGGAAAGCGTCGAGGAGACCACGACCGGGGAGGCCGTAGCGCCAGGCCTCGGCGTCCCGTGCCCAGCGTGGAACGGTCAGGTCGTCGGCCCGGGGCGTCAGGTAGACCGCCGTTCGAGCGCGCGGCTCACCCGTCGCGACGAGGTTGCCGGCAACGAACGGAGACCAGCGACCGCGCGGGCGCTCGAAGGTCAGCGCCTCGCTCGCCGTCACCGCGAGCTCGGGGGCATCGGCGACGAGCCGATCCAGCTCGCGCTCGACGCCGAGCCAGAGGAGCTCTGGCGCGCGGCGCGGGCGCTCGGAGCCGGGGACGGCCACCGTTCCGTCGCGGACGCCGCGCATCGCGGCCCGGATCAAGTCCGCCGTCGGCTCCTCGAGGTCGAGCACGTCGACCATCTTCTCGGCCACGCGGTCGACCTCGCTGCGTGCGATCGCGGCGAGGTCGTCGGGCAGGACGTCGTTGCCCGCAGCCTGTCGGAGCCGCGCGAGCCACGCCGCGCGGTTCCCGCCGTCGAGCGCGCCGCGAGCGGGGGACGGACCGCTCCGGGCGACCGCGTCCAGGACGTCGTCGATGCGCCGCGAGAGCTCCCTGTAGGTGGTCGCCAGCGCCGCGCCGGTGGCGCGCCGCGACGCGTCCCTGAAGCGCCGCGCGTCGGGCCCGGTCAGCTCCGAGGCCGCGGCCTCCAGCGGGCCCAGGAACGGATCGAGTTCTCCTCCTGCGCCGGCGGAACCCTGGAGCCCGACGGCGCTCTCCAGCGTCGCGTCCAGCACCACCCGACGGACGCGGGAGCCGTCGCCCGTCGCGGCCTCGCTCACGCCCAGCCCAGGGACGCCCGACCCACTCGCGTCGGAAGCGTTCGCATCGAGTCGGGCGACGATGGCTCGGCTCTCCTCGACGAGCGCTTCCAGTCGCTCGGCCCACGCGACCAGGTCCGCGGCCGACGTGCGCGGATGCTCGCGGTGGAGGATGGACGGCGCCTCGATCAGGAGGCCCGACCAAGGAGAGCTCGCGCCATCGGCCAGGCGCCGGGGGGGCGCCGCGTCGAGGGCGGGCGGGATCGCGCCGTTCGTCGGCCGCAGGTCCTCCAGGAGGAGGCGCGACACGACGGCGCGCTCCGGATCCAGTCGTCCCGGCGGGAACTCGCGTTCGAGCCGCAGGATCGCGTTGTCGAGGACCTGGCGCCGGACCGTCGAGCGGCGCTCCTGGCTCCACTCCACGCGCGCTGCCTCGTCCGAGTCTCCCGCGCGTCGGACGCGGTCGCTCCAGGGCGCGGTGTCCGCGAGGGCGAGGTCGAGCTCCGCGACGAATCGATCGAAGCGCGACGATCGATCCCGGGGCGCCGCGGGGTCGCTGACGAGGAACGGCACCGAGCTGCACGCGACGACCGCCGCCAGGCAAGCGCTCGCCAGCGCGAGACCCGCGGCCGCGGCCAGGGGGCGGTGCGCGCCGCGCCCCGCCGCTGCGTGTGACCCTTCGTCCATCGATGTGTGCCGGTTCGTCGCGAGCTCCGCCCCGCACCTCGCTCGGATCGGCGCGCACGCGCGGGCCTGCGAATCGAGGATCGGGCGGGGGCCCGGTGCACAGGGTATCGGTACGGACGTACACTTCCCGCACGTGCGATCGCCGCCGTCGCGGTCGAATCGCGCCCCGATCGTCCCCATGACCCAACCCGACACCAACCCGTCGGCCAACAGCCGCACCACGACCCACGGCATCGAGGTCGAGGCGGCAGCGCAGCTCCTCGCCGGTCGCTCCTACCCGGAGCAGCGCCGGTGGCTGTACGCCTACCGGATCCGGATCGCCAACGTCGGCGACGTCCCCCAGACGCTGATGAGCCGGCACTGGATCATCACGGACGCGAGCGGCGAGCAGCGCGAGGTACGGGGCGAGGGGGTCGTGGGCGAGCAGCCGCGCCTGGAGCCGGGCGACACGCACGAGTACCACAGCATGGCGGACCTCTCGACGGCGTGGGGGACGATGGAGGGCAGCTACCTCTTCGTCACCGATGACGGCGAGCAGAACGAGGTCGCGATCGGGCGCTTCTTCCTCGCGGAGTCGGCCGACAACTTCCTCGTTGCCGAGTGACGATGAGCCAGATCGAAGCCCTCCTCGAGATGGACCTCCAGTCCTCGGGAGGGGACTGGACCCCGACGCCCCACGGACGCTGGCTCGCGCAGATGCTGGCCGAGCACGACCTCGTCCGAGACCGCGACGTCCTGGAGCTCGGCGCCGGCGTCGCCAACCACACGATCCTCCTGTACCGCCGCGGCGCCCGGTCGATCGTCGCGACGGAGATCGCTGACGAGTTCCTCGCCACCGCGAAGACGAACTACGAGCGCAACTGCGGGACGGACACGGACGTGGAGTTCCGCGTCGCGGACTGGCTCGACACTCCGGGCCGCTTCGACACGGTCGTGACCAACCCTCCGTTCTGCCAGAGCGGCAAGCAGAACCGTCGGTACTACATCGACTCGCTCGTCCTCGACGCGCACAAGCGCCTCCGCAAGGGCGGCGAGATCGTCTTCGTCCAGTCGTCCATGGCCGACGTCGAGAAGACGAGGCGCCTGATGGACGACAACGGCTTCGACGTCGAGGAGATCGGCCGCACCTCGGGGCCGTTCCGCGACTACTACTACGACGACCCGACCTTCCTCGAGGAGATCGAGCGCGTCGAGGGCGGCTATGAGGAGCGCGACGGCGTCCGCTACGAGACGCTCGTGGTGCTGCACGGCCGCCTGCGCTACTGGTCCCCGCCGCCGACGGCGCACCTGCCGCCCGCTGCTGCGGAATGAAGCGCGTGGCGGAATGAAGCGCGCGGAGGACTGACAGTGCGCCGCTCTCGTTCGCGGCGCTACTGAAGCTCCGGCTGGATCGCGAGCGTGACGCTGCTGCGGATGTCGCGCTGCGCGAACAGCGGACGGAACTCCGCCAGGACGTTCGCGCCGAGCAGCACCGGATCCACCGGCACGACCTCGGGAGCGTTGAACGACATCTCCATCAGGTCCTGGGTGGTGACCCACTCCAGTCGCACCCAGCTCCGGAGGTCGATCGTCGCGGCCCGGCCCGGGAGCCACGGCGCGAAGGGGCGGTAGGGCTCCGCCTGGACGAGCGACGGCGTCTCGTACAGCGGCGTCGACGCCGGACCGCTGATCCCGCGGATCGGCGCGGTCCGCCTGCCGTCGGCCTCCGCGGCGAGCAGCGGCCGCTCGAACGGCCCGCTCGCGTCGAGGAGCCGCGGATCGGTGAGCGGTCGGCCCAGGAATGCGCGCAGCGCGGCGCGCTCGTCGTCGGTGAACCGCGCGGGCACGATCTCGCGCTGGCGGCGGCTGCCGAAGTCGCCACCGCGGTCGTAGAAGTCGATGACCTCGTCGAGGTTCGCCTTCGAGCCGTCGTGGAAGTACGGCGCGCGCAGCTCGATGCCGAGCAGCGTCGGCGTCAGGAAGAGCCCGCGGTCGTAGTCCTCGCCCGTGACCTCCGCGAGCCCCGGGTCGACCGCAGGATCGCTCGCACCGATGAAGTGGAACGTCTGGTCGCTGAAGAGCCCGCCGCGCGTCGAGTGGCATTCGGCGCAGCCCTTCGCGTGGAAGACGCGCAGGCCCTCGAGCTCCTGGTCGGTCAGGAGCGGCTTGTTCTGCAGGATCGGCGTCTGGTCCGGGATGAGCGTGCGCTCGTACGACGCGACCGCCATCGCGAACTGCGCGGCGCTCAGGTCCGCGGTCCCGAAGGCCTCCTCGAACAGCGCGGGGTAGTCGCGCCCGTCGATCCAGTCCTCCAGCCGCTCCGGGATCTCGGGCGAGAGAGCCAGCGGCTCCGCCTCGATCAGGTCGCGCGTGACGTGGGCCCACGTGCGGCCGTGCGCGCCCATCTCGACGGACGACAGCATCGGCTTCAGCGACTGGGTCTCCAGCGCGGCGCCCCACTCGAGCACCTCCTCGCCCGTCTCCGGATCGACGAAGACGTCCTCGGCGCGCCCGTCCCAGAAGGCCTGGGTCATGTACGCGGCGGCGAGCACGGTCCGCGGCCGACGCGGCGTCGCCTGGGGCCGGTCGTCGAACAGTGCGTCCTCGACGACGTTCCCGGCCTGCGTGCGCTCGGGTACGCCGATCGAGCCCGTCGAGTCGTCCTCGGTGCCGAACACGCCGTCGGGTCCCGGGTGCAGCGCGAGACCCGGCGTCATCCACGCGCGCGGATCCGAGCCGCCGGCCTCGGGCATGTGGCACGTGCCGCACGCCACCGTGTTCGACGACGAGAGCTGCTCGTCCCAGAAGAGCGTCATGCCGAGGAGCACCTTGGCCTCGGTCATCTCGTTGCCCGGCGGGACGGGAACGCGACGGAGTCGCTGGGGAGCAGCGGACGCATCGCTCGCGCCGGCGAACAGGGCGAGGATCAGCGCCGCGGGAGCGGAGACGGGTGCGAAGAGCGAGCGTCGAGCCATCGGACGGGCATGATAGGCCGCCCCAGACCCCAGGAGTCGATCCTTGCCCAGCTTCGTGACCCACCTGGAGAGCGCCCTCGACGGAACGCGTCTCCCCGCCCGCACCTTGCACACGACGTACGAAGGACGGCCCATCGTCGTCCGGTACGACCTCGACGCCGTCGCGTCCGCCGTGCGCCGCGACGAGCTGTCCACGCGGCTCCCGAGCATGTGGCGATACCGCGAGCTGCTGCCCGTCGAGGACGACGCGAACGTGGTCTCACTCGGAGAGGGCATGTCGCCGCTCCTGGCCGCGCCGCGCCTCGGCGCCCACCTCGGCCTCGATGGCCTGCTCGTCAAGGACGAGGGGCAGCTCCCGACCGGCAGCTTCAAGAGCCGCGGGCAGGCCGCCTGCATCTCGATGGCGAAGGAACTCGGGTGCGAGGCGGTCGTCGTTCCCACGGCGGGCAACGCGGGCGGCGCGATGGCCGCCTACGCGGCGCGCGCGGGCCTGGAAGCGCACGTGTTCATGCCCCGCGACACGCCCGAGGTGAACCGCCGCGAGGCGGTGCTCTGCGGAGCGCACGTGCACCTCGTCGACGGCCTGATCGACGACTGCGGCAGGATGGCGCGCGAGGCCGCGGCCGAGCACGGATGGTTCGACGTCTCGACGCTGAAGGAGCCGTACCGCCTCGAGGGCAAGAAGACGATGGGGCTTGAGATCGCCGAGCAGCTCGGCTGGCGCCTGCCGGACGCGATCGTCTATCCGACCGGCGGCGGGACGGGCCTCGTCGGGATGTGGAAAGCGTTCGACGAGCTGGAGGCGCTCGGGTGGCTCGACGAGACGAAGCGCCCGCGCCTCTACGCCGTCCAGTCCGAGGGCTGCGCGCCGATCGTGCGCGCGTTCGACGCGGGCGAGCGGTTCGCCGATCGATTCGAGGGCGCCGCGACCGTCGCGAGCGGACTGCGCGTCCCGATCGCCGTCGGCGACTTCATGATCCTCGACGCCGTGCGCGCGTCCGGCGGCGCGGCGGTCGCCGTCGAGGAGGCGCGCATCGTCGAATGGATGCAGCTCTCCGCGCGTACGGAGGGCATCACGATGGGGCCCGAGCCCGCCGCCTGCATCGGCGCGCTGGAGCTGCTCGTCGAGCGCGGGGACATCGCGCGCGACGACGAGGTGGTCCTGCTCGCGTGCGGCAACGCGCAGAAGTACCCCCACGTCATGCCAGATGTAGCGGAGTGAGGGCGGTCAGAGTCCTTCCTTCATCGCGAGCTTCCGCGCCTGCAAGAGCTTCTTCTGATAGCGGCTCTGGACGATGTCCGTGAGCACGAGCACCGCGATGACGAAGTAGAACGTCGTCTTCGTCATCGGCGTGATCTCGTTGCCCGCCAGCTTGATGTGCGCGAGGTGGCCGCCCTCGGTCACGAGCATCACGCCGACGATGAAGAGGATGAACAGGCCCAGGACCTCGTACATCCGATTGCGAGCGAGGAACTCGGACACGCGATCGGCCAGGACGATCATCAGGACGCCGCTCGCGACGATCGCGAGCGACATCACGACGAAGTTGTCGGTCAGCGCCATCGCGCTCAGGATCGAGTCGAACGAGAACACGAGGTTCATCAGCACGATCAGCGCGATGATCTTCTTGGACGACGCGGCCTTCTTCGACTCCGCGTGGTCGACCTCCTCCAGCGCGATCATGTGGAGGACCTCCTTGGTCGCGGTGTAGAGGATGAACGCGCCGCCGAAGAGCACGATCAGGCTGTGCGCGTTGAACGCGCCCTCGAAGACGCCCGTCCAGTGCACGGCGAAGAGCTCGCTCTGCGCGACCTCGATCAGCTTGATCAGGACGAACAGCAGCACGATCCGCAGCCCGATCGCGATCCCGATCCCGAGGCGTCGGATGCGGGCACGGTCCTCCTCGGGAGCGCGCTTCGACTCCAGCGAGATGTAGAGCAGGTTGTCGAACCCCAGGACGGCCTGGAGGACGATCAGCATGAGCAGCGTGAAGAGGTGATCGAGCACGGGCGGCGATTGCAGGGTGGCCGTGGAGGGAACGGGTGCGACAGGAGGGACGACACCCGCCGCGGAGGATAGCGACCGGGCACGCCCGGTCTCGACGTGCGCTGGCCGAGGACCTCACCCACGTGGTGCAATACCGTCATGGGAGACGGATCCAACCGGACGATCGCGGTCACCGGCGCGACGCGCGGCCTGGGTCGCGCGCTCGTCGAGCGGCTCCTGGAGCTGGGGCACCGGGTGCTCGCCTGCGGGCGGTCGAGCGAGAACGTCGCCCGGCTTGGGGACCTCGCGCCCGTGGACCGGCTCTTCGCGCGCCAGGTCGACGTCACCCGGGAGGCCGACGTGCTCGCGTGGGCGGAGGAGGGCCGTGCCCGCGGGTTCGACCCCGATCTGGTGATCGCCAACGCGGGGCGCATCAACGATCCGGCGCCGCTGTGGGAGGTGTCCGCGGAGGAGTTCGACGGCGTGATGGCCGTGAACGTGTCGGGGATCGCGAACGTCGTGCGCGCCTTCGTGCCGGCGATGATCCGGGCAGAGCGCGGGATCTTCGTGTGCGTCTCGTCCGGATGGGGGCGCTTCACATCGCCGGACGTCGGCCCGTACTGCGCGTCGAAGTTCGCGGTCGAGGGGCTGGCGAGCGCGCTCTCCCAGGATCTCCCGAGCGGAATCGCCGCCCTCGCGGTCGGCCCCGGCGTGGTCGAGACCGACATGCTGCGGCAGGTCCGCGGGACGGGGGTCGGATCGAACGAGTCGCCGGAGGAGTGGTCGGTGCGCGCCGCGCCGTTCTTCCTCGGGCTGTCGGCGTCTGACAACGGCGCTTCCCTGTCGGTTCCTGACTGACGCGACGACGATGACGAGCGACGACACGATCGACTGGAGGGTCGAACCGCGGGTCGAGCGCGCGGAGACGCTCGACGTGAGGCTGCACTTCGAAGCCGCGGCGCACGCGCGCGCGCTGGAGCGCGTCTTCGTCCCGTCCTGGCAGCTCCTGCCGGTCCCCGCGCCGGCGCACCGCGTCGAGCCGTTCACGCTGCTGGAGGACGGGCTCGACGAGCCGCTCGTCCTCGTGCGCGGCAAGAACGACGAGGAGCGCGTGCTGTCGAACGTCTGCACCCATCGCGGCGCGCTCGTCGCCGATGGCCCCAGCGACGCGCGCGGCCTGCGGTGCCGCTACCACGGGCGACGGTTCGACCTCGATGGGTCGTTCGTGTCGTGTCCCGGGTTCGAGGGCGCGGAGGCGTTCCCGCGGCCGGACGACGGCCTGGCGCGCCTTGCGCTCCACCGCGTCGGTCCGCTCCGGTTCACGTCGATCGCGCCGAAGCTCGAGTTCGACGAGTGGGCCGCGCCGCTGCGCGCTGCGCTGAAGGAGTACGACGGGCTCGAGCTCACGTTCGATCCCTCCGGGACGCAGCTCTACGACGTCGACGCCGGCTGGGCGGTGTACTGCGAGAACTACCTGGAGGGCTTCCATATCCCCTACGTCCACCCCGGCCTCAACGCGGGGCTCGACTTCGCGCGGTACTCGACGGAGCTGGAGCCCTTCGCCGTGCGCCAGCTCGGGCGCGCATCGGGCGACGAGGCGCGGCTGCGGGGCGGAGAGGACCTCGTCGCCGAGTACCTCTGGCTGTACCCGAACCTGATGGTCAACGTGTACGCGTGGGGGATCTCGGTCAACGTCGTCGAGCCGGCGGGCGTCGGCCGCGCACGGATCCGATACCTGCGCTGGGTCGCGCGGCCCGAGCTCGTGGAGACCGGGGTCGGCAGCGGGCTCGACGCGGTCGAGCACGAGGACCAGGAGGTCGTCGTGTCCGTGCAGCGCGGCGTGCGTTCGAGGCTCTACCCGGGCGGCCGGTTCTCGCCCGAGCACGAGACCGGGCCGCACCACTTCCAGCGGCTGCTGGCGGCGGATCTGGGCTGATCGGCGTACGGTATGGCGCGTTCGGTGACGGGCCGTGGCCCGTTCCGACGTCCGTTCCCCCGTCCCCCTTCGCCTGACCAGGAGGTCCGCATGCGTACGAATCAGTCCGCCGTTGCCGTGATCTCCGGCCGTCGCTGATCGGCGCACCGGTCCGCCCCGCGCACGCCCCATCCGCACCGGCCTGCGGGGCCGCTGGACGCTCCGCCCCGGTCGCGCGGTCGGAGGATCCGAGTTCCTTCGATCCCGGCCACCGGTGTGCTCGCAGAGACGGGCGACGGTGGCGCTGACCCGGGCGACCGACGCGGAGCGCCGTCGTCCACTGGCCCGTCCTCTTGGGCGGAGTCCAATGGACCCGAACGACAAGGAAAGAACCGTACGGCGGTACCTCCGGGGGACCCGTCGACTGGAAGAGAAGCGCGAGAACCTCGCGAAGCGGAAGAAGCGCGGGTACGGCCCGCGCGGACCGATGCGCGACCTCGAGGACGAGTTCGACGACTTCGACGACGCGTACGAGCGACCCATGGAGCGCCGCGAACCGCGCCGCGCCGATCGGCGCGGCGCGCAGGGGACGCCCGCTCGCGTGGCGAGCGTCGCGCGGACCGAGGTCCGCGTGCTCGACGCCTCGGGTGCCGAGCACGTCGCCCGGCCGACGCCGGCCGTGCTGGCGCTCGGCGGGCTCGTGGTCGGGGACGAGGTCCTGGTCGACGACCACGGCCGCGTCGTCGAACGCCGCGACCGACGGACGGTGCTGGAGCGCCGTGCCCCGGGCTCCGCGCACCGGGCGCGGCTCCTGGCCGCGAACGTCGACGTCGGGCTTGTCGTCCTGGCGCCGAGGGAGGGCGGCGAGCTCTCGCTCGGCTTCCTCGACCGTGCGATCGCCGCGCTCCAGGCGGGCGACGTCGAGCCGTGCGTCGTGGTGACGAAGCTGGACCTCGCCTCCAACGAGAAGCGGCGTCGCGTCCGCGGCGCGCTCGACCCGTGGCGTGCGACCGGCGTCGACGTGCACCTCGTCGGCTCCCCGACAGGGGAGGGCATCGACGAGCTGCGCGAGTCCCTTCGCGGTCGCGTCGCCGTGCTCCTCGGACACAGCGGCGTCGGCAAGTCGACCCTGGTGAACGCGCTCGACCCTGAGGCGGGCCTAGCGACCGGCGCCGTCCGCGCGTCCGACGGGCGTGGGCGCCACACGACGACGGCGAGCCGGCTCGTTCCGTTCGTCGAGGGCGGCGCGCTCGTCGACACGCCGGGCGTGCGCCAGCTCGTGCCCCGGGTGACCGATGCCGACGAACTCGCGCGCGCCGTGCCCGAGCTCGCTCCGTACCTGGGGCGCTGTCGGTTCCACGACTGCGCCCACGTGGGGGAGCCGGGATGCGCGGTCGAGGCGGCGGCCGCCGAGGACGCCGACGTTGCCGCCGCGCTCGGAAGGCTGCGGCGGCTGATCGCCTCGTCCGAGCCGCAGTGACCGCGATCCCGAACCGCGACCCGCCAGGCATCGGCGCTGGCGGGCCGCGGACCCGCGGGACAGACTGAGCCGATGTTCCGCCCCGCTCTCCTGCTCGCGTCCGCGCTCGTCGCGTCTCCCGCCCGCGTCCCCGAAGCGGAGCTCCGCTTCGTGCCGTCCGAGGGCGACACGCTCGCCGTCCGGCTGGAGGAGGAGACCTCGGCGGAGACCGTGTCCGAGGCGTGGTGCCCCGTCTTCGAGGGGGAGCGCGTCGAGTCGGAGGCGGGCGAGGGGGAGGGCGGAGCGGCCTGGTCCTACGACCTCGCCTTCGTCCTCGTCGACGAGTTCGAGAGCGTCGAGGACGGTAGGGTCCAGCGCCTGTCGCGGACGTTCGAGGAGATCGGGGGCTCGACGTCGGCTTCGTTCGAGACCGACGAGGGTGTCGAGGAGCTGGACGGCGCTCTCGCGTCACCGCTCGATGGACGCACCGTGGTCTTCGACTGGGACGACGGCGCCGAGGAGTACGACGCGACGTTCGACGAGGAGGGCGACGACTCGGACATCGACGCGGTCCTCCTGGGCGGGATGTCGATCGACGCGTTCTGCGACTGGTTCCTGCCCGAGGACGGCGAGCCCGTCGAGGAGGGCGACGAGTGGAGCCCCGGGCCGGACGCCTGGTGGGACTTCACCGACATCGGCGGCGCGTTCTGGATCGAGAACGAGGAGGCCGATTCGCCGAGCGAGGAGAAGGCCGAGGAGAACGAGAGCCGCGACGATCAGCTGCGCGAGAACTCGTCGGGTGACGTGACCTGCACGTTCGAGGGCATGCGCGAGGTCGATGGCGTCGAGGTCGCCGTGATCTCGATCGTCGTCGAGATCGAGTCGACCTCCGAGACGGAGTCCTCCGCCGAATTCGACGGCGTGGAGGTCTCCGCCGAGGAGGACACGACGATGACGATCGAGTCGGAGGGGGAGTGCCTCTGGGACGTCGAGAGCGGTCGCCTCGTGTCGCTGCGCTTCACCACGGAGACGACGATCGACTCGACGAGCGTGGAGTCCGCGGAGTCCGACGAGGGGACCTACGGCATGGAGTACTCGAGCGTCGTCCGGATGGAATCGAACGTCGAGGTGACGGTCGAGAGCCGGTGATGCCGGCGGGGCGCTCGGCTCAGCTTTGCGTCGAGTGCTTGGGCTCCAGAGGCGCCGGGATCGACGCCGGGTCGTCCCCGATCATCTGGCGCAGGTCGATCTCGATCGCGCGGGACATCGTGCTGATCGGCACGTCGTTCACCGAGCCCTCGAAGGGGTTCTCGGTCGTTCGTCCGATGCGTTCGATCGTGTGGAACACCCACATCACGACCAGGCTGAAGGGAACGCTGAGCCAGACGAACCGCTGGCTGAGCGCCGGCGCAACGGATGCGATCTCCTCTCCGAGTTCGGCGAACTCACGGACGAGACCGAACGGGATCAGCACGATGAAGATCCAAAGGAGCGTCAGGTTGAGGGTCGCATACTGCCTCGGGTAGGGGAAGTTCTTGATCCGCTCCGACTTCCCCTGGCCGTAGACGAGCTCGTTCAGGACGTCCTGCATGCGCACGTGCCGGAAGTCGTCGATCAGTCCGCGCTCGCGGAGTCCCGCCAGGTCGCGCGACTGGAGGGCGAGGATCTGGGCCGCCGGGTTGGCGCGCCCGCAGACGGCCGGCCCCTCGCCGGGCTCGACCGAGTCGGCGATGTCCTCGGCGAGCGACACGTGGTGCTCGCGGATCTGGATCCGCGCGGCCCACTCGCGGTTCGTCTTCTCCTGGTTGACGTGCTCCCAGGGACGGCTCGCACGCAGGGCATGCCTCAGAGAGGTCATCCAGGCGACGTGCCGACGGACCAGCCGCTGACGGATCTTCCGCAGCTCGGCGTCCGTCGCCGGCTCCGTCGCGACGCGATTGCTGATGAAGTCGTTCACCATCATCGCCCACGCCCTCGAGCTGTTGACGATGCCGCCCCAGATCTTGCGGGCCTCCCAGGTCCGGTCGTAGGCCGCGTTGTTCTGGAAGCTCAGGATGAATGCGACCGCGGTCCCGACCAGCGCGATCGGGAGCCAGGGCAGGTAGATCCACCGCTGGTCGAGGACGTCGTAGAGGACGACGGGGACGACGGCGATCCCCAGGAGGAGGACCAGCTCCCGGCGCGTCCAGATGAGCAAGTCGCGCGGGGAGAAGATGCGCTTGGTGTACACGTCGGAGAGGCGCTACGTGCGCCCGAGGGAGAGCCGGGGGAGGACCGGGGGAGAGCCGAGGAAGGACCGGTGGAGAGCCGGAGTGACCCGACGCGGGCCACACCGGAGGAGCGTAGCGAGCCTCGTCCCGTCCCGTTCTGGACTCAGACCCGATCCGTCGGCCCCGGCGAACGGTCGCGTCCGTGGCAAAGCCCCCGACTTGAGCCCCACCCCCGGACGCCCATGCGGGTATTTTTCTCGGCCACCCCTGTCGATCGCGGGGCCTTCGACGGCTCTCCGATGGCCCTTCCCACGGCTCGAAGCAACTCGATGCAAAGTCTCGTCCGGTTCACGGAGCGCTTCGGGAGCATGCTCTCACGGCTGCTCCTCACGGTCCTCTACTACCTCGTCCTGGGGCCGTTCGCGCTCGTCTACCAGCGCGTCGTCGACCCGCTCCACCTCAAGCCCCAGCGCGAGGGCAACTGGAGCATCTGGACGGGGACGAACGACACCCTTCCCGCCGCACGCCGCCAGGACTGAGGGCCGCACACCTGTCATGAACGTCCTCGGACTCTCCTTCTACTACCACGACTCCTCCGCCGCCCTCATCAAGGACGGTGTCCTGGTCGCTGCCGCGGCCGAGGAGCGGTTCAGCCGCAAGAAGCACGACTCGGGATTCCCGAGCCTGGCGATCGACTTCTGCCTGGAGACGGGCGGGATCACGATCGACGACGTCGACCACGTCGTCTTCTACGAGAAGCCGTTCGTCAAGTTCGAGCGCATGCTCATCACGGCGATGGCGACGTTCCCGAAGAGCGCCGGCGTCTTCCGCGAATCGATGCAGCGCTGGATCTCGGACAAGCTCTGGATCAAGTCGATGATGACGCGGCGGATGGGGGTGCCGCGCTCGAAGCTGCTCTTCGCCGACCACCACGTCTCGCATGCGGCGTCGACCTTCTTCACGTCGCCCTTCGAGGAGTCCGCGATCCTCACCGTCGACGGGGCCGGCGAGTGGACGACCTCCACGATGGCGATCGGTCGGGGCAACAAGATCGAGGTGATCAAGGAGATGCGGTTCCCGCACTCCCTCGGCCTCCTCTACTCGGCCTTCACCGCCTACTGCGGCTTCGAGATCAACGAGGGCGAGTACAAGCTCATGGGCATGCACCCCTACGGCGAGCCCAAGTACTGCGACGAGATCTACAAGATCCTCCACGTCGCCGAGGACGGGTCGCTGTGGCACGACATGCGGTACTTCCAGTACCACCATTCGACCAACGACACGCTCAGCCCGCTGTTCGAGGAGCACTTCGGCCGGCCCCGCCGCGATCCGAAGCTCCAGGACAAGTCGCTCGACCCGTTCTACTGCGACATGGCGGCGAGCATCCAGCGGGTGACCGAGGAGATCCTCATGAAGATGATCACCCACCTGCACGAGATCACGGGGATCAAGAACCTGTGCCTCGCGGGCGGCGTGGCCCTCAACTCGGTCGCGAACTACAAGCTGATGCGCGGTGGGCCGTTCGACGACGTCTACATCCACCCCGCGCCCGGCGACGACGGATGCGCCGCGGGCGCCGCGTACTGGGCGTACAACCACCTCCTCGACCAGCCGCGCGGTCCGGCTCTGGAGCACGCGTACCTGGGCTCCGAGCACACCGACGAGTCGATCCAGGCGTTCCTCGACGAGTACGACATCGCCTACAAGAAGATCGACGACGACGAGGAGTTCTTCGACTTCGTCGCCAAGGCGCTGGAGGACGGCGCGGTCTGCGGATGGATGCGCGGCCGCTTCGAGTGGGGCCCGCGCGCGCTCGGCAGCCGCTCGATCATCGCGGACCCGCGCCGGGAGGAGATGAAGGAGAAGCTGAACGCGACCATCAAGTTCCGCGAGGCCTTCCGCCCGTTCGCGCCCTCGGTCACCGAGGAGCGCGCCGATGAGTTCTTCGAGATCCCCGAGCCGCAGCGGCACTGGCCCGCGCGCTTCATGCTCTACGTCGCGCCCGTACGCAACGAGAAGCGCGATGTGCTCCCGGCGATCACGCACGAGGACGGCTCCGGCCGCCTCCAGACCGTCTACAAGCAGACGAACCCGGCGTACCACCGGATGATCGAGCGCTTCGGCGAGCGAACCGGCGTCCCGGTCGTCATGAACACCTCGTTCAACCTGAAGGGTGAGCCGATCGTCGAGTCGCCCGCCCACGCGTTCAACACGTTCTCGAAGTCGGGCATGGACTACCTGTTCATGAACAACTTCATCGTCGAGGCGGCTGCGAAGCGGGAGATCGCGGAGACGGTCTTCCACCTGCGGCACGAGGGTGACTCCGTCACCCAGATGGTCTCCTGAGGCTCCGATGCGCGCACTCAATGTCCTCCTGGCGATCGCCGTCAGCGCCCTCCTCGCCGGCCTCGTTCTCGAAGGAGGCCTGCGCCTCCTCGGCTTCGGGCCTCCCAACACAGGAATCCGCTTCGACTCCCAGCTCGGCTGGGCGCTGAGGCCCAACTCAGGGTTCACGAACAGCGGCCGCAAGGGCGAGTTCGACGTCAAGGTCAAGACCGACGCGCACGGCCTGCGCGACGACTACGGCTCCGACGTCACCAAGCCGGACGGGACCTTCCGGGTCCTCTGCCTCGGCGACTCGTTCACGCTCGGCTACACCGTCGACCGCGACGACCTCTTCGTCGACCTCCTGGAGACCTGGTGGGCCGCCGAGGGCCGCAAGGTCGAGGTCGTCAACGCCGGCGTCCAGGGCTACTCGACCGACCAGATGCTGCGCTGGCTCGAGGTCCACGGCGCCAAGTGGTCGCCGGACGTCGTGCTGATGCTGTCGTACGAGAACGACATCGTCTGGAACCTCCAGGACTCCTACGCCGGTTCGTCCAAGCCGGTCTACGGCGTCGATGGAACGCTGGAGACCGAGGGCGACCTCCAGGACACGGGGCGTCGCAAGGGGCTCCAGAAGACCGCGATCGGCAACATGCTGCTCCGCAAGAAGCCGCAGGTCGAGCGGATCGAGGTCCAGGTCTCCGACGGGTCGAGCGTCACGCTCCTCGCCGAGCAGGCGCCGCTCCTCGTCGATCCGCCCGAGATCGTCGCCGAAGCGGCGGCGCGCACGGCCGCGATCATGAAGCGCGCGGGCGAGGTCGCGAACGGCCTCGGCGCGAAGCTCGTCGTGTGCCCGATCCCGTCGCACAGCCAGGTCGACGAGACCTACGCGTCCGAGCGGATGGGCCAGATGCTCCGGCTGCCGCGCGACGCCTGGGATCCCGCGCTCCCGTACGAGATCCTGCGCGCGGCTGCGGCCGGCGCGACCGACTACGTCGTCGACCCGCTGCCCGCGCTTCGCGAGGCCGAGGCCGCCGGCGAGTCGCAGTACTACCAGATCGACTGGCACCTCTCGCCCGCGGGCAACCGCACGTTGACGGCGGTCCTGCACGACTCGCTGGACGAGGCGGGCCTGATGCCGGAGGCTTCCGCGGTCGCCGTGCTCCCCGAGGGCGGCGCATCGAGCGCCGGCGGCGGGCTGCCCGGCTGGCTGCCGTGGTACCTCGGCCTGTGGGCGATCCTCGGAACGCTCTACGTGCGCACCTACTCCGACGAGTCGGCGGCGCGCGGCTACCTCCAGGTCGGCGCGCTCCTCGGCATGGTGTTCTTCATCGCGGTCGGCGGCACGACGCTGCTCGGCACGCTCTCGCCGAAGGTCGCCCAGGCGGTGCTCCTGCTCGTGGTGTTCGGCATCCTCGGGTTCGTCGTCTACAAGCTCGGGAGCCGCGTCGAGACGGCGCTGGAGCTCCTCAAGGCGTTCGTCCTGCGCGGCCACTGGTACCTGATGCCGCTGCTGACGATCCTCGTCACGATCGGCAGCCTCCTGGTCGTCGCCGCGAGCTCTCCGATCGTCGCGCCGTTCATCTACACGCTGTTCTGACCGCAGGAAGGGGCGCCGATGTCCTACGCGATCTCCCGCACGCTCGGTTGCCTCTGCCTTTCGCTGCTCGTCATCGCTTGCGCCTCTCGAGGTGAAGCGGAGGCGGAAGGACAGCCGGCGGCCGCGCCCGACGGGCTCTCCTTCGACGCCGGCGCGTCGAGGGCTCCCGGCCTTCAGGTGCCCGTCCCGGGCGGTCGGCTCTTCGCAGAGGATCGCGGTACCGGCCCGGTGATCGTCTTCATCCACGGCGGCCAGCTCGACCGCCGCGTGTTCGACGACTCGTTCGAGGAGCTCGCCGCGGACTTCCGGGTCATGCGCTACGACGTGCGCGGCTACGGCCAGTCCAGCGACCCCGAGGCGCCGTACGCGTCGCACGACGACCTCGTCGTGCTGCTGGACGCGCTCGACGGCGAGCGCGCGCACCTCGTCGGCTTCTCGCTCGGCGGCCGGATCGCGCTCGACGCCGCGCTCGTGGCGCCCGACCGCGTCGCGTCACTGGTCCTCGTCGGTCCCGGGATCTCCGGCTGGGAGTGGAGCATGGAGGACATCGAGACCTTCGGCGCGATGCGGGAGCGCGCGATCGCCGGTGATCTCGAGGGCGCGACGGAGGCGTGGCTCCAGCACCCGTGGATGCAGCCGGCGATGGAGGACCCCGCGCGCGCCGAGGCCATCCGCGCGATCGCCCTCGACAACGCGCGCTGCTGGACCCACACGGCGCCCGACCTGCCGCTCGACCCGCCCGCGCTCCGCCGCCTCGACGAGATCCGCTGCCCGACGCTGGTGCTCGTGGGGGACCGCGACCTCCGCTCGATCCACGAGATCGCGGGCACGATCGGGTCGGGCGTCGAGGGCGCAGAGGTCGTCGAGATCGAGGACTGCGGCCACGTCGTGCCGATGGAGCAGCCGGGCGCGCTGACGGCAAGGATCCGGTCCTTCGTTCCGCGCGACTGACCCTACGGGGCCGCACACCGAGCGAGCCCTTGGCGCGAACCCGGTGTGCAGCGATTGAGTGCGGGCTAGTCCGATTGGGAGTCGTAGAGGCGGCTGAGGAAGATGCGCACGTGGTGCGAACTAACCAACGTCTGGCTCTCGTTCATGAAGTTCGACTCGATCCAGTCGAGGGCACCGTCCCCGTTGTAGTCGTGCGCTCGGATGTAGCGCGTGTTGTCGTTCCGGTCGAATCCCGTGGACACGTGCCAGGTGTTGATCATCGGCGGGAACGCGTCGGGGTGCGGCTCGTTGGGCGGAATCGGGGCTAGGCGTGAGAATTCCACGCCTGTCCCGAGCGGAAGAATGAGGTTGTTCATCCACAGCCGGTCCATCTCTCCCGGGCTCTCCTTGAATGGAAGGTCGATGGACTCACGGTTGTGCGCGATGGCCAGATCGAGGTCTCCGTCGTTGTCGAAGTCAGCGGGCCAGGCGAAAGCAGCTTTGAGGTTGTCACCCGAGTCGAGCGTCGGCGCGAACGTCCCGATCCGGTAGCTAGGGACGTAGCGCGGAGTGGCACTCCAGTTCGAGCCGGAACGCGGGTCGACCTGGTGTCCGGGGGGAACACTGACCAGAGTCCCCAGCCCACCAGTGCCGTCGCCCAGATAGACGCGCGTGCGGTAGTCCCGCTGACACCTGTCGAAAGTGCCGGTCCCACCAGGGTTGTGCCAGTTACGGGGAGAGTGCTGGACCGGCACGACCAGGTCGTCGATTCCATCGCCGTTCAGGTCTGCCAGGTGGACCTGGAGCGACGGGCTTCCCGGACTCCCGAGACTCGGTCCCTGGTTGCCTGGCTCCAGGTTGAGATAGGTCACGGCACCGGGCGGCACGGCCGCTGGATCCGCGCCCGGCGCGAGCTTGGAATGGGGCTCGAAGTACCCGGTCGCGCCGGTCTCACCGAACACGTTCTCGTAGACGCGAACGGCGTCCAGCCTGTCGTCCTTCCGCACGTATGAGGGCTGTGGGTCTAGCGCGGCCGCCTGGCACTGCCAGGTCTTCGATGACGATCTACCCACGATACAATCGGCGTCCCCATCGCCGTCGAGGTCGCCCAGCACCACGACGCGGTTCGCCATGTTGGGATACTCCCAGTCCGACTCGTCTGGGAAGACCGGGAGCGTCTCCACCTCGACGAAGGGATCGCTCACGCCGCTTGGGTGCCAGCCGCCGTGGTTGTTCAGGAGCACGACCGGGCCGTGATCCCGGAAGCCGAGAACCAGATCAGGGAACTTATCCTCGTTGAGATGCGCCGTGTCCATCGCAACGGTGAACCGGCTCTGTGCCTGGGGGAACGTGCAACTGGAGTCACCGATGCAGCAGAGGTCGGCCACGCCATTGTCCCAGGGATTGGCGTTCCGCGAGCGCATCACCGCGCTCGGCTGGGCAGTGCCCCCGGGCATGCCGCTGGGGAGGGTGGAATAGAGCCGTGTGTGGTTCCCCCAGCGGTTGGTCACGTCATCCCAGTAGAACACGCAGTCATAGGTCCTCTGGTTCGCCACGACGAGGTCCTCGAATCCGTCATCGTCGATGTCGAGCAGGAGCATCGTGTAGGGCCCGTTGATCTGTGTACTCCCCGGCGAGTCGAGCTGCACCGACGTGTCGAAGGGGAAGTCGGGGTCCGACGGCAGGACTTCAGGGAACCCTCCTGACGTCTCATTCAGTTCGTTCCGCCAGACGCGGATCCACCGAGCGTTCCCGTGCGGGTCCATGTACATCCCGCCTTGAGGTGCAGGGTGGGACGCGTTGAAGGCTGGAAAGAACGTCAGGACGTCCAGGTCCTCATCACCGTCGTAATCGAACGACCGCGTGTCGAGAGCACCGAAGTGGTTGAGCGAGAACCACCCGGGCGTCGCGTGGTCGCTGTCGGTGTCGAAGAGGGGATAGGTGGGCGGCGCGCCCTGGACGAACGCAGCCGCGGGCATGGCGATCGCCATGCTGTGTAGTAAGAACATCAGATACCTCGTTGTGAGTGTCGCTCCCGGGATTAGGCGCAACGCCATCGAGCGTAGGCGATGCCAGAGTGCTGTCAAGGGAGCGAGGAGACCGTGCGATCGCTCGGTCCAATCGTCGCACCACTCGAGGTCGCCTCCTGCGTCGCCGCGGGAGCGGGTTCAGAGGTGAGTCTCGGCCCGGTGGGTACCCTCTGAGCTCGATCCGGTCTCGATCGTGGATCTCGCACACCGCCCGGGCCGTCGGCTCGCGAGGAGGAGCACGGTCTGTGGGGACTGGTCGACGCGCATGCCATGGCACTGACGTCACCCTCCGCTCGTGTCCTCGTCACTGGCGCCACAGGGAACGTGGGCCGGCAGGTCGTCGATGCTCTTCGTGCTCGCGGGGTGCCGCTTCGCCTCGCGGCGCGACGAGCGCCGGATCGGCTGGAGGAGAGCGATCAGTTCGTGACGCTCGACTTCGACGAGCCGGGGTCCTTCGACGAGGTCGTCGATGGCTGCGACGTGCTCTTCCTTCTGCGTCCACCGGCGGTCGGCAACACCCGAGCGACGCTGAACCCGCTCGTCGAGCGCGCGCGTGGTTGCGGCGTCCAGCACGTCGTCTTCGTCTCCGTGATGGGAGCGGCGGACAAGCGCTACGTCCCGCACAACGCCGTCGAGCGATGTCTGCGCGACGGTCCGTTGGACTGGACGATCCTCCGGCCCGGGTTCTTCGCGCAGAACCTCGAGGCTGCGTACCGGGACGACATCGTCCGCGACGATCGCGTCTACGTCCCCGCCGGGCGCGGTCGAGTCGCGTTCATCGATCTGCGGGACGTCGGCGCGCTCACGGCCGACGTCATCCTCGATCCCGACTCGCACAAGGGCCAGAGCTACGACCTGACCGGGTCGCGCGCATGGACGTTCGATGAGGTCGCTGCGCTCCTCACGGATGTCCTTGGTCGGACCGTGCGCTACGAAGCGGCTTCGGTCCTCGGCTACCTTCGCCATCTCCGTCGATCCGGCCTCGGCCTCATGCATTCGGTGATCCAGACCGCCCTGCACGTTGGACTGCGCCGAGGAGCGGCCGAGACGGTCGATCCCACGCTCAGCCGACTCCTGGGGCGGCCCGCGCGGGACGTCGGGGACTACATCAGAGACCACGGGGACGTCTGGCGGCGCTGAGGCAACGCGATGTCGAACACCTACGGGTCCGCCGTCGCATGAGAAGGGCCGTACGTCCTCGTCTCCATGTCGAATTCGCGCCGGGCGAGTACCTTCCAGACCCATGCGCTCTCTGCTCGCTCTGCTTCTATTCCTCGCTTCCGCGGCCCCTTCTTCCTCCCAGACCATCCATGTCGACGCGTCGCTGACGGGCGGCGCCAACGACGGGTCGACGTGGGACAACGCCTTCACGGGCCCGAACGGGCTGCAGGCTGCGCTCGCGGCTGCCGTGGCCGGTGATCGGATCTTCGTCGCCGAGGGGACCTACCTCCCGACGGCGACCGGCGCACGCGACGTGTCGTTCGTGATCGTGCCCGACGTGGAGATGTTCGGTGGCTTCGTCGGCGGTGAATCGGATCCCGACGAGCGGCCGCCGCTGGGCGACGCGCCGACGATCCTGAGCGGCGACCTGCTCGGCGACGACGGGCCCGGCTTCACCCAGCGCGACGACAACAGCATCCACGTCGTCTTCGGGAGGATGGTCGGCCAGAACTCGGTCCTCGATGGCTTGCACGTCCGCGGAGGGGACGCGAACGGATTCGGCGTCGATGCGGCCGGTGGCGGCCTGGCCATCGTGAGCTCGGGCGTGCTGGTGCAAGACTGCGTCTTCGAGGACAACGTCGGCGCGCTCGGAGGAGGCGCGACCGTGCAGTTCGCCGTCATGTCGAGGTTCATCAGGTGCCGGTTCTCGTCGAACCGGAGCACGGTCTCGGGTGGAGGCCTCTTCATCGAATTCGGCGGAGGCTTCTACGACGGCTGCGTGTTCGAGAACAACCGCTCGGGCGGCGACGCTGGCGCCGTCACGGCGAACTTTGCCTCATCGCTCCTCTTCCGCAACTGCGTCGTGCGTGGGAATGTCGCGACCTCGACCTTAGGCTCCGGCGGGGGCTTCAAGCTCTCGAACGGGTCCCAGGGGGCCTTCGTCGGCTGCACGATCGTCGACAATGAGGCAGCCATCAGAGGCGGCGGGATCTTCGTTTCTGGCGGCCCGGTCACGATCACGAACTGCATCGTCTTCGGGAACATCGCGCCCTTCACGGGGACTCAGATCTTCGGCAACGCGCCCACGTCGCACTCGATCGTCGAGGGCGGATACCCGGGTGCGGGGAACCTCGACGTCGATCCGATGTTCGTCGACCGCGTGAACGGCGACCTGCGGCTCGCGTCGGGCTCGCCCGCGATCGACGCGGGCACCGACCAGGTGATGGACGGCCTGGGGACGACGAACGCGTCGGGCGGACGCCGCCGCTTCGACGACCCGGCGACGCCGGATACGGGGACCGGCCCGGCGCCGGTCGTCGACATCGGCGCGTTCGAATTCACGGACCGGATCGGCGCGGTGTTCTGCCCGGCCGTGGCGAACTCCACCGGACGGGTCGGGCGCATCGACGCCACGGGATCCGCGGTCGTGGCGCAGAACGACGTGACGCTCGTCGCGTCCGAGCTGCCGGCCGGCTCGTTCGGCTACTTCCTCGTCAGCCGCACGCGCACCGAGACGCCCCTCTTCGGGGGCGGCGAGGGGACTCTGTGCCTCGCCGCTCCGCTCGGCCGCTACCGCGGGCCCGGCGAGATCCAGCGCACGGGCGCAGCGGGCCGCATCGAGCTCTCGATCGACCTCAGCGCGCTGCCGCCCGGCGTGGGAGTGTCGACGATCGAACCGTCGACGAGCTGGAGCTTCCAGGCGTGGTACCGGGACCTCGCCGCGCCGAGCTCCGCGACGACGAACCTCACCGACGGCGTCCGGATCACGTTCGAATGACTCGGTGATGCTCGGGGCAGCGCCGGCCTTCGGCCGCGCGCTGCCATGCACGCCGGAGTCGCTTGTCCGCGCGGAGGCGTGCGGCTGAGTCTCGCGGCGAGTCTGAACCGTCCCATCGGCGGGAATCGGGCGTGCGGAGGACCGAGAGCCTCCGGCGATTCTCCTCACAATCCTGGCGGCTCGCTCAACACGCACACGTTGACCCCTGCACGCCGAATGCGACCAACGACGCGCCCCTGACACCGCGGACGCGCGCATCTCTGCCCGCGCCTCGGTGTTCGTCGTCCCGTCACTCTGCCCCCCCCCGCCTGCTCAGCCAGCTGTCGAAGTCGAACCTGTCCATGTCGGCGGGTGACGGTGCCGCTGCGCGATGCCACTTCGAGCCCCCGCTATATGAATCGCTACGACTTCAAGGGTCGCGGACAGAGGTTCGTGACGTTCTTGATCGGGCTGCTCCTCGCCACGATCGCCTCGTACGTCACGCTCAAGGTGATCTTTCCACCGAGCGAGCATGCGCCGAAGGTCGAGGACTACGCGCAACTCGGACCTCGTGGACGCCTGACGATCACGGATCCCATGACCCTGAACTGGGTCACCTCCGGGGACCACACCGATGCACTCCTCGCCCGCATGAAGGAGCGAGCAACGGATGTCGAGAAGTCGATCCAGGGGACGATCGAAGGCGTGCGCAAGCTGGACGCCAGGCCGGTCCTGGCCTCGAACCAACAGTTGAGTGTCACTGGACCGAGCGCTCGATTGGTGACCAATCATCTTGGATACCGGCGGCTCGAGATCATCGATGCGATCAGCGCTGGCCAGCTGAAGAGGGCGAAGGAAGAGTGGGACGCCTTCCAATCCGCAAGCGCCAAATCGGGATCGCTCGTTCTCAAGAGTCTGTCCGCAGAGGTCGTCTCGGTGACGACAGGCTTGAATCGCGTCGAGAACCTGCTTCGTGAACAGCGTGCGGACTACCAGTCCCTGGGCCCTCCGGCCGCGAGCAGCAACAAGTTCTGGACGAGCTGCTGGCTGTCCATGCTCGAGGTCTTGTACTTCAGCTTTTGCGGTGTTCTCGCGAACCTGCTCGTCAACTCCGCTCAATTCCTGAGCGCGGGGAACTTCCGACCCTCCGAGCGCTGGGTGGCGTACACGAAGCTGTGCTATGGCCCGATCTTGAGCCTGGTCCTCGTCCTGGCCGTGATGTTCGGCTGGATCGACTTCGGCTCCTACCAGGCGCGCTCCTTCACGCTGCCGCTCCTGGCCTTCATCCTCGGCTACTTCTCGCGCCGAGTCGTACTCCTCTTCGACCGCCTGGGGAGCCGAGTGCTGGGACAGGCCGAAGAGTCCATCGATGCCGGCCCCGGGAAGATCGCCGAACTTCGCCGGAAGCAGGCCGAAGACTGGCTTCGTTACCAAAGCCCTCGCTCTCTGTCCGAGCTCCGTCGAGCTGCGCGCGAAGCGGCCACGGAGATCACGCGCGCCACGGTTCTCGCCAAGGAGGCCAAGTCATGACTCGAACCACCAGATCACTCCTCAGAGCTGCTTCGGCAGTCGTCATCGTCCTCGCGGCGACCCTCGCTGGCTGCTGTTCGACTCCGACGAGTGTCACGAACGTCTCCCAGAAGACGATCGCGCTGAACAAGACGCTCGACGCCAAGCAGGAGGAGTCTCTGAAGGCCTATGCGGAGTTCACGAAGGCTGCCGAGGCGCGCACCGTGCTCCTCCTGGAGGCGATCGCGAAGGAGAGGAGCGCGCGCGTCAAGGCCACGGAGGGTCGGTTGCACGAGGCCCGGAAGCGCGCGGTGTACGACGCCTACAGGAAGTATCAGGAGAAGGTCATCGCCGTCCTCTCCACGGAGCTCGACGCTGCGCTCGAATCGAACCTACGCACTCGCGTGAAGGAGGAGCTCAAGCGCGTCGAGAAGCGCTACGGGGAAGTCGTCAACAGTGCCGGTGGAGCGCCGACCACGGCCCAGACCGACGAAATGAACAAGCTCCAGCGGGAGTACCGACAGATCGAGCTGCTCGCCTGGCGCGAAGAGGCTGTCTTCAGGTCCGAGGTCGCCGAGATGGCGCGCGTCCAGAGCGAAGCCGTCCTGGGCAAGCTGCAGGCCGCAGCGGACGAGGTGAAGACGCCGACCCAGGAGGACTGGCACGTTCCGAGCGCGTCCTACGAGGACATTCGC
>JBCDGE010000069.1:0-42015 GCA_038757895.1 Planctomycetota bacterium | reverse complement strand
GGTGGACGACGAGAACCGTCGTCCACCCGCCCCTCGCAACATCCCCCCACCGCACGGCTCCCCGCGCGGCCGCCCCCCTCCAGGCTCCCCCATGGGCTACACCGCACTCGTCTCGCTCGTCGTCGCCCTCGGCGGGTTCCTGATGGGCTTCGACAGCGCCGTGATCTCCGGCGTCGTCGACCCGATCCGTGACCGCTTCGAGATGACGCCGGGCGAGGTGGGGACCGCGGTCGCGATCCTGACCCTCGGGGCCGCGATCGCGATGGGGATCGCGGGGCCGCTGGCCGATCGCTTTGGGCGCAAGCCCGTGTTGATGGTCACGGCGGCGCTCTTCTCGCTGTCCGCCGTGTGGAGCGCGCTGGCCGGCAGCTACGACGAGCTCGTGCTCGCCCGCTTCATCGGCGGGTTCGGCGTCGGCGGTGCGCTGATCATCGCTCCGATGTACATCGCCGAGATCGCGCCGCCGGAGAAGCGTGGACGGCTCGTCTCGTTCAACCAGCTCAACATCGTCCTCGGATTCTCGGCCGCGTTCTTCTCGAACTACTTCCTGGAGAAGTACTTCCAGGGTCGCACCGACGACGTGACCGACATCGCGTGGCGCTGGATGCTCGGCGTGGAGTCGATCCCCGCGATCCTCTACCTCGGCATGCTCGCGACCGTGCCGCGTAGCCCGCGGTGGCTCGCGATGCGCGGCCGGTTCGACGAAGCGCGCGTCGTCCTCGCCCGCGTCTCCAGCGAGGAGGAAGCGGACACCGCGCTGGCGGAGGTGCGCAAGAACTTCGCCGACAGCGCCGACTCGGCGGGAGCGCGGGAGCTCCTGCACAAGCGCATGCGCCGCGTGATGGTGATCGGGCTCGGGCTCGGCTTCTTCCAGCAGATCACGGGGATCAACGAGGTATTCTACTACTCGACGACGATCTTCTCGCTCACGGGCGTGGGCCGCGACGCCGCGCTCGCCCAGGCCATCCTGGTGGGCATCGTCAACGTCGTCTTCACGATCGTCGCGATGCGGCTGATCGACACGAAGGGGCGCAAGCCGCTGCTCCTGGTCGGGACAGCGATGATGACGGTCGCGCTCTTCACCAACGCATACGCGTTCCGATCGGCGACGTACAGCCTCGACGCCGACAAGGTCGCAACGGTGACAGCGGAGATGGAGGATCCGGGTGCCCGCGCCGTCGCCGCGCTCACGGACCAGACGTACGACGACCAGGCCGCGTTCCTAGCCGCGCTCGACGAGGCGGCGGAGGCGAACGACGGCGTGGAGGTCGTGGCCTCGGTGCGCGCGGAGCTCCCGAAGACCGCGCTGCAGATCAACGGCCTGCTCGTGCTCATCGCGATCCTCACCTACATCGCGGCCTTCGCGATCTCGCTCGGCCCCGTCATGTGGGCGATGTTCTCCGAGATCTTCCCCGCGCGACTGCGCGGCGCCGCGATCTCGGCCGCCGGGTTCTTCAACTCGGCCGTATCGTTCCTCGTCCAGAAGCTCTTCCCGGTCGGGCTCGCCTCGATCGGTCCCGAGGGCGTGTTCGCCGTGTTCGGATGCTTCGCGGCCCTCGCCTTCCTGTTCAGTCTGTTCGTCGTGCCCGAGACCAAGGGTCGCTCGCTCGAGGAGATCGAGGCCGAGCTGATCCGCGGATGACCCCCATGCGCCGCACACCGCTCCTCGCCGCCGCCCTCCTCGTCCTCGCCGCCGCCTGCTCCTCGAGCAAGGATGCAGCGTCGCCCGTCGTCGACTCGCCCCGCGAGGTCGTCGTCGACGTCCCCCTGCATGACGAGCTCAGCGCGAGCGCCATCCGTCGCAAGACGATGCTCGGCGCGCTCCAGTACCTCCCGGAGGACGGCGACGCTGGCTGGGTGAACATCGCCGTCGACATCCCGGTCACGGGCCGCTATCGGACCGAGATCGTCGGCGTCGGCGGGACGGGGACGCTCTGGGTCGAGGACTACGTCGAGAACGGCGACGGTCGCACGTACGACGTCACCGGTCCGATCGAGGTCGACGTCCCGCTCCCGGCGGGCGAGCGCACCCCCGGGCTCGAGACGGTGGGACGCGACGGCTCCCCGCTGCGCGAGGGGCGGCACCGCATGCGGGTGCACTTCACCGGCCCGTCGTTCCTGATGGGCAGCGTCCGGTTCACGCTGCTGCGCGAGCACCGCGACACGCCGGAAACGCTCACCCAGGCGATGGACGGAGATGGCGAGTGGGCGCTCGTGTGGGCCGACGAGTTCGACGGCGAGGGTGTCCCTGATCCGGCGAAGTGGACCCACGACCTCGGCAACTGGGGCTGGGGCAACCGCGAGCCCCAGTACTACACCAGCAGCGATCCCGACAACGCGCGCCAGGAGGACGGCTTCCTGATCATCGAGGCGCGCCCGGACGACGACGGGCACGCCTGGACCTCGGCGCGCCTCACCACGCGCGCCAAGGTCTCCTTCCTGCGCGGCCGCTTCGTGATCCGCGCGAAGGTGCCGGCCGCGGACGGCGTGTGGGCTGCCGGCTGGACGCTCGGCGACGAGTACCGCGACGAGATCTCCTGGCCGTACTGCGGCGAGATCGACGTCATGGAGGCCGTCGGCCGCGAGATCGACGATGCGACGGGCGACGGCGTCAATCACGCGTCGTGCCACACGCGCGCGTACTACTTCAAGCAGGGCAACCACATCTCGAACACGATCGAGGTCGCCGGCATGAGCAAGGAGTTCCACGACTACGTGTGCGAGTGGGACGAGGACGAGGTGCGGATGTATGTCGATGACACGCACTACTACACGTACGACAAGAAGGAATCCGAGTTCGCCTGGCCCTTCGACCGGCCGCAGAACCTGATCCTGAACCTCGCCATGGGCGGCGGGATGGGCGGCGACATAGCGCCCGGCATCGGGCCGCAGCGGGTCATCGTCGACCACGTCCGCGTCTACGAGCGCCGATGACCGCCGCCCGCTGGAACGAGCGGCCGGTGACCGGGTCCTTCGACGGCGCCGCGCGCGAGACGTTCCTCGACGAGGAGGGCGCGCTGCGCGTGGCGCGGATCGACGGCGTCGACCGCCTTCGGCCGTTCCTGACGACGCTCGCGTCGGGCAGCGATCACTGGGCCTTCGTCTCGAGCACCGGCGCGCTCACCGCGGGGCGGCGCTCGCCGGAGACCTCGCTGTTCCCCTACCGCACCGTCGACCGGCTGCACGACGCGCAGGGGCGCGTCGGCGGCTGCACGATCGTCCGCGCCGCCGACGGCTCGGTGTGGGAGCCGTTCACCGAGCGCGGCGCCGGCACGCGGGACGCGTGGCGCTCGATCGAGCGCTGCTGGCTCGGCAGCGCGGTGACGCTCACCGAGCGCGACGAGGACCTCGGGCTGGAGGTCCGTCAGACCTGGACGTCGAGCGAGCGCCACGGGCTCGTGCGCGTCGTATCGCTCGCGAACGTCTGCAGCGTCTCGCGTGCGCTTCGCGTCGTCGACGGCGTGCTCGACGTGCTCCCCGCGTCCGTGCCGCACGGAATGCTCGACACGCTCAGCAGCCTCGTCGACGCGTACCGCATGTCCGAGCTCGTCGACGGCGTCGGCGTGTTCGGCATGGGCTCGATCCCGGTCGACCGCGCCGAGCCGAGCGAGGCCCTGCGCGCCACGACCGCGTGGTGCTCCGCGTCGGGCACGCGGCTGCTCTCGGCCGAGCAGGTCGACGCCTTCCGCCGCGGAGGCCTCGTCGAGACGGAGCACCGCTCGCGCGGCCTGCGCAGCGCGTTCCTCGTCGAGCGCGAGCTGAGCCTCGCGCCCGGCGAGTCGGCGACCTGGACCTTCGCGTTCGAGCTGGAGCAGGCGGCGGGCGACGTCGAGCGCCTGCTCGCGTGGCAGCTCGACGAGCCGCACCCCGCCGAGGACGTCGCGCGCGGCGTCGCGGAGAACCGCGCGGTCCTGGAGGGTCTCGTCGCGGCCGCCGACGGTTCCCAGAGCACCGCGAGCGCCGCCGAGGACGCACGGCACGCTGCGAACACCCTCTACAACGTGCTGCGCGGCGGCGTCTTCCCCGGCGGGCACGAGCAGCGCCGCGAGGACCTCGTCGTCCACCTCCCGCCGCTCGTGCGGGACCGCTGCGCGGACCAGATCGCGGCGTGGCCCGCGACGTGGCGCGTGGGCGAGCAGGACGCGGCAGCGCAGGGCGACCCGGACCTGGAGCGTCATCTCGCCGAGTTCCTGCCGCTCGCGTTCGGCAGACGCCACGGCGACCCGAGCCGGCCGTGGAACCACTTCTCGATCGACGTGCGTCGGCCGGACGGCGAGCTGCGGCTCGCGTACCAGGGCAACTGGCGCGACGTCTTCCAGAACTGGGAGGCGCTCGGCCTCTCCCACCCTGCCTACCTCCAGGCGTTCGTCGTCCGCTTCCTCAACGCGAGCACCGCGGACGGCTACAACCCCTACCGCATCTCCGAGTCCGGCATCGACTGGGAGGCCCTCGACCCGGACGATCCCTGGTCGTACATCGGCTACTGGGGCGACCACCAGATCGTCTACCTCACGCGGCTCCTCGAGCGGTGCGAGGAACGCACGCCTGGACGCTTCGCCGCGCTCCTCGGTCGACCGAGCTTCGTGCACGCCGACGTCCCCTATCGGATCAAGCCGTACGACGACCTCGTCCGCGATCCCAGGAGCGCGATCGACTACGACTTCGAGCGCGATCGGATCGCGCACGAGCGCGTCGAGCGAGAGGGCAAGGACGGTCTCCTCCTGCACGACCGGAGCGGCGAGCTCGTGCGCGCCACGCTGGAGGAGAAGCTCCTCGTTCCGTTCCTCGTCAAGCTGACGAACCTGGTGCCGGGCGCGGGCATCTGGATGAACACGCAGCGCCCGGAGTGGAACGACGCGAACAACGCCCTCGTCGGCGCCGGCGCGTCCGTCGTGACGGTCTGCGCGATGTGGCGGCACGCAGCCGTCCTCGCGGGCTTGCTCGACGGCGCGGGAGAGCTTCGGCTCTCGGCCCGGACGCGCGACCTCCTCGGCGAGCTCGCTGCAGCGCTGGGCGAACACGATGCCGCGCGCGCGACCGCCGAGCCCGCGGCGCGCGGGGCGGCCGTGGAGGCCCTCGGTCGCGCGGGAGAGCGGCACCGCATGGCGGTGTACGCGGACGAGGGCTCGGACCTCGCTCCCGTCCCGACCCGCGCCGCGCTCGACGTCCTCGACGCGGCCCGCGCGTGGCTGCGCCGCACGGTCGATGCGTGCCGCCGCGACGACGGCCTGTTCCACTCCTACGACCTCGTCGCGTTCGGGGCCCAGGGCGTCACGATCCGCCGCCTCCCGCTCATGCTGGAGGGCCAGGTCGCGGTGCTCTCCGCCGGCCTCGTCGACGGCGCCGACGCCGTCGCGATGCTGGAGGCGCTGCGCGCGAGCGCGCTCTACCGCGAGGACCAGCACAGCTACCTCTTGTACCCCGATCGCGACCTGCCGGGCCTCCTCGACCGCGGGGTGCTCCCCGACGACGCGGCCGTGCGCGCGCCGGTCCTCGCCGCGCTCGTCGAGGCGAGTCACGACGGGATCGTGCGCGTCGGAGACGACGGCCTGCGCTTCGCGCCGGACCTGCGCAGCATCGCCGACCTCGACGTCGAGATCGCGATGGCGACCGACCTTCCAGGAGACCTCGGTCCGGCGGTCGGGCGCGACGCCGAAGCGCTCCGCGCGCTGTACCGGGAGACCTTCGACCACGACGCGTTCACGGGGCGCTCGGGGACGTTCTTCGGCTACGAGGGCCTCGGGTGCATCTACTGGCACATGGTCAGCAAGCTCGTGCTTGCGGTCCAGGAGACGACCTGGCGCGCGGTGGACGCGGGCGAGGACGCCGAGGTCGTCGACGCGCTCGTGGCGCGCTATCGCGACGTCCGCGCGGGCCTCGGCACACACCGTTCGCCCGAGGACTACGGCGCGTTCCCCAGCGAGCCCTACTCGCACACGCCTGGCGACGGCGGCGCGCGTCAGCCGGGAATGACGGGGCAGGTCAAGGAGGACCTGCTGGCGCGCCTGGGCGAGGTCGGGGTGCGCGTCCGCGGCGGGCGCATCACGTTCGACCCGACGCTGCTCGACCCGAACGAGCTGCGCGCCGATGCGCGCTCGGTGGCCTTCACGCACTGCGGCGTCGAGTTCGTCGTCTCCGCGGGCGACGCGGCGCAGATCGTCGTCCACCGCGCGGACGGGACCGTGTCGACGATCGACGGGGACGCGCTCGATGGGGAGACCAGCGCGGCCGTCTGGAGCCGCGGCGGCGCCGTGGAACGCATCGAGGCCACGCTCCCCAAGGAAGCGCGGCCTCGCTGAATCGCAGACGCGATCGAGTCGGCTCAGTACCCGATCGGGACCCAGTCGTTCCCGTCGCTGCCCTCGAACGAGCCGACCACGACCTCGGCGGTGGTGTGCCACCCGTCCGACCTCGAGCTGAGCGCGAGCGCCGCGTCGAAGCTCGGCGACTGGCCGCCGCTCCCGGGCATGCCGTGGTACACGGCGCGCTCGTTGTCGAACGCGACGATGTCGCCGCCCTGCGTGATGCAGAACGCGCGGTTCCCGGTCTTGCCGTGGTCGAGCGGCCACGCGTAGGCGCACCACTGGTCCTCGGCGTAGGTCGGCGAGGTGAGCGGCGCGGACGCGTTGCCGCTCAGCTGCATGTCCGTCGTGCCGGCGAGGCCAGCGGCGGGCAGCCACATCTGGAACACGTAGCCGCTGCGGACCGTGACGCTGACGCCGGCGAGCGTCGGCTCCGGCGCGAGGCCCGGCGCGAGGTACGGCGGGCTCAGGAGCTCCTCGCCCAGGGCAACACCGCCGCGGCCGTTCGGCTTGCGCAGCGGTGACGTCCCCGTGAGCTCGCCGAGCAGCGCGAACTCACCGGCGCCGTCGCCGTCCGTGTCGACCGAGCCCGAGGCCTGGAACTGGGCCTGCGCGGCGGCGAAGCTCCGGAGCGTCGCGATCGCAGCGTTCTCGTTCGCCGCGAGGCGCGACGACATGAGCTTGGGGATCGCGATCGACGCGACGATCGGCAGGCCGAGCGACATCATCTGTGACTCGCCCAGCGGACCGCCGAGGCACGCGCCGCACCGGACGAGGAAGGACCCGTCGCGCGTCGTCGTCTCGACGATGTCGTCGCCCTTGATGCGCGCGAACGACAGCGTCGGGCGGACCTTGGCGGCGAGCGCGCGCGGCGTCGGGAGGACGCTCTCGAAGAGGTCGTCGCTCGGCCCCTGGGCGTGCATCGCGTTCGCGAGCGCGCCGGCGCCGATCGACAGCGTCCCGTAGCCGTCGAGGACGAACCGCGGCGCATCGTAGAAGCCGAAGCCGGCGAGGCCGCCGTATGCGCGCTTCGGAACGCTCGCGAGGCGGGCGTTCGCGATCAGGCCCCGGTCCCGGCCGAGCTGCTCCAGCGCGGCGGTCAGCGCGCTGCGGCTGAGGGCGCACACCACCACGCCCTCGGCCGCTGCGAAGGAGGGCTCGACCGGGATCGGAAGACCCGGGAAGACGACCGTGGCGCAGTCGGTCTCGCCGCTCGTCCACGACCGCACGTCGACGCGCTGCTCGGTCTGAGCGGCGATCAGCGGCGCGGCCGTCGTCCAGAGCGTCGTCATCGCCTCGGCGACGGCGTCGGCGTCCGAGGACTCCAGGAGGAGCACGCCCGAGAATATTCCGCCGCCGGTCGAGCGCGCCGTGTACGCGCTGACCGTCGGGCCGATGTGGTCGAGGAGGTCGGCGCGCAGGTCGACGCCCGTCATCGCCTTCATCTGCCCGAGGGCCGCTTCGACCGCGCCCGGCTGGATCGCGTCGAGGGCGCCGAGGTAGCTGGACGGATTCCACTGCGCCATGCGGGCCCAGGTCGCGTCGGCCGGGATCCGCCGGAAGTCTGCGGCGTCGAGGGACTCCTCGACGAGCGTGCCGCGGCGGCGGGCAGCAGCCGCGCCTCCGATCGAGCGCAGGACCGAGACGCCACGGGCCGCGCTCGCGCTGGTCGCGTACGAGACCACCGGCGAGTCCGGGCTGCAGAAGGTCTGCAGCAGCATCATCGGGCCGATCGGAGGCTCGCTCCCCATCATGCTCAGGAGAGGCATCGCCATCTCGCCGATGGGCGCGCCGTCGAAGCGGAAGAAGAACGTCGGCTCCGCGTCACCGGGAAGCCCGGTGTCGTCGAACGAGAAGGTCTCCTCGCGCTGCGTCCCGATCGACAGGACGAGCCGCGGGCCGGCCGGCCCGGTGCCCGCGTCGAGGCGCATCGGCCCGGCGGGCGACATCGCGACCATCGCGCCGTCTCCCTCCGGGGACTGCTCGAAGCGCACGCCGCCCTCGGACGCGAGACGCGCGACGATCTCGGCCGCCCAGTGGGCGTCGGCCTCGTCGTCGTGGCGCACGGTGAGCTGCGCGGCAGGGCCGGCGGGACCGCCGCCGATGCGCAGGCAGAACGGCTTGGTCGCGAGGCCGTGGAGGAGCGTGACCGCTTCCCCGTCGATCTCCTCGCCATGCCCTTCGAAGAGCGAGACGAGCCGCGGCCCGACGGCGTGGAGCGCGCGCGCGAGCGCGGCGTCCTTGGGGGAGACGAGGTGGGCGTCGAGGCCGGCGGAGTACAGGACGATCGAGTCGACGGGCTCGGCCTGGGGCGTGGCCTGGTGGGAGGCCGTGGGGGCGGCGAGTCCGGCGACGAGGGCCGGCAGGACGAGGGAGAGCATGGATCGGCCACCCGGGGGACGGATGGTGGAGCGCTTGCAGTGGGGAGTTGGTCTTCAGGGACCCGCTGGCGGGCCCGTTCCTGCATCGACAGGAAGGGCCCACGACCTGAGTCGACCGGCCACCTGGGCGGTTCCACGGGGGCGCAGAGGCCCCGCCGAGGGCCCGAAGAGCGTCCGGAAAGGCGCCCTGGAGCCCCTCGAGAGCCGCTCTCAGGCCTCGTCGGCCGCGAACGCGTGGCGAAGCGCGTCCTCCTGCTCCTTGGACAGGTTCGTCGCGATGACCTCGAACTCGTGCTCGGAGAGCGCCTCGACGACGCGGTCCTCGACCGCGTTCGAGGTCATCAGGAACAGGCACGACGTGCCCTCGGTGACGCCCTTCTTGATCTTGTCGATGAAGTCGTCGTGGATACCCACGTCGGCCATCGAGCCGCTGAGGGCCCCCATCCCCGCGCCGATGAGCATGCCCGCGAGCGGCATGAAGAAGAGGACCCCGAACAGGAGGCCCCAGAACGCCCCGCCCATGGCCCCGGCGCCGGTGAGGTCGTTGAACTGCTCGGTGCGCGGGCGCTTCTTGCCGTTCGGCCACTTCACGATCGCGCCGTCGTGGAGCTCGATCATGTGGTCGCGGGCGAGGCCGAAGACGGTCTCCTTGGCGGCGTCTGCGCCGTCGGGGGTGTTGAACTTGAGGACCGAGATGGTGGCCATGGTGCTTGCAGGTGCTGGGAGTTGGCGTGAACGGACTTTCCGCGGCCGACGCTAGCACGGTCGTGCTGGCCCGGGTCGCGAGGCTCCGACCTGTCGCACCGACGGTTGCGACATCCCAGTCGCGCGTGGGCCGGACTTCCCCTGGGAATCTCTTGAACCGCAACCGGGAGTCGATTGGATCGGTCCCGTGATCAGGGGGGAGGCATGACGGGAGGATCGAAACACGATCCCTCGCCCGGAGCGGGAAGCTGGCTGTGGGACGAGGGTGATCAGGAACCGGCGGCGCACGAGCTCGCCGGGCTCTTCGAGGATGAGGGCGCGGACACGCCCGGATCGGGAGCGTCCGCCCCGGTCGACGACCGGCCTTCCGCCCCGCCGCGCGACTACGACGACGGCTGGTTCGTCGCCGAGGCCCAGACGGTGCCCGCCGAGCCGCTGGCGTCGCCCGGCCCCGTCGAGGACGTGGACGCGGCGATGGAGAGGCTCCGCGAGCGCGTCGACGAGACCTGGGGCTTCGCCGAGCTCCGCCCGTACCAGGCCGACGCCATGCGCGCGTCCCTGGAGGCGCGCGACGTGCTCGTCATCCTCCCCACCGGCGGCGGCAAGAGCCTGTGTTACCAGGCGCCCGCGCTCGTGAGGCCGGGCCTGACGCTCGTCGTGAGCCCGCTGATCGCGCTGATGAAGGACCAGATCGACGGCCTGCTCGCCAACGGCGTGCGCGCCGCGATGCTCTCCAGCGCGCTGGAGGACGACGAGCGCTCGGCCGTCCGCGCGGCGATGGAACGGCGCGAGCTGGACCTCCTGTTCGTGTCCCCGGAGCGGCTCGCGGCCGACGGGTTCATCGCTCGCGCCGAGCGCGCGGGCCTCACGTCGATCGCCGTCGACGAGGCACACTGCATCAGCCACTGGGGCCACGACTTCCGCCCCGACTACCGCCAGATCGGCGCGCTGCGCGCGCGCCGCCCCGACGTTCCGATCATCGCCCTGACGGCGACGGCGACGCCGCGCGTGCGCGAGGACATCGAGGTCGAGCTCGGCCTCGTCGATCCGGTGCGCGTCGTCGGCGACTTCGATCGCCCGAACCTGACCTACCGCGTGCTGCCGCGGCTCGACCTCTTTGGCCAGGTCATGGAGATCGTTCGGCGGCACCCGGACGAGGCGGGCATCGTCTACTGCATCCGGCGCAAGGACACCGAGAAGCTCGCGCGCGAACTCGCCTCCGCCGGCGTGCGCGCGATGCCGTACCACGCGGGCCTCGACTCGGACGAGCGCTCGCGCGTCCAGGAGTCGTTCCTGAACGAGGGCCTCGACGTCGTCGTCGCCACCGTCGCGTTCGGCATGGGGATCGACCGCCCGGACGTGCGCTTCGTCGTCCATGCGAGCCTGCCCAAGGGCGTCGAGCAGTACAGCCAGGAGACCGGGCGCGCGGGCCGTGACGGCCTGCCGTCCGAGTGCGTGATGCTCTACAGCGGGTCCGACTTCCAGGGCTGGAAGGGGATCATGGAGCGCAGCGCGCAGGAGGCCGAGCTCGAGGGCGCCGAGGGCGCGATGGACGAGCTCGCGGGCGCGCTCGATCGGCTGGGCGAGCTGTGGAACTTCGCAAACGGCGGCGTGTGCCGGCACAAGTACCTCGTCGAGTACTTCGGCGGCACGCTGGATTCGAACGAGGGCGGGGATTCAGGCGAGGGCGGCTGCGGCGCGTGCGACGTCTGCCTCGGCGAGCTGCGCCAGGTCGACGACGGCGCGCGGATCGCGCAGATGATCCTGTCGTGCGTCGTGCGCTGCGACCAGCGCTACGGCGCCGCGCATGTGACCGACGTGCTGCGCGGCGCGGACACCCAGCGCATCCGGCAGAAGGGGCACCAGGACCTCTCGACCTACGGCCTGATGAAGGGTCAGGCGACGAGCGAGATTCGCGCGTGGATCGACCAGCTCGTCGCCCAGGGGCACATCGGCGTCGCGTCGGGGAACTACCCCACGCTGCACCTGACGCAGTCGGGCGTCGAGGTGATGAAGGCCGAGCGCGACGTGACGCTCCTCCTCCCCCGCTCGCCCGCGAAGAAGGGCGGACGGCGGCGCAAGGGCTCCATCGACGCGGTCGCGGCCGAGGAGTCGCTCGACGTCGACTCGTCGCTCTTCGAGGCGCTGCGCAAGCTGCGGCGGGACATGGCGTCCGAGCGCGGCGTGCCGCCCTACATCCTCTTCAACGACCGCACGCTGGCCCACATGGCGGCGCACAAGCCGGCGAACGACGAGGAGTTCCTCGCGCTCAAGGGTGTCGGCGAGAAGAAGGCCGCCGACCTCGGACCGGCGTTCCTCGCGGCGATCCGCGAGCACGCGGGAGAGAGCTGACCCGGCTGGGCTGAACCGGGCTGGGTCGACCGGCGGCGCCGTCGCGTCTCGTTCGGAGCCGATCAAGCAACAGCTCCGCTCAACTCAAGAAAGCAACTTCCTTACACCGATGGCAGGAGAGCGCCCGCGGGGGCCGTCGTCGAGGACACGGCCGGGTGCTCCCCCCATGAGTGGAAGGAAGCGAGACATGTCGATGCGGGCCATGCTGGCCGCCGGAGTCCTTTTGACCGGCGGCGCGACGGGAGCCGAGCAGACCGCGGCCGACGCGGTCGCGCTCCACGCGAACACGAACCGGAGCCGCGCCGCCGTCGTGCGCTGGGACGGTCGCGTGGTCGAGAAGGACGAACAGGTCCGCGGCCTCCGTCCCACCGCCCGCGAGACGGTCGAGACCTGGCGGAAGTTCGCCGAGGTCCGCGGCTACCGCGTCGATCTGGACGAGACGCAGCGCGTCGTCGTCGTCTCGGACGCGGAGCGCTTCCAGAGGTTCAGCCCGAGCGCGACCATCGTGGACCGCACCCTCGCCGCGCTCGCTCCGTTCAGCAGCCCGAGCGACGTTCCGATGGTCGTCCTGCGCGCGTCGGACGACGAGGATGGACGGACCGCGACGACCGCGGCCGAGGCGCTCGGATTCGACGGCCAGCTCCACGTCTACGTCGAGGCCGGCACCCGCGCCGATCGGCGCGCCGTCGACGCACGCCTCGCCGAGGCGATCGCGCGGCAGCAGCTCCGCCTCGACGAGCCGTTCCTGTCCGAGTGGATGGCCGACGGCCTCGCGAGCTACGTCGCCGAAGAGACCACGGGCCGCGCGATCGTCGGCGACGAGGCGCGCACGCTGCGATCGGTCCAGTCGGAGCTCGAGCGTTCGATCGACGGGAACAAGTCGTGGCAGGTCAGCCTCTACGAGGTCAGCGGCGTCCAGATCGAGGGCGCGACCGAGCCGCGCGAGGCCGAGGCGCTCGCGATCGTCGCCTTCCTCGCCGAGCACCACGGAGACGCGATGACCCGCGTCGTGGCGCAGCTCGGGCGCACGGAGCCCACCGAGGGTCGCCCGAAGTACCGCGAGGAGGAGCGCGCGCTCGAGCAGCACGTGGGCAAGTCGGTGCTGGACGAGCTGAGCCGCGCGCTGCGCGAGGGCCGCTCGTACCGCCCCTGAGCGCCCGGTGATTACGCTCGCCGCGGGCGCGCGGCGAGCGAGTACGGTGACGGGGTGAACGGCCCCGACCTCCGTCGTCGCGCCAAGGAGATCTTCCTGGGCGCGCTGGACGAGCCGCCGAAGCGGCGGCGGGCGTTCGTCGACGCGGAGACCGGGGACGACGAACCGCTGCGCGACGCCGTGCGCGACCTCCTCGCCGCGAGCGAGGCGGCCGACACGCTGGACGGCTGGCTCCCCGCGCGACCGCGAGCGGAGGACGAACTGAAGGTCGGCGATCGGCTCGGCAGCTACGAGCTCCTGTCGGAGATCGACTCGGGCGCCGCCGGCACCGTGTACCGCGCGCGCCAGGTGGGCCTGGACCGCGTGGTCGCGCTGAAGGTCCCGAGCTCGGGCCGCTTCGCCTCCGACCAGGAGATCGAGCTCTTCCGCCGCGAGGCCGAGGCGGTCGCGCGCCTCGACCATCCGGGGATCGTCCCGGTCCACGACGTCGGCGACGCCGGCGGACGGCACTTCTTCTCGATGAAGCTCGTCGAGGGCGGGAGCCTGACGGACCGGATGGCGGAGTTCTCCGCGCCGGAAGCCGCCGCTCGCCTCGTCGAGTCGGTCTCGCGGGCGATCCACCACGCGCACCAGCGCGGGATCCTGCACCGGGACGTGAAGCCGTCGAACATCCTCCTGGACCGCGAGGGCGAGGCGTTCGTGGCGGACTTCGGGATCGCCGCACGACTCGGCGGGAGCGGCGCGCTCGCGGTCGCAACACCGGCGGGCACACCTTCCTACATGGCGCCCGAGCAGGCCCGCGCGGGCGGCGAGCCGACGACGGCCTCGGACTGCTGGGGCCTGGGATGCGTGCTCTTCGAGCTCCTCGAGGGCGACCCGCCGTTCCACGGCGACACGGCGGGCGACTCGCTGCGGCTCGCGCGTGAGGCGCCCGCGCCGAGGCTCGCGCGGTCCGCCGCCTCGCTCCCCGCCTCGCGCGCTGCCGACCTGCAGGCGATCGTGCACCGCTGCCTCCAGAAGGACCCGCTGGCGCGCTACGCGTCGGCCCGCGCGCTCGCCGACGACCTGAAGGCGTGGCGCGGACTGTCGCCGGTCAGCGTGCGCGCGCCCGCGCTCGTCGATCGCTTCGTGCTCCGCTGGCGGCGGCACCCCTGGACCTCGTCCCTCGCGGCGGCGGTTGCGGTGCTGATCGTCGCGATCGCGGCGATCGCTCCGCTGGTCAGCTTCGAACTCGGCGCCCGGCTGCGGCGCGCCGAGGCCGCGGAGGACGTCGCGCGGACGCGGCTGCGCGCGGCGCTGCTCGCGCAGGGGACGGCGACGCGTCGGAGCATCGAGCCGGGCCGGCGCGACGAGGCACTCGCGCTCTTCGCCGAGGCGGCTGCCATCGGCGTCGCGGCAGGCGCGCTCGACGCGGGCGCGATCCGCGACGAGGCCATCGGCGCGCTGGCGCTGACCGACATGGTCGTCGACGCACGCGCGCCGCACGGCGCCCACGACGAGGCACCGCTCGCGGTCGACCCCGCGATGTGCCTCGCCTTCGTGTCGACGGCGACCGACATCGGTCGCATCGTCGACCTGGAGTCGGACGACGTCGCGGCGGAGCTCCGCGCGCCATCCGGCCGGTTCCGCTCCGTCGCGTTCGGCCCCGGGGGTCGCTGGCTGCTCGCGCGGACCTACGGCGCAGGCGGTCCTTCGGACGCGCCCGCGATGTCCCTGCACGACCTCCGCACGGGCGAGCGCGCGTGGACGTGGACGGAGGGCGTCGTCGCGCCTCGCTACGGATTCGACCCGTCAGGGCGCCGGTTCGCGCTCGTTCGCGACGACCAAAGCCTGACGGTATTCGCGATCGACGAGGCCACGCACGAGGTGGAGCCGCTCTCGGAGCCGGTCGCGCTGGAGACGCACCCGAGCCGCGTGGAGTTCACGCCGGACGGTACCGCCGTCCTGCTCTCGACCGGCGCCGGCCGGAGCATCGACCGCCTCGACGTCGCGACCGGCGAGATCACGAAGATCGCCGAGGACCTCCCCTATCACACGGCGGCGCTGAACCTCGATCCGACCGGGCAGCGCGTCCTCGTGGGGTTCTACGGACCGGAGGCTCAGCTCCTCGACGCGCGGACCGGCGAGGTCCTCGCGCGCCTGCGCGGACACGACGCCGAGGCCGTCGAGGTCGAGTTCGTGACGGACTCGCTGGTCGCGACGTCCGCGTGGGACGGGCTCGTGCGCGTGTGGGACGCGGGCGACGCGACGCAGGTCTTCCGCTGGCCCGGACGCGTCCTGCTGGGCGGACGCGGGGCGAGCGGGAGGATCGTGACGGTCGACGATCGCGACTTCGTCCGCCGCCGCCTGTCGGAGCCCGAGGTCGTCCGCACGCTCGACGGGCACGCCGGCAAGTCGCCGCGCGCCGTCGCGAGTCCGGACGGGGGCCCCTGGATCGCGACGGGCGCGGTCGACGGGCTGCGGCTCTGGGAGCCGCGGACGGGCGACCTCCTGCGGCACGTCGACGTGGGCGAGGTCCTCTCTCTCGTGGCGGCCCCAGACGGCCGGGGCCTGTGGGTGAGCGTCCACTCCGGCGTCACGCGCCACGACGTCGCGTCGCTGCTGGAGGGCGGGACCGGCGAACCCGACCCGCTCGTCGAGGGATGGACCGAGGACCTGGCGATCTCCGCGGACGGCTCGAGGATCGCGGTCATGCGGCCCCGCGACGGCGTCGAGGTCTTCACCCTGGACGAGGGGCGGCCGCGAAAGGTGCAAACGATGCGCGGGCCGGGGCGGATCGCGAAGCTCGCGCTGACCGCCGACGGCGAGCGGCTCGTCGCCGGGGCCTGGCGCGGACGCGGTATCCGTGCGTGGAACGCGTCGACGGGAGACGTCCTGTTCGATCGACTCTCCGAGCACCGTCAGGCGCTCGCCACGTTCGATGCCGCGGGCGAGCACGTCCTCGCGGGCGTCGCCAACGCGCTCGTCACGTACGGACCGGACGGCCAGGAGCTGCGGCGCGTCGCGCTGGAGAACGAGCGCTCGTTCTCCTCGGCGGGCCCGATCGCGACCGACGCCGCGGGGCGCTGGGTCGCGACCGTCGTCGACCGGGGGACCGTCGAGCTGCGCGACCCGGAGACGCTGGGCCTGCGCGCGCGCCTGCGCCTCGACGGCACCCCGACGCAGTCCCTCCTCTTCGTCCCGGAGTCCGACCTCCTGCTGGCGGGCCTCACGGACGGACGTGCCCTCGTCTGGGACCTCAGCGCGCTCGCGGACGCGCTCGACGGCATCGGCGTGGGCCTTCGCTGACGGCGGGCCGCCAAGGTCCGGGGTTTGGGGGTGCCCCCGCGCGCTCGATCCGGACAATGGGCGCGATGCGTCCGCTGCAACTCGACGTGAACGGCGACCGCCTGGAGACGGCGGCGCCCGCCCACTGGACCCTCCTGGAGGTCCTGCGGTACCGGCTCGGCCTGACCGGCTCCAAGCAGGGCTGCGACAAGGGCGACTGCGGGGCCTGCACGGTCCTCGTCGACGGCAAGCCGGTCCTCTCGTGCCTGACGCTCGCCGCCACGGCCGAGGGCAGCGAGGTCCGCACGATCGAGGGCCTCCGGCCCGCCCACGTCCAAGAGCACGGCAGCGGCGTCGACCCCGTCCAGGACGCGTTCGACCGCTGCGGAGCGCTGCAGTGCGGCTTCTGCCAGCCGGGCATGATGCTCTCGGCGCGCGCGCTCCTCGACGAGACCGCGCGCCCCACGCGCGAGGAGATCCAGAAGGCCCTGTCCGGCAACCTCTGCCGCTGCACCGGCTATACCCAGATCCTCGAGGCGGTCGAGACGGCGCTGGCCGAGTCCCTCGGCGACGAGCCGGAGCGACCCGCCTGGTCACGCGAGCGCGAGCACGTGCGCGAGGAGACGCTCTGAATCATGGCTGCGCGGGACATCCACGGCACCGAGCCCCCCTGGGGCACGTTCAAGGTGGTCGGCAAGAGCCACCGGAAGGTCGACGGCATCGCCAAGGCGACCGGCGACGCCGTCTACACCGACGACATCCAGCTGCCGGGCATGCTGCACGCGAAGACGCTGCGCAGCCCGCACGCGCACGCGAAGATCGTCTCGATCGACACCTCGCGCGCGGAGGCGATGCCCGGCGTCCACGCGGTGATCACCGGCGCGGACCTGCCGATCAAGTACGGCGTCATTCCCTGGACGCCCGACGAGACCGCGCTCGCGACCGACAAGGTCCGCTTCATCGGCGACGAGGTCGCCGCCGTCGCGGCGATCGACGAGGACACGGCGAACGCCGCCCTGGAGCTGATCGACGTCGAGTACGAGGAGCTGCACGCGTTCTTCGACCCGGCCGAGTCCCTGGAGCGCGACGAGCCGCAGATCCACGACAACCGCAAGCGGAACAACGTCTCGAAGCACGTCGAGCTCGACTTCGGCGACGTCGATACGGCCCGCGAGACCGCCGACCTCGTCGTCGAGGGCGAGTACTCCTTCCACGGTTCCACGCACACCGCGATCGAGCCGCACTGCGCGGTCGCGAAGGTCTCGCCGGACGGCGTCCTGACGCTGTGGTCGGCGACGCAGATCTCCCACTACGTCCACCGCGCTCTCGCGCGCGTGCTGGAGTGGGAGCCCCAGAAGATCCGCGTGATCCAGCCCTGCCTCGGCGGCGCGTTCGGCGGCAAGTCCGATCCGTTCAGCCTGGAGTTCTGCGTCGCGAAGCTGGCGCAGAAGACCGGGCGCCCGGTGAAGATGCTCTGGACCCGCGAGGAGGTCTTCTACGCCCACCGCGGCCGCCATCCGATGCAGATGACGTATCGGACGAGCGCGACGAAGGACGGGAAGATCACCGGCGTCGACGCGAAGATCCTGATCGACGGCGGCTCGTACAGCTCGTTCGGTCTGGTCACGACGTACTACTCGGGCCAGCTCCTGACCGGCCCGTACGCGTTCCCCGCCTACCGGTTCAACTCCACGCGCGTCTTCACGAACAAGCCGCCGTGCGGACCGAAGCGCGGCCACGGTTCGGTGCAGCCTCGCTTCGCGTTCGAGTGTCAGCTCGACGAGGTCGCCGAGCAGCTCGGCGTCGATCCGATCGAGATCCGGCGCAAGAACTTCCACGGCGAGCACACGCGCACCGTCAACGGTCAGCGGATCACGTCGAGCGGCTACATGGAGTGCCTCGACCTCGTCGAGCGGGGCTCCGCGTGGCGCGACCGCCGCGGCAAGCTGGAGCGCGGCCGAGGGCTCGGCGTCGCGGGCTCGATGTACATCTCGGGCACGAACTACCCCATCTACCCGAACGAGATGCCCCAGGCGGGCATCCAGCTCAAGGTGGACCGTTCCGGCCTCGTCACGGTGTTCAGCGGTGCGAACGACATCGGCCAGGGGTCGAGCTCGGTCGTGCGCTACCTCGTCGCGGAGGAGCTCGGCATGGACGTCGAGCATGTCCGCGTCGTCGCCGCGGACTCCGACCTCTGCCCGGTCGACCTCGGCGCGTACTCCAGTCGGATCACCTTCATGGTCGGCAACGCGGCGATCGACGCGGCGCGCAAGCTGCGCGGCCAGATCGTGGGCGCGCTCGCGGAGCACTGGGAGACCGATCCGTCGAACGTCCGGCTCGTCGAGGGCCGCGCGATCGACCTCGACGACACCGAGCGCGTCCTGACGACGCGCGAAGCGATCGAGATCGCCGAGGCGAAGTGCGACACGCTCGGCGCGACGGGCTCGTACAACACCCCCACCCTCGGCGGCGACTACCGCGGCGGCACGATCGGCGCCTCGCCCGCGTACTCGTTCACGGCGCACATCGTCGAGGCGCACGTCGACGAGGAGACGGGGCGGATCACGGTGCCCAAGGTCTGGTGCGCGCACGACTGCGGCCGCGCGCTGAACCCGCGCCTCGTGGCCGGCCAGATCGAGGGCTCGGTGTACATGGGCATCGCCGAGGCGCTCCTGGAGGACCACCGGGTGAATCGCTTCGGCCTGCACAGCGGCCCGTCGCTGCTCGACTACCGCATCCCCACCGCGATCGACACGCCGGAGATCGAGGCCTACATCGTCGAGAGCATCGACCCCGAGGGGCCGTACGGCGCCAAGGAGGCCGGCGAGGGTCCGCTGCACTCCGCGATCCCCGCGCTGGCGAACGCGATCCACGACGCGGTCGGCATCCGGCTGCGGGAGCTCCCCTTCACGCCGGCGAAGGTGCTCGCGGCGCTCCGCGAGAAGCGCGAGAGCGAGCGCTCGGGCGCGGCGGCCGCGGCCGCGGCCGCAACAGGGACCACCGGATCGAAGGCGATGGACCGCCGAGGAGACCTGGGCTGATGCTGCGCCTCCCCAAGTTCGATCTCCTGGAGCCCACGGACGTCGACGGCGTCGTGGCGCTGCTCGGCGAGCACGCCGGCGACGCGATGGTCGTCGCGGGCGGGACCGACCTGCTTCCGAACATGAAGCACGGGCTGTTCGAGCCCAAGGTCGTCGTGAGCCTCGCGCGGGTCGAGTCGATGCGCGCCATCGAAACGACGCCGGACGGCGGCCTGTCCGTCGGCGCGACGGCGACGCTCTCCGAGCTCGCGGCGCACGTGGACGTCCAGGAGCGCGCGCCGGCGCTCGCCCAGGCGGCGTCGCTCGTCGCCGGACCGCAGCTCCGCTCGATGGGCACGGCGGGCGGCAACGTGATGCTCGACACGCGCTGCCAGTGGTACAACCAGACCCACTTCTGGCGGAAGTCGCTCGGCTACTGCCTGAAGAAGGACGGCACGGTCTGCCACGTCGTCGCCGGCGGCCGCAAGTGCGTCGCCGCGGCGTCGAACGACACGGCGCCGACGCTGATGACGCTCGGCGCGACGCTCCACTTCCGGACGCAGGACGGCGAGGTCTCGATGCCCATCGACGACCTCTGGAAGGCCGACGGGGTCTGGAACAAGGCGGTGAGCCGCGACGCGCTCCTGACGCGCATCACGGTCCCGCCGCAGGCCGCAGGGCACCGGGGCGCGTACGGGAAGCTCCGCGACCGCGGCTCGATCGACTACCCGCTGTTCGGCTGCGCCGTGCGCCTCGACATGGACGGTGACGTCGTCGCGGACGCGGACGTCGCCTGCGTGGCGCTCGTCGCGCGGCCGCTGCGGATCAAGCGCGTCGCGGAGACGCTCGCTGGCCAGCGCGTCGGTACGCCGGAGTTCGCGGAGGCCGCGCAGGCCGTCGGGGACCTAGCGTACAAGCAGGCCAAGCCGATGGACAACATCCCCGGCGACGCCAAGTACCGCCGCGAGATGGTGCCGGTGTACGTCCGCCGGACGATCCTCGCCGCGGCCGAGGACGCGGGCCCCGTCCATCACGTCTGAGCCTTGGTCGCAGCGCGTCCCGTTCGCCGGGCGGTTCCGATCGCCGCGCTCGCTTCTGCGCTCGCGCAGGCCGGCGTTGCGCAGGAAGGGGACGACACCACCCTGGGTTCGGACGACGTCTCCGCGCCGGTCGCGTCCACGGTGCCCTCGAGCGGCGCCATCGCGAGCTCGGCGGGCTTCGGGAGCTACGACCTGGAGCGCCCCGATGGCATGGCGCCGTTCGGCGTGTTCCAGGACCGCGTCCTGCGGCGGGGCGAGTGGGCGGTCGGGTACCGCTTCCGGCGCACCCACATGCGCGGGATGCGGGACGGCGTCCAGCGCATCCCGGACGAGACGGTCGTGTCCCCGGACGGCTTCGGCTTCGCGCGGACGCCGACGGAGATGATCCGGAACGAGCACCGGATCCAGGGCCTCTTCGGCGCGACCGAACGCGTCACGCTCGCGGCGATCCTGCCGATCCTCGGCCTGGAGATGGATCTCCTCACGAGCGCGGGCGAGACGTTCGAGACGAAGAGCAGCGGCCTCGGGGACATCGGCCTCGCCGCGCTCGTGTCGCTCCACGACTCGGTCACCTCCCGCGTGCACGTGAACCTCGGCATCACCGCGCCCACGGGCTCGATCGACGAGCGCGGAGGCCCGCCCGCGGTCGGCGGCCAGAGGGAGATCCTCCCCTACCCCATGCAGCTCGGCTCGGGCACCTGGGACCTGCGGCCCGGCCTGACGGCGACGGGCTGCGGCGACCGGTGGTCCTGGGGCGGTCAGCTCCTCGGCACGCTGCGCATGGGGCGCAACAGCCGCGGCTACAGCCTTGGCGACCGGCTCGACGTCACGGGCTGGACCGCGTACCGCGCGACGCAGCGCCTCTCGCTCAGCGGCCGGATCGCGATCGGACGCGTGACGAACGTCGACGGCGCCGACCGGGACCTCGATCCGAACGCGTCTCCGCCCCCGAACCCGACGCTGCAGGCAGGGACGCGCGTCGACGGGCTCGTCGGGCTCAACGTGCTGCTGGCGAGGGGGAGCCGTCTCGGGATGGAGATCGGCTGGCCGATCGCGCAGCGGCTCTCGGGACCGCAGCTGCAGACCAACGTCCTGTGGACGCTCGGCCTGCAGCTCGCGTTCTGACGGGACGTGCCCGCCGTCTCCTCCTCAGGGGCCGACGAGGATCGACGCGGCGGGCGTCGCGTCGGTGCCGCCGATGAGCGCGCTGAACGACATCGTCGAGCCGACGAAGCCGACGAGCGCACCGGGGCGGGGCGCGAAGAGCGCCTCGGCGCGGCCCGACGAGTCGAGCACGCCGAAGTTCCCCGTGAAGGGGTCCGAGCCGGTCCATGCGAGCGACATGTCGAAGAACCGGTCGCGGTTCAGCGGGACGAGCACGCTGCCGACCTGGGTGCCGGGCTGCGTGCCCGAGAAGGAACCGAGGATGCGGTAGGTCGTCCCCGCGTTCGCCGAGCCGCGATCGAGCACGAGCGGCACCGGCGTGCCCTCGGCGGCCGAGTACTCGGCCTGGCCGATGTGCAGCTCGGACGGCGCGGCGGAGCCGACGGTGAGGTGCGGGTAGAGCTCGACGGGCCGGATGCCGTCGTCGACCGTGATCGCGTAGGTGCCCTCTCCGGCGACGGTCGTCGAGAAGAGGTCGAACGAGTGCGTGCCGTCCCCGTTGTCCACGAAGTTCGAGGCGAGGGCCGTGTCGTCGCCGTCGAGGCGCTCGACCGTCAGCGTCTGGCCGCCGGCCGCGAGCGGGTTGTCGTCGATGTCGCGAAGCCTGACGGTGACGCGGCTGCGCGTGAGGCCGTCGGCCTGCAGGTACGGGACGGACGACTCGACGGTCGACAGGACGTGGTCCGGGCGGCCGATCTGTCCAGCGCGCCAGTTGGCGTACTGGTCGCGGAGGGCAGCGATCGGCTCCTGGCTCGTCGGGGTGCCCACGTAGGTGAGCCGGAGGTAGTAGTCGCCCGCGGCGCAGCCGGTCGAGCCGAGGCAGGGCGCGTCGGTGTCGCCGAAGCGAGCGATCGCCATGAAGGCGTTGTACGACGCGTAGGTGAACGGCGGCGGCGGCGACCCGCAGCCGGTCGGAGTCCCGGGCGCGCACGAGCAGCGCCCGTCCCCGCCGGCGTCGCGCGCCGCCTCCATCGCGGCGACGATCCGCTGGCCGAGGTCGCCGGGCGTGTTCCGGAAGGCGTCCTCGCAGTCGAGGATGACGTTGTTGCCCGTGAGCACGTTACCCTGGATCGCGTACTCCCAGGGTCCGACGGTTCCAGTGAGGCCGTTCGCGAAGTCACCGTTCTGAGTGCCCGTGTGCGTCACGGCAGGGCCGGTGAACGTGACGATGCCGAACTGACGGCGTTCGAAGCCGCCGTCCAGGGCCTCGATCGTGTCGAGGAGCTGCTGCGGCGTCGCTCCGCGGAGCGAGTTCCGATAGATCCTGCGGCGGTTGCTCGCCGTGCTGACCACGAAGGACTGGGCCGCGCCGGCCGCATACCCGACACGGATGACGGGGACCGCGGTCGCAATGTCGAAGTTGTTGATGCACGTCGACGTCGCGACGGCCAGCTCGCCCGTGGTGCGGTTGATCACGACGATCGACCACGTGGCGCGGGCCGGGGCGACCAGGAGGGCGCCGAAGAGGAGGGCGAAGAGGGCGCGGAGGGGCGGAGAGCTCATGCTGGATAGGGTCACCGGGAGGGCGAAGAGCCGTCAAGGCGGGGGACGGAGCGACGCGGGATCCCGAATCGAACCCGGTGCAGAGTGGTGCACGTGGCGAAGCTGGCGATCCCCAGGGGGACGGACGGCTCCACCTCGGGCCGGATCGAGAGCGCGCGGCCCTCCAAGGGGCATTCGACGAGTAGTACGTCGTCGATGCGCGCCGTGACGCGCGTGTCGGAGACCTCGATCGTCACCGTTTGGAGTTTGCCATTCGGGAAGCTGCGCACGAGTCGCGTGTCGTTCTCCGACGCGTCCAGACCGTCGAGGCAGGAGAGCCCGCACACCGCGCCGCCCCAGCCCCCGAGCACGAGCGTCAGGTGCGCGTCGCGCACGGGGAACGTGACGCCCAGGAAGAAGTCGGAGCCGTACTCCTTGGTCGCCTGCACCTCGAGCACGTAGGTGCCGCGCGGCGCCTCTCCGGTGTACGTCAGACCGGCGAGCGGCACCCCGATCGGAAGCACGACGCCGCGCTCCGTGACCTCGAGCTCGGGGTCCTCACCGAAGACGCCGGTGCGCCATCGCGACATGTCGTTCGAGTCGAGCAGGACGGACCATTCGAGGTCGTCGTCCGTTGCACTCGCGGCTCCAAGTCCTGCGTTTGCAGCAGGCAACGGCGGAACTGCAACCGAATCGTCCGCACTTCGTCCCCTGGTCGTGGAGGTGGGATCGGACGCCGATGAGGTGCACGCAGAGAGGCAGGCGAGCGCGCAGGCAACGACCGTGGCCCCGCCCGACCGGCGCGCGAGCCACCGGATCGGGCCGCGGCCCGGGCGGGGTGCCCGGAGCGCCCCCGAGGGGTCTCCGTCCGGGACGGCCCCCCCGGCGGCGGAAGGTCCTGCGACCGGGACACCGCCCCCCTCCACGGGCCCTCCAGGGGCTCCGGGCCGGGGGTCCCCCGACCCCGATCCGAGCCCCGCGAGAGAAGTCCCGGGGCGGCCGTTCCACGCCGCCGGTCCTCGGCTACGGTCCACGTGCCGGGGCTCCCGATTGCCCGATCTGCGAACCAACGCACCCCACGCCCCGGCGTCCACGACACCCGACCGGACGCGCTGCTCGAGACCCACTCCATGACCACTGTCGTCGTCACCAAGAAGGGCGGAACCGCCTGCATCGCCGCGGACACCCTCGCCACCTACGGCGACATGAGAGAGTCGGCGGAGCTGATCGAGAACAGCGACAAGCTGGTCCGGATCGGAGACGCGTGGGTCGCCCCCACCGGGCCGGCGTCGGCGCAGCTCGTGCTGCGCCACTTCATCGCCAGCTACGAGGAGCTCCCGGTCCTCGAGGACATCGACGGCATCTTCGACTTCCTGACCCACTTCCAGCGCGCGCTCCGCGACGAGTACTTCGTCCAGGGGAAGGAGGACAGCCACGACGACTTCGAGTCGATGCGGATGGAGCTCCTGATCGCCTCGCCGGGCGGCCTCTTCGGAGCCTATCCGCAGCGGTCCGTGCAGGAGTTCAAGAAGTTCTACGCCTTCGGCTCGGGCGCCGAGTACGCGGTCGGCGCGATGAACGCGGCCTGGGACACGGCGGAGACCGCCGAGGACCTGGCGCGCATCGGCGTCGAGACCGCCGCCAAGTTCGACGTAGGTACCGGCCTGCCGATGACGCTCCGCTCGATCCCGCTGCGCGCGGCGTCCGACGAGTCCCCGCTCTTCCAGGCACTGCAGGGCCGAGCCGCGCACGCGGACCGGCCTGCGAGGATGGAGCGCCCGGCGCGCCCGGAGGTCAACGGCGGCCCGATGACGGGCACGGACGGCGACCCGGCGCGCGAGCCGCGGTCCGCGAACGGGCGGTGACGACGCGGGGCCCGCGGGGCTCCGCCGTCAGGGCGTGAAGGTCACGAGGACGCCGTTCGTCACGCTGAAGCCGCCCGCGGTCGACAGCGGACGGCCGCGGTCCTCCAGCGCGCCCGAGAACGCGCGCCGCTCGATGCACGGGTAGCGGTCGGCGACGTCGTCGTAGGCGACCTGGAAGCCCCAGGTCTGCCCGGCGACGACCATGCCGGCCGCCCCGTGCAGCGCCGCCGCGCGCTGGACCATCCCCACGGGCTCGACGACCCAGTACTCGGGCCCGACCACGCGCGGCAGGAGCTGCAGGCCGTCGATCAGGCAGATCTTGCCGTCGCCGAAGGGGCGCGGCGGCCCGAACATCGGAGACAGGAGCGTCACCGCGACCGTCCCGGGCGGCATCCAGCGCGCGACGAGCTCCAGGTCGTCGCGCGCGATCGAGGCCGAGCCGTTCGCCGAGAGCTCCCCTCCGGCCTGGAGGCTGTTGCCGCAGCCCGCCCAGTCCGCGTGCGGAGGGCACGGGCAGCTCGCGCCCGGACAGAACACCGAGGCGGTCGGCTGCCAGGCGCTCGGCGCAGCGATGTAGGCCCCACCGCGTTCCGGCCCGCCGACGCGGAGCTTGATGGCGCCGACGATCGCGTGGACCCCGTCGAAGGCCAGCGCGTCGCCGAACCCGGTGTTCCCGCCGTCGCACGGATCGCGCAGTGCGCCCACGTGCGACCAGCTCGCGCCAGCGCCTCGCTCGAACAGGTCGACGGCGAGGTCCATGCCGTCGGTCTGGGCGAGGGAGGACGCGAGCCGGCCGACGATCATCCGATCCGACGCGAGGTCGAGCGACCGGCCGAAGCGCGCCGAGTGCGACGGGTTCGGGTTGTCGATCGACGCGGTGAGCGCGAACGACGAGCCCGTCCACTCGTGCACGTGCACGATACCGACGCTCTGGAAGCCGCCGCCGTCGTACTCGTCGGCCGAGGCCGCGAGCGTCCCCCCAGAGAGCGCGAGCCCGCCTCGACCGAAATAGAGGAACGAGCCGGGGACCGGTGGCGTGATCGCCTGGATCGACTGCCAGCCTCCGGGGCCGCGGCGGAACACCTCGACCTCCCCCATCCGGACGTCGAAGCCGTCGCCTCGGCGGGGCGAACTGACGGCCAGCGTGTCCCCCTCCAGCGCGACGCTGTGCCCGAAGTCGATGAACATCGGCACCTGTCCGTTCCCGGGGTCCGCCCGCGGCGCGAGGGTCTCGTCGTGGACCCACACCCCGCCGACTCGCTCGAACACGTGCACGGCACCCGACCGCGGTCCGGCGGGACTGCCCCAGATGTTCCCGATCGCCATGCGGTCGCCGTCGATCGCGATCGAGCTGCCGAAGCTCGCGCCAGGGACCGTTCCCAGCGGGTCCTGCAGGAGCGCGGCGGCGGTCCAGAAGCCCGCGACGCGCTCGAGGACCCAGACCTCCCCTGCTGCGCCGCGCGTCGAGTACGCCGCGACGTTGCCGTCGACGGCGACCCGGAACCCCACGTCGTCGCCGGGCGCCCCATTCGACTCGAAGGTCGGGACCCACTCGCCACCGACGCGCTCCAGGAGCACGACGCGGCCGGTCTCGACGCCGGCCACCTCGTGCCGCCGCGCGCCGACGATCGCGAAGTCACCATCGATGTCGACGTCGTAGCCGAGCTCGGCGCCCGGCGTGACGTCGAGGGAGCGGACGAGATGGGGCGAGGACTGCAGCGACGCTGCGAGCCCGAGGGCAGCGAGGACGAGCATGGCGGGAAGGGCAGGGGCGAGACCTGCTCCGATCGTATGCGCCGCCGGCGATCGCGAGGGCGTGAGCCGGGCTGTAGCCCGGACGGCCGAGCCGAAGTAGGGTCGCTGCCCCCCGGACGCGACCCCCAGCACGCCCTTTGCTCCGCACGCCCCTCCTCCTCCTGCTTGCGCCCTCGCTCGCGCTCGCCGCCCAGAAGAAGGCCGACGAGGTGCCGCCGAGGCCCCCGGTCCCGGCCGCGCTCCAGGCGAAGATCAACCACGCGATGGACCTTGGCGTCGAGTCGCTGCTGGCGCGGCAGTCGCTCGACGGATCGTGGTCGCAGCAGATGGAGGGGTACGGATCGGGCGCGACGGGCATCGCCCTGTACGCGCTCATGAAGTCCGGCCTGCCGACGTCGCACCCGGCGGTGGAGCGCGGCATGACCTTCGTGCGGAGGTACGGGGTGCCGGCCAAGACGTACGCCCGCGCGACGGTCTTGTTCGCGCTCACGGCCTACGGTGATCCGGCGGACGAGAGGCTCATCGACGACATCACCGACGCGCTCGTGAAGAGCCAGGTGGCGCGCGGGTGGGCCTACCCCAGCGGCGAGCCGGACCTCTCCTGTACCCAGTTCGCTGCCATGGGACTACGCGCCGCCGAGGCGGCGGGAGCGAAGGTGCCGAAGACGGTCTGGCTGCGCCTGGCCGACGCGGTGCTCGAGTACCGTGAGGAGGTCGACCGGCGCCCGACGAGCGGCTACGAGCCGCGCGGCTTCAAGTACAAGCCGCAGGTCGAGAACACCAAGGGCAGCATGACCGCCGCCGGCGTTGCCGTCCTCGCGATCACGCTCGACCACGTACGCGGGAACAAGGCGGACCACGTCCGGGCGCTGGAGGAGGGACGCGCCTGGCTGGCAGCGCACTTCATGGTCGAACACAACCCGGCGCCCACGAGCCAATCCGGGCACGCGGGCCCTCCCTGGTACTACCTCTATGGCGTCGAGCGCGTCGGCGCGCTCCTCGGCGTCGAGACGTTCGGTGAGCACGAGTGGTACGTGCGGGGCGCCGAGAAGCTGATCTCGGCCCAGGACGACGCCGGCGGCTGGGGCAACCACTCCGACACGTCGTTCGGACTGCTGTTCCTGTCGCGCGCGACCGGGTCGCTCGGTCCGGTGTCGTCGGACGGTACCGGCGTCGTCGCGTCGGCGTGGACCTTCGGCGGTGACGACCCGAAGGAGGACGTGTCGCTGCGCGCGAGCGGACGCAAGAAGCTGACGTTCTGGATCTCATCGTTCGGCGACGATGCGACGTTCCACCACGCGACGGGCGAAGAGGGCGACGGGCCGCTGGCCGTCGAGCGCGTCGAGTACTGGCGCAAGGGCTCGGGCGAGCCGACGCTCCTGGGCGAGGTCGTGGCCGAGGACGACGGGCGCGCGGCGCGGAACCGCTACGCGATCCAGAGCGACCTGGTCGGCCCGCTGACGATGGAGGTCTTCGCCGCCGTCCATCTCGCGGACGTCGACGAGCCGCTGCGCTCGAAGCCGCTCAAGGTGCGGCTCGCCATGACCGAGCGGCCGACGTGGTCCGAGTACGCGAAGGACGCCGAGCGGAACCTCTTCCGGGACGCCAAGGTCGAGGTCACGGCGTCGAGCCAGCAGGACGGGCCGCGGCACCGCGCCACGAACGTGATCGACGCCCACGTCGCGCTGGGCTGGAAGCCCAAGCCGGAGGACGAGGCGCCCTGGATCCGCATCGAGCTCGCGCGAGCGATCCGCGCGAACACGATCGTCCTGAGCCACGCGGACATGACCGGAACGCTCCTCGACCGCTTCGAGATCCTCGTCGACGACGAGGACGAGGACCGCATCGAGGCCCGCATGGTCCCGGACGCGCGCGAGAAGACCGTCCTGGAGCTCCCGAAGGCGATCAAGCTCCAGTCGCTCACGATCCGCCTTCCCGGCGCGGTCCCGAACGACTTCGCGGGCCTCGGCGAGGTCGAGGTCCAGCGGCGGCGCTGAAGCGTGGCGCCAGGCGTCTCCGGGGCTAGGGTTTCATCCCGAGCGAGGAGAGGAGCCGATTCAGGTCGGCGATCCGCCCCTCCACCTCCAGCGCCCCTGCGTTCCGCAGCTCCCGCGCCCTCGCCTTGCCGCTGACGAGCGCGAAGAACGCGCGCTCGGGCGTTCTTATCCGGAGGTCGGCCGCCTCCGGGCTTCCGTCGGTCACCGTCATCCGGTCCCCGCCCTCGAGGCGATAGTCGCGGTCGCCGACGGTCCAGCCGACGACGAGCGGCTCCTCCAGTCCGCGGTAGCGCCGCATCATCGACACCATCGGCCAGCGGGGGTCGCGCGCACAGTCCGGCCCGGCCCCGGGGATGTACTGCGCACCGAATGCGCCAAGCGCGAGGACGACCGGCTCCAGCGTGCGCCCGGCGTCGGTCAGCTCGTAGACCGTGGAACCGGAGGGCGGCGGCAAGGACCTCTGGACGACTAGGTCGAGCTCGACGAGGTGCTTGAGCCTCCTCGCGAGCAGGTTCGTCGTGATCCCGGGCAGCCCGTCGAGGAGGTCCGTGTACCGCCGCGGCCCGAGCAGCAGGTCGCGGACGATCAGGAGAGTCCAACGCTCCCCCACCCGGTCGAGCGCGAGGGAGACGCCGCAGAGCTGACGGTACTGGCGCATGCTTTATTATATAGTAGTGATCGATGCTGAATCTATTACCTCAAACCGCTGGCGACGTGGCGCGACAGGAGCTGGAGGCGCTGTGGGTCCGCCCGGGCGCCGGCTCGACGGCGGTGTTCGTCCTCGTCATGGCGAGCGTGGCCGTTCTCTTCGTCGTCGGCGTGGGCCGCGCTGGCGCTGCCCTCGGTGAGACGGCCGGCGCGCGCCGCCGCGCCGTGGCGCGCGCGGCGGTGGGCGTCGCGGTATGGGCCGGCCTCACGGCCGTCGTCCCGCTGAGCGGGGTCCTGTACGCCGACCTGCCGGTACCGCCGCCGATGGCGTTCTTCGCCGTCAGCAACGTCGTCGCCGTCGTTCTGGCGTTCTCGCCGGTCGGAACCCGGCTGGTCGCCGGACTGCCGATCATCGCGTTCGTGGCGCCCCAGGCGCTGCGCCTGCCGCTCGAGCTGGTGCTGCACCACTGGTACGAGGCCGGTTCGCTGCCCATGCAGATGACGTACGAAGGGTGGAACTTCGACATCGTCACCGGCTTCGCCGCGCTCGCCCTGGGACTCGCGTGGCTCCGAGGTCCGGTCGACCGCCGGCTCGTGCTCGTCTTCAACGTCGTCGGACTCGCGCTCCTCCTCGCGGTCGCGACGATCGCGGTCGTGAGCGCGCCGGTCCCGTTCCGGCGGTTCCCCGACCCGCCGCTGCTGCTGCCCTACCACTGGCCCCACGCGTGGATCGTCCCGTTCGGGGTCTCGGCCGCTCTGCTCGGGCACCTCCTCACCTTCCGGGCGCTCGCGAGGCGCTGAACAAAGCGAGCGTCGGAAGCTCTGGCTTCGTCCGGGCTTACGCACGACCTCCGGATCGAGGCCTAGGGTGTCACGCGGCGTGACCCCCGAAGAGCGACGGCGCGGCTCGGAGGCCCGCCCGCACGGGGCGAGCGACGGGCCGCACCAACCCAACGCACACGATGATCAAGATCGCTCTCACCGGCCTGCTCGCGCTCGGCGGTGCCGCTGCCTTCGCCACTTCCCTCGCCAGCCACTCGGCCCACGGCGAGACAGAGCGTGGATTCGTCATCCACGACATCGCCTCGGCGCCCGAGGCCACCAAGCCGGTGCTCCAGTGGTACGTCGAGAACTTCGGCTTCGTCCCGCGCCTGGGAGGCGTGATGGCGGAGTCGCCGGCGCTCGGCCTCTCCTACTGGCAGCTCCAGCAGAACCTCAAGGACGAGGGCTCGCTCACGCCCGCCGAGGACAACGTCGTCCAGATGGCGATCGCGTTCGAGAACCAGTGCCAGTACTGCGTCGCCGGGCACACGATGGCCGGGAAGATGTTCTTCGGCAGCAGCGACGAGGAGCTCGCCGCCCTGCGGACGGGCTCCGACCTGCCGGCCGCCAAGCTCGACGCGCTGCGCGCGTTCGCCCTCGCGGTCGCGGAGTCGAAGGGCCGCGTGACCGACACCCAGCTCCAGGCGTTCCTCGACGCCGGCTACACCCGCCGCCAGTCGCTCGACGTGGTGGCGAACGTCGCGGCGAAGGTCATGAGCAACTACACGAACCAGCTCGCCCGCACGCCGCTCGACGAGGCCCTCGCGCCGCTGGCGGAGGGCCTCCCGTTCCAGGAGTCCCGCCGCGTGGTCACGCGCGACTGATCCGACCGAAGCACCTCCCCTCCGCGGCGCCCCCTGGCGCCGCGGAGGCCCGCCCGCCCGTTCGCTCGGACCCCTTCCCGCCCCGCCGTGTTCACCACCGGACAGTTCTCGAAGATCGCGCAGGTCTCCAAGCGCCTGCTGCAGTACTACGACGAGATCGGGCTCTTCGCGCCCGCACGCACCAACGATGCGAACGGGACGCGCTACTACGACGCCGCGCAGCTCCCCGAGCTCTTCCAGATCCTCGCCCTCAAGGATCTCGGGCTGCAGCTCGACGAGATCCGCGAGATGGTCCAGGACGGGCTCTCGACGTCGCGCATCCACGAGATGCTCGTCGTCCAGCGCACGAAGATCCGGAGCCGCCTGGAGGAGGAGCAGCTGCGGCTGCGCGCCGTCGAGTCCCGGCTCCGTTCCTTCGAGGCGGCCGAGGGCAGCCTCGACGACCTGATCGTGAAGCCGGTGCCCGAGCAGCTCGCGCTCACGACGCGCGGCGACTTCGAGACGATGCAGGACGTCCTGCACTTCCTCGACGAGCTGGCGCTGGAGGTCCCGCGCCGCCTCCGCAAGGTCGCCGGCCCGATCATCGGCATGAACCACTGCGACGGCTACGAGATGGACGACCTCGATGGCGAGCTCGGCGTCATCGTGAAGCGCCCCGTCGAGGAGCCCGTTGCGATGCCGAGCGGGCGCGTCCTGGAGCCGACCGTGCTCCCCGCCGTCGGCGCGATGGTCAGCTCGGTCCGCATGATGAGCGTCGAGGACACCCACCGCAGCTTCGCGGCCCTTGGCCTGTGGATGGAGCGCACCGGCCATACGATGGCGGGTCCCTCGCGGGAGGTGTTCCTGGAGCCGCCGTCGCCCGAGCGGATCGCCGTGATCGAGACCCAGGTCCCGATCGAGCCGGCGCCGTAGCGCCGGGCGCGGGCCGCTCCGATCCAAGGCGCGGGGTCACTCGAGGGGGCCAGTCGAAGGCGTCGCGTGTGACCGCGCGGCGTCCGCCCGCTACCCCGCCATGGAGCGCGTTCCCCGTCCCGCGCCCCCCCAACGAGCAGCAATGCCCCATCTCGCGCCGGCATCGGCCGTCCTCTTCGCCCTCTGCACCCCGTCGCTCGCGCAGTCGGAGATCTACACGCTGGTCGGCGAGCCGACCCCCCTCGGAGGACTCGGTCACACCGCCGTCCCGCTGGGCGACGTCGACGGCGACGGGTTCGACGACTTCGCGGTCAGCAACCCCGACTTCGGCCTGCCGGCCGGCTTCTGGGGCAGCGTCGACGCGTACTCCGGACGCGACGGGGCATCGCTGTACTTCATCGAAGGCACCGACCCCCTGCAGAACCTCGGCCTCTCGATGGCCCGGATCGGTGACGTCGACGGCGACGGCATACGAGATCTCGCCCTCGGAGGTCCCCGGGACTCGACCAGCGCCACGAGTGCGGGCTCGGTGCTCGTCGTCTCCGCAGCGGACGGCACGCAGCTCTACCGGCTGAACGGCGAGGTGAGCGAGCGGATCGGGACCCGACTGGTCACGCTCCCGGACCTCGACGCCGACGGTATCGAGGACTTCGCGCACAACGTCAGGCGATCGTTCGGCAGCCCCGCGAACTCAGGTGGGATCCGCGCGGTCTCCGCAGCGACGGGCGCCGAGCTGTACGCGGTGTCGGGTTCGACGCTGAACGACGAGCTTGGGCGCTGGTCACTGGCGTCGATCGCCGACATCGACGGGGATGGCGTACGCGACATCATCGCCGGGCTCCCGACGGCGGTTCGCTCGGGCCAGCTCGTCGGCGCCGCCCAGGTCCGCTCCGGGGCGAACGGAGCGCTGCTGCTCGAGGTCGTCGGCACCGTCGTCGAGAGCCGGTTCGGGTGGAGCGTCGCGGCCGTCGACGACCTCGACGGCGACGGACGCGAGGACCTGGCGATCGGCGCTCCCCGGGACCCCGCGGGCGGCGTGGAGCGCGGGAGCGTGAGCCTGCACTCCAGCGCGAGCGGCGCGCTCCTCATGACCTGGAACGGCACGCTCGACAGGGGCGAGTTCGGCCACGACGTCGCCGCCGTCGGAGACGTCGACGCGAACGGGACCGGCGATCTCGCCATCGGCGCGCCCAGCGTCTCCATTCCGGCCACCGGCGCGGGAGCGGTCTTCGTGGTCGAGCCCTCGAGCGGCTCGACCCTCTACCGTCTCGAGGGCGTGACGGTCGGCGATCGGTTCGGCTGGTCGACGGATGCGGTGGGAGACGTCGACGGCGATGGCTACATCGACCTCGCCGTCGGCGCACCGACCGCCGGTGACGGCGTTCAGTCGTCGGGCTCCGCGCGACTCGTCGGCCGCGAGTTCGTCCGCGGGACTCCGTTCTGCCTGGGCCAGCTCAACTCGACCGGCGCGCGCGCGTCGATGGTCGCCGTGAGCGCGAGCGGGTTCCAGGTCGCTGCGAACGACACGTCGTTCGACGCGAACGGCCTCCCGCCGTTCGCCAACGGGTACTTCCTCGTCTCCGCGGAGACCACCATCACGCCCGCGGCCGGCGGAAGCGCGGGAACGCTGTGCCTGGGCGGAACGGAGATCGGGCGCTACGCGAGCCAGGTCCAGAACAGCGGGGCCGCGGGCCAGATCGTCTTTGCGATCGACCTCGACGCCATCCCCACTCCGTCGGGCCCCATCGCAGCGCAGCCGGGAGACACGCTGTTCTTCCAGCTGTGGTACCGCGACTCGAGCGGCGGCGCTGGAACGTCGAACTTCTCCGACGCCGTCCGCGTCGACCTGCGCTGAGAGCGTGGGCAGGAACTGCCCACGCGAACAATGCACCCGCGTTCGCGGGTGCGCCAGCAAGGTCAGCTCACAGCTTGGGCAGCAAAATTGAAGTTTGCTGCCCGGGCTGTGAGAGCGTGGGCAGGAACTGCCCACGCGAACAATGCACCCGCGTTCGCGGGTGCGCCAGCAAGGTCAGCTCACAGCCTGGACGGCAGAATGGAGGATTGCTGCCCAGGTCGTGAGCGCAGGACGCCCGTCGCGGCAGTCCGTGACGCGTCGGATGAGCGCACACGCTCCGTTCGAGACTCGCTCCCTGTCGCCGCCGCGGGCCTCCTTGCGGCATCGAACCGCCTCTCGTACACCGGAGCCATGGCTCGCCAAGCCGCGCTCGCAGCGCTCGCCCTCCTGCCCTTCCACCCGCCTCCGCCACCGACGGCACCGCAGGCCCCGACACGGGTCCTGGTCGTCGACCTCGACGACGTCGGCTACGACCTCCTCGCGGACACGCCCACGACGACCCTCGACTGGATCGCGGCGCACGGGCGGATGTTCACGTCGTTCGTGACCGCGCCGCAGTGCACGCCGACGCGCGCGATGATGCACCTCGGCGCATACCCGTCGCACCCGGACGTGCTGATGGGCGGGGCGCTCCTCGCGACGTCGTCGTTCGAGATGCCGACCGCGCCGCTCGTCCCCCTCGGAACTCTCGTCGCGAGCGCCGGGAGGACGACCGCGAAGGTCGGCAAGTGGCACCTCGGTTCGAGGACCTCCCTCGATCATCCCGGCCGCTGCGGGTGGCAGCACTATGCGGGAGTCATCTCGAACCTCGACGGCCCCGACGAGCGGTATCGACGCTTCCTCAAGGTCGTCAACGGCACGACCCTGGGCGTCGTGGACCGCTACCTGACGACCGACGAGACGGACGACGCCATCGCTTGCGTCCGTGCGGAGTACGACCTCGTCTCGCTGAGCTACCACGCGCCGCACCGACCCTGGCACGACCCGCCGGCGCACCTGCACTCGGTCTCTCCGCTCCTCGGCAACCGCGACCGCGCCCGCGCGATGCTCCAGGCGTGCGACCGAGAGCTCGGCCGGCTCCTCCGTGAGGCGCTGCCCCGCGGCTACACCGTCCTCGTGTTCTGTGACAACGGGACGGCCATGCCGATCGGCGGAGAGAAGGGGACCGTGCGCGAGGGCGGCGTCGTCGTTCCGCTGTGGGCGATCGGTCCAGGCGTCGCCCCCGGCGTCGACGATGCTCGGATCGGCGCCGTCGACCTCTACGCGACGATCGCCGAGCTCCTCGGCGTTCCCGCAGGGGGCGCGACGCGAGGTCCTCACTCGGCGTCGTTCGCGCGCGCGCTCGCCGGCGGACCGCTGGAGAGACGCTGGGCGTACACGGAGAAGTTCCAGCTCACGGGGCAGGACCCGCGCACCTCGGGCGCGACGTGGGTGCGCGCCGTGCGTGGAGAGCGGTACAAGCTGCACGCCAGCGGCGTCGCGCCGCAGTTCGCCATGGCGCTCTACGACCTCGCGAACGACCCCGCCGAGGCGAACGACCTCCTCGCCGCGCCCTCGCTCGAGCCCGCGGCGCAGGCCGCGCTCGATCACTTCCGAGCGGTGATGCGGCGGCTGTGACCCGCCGGCGGCGCCGGCCCTCAGATCTTTCGCACGCGCCGCCGCCCGGGATCGACGGTCCGGCGCCGAAAGTCCCCCGCGCTCTCGACCACGAGCTTCGCGCGCTTCCCGCGCCCCTCGACCTTCACGACCTGGCCCAGGTGGCGGCCATCGATCTCAACCCAGTCGCCGCGCTGGAACGGCGCGTCCGGGTCCGGCGCCTCCGCGGGCGCCTCGTCGGCTGGCGCAGCGACCGCGCGCGGCTCGAACCGCTCCGCGCGCCACGCGCCCGCGTCCTCGGTGTTGTCGCACCCGAACGCGTCCTCCACGCGCTGCGGAAGGCCGAAGTGCTCCGCGAGTAGCCAGCGGCGCGGACGGTCGGTGTCCTTCGCGAACTCCACCATCGAGAGCAGCGCGCGCAGGTCGTCCTGGAGCTTCTCTCCGGTTCCGAGGAAGGCCGGGAGCTCGCCGGGATCCAGCGGACGCACGACCTCCAGGTCGTGCGTCTCGAACGAGCCGCGCGTGACGCCGAGGACCTCCAGCCAGCGCAGCGCGATCCCCACGCGGTTGTCGCGGCGCTCCTTGACGAGCAGCTCCTGGCGCAGGTCGTCCTCGTCCTTGAGCTGGACGCGCTCCCCCCACCCCGCGAGCGTCTCGTAGACCATCACGACGTACTCCAGCGTCGGGTTGGCCCACCGCACGAACGTGTCCTGGATCGCGATGTCCTCGGGGAAGTAGACGAGCTCGCACCACGACGGCCGCCCGTCGCGGCCGGCCCGCCCGACCTCCTGGGTCCACGCCTCCAGCGTGCGCGGGATCTGCGCGTGGAGAACGAAGCGGATGTCCGCCTTGTCGACGCCCATGCCGAACGCGTTCGTCGCCAGGACGACCGCGTCCTCGGAGGCCATGAAGCGCTCCTGCATGTCGCGCCTCTCCTCGGCCGACAGCTTGCCGTGGTAGACGAGCGTCCTGACGCCGCGCCGCAGGAGCTCGGTGTGAAGCCGCTCCAGGTCCTTGATCAGCGCGCTGTAGACGATCCCCGCGCCGCCGATCGAGCGGATCCGATCGGCGAGCACCTCGATCTTCGACCCGTCGTCCGCGACCTCCGTCACGGCCAGGAAGAGGTTCTCGCGCTCGATCCCCGTCCGCAGGACGAGCGGGTCCGCGAGGCGGAGTCGGTCGACGATGTCATCGGCGACCGCCGGCGTCGCGGTCGCGGTGAGAGCGATCGTCGGCACGTCCCCGAGCCGCCTGCGGTACTCGCCGAGGCGCGAGTAGTCGGGCCGGAAGTCGTGCCCCCACTGGCTGATGCAGTGCGCCTCGTCGACGGCGAGCCGCACGATCGAGAGGTCCGGAAGCGCCGCCTCGAAGTCCGGCTGACGGAACCGCTCGGGCGTGACGTACAGCAGATCGACCTCGCCGCGCGCGGCCGCCTCGAGCCGCTCGGCCCGCTGGCGCCCGTTGATCGACGAGTTCACGAACGTCGCGCGAACGCCCTTCGCCCGCAGCGCGTCGACCTGGTCCTTCATGAGCGCGATGAGCGGGCTCACGACGAGCGTCAGCCCGTCGAGCGACGCGGCGGGGAGCTGATACGCGAGCGACTTGCCCGCGCCGGTCGGCATCGTGAGGAGCACGTCGCGCCCCGCGAGCACCGCGTCGATCGCCTCCGCCTGCCGGCCGCGGAACGACGGGATGCCGAAGACGTCCGCGAGGAGCGCGCGGACGCGAGGGCTCTCCGACGTCAGCGGGCTCTCTCGGCCCGACGCCTCGTCCCGCTGCTGGTCGTCTCCGCTCATGCGCCGCGGATTCTGCCGATGCGGCGCGCCGGCGTCACGCCGGAAGGCCTCAGCGACGACGCTGGTCGTTCTCGGGTCGGACGTACCCGCTGCGCTGCAGCACGTCGGCTTCCCACGGCTCGGGGGCGCGCCAGACGTCGACGTAGCCGCCCGAGCGCTCCGGCGCGCGGTCGGTCCGGCCGAGCACGCCGAGCGGCCCGGAGGACCACGCGATCAGCTCCGGCTTCGGCGGGTCGTCGCGTTCGATGGCGCTCCCGGCGGACGCCCAGGCGGCGAGGAACGGCAGGAGCACAGCAGCGAGTGCGAAGGGGAGCGGCACCACGCGCGTGTGCTCCTCCCGCCCCTCCCGCGCGACGACGTCGCGCCACATCCGACGCTCGGCGCGCGGCCGCGGCCCGCGCGGCGACGCCGGGGAGGGCACGTCCACCGGATCGAGCGCGCGGTGCCGTCGCCCGAGGGCACGCAGGCAGCCCCGCTCGCCCCGTCGACCGGCACGTCCCTCGTGGGTGCCTTCCAGCTCCTCGTCCTGGATCTCGTCGCTCATCGCTCTCGCCTCCTGCTCACTGCACGACGTACGTCACTGGATCGAGGCGATCGTTGTCGCCCTCGTCGTTCTCGTCGACCGCGTCGAGGTCGTCCACGAGCGCGCCGATCCGCCACGATCCCGTGGCGGTGCCCGGCGGGATCTGAACGGACGTCACGCGGCGTTCGGAGGAGCCGACGTCGAGTGACGGGAGGACGACCGATCCCAGCAGCACGTCCTCCGCTGCGTCGATCTCGTCGTCCGTCGACAGGTAGATCCCGACGCGGAACCCGGCCGCGTCGACCTCGCCCGTGTTCTCCACCGTGTGGTCGACGCTGAAGACCTCGCCCGCGTCGAAGGGCCCAGCCTCGATCACGTCGACCGCGGAGACCACGAGGTTCGGCCGCGGCGGCGGCGGGATGAACACCCGGAACGTCCCGGCCGCGGCGAGGACGTTGTCGGTCTCGTCCGACTCGTCGACGACGCCCTGCCAGTCCGCGACGACGCCGATCGTGTAGTCGCCCTCGGGTGTGCTCGCCGGGATCGTCACCGGCGCGCTCGCCACGGACGCGAAGCCAGCGCCCAGTCCGAAGGGGACGAAGCGATCGCCGAGCAGCACGTCGTCGGTCGTGACGACAGCGTCCGTCGAGAGGTACACGCCGACCCGGAACGGGGTCGTGGAGGCGTTGCCCGCGTTGGCGACGCGCGTGACGACCTGGAACGTCTCGCCCGGCGTCGCGAGGGACTGCCCGGGGCTCATCGTCTCCGACACCAGGTTCGGAATCGCGACGCCCGTGTCCGTGACGTCGAGGAAGCCCGTCGCGACGAGCAGGTTGTTGCCCTCGTCGAGCTCCGGCTCGACGTTCAGGTCGTCGACCCACAGCCCGACGCGGTACGAGCCCGTCGCGATCCCGCCGGGGACCGTCAGGTCGATCGTCCGGCCGGTGCCGCTCCCGACGGAAAGCGCCGGCAGGTCGTGGAACCCGAGCAGGATGTCGTTCGTGCTGAACGCGGCGTCGTTCGAGAGGTACACGGCGACGCGCACGGATCCGCTGGTCGCCTGGCCGACGTTGTCGACCTCGTCCTGGATGGTCACGACCGCGCCGGTGCCGGCGTCGACCGCGTTCGGCGAGAACGAGAACGTGCGCGCGACGAGGTCGGCGAGAGGCGGCGTCGTCACCGTGACCCGCCCGCTCGCGACGAGCGTGTTGTTCGCCTCGTCGAACTCGGGCACCAGCCCGGCCGCGTCGCAGACGACGCCCACGAAGTACTCGCCGGCCGGCGTCGGGCCCGGCACCTGGAGCGCCTCCGCTCCGGACGCGGACGAGGAGCCCACCGAGAGCCCCGAAACCGCGCGGGTCCCGAGCAGCACGTCGGTCGCCGGGTCGATCGTGATGTCGGTCGACAGGTAGACGCCGACCTGGAAGACCGGCGCGACCGCCAGGCCCTGATTCACGACCGACTCCTCGACGACGAGGTCGCTGCCCGCCTCGACGGTCGACGCCGCGAACGCGACCACGGTGGGCGCGAGGTCCGGCAGCGGCGGCGCGCTGACGCTCAGGAGGTCGAGCGCGACCTCGCCGTTGTTCGTCTCGTCGACCTCGGTGACGGCCGCGAGGTCGTCGGCCAGCACGCCGACGTAGTACGCGCCCGCGCCGACGAACATCGGGATCGTGAGCGAACCGTTCGCGGAGTCGCTCGCCCCGGGGTCGAGCCCGAGGACCTGACGGTGGCCGACAAGGACGTCGGCCGCGGTGATCGTCACGTCGGTCGACAGGTACACGCCGACGCGGAACGAGCCGCTCGCCTCGATCCCTGCGTTCCGCACGGTGTCGTCCACGTCGATCGTCTGGCCGGCCTCGATCGCCAGCGGTCCGAACGTCACCGAGTCGGTGACGAGGTCCGGCAGGCGCGCGTCGCTGACGTCGAGCTCGACGCTCGCGGCGACGTTGTTGCCCTCGTCGGGCTCGGCCAGGCGGTCGTCCTCGTCCGCGTCGAGCAGCAGCCGGTACGCGCCCGCCGGCGTCGACGTGGGGATCTGGACGATGTCGGACGAGGTGAACGACGACCCGGGCGCGAGGCCGGCGACGGTCCAGGTGAGGAGCCGCGGGTCGGCGGCGTCGAGCGTCCCGTCCGTCGAGAGGTGCAGCGCGACGCGGAAGGCGCCGGCGCTCTCCGTGCCCCGGTTGTCGACCCGTACGGAGACGCCGAGCGACGAGCCGGCCTCGAGCACGATCTGTGCCGGAACGACCTCCACCGCTGCGAGATCGGCACCCGTCGCGGCGCCGACCGCGGGAGCACCGCCGCCCCCGCCGCCACAGCTCGCCGCGAGGCCCGCGGCCGCCGCGGCGGCCGCGCACGATTGCCACGCCATCACGACGCGACGCGCCGCCCGGCGACGTCCGCTGGGAGGTGCGCCCGCCATCCGGCACGACTCCGCGCGGCCGGGGCGGGCCGGGGGAAAACTCTGCCGAGAGGTTCCGCGCCGCCCCGCACGGGGTCGCCACGGCGGGAATCCGCGGGTCGACGCTGGAGCCAGGGCCTCTTCGGGCGCAGGTTCCGTGCGATGGGCCCCACGATCCCCGACTCCCGGCGCGCGCTCCTCTGCGTCCCGACGCCCCAGGAGCGCGAGCGCCTCGAGCGCCTCGCGCCCGACGTGATGGACCCCGGTCGCTGGCTCGGCGTCGAGACCGTGGGCTTCGGCCCGATCTCTGCCGCCGCCCGCGTGGCGGGGCTGCTCGCGGCGGCCGCGCCCGAACGCGTGGTCCTCGTCGGCGTCGCCGGCGGAGACCCGTCGACGCTCCCGGTCGGGTCGGCGACCACGTTCGGCGAGGTCGTCCTCGACGGCGTCGGTGCCGGCGAGGGCGCGGCGGCGCTCCTGCCCTCCGGGATGGGCCTGCCGCAGTGGCACGGGAATGGCGTCGCAGCGGTCGGCGAGCGCCTCGCGCTCGCGGACGACGGCCCCGTGCTCCTGACGGCGTGCTCGGCGTCCGAGGGCGAGGCGATGATCGAGGCGCGCCGCGGGCGCTTCCCCGACGCCGCCGCGGAGGACATGGAGGGCTTCGGCGTCGCGCTCGCGGCGCATTTCGGCAGATTTCCCGCGCACGTCGTACGAGGCATCTCGAACGAGATCGGCGACCGGGACCACGCGCGCTGGCGGGTCGACGACGGGCTCCGGGCGGCCTCGGAGCTGCTCCGCGCGGCGCTCGACGGGAGCGAGGCGCGATGAGCGAGACCTTGCGCATGGGCATCTCCACGTGCCCCAACGACACGTTCCTCTTCCACGGCCTGCTGACGGGCACGGTCGAGGTGCCGGGCGTCGACCTGGAGATCGAGCTGATGGACGTCCAGGAGCTGAACGAGCGGCTCCTGGCGGGCGACTTCGACGTCGCCAAGGCCAGCTACCACCTCGCGCTGCGGATGGCAGACGAGCTGGTGGCCCTCCCCACCGGGTCGGCGCTCGGGTTCGGGAACGGGCCGCTGCTGCTGGCGCGGCCCGGCCTGGAGGGCGCGCGGCCCGGAGCGGCTCGCCGCGTCCTGTGCCCCGGCGAGCACACGACGGCCACGCTGCTCTACCGACTGTTCCACCCGGACGGCGCCGCGCCGGAGCAGGTCGTCTTCAGCGACGTCATGCCGGCGCTCACCGAGGGGACCGCCGACTTCGGCGTCTGCATCCACGAGGGCCGCTTCACGTACGCGGAATCCGGCCTGGGCTTCGTCGAGGACCTCGGCGCCACCTGGGAGGCGGCGACCGGTGCGCCGCTCCCGCTCGGGGGCCTGTTCGCTCGCCGGAGCCTGGACGAGCGGCTCGTCGACGCGGTCCAGGACGCCCTCGTGCGCTCCCTCGACCACTCACGAGCTCACCGGGACACGACGCTCGAGACCATGCGCCAGCACGCACAGGAGCTCTCGGACGAGGTCGTGTGGAGCCACGTGGACCTGTACGTGAACGACTGGACGCGCGACCTGGGGCCCGTGGGGCGTGGCGCGATCGACGCGCTCGCGGAGCGCGCCGAGGCCGTGGGCGTCACGCCGGCGGGCGGGCAGCGCCTCGCGATCTTCGAGCCGCTCGCGACGCGCCGGCTCTTCCACTTCGCCGCGGGCGATCCCGTGCCGGACCGCGGCACGCTGCGGCCCGCCTCCCTCGCGTCGGAGGGCTTCGTCCACCTGTCCCATGCCGACCAGCTGGCCGGCACGCTGGAGGTCCACTTCGCGAACGTGGACCGCGTGACGCTCCTGGAGGTCGACCGAGCGCGCGTCGCGGGCGAACTGCGCCTGGAGAGCTCGCGGGGCGGCGCGCTGTTCCCGCACCTGTACAGGCCGCTGGAGCTGGAGACCGACGTCGTGGCGCGGTGGGACGTCACACGTGCGCGCGACGGACGGTTCGCGGTGCCCGCGGACACCCTGGATCCCGGTCCACGGCGCGCGGGCGACTGACGAACGGCGTCCCGGAACGACGAGGAGCGGCCCCGCGCCCGGGACCGGGCGGGCCGCGGGCAACAGAGGGGGGGGGGCGGCGGGCCACCCCCCGGGCCCCCCCGGCGCGGCGCACCCCC
>JBCDGE010000068.1:0-42106 GCA_038757895.1 Planctomycetota bacterium | reverse complement strand
GACGCGTGGATCGCCTGCGCCGTCTACACGGTCGGCACGGTGGCGTTCTACCTGCTCGGGGCGGCGGTGCTGCACCAGCGGGGGCTCGCGGTCGACGATGACGCGCTGCACGAGTCATTGTCGACGATCTACACGACGGGTCTTGGCGAAGGCGTCGGGACCTGGGTGTACGGATTCGGCGCGGCAGCAGTGCTGTTCTCGACGTTCTTCGTCTGGGCGGCGTCGAGCTCGCGGATCGTGACCGACGCCGTGCACGTCTTCGGCTTCCGCCGTCTCGACGCCGATGCCAGGAAGCGGCTCGTGCGCGTGCTCGGCGTGGGCCTGCCGCTGGCAGCCTGGTTCGTCGCGGTGGCGATCGGGAAGCCGGTCGCGCTCGTGTTCGTCGGCGCGATCGCGCAGGCCGCGATGCTGCCGTTCCTCGGGCTGGCGACGTGCTTGCTGCGGTATCGGGAAACACGGCGCGAGCTCGCGCCGCGCTCGATCATCGATCCGTTCCTCTGGCTGGCCGTACTGTCGACCGGCGCGATCTGCGCGTACCAGATCCTCGCGCAGTTCGACGTGCTGTGACCCGGTAGGATCCGCGCATGAGGAACTCTGCCGCGCTTCTCGCCGTCGCCCTCGGGGCCTGCGCCTCGCCCGACGCCCCGCAGTCCGGATCCCTGCCGACGATCGGCTCGGTCGATCGCCTCGGCCCGATGATGTCCGATCTCGTGCCGGAAGGAGCGACGATCGAGGTGCTCGCGACGGGATTCGAGTGGTCCGAGGGGCCGCTCTGGATCGGCGGGGAGGACGGCTACCTGCTCTTCTCGGACATCCCCCCCAACCGGGTGTGGAAGTGGGAGCCCGGCAGCGAGGCGACGGTGTACCTCGCGCAGAGCGGGTACCTCGGCGAGCTGCCGCGCCCGGGATTCGTCGCGCCGGACGAGCCGGGATCGAACGGCCTCCTGCTCGACGCCGAGGGTCGGCTCGTGCTCTGCCAGCACGGACTGCGTCAGGTCGGCCGGATGACCGCGCCCCTGGACGACCCGCGGCCGGAGTTCGAGCCGATCGCGACGCGCTGGGACGGCAAGCGGTTCAACAGTCCGAACGACGCCGTGTACCGCAGCAACGGCGACCTCTACTTCACCGACCCGCCGTACGGGCTCACGGGGAAGATGGGCGACCCGGAGAAGGAGATCGACTTCCAGGGCGTGTACCGCGTCACGCCGTCGGGCGAGGTGAGCCTGCTGACGCGTGAGATGTCCCGCCCGAACGGGATCGCGTTCTCACCGGACGAGCGCACGCTCTACGTCGCGAACTCGGACCCCGAGCGCGCGGTGTGGATGGCGTTCCCCGTGACGGAGACCGGCGAGCTCGGCGAGGGCCGCGTGCTGTTCGACGCGACGCCGATGGTCCCCGCCCTGCCGGGCCTGCCGGACGGCCTCGCGATTGACCCCGACGGGCACCTGTTCGCGACGGGCCCGGGCGGCGTCCTCGTGTTGACGCCGGAGGGCAAGCACCTGGGCACGATCCTGACCGGCCGTCCGACGAGCAACTGCACATTCGGCGGCGACGGCAGCACGCTCTACGTGACGGCGGACGAGCTGGTCGCGCGGGTGCGGCTGGCGCGGTAGCGCGAAACCGCGGAATCGACGCCCCCGATCCGGGGGCGGTGGCGACAGTCCGGCGAGATGACGATCCCCGCCGATCCCACCGTCGACGAACAGCTCCGCCAGATGGACTGGCTCCGGCGCCTGGCCCGCTCGCTCGTGCTGGACGGCGCGGAGGCCGAGGACGTCGCGCAGGAGACGTGGCTCAGGGCCGCATCGGTGGGCGCGGGAGCGACCGAGCTGCGCTCGCCGTGGCTGGCAGGCGTCCTGCGCAACGTCGTCCGCGCACGCGATCGATCGGACGCGCGACGCCGGTTCCGTGAGCGCGAGGTGGCGCGCGCCGAGGCCCGTCCGAGCGTGCTCGACGACGCGGTCGTCCTCGAGCGCCAGCGCGCGCTCCTCAAGCGCGTGTCCGCCCTCCCCACCGAGCAGCGCCGCGCGGTGCTCGCGCGGTACTACGACGGCCGCACGCCGCGCGAGATCGCGGCGTTGGAGGGCATCCCCGTCGCGACGGTGAAGAGCCGCATCAAGCGCGGGCTCGCGACGCTGCGCGAGGACCTCGATCGGGATCACGGCGACCGGCGCGCGTGGGCGACGGCGATCGCGCCGCTGGCGGCACCCGTCGGCAAGGGAGCGGGTCTCATGAAGCTCGCGGCCCTGGGCACGCTGGCGGTCGCAGCTACGATCGGCGTGGCGGCGAGCCTCGGCGGTGCGCCTGTGGTGGAGACGCCGGCGACATTGACCGTGACGCCCCCCATCCGTTCCCAGGACGACGACGGCACCCGCGCGATCGAGCTGCATCTCGTCGACACGAATGGCAGGCCCGCGCCGGGTGTCGAGGGGAAGAAACTCGACGAGACCGACTTCTGGAGGATCCTCGAAGCCGGGGACGCGAGCGACTACCGGGAAAGGAACCTCTTCTCGCCCGGCTTCGGGTCGGCGGTGCGGAGCGACGGCGACGGCATCGTTCGATTCACCGCCCAGGGCCGGTTCCGCGTCCTCTTCAAGACCGACTCGGCGATCGCGAAGCTCGAATCGGACGAGAACCTGCTCGCAACGCGACTGCCGCTCCGGCCCGCGCGACCCGTTCTCGTCACCGTCGATGGGGAGGACCCTGCGACGTCCGTCGTCGCCACGCTTCATCGCGCGCGCGGGTACGGCAACCTCGCGGTGGGCGCGTCGCCCCCCAGACTCGGCCGCGGGTCGGACGCTCTCTCGTCGGAGGTCCGGCGCGAGGTCATCGATGGGACCGCGGTGTTCCAGACCACTCTGTCGGCCGTCATGGGCAGCGGGTGGGACGATCGGTCGGCGGCCCTCTTCCTCACGGACTTCCACGCCAACGTTCCCGGACTCGCTCAGTACGAATCGGACTACGTGGTCCAGGAAACCCATCGGCTCCATGTTCCCGGGCCGGAGGCCGTTCGAGTGACCGTCCCCATGCCGCCCACCGGACGGCTCGAGCTCCGCGTGACCGACGGAGACCAGTCGCTCGCGGCGAATGGAACGGCGTCTCTGCGCCTCGGGTCTTCGAGGCGCCGCGGCGCAACCGTTCCCATCGTGGACGGTGTGGCGACGTGGCCCCACGTCGTGGTGGGCTCTCGGGGGTGCGAGGTCGAGGTGGAACTGACCGGGCCTTGCGCACGCTATGTCATCGATGGATCCGGTCCGGAGAATGCCGGCGATACCGTCACCCTGGATGCACCGATGCCGACCGAGCGGCGACTCTCGATGCGCCTGCTCCACGGAGGCCGGGCTCTCCGCCGGCAGGTCGTCGAGTTCCAGGGGCCGAGGGACTCCGGCGCACTGCCCCTCCGAGGCCGCACGGACGACGACGGACGACTCCGAGTCTGGCTCGGTCCGCGCGAGGGATGGACCTCCGGAACGATCCTCGCCGGGTGGCCGGGCCGGACCTCGGACGCTGGCGATCCTCAGGCGTGGTTCGGTCCATGGAGTGTGGACGAGAACTCGGTACCCGATGTCGACCTGGGCGACATCGAGCTCGATCTGGCCCCGCCGTGGCCGAACCAGCAGGACCGCTGAACCCTCTGGCTCACTCGTCCAGCACGACCGGCACCAGCTCCGCCACCGCCAGCCCGTACCCGTGCACGCTCGGGTGGCTCGTGTCGACCTCGCCGTACGGCCGGACGTCGCTGTCCATGTAGGCGTCGAGCAGGTCGACCACCAGCACCTCGCGCACGGTGCAGAACGCCGTCAGGTCCGCCTGGATCCGCGCGATCACGCCGCGCGTCTTGTCGTACTCGTCCGGCGTGTCGCGGCGGATCGCGTTCAGGCCGTCGACCTGCCCCACCGACGGGAACACGAGCAGCACCGGCTTCGCGCCCGCGTCGCGGATCGCGTCGAGTAGGACGCCGAGGTCGACCAGGTTCCGATCGACGTACGGGCGCGCGTCGGGGTGGCCGCTGTTGTGCTCGACGAGGCTCCGGTTCTTGTCGTAGAAGGGCTTGAGGGCGGCCGCGGACTCCTGGTCGAAGCCCTCGAACTCGAACTTCGGGCGCGAGCGGCGCAGCTTGCGCACCCAGTAGTCGAGCAGCGCGGTGCCCGCCAGCGGGTGGTCGAGCGGCGCCAGCGTGCCTGTCGTCCCGTAGCTCAGCGGGTCGAGGTCGTTCAGGTACCAGCCGATCACCACCACGTCGGGCTGCATCGGCCGGACGAGCACGTCGAAGACGCGGCCCTCCTGCCACGTGTTGTAGCCGGGCAAGCCGCAGTTGATGACCTCGACCGGCGTGTCCATCTCGGCGTCCAGCGCGCGCTCCAGCTGGACCGGGTAGGTCTCGTCGTCCTCGACTCCCCAGCCGAACGTGAACGAGTCCCCCAGGCAGACCACGCGCAGGCCGGCGTCGCCGTCGAGCGCCGGGTCGGGCTCCGGACCGCGAAGCCCGAGGCCGTTGATCTCAGCGCTGTGCATGAACTTGTTCTGCGCCGCGTAGATGTCGCGCGTCTGGTTGGGGTGGAACCGCGTCCCGACGGACGGGTCGAACCAGATCGACGGGAGCGCGCCGTAGCCCTGGGCCCGCAGGACGGCCTCGGTGATCCCGAGGGCGACCGCGAGCCCGCCGAGCGAGAGCAGGAGTCGCAGGAGGAGGCGCTTCATGCGGAAACCAGTCTATCGGCCACGCGGCTCGCAACCTCCCCCGTCGGAGCCGGTAGGTTGGTGCAGGGCGAAACGGGACCCGCCATGCGCTTCCTCAAGGAGAACTGGATCTGGATGCTCGCGCCGATGGTGCTCTTCGGCGCCCTCGCGCTCGTGCTGTACTTCTCGGGCGGCAGCGGGTACGCGGACGGGGGCATCTACTGGCTCCGGTAGCGGCGCTCACTCGACCAGGTCGACGCCGAACCGTCGCAGCAGCTCGAACGCCCCCGACGCTTCGGTCGCCACGATGTGCAGCCGCGTTCCGTCGTGGATCGGCCAGCGGTAGAGGCGGTAGCGGTCCGTCGACCGCACGTTCACGCCGGCGTGGGTCGTGACCGCGGACGCATAGCCCGCCTCGCGCGCCGCGTCCGCTGCGGACGCGTCGAAGTCCCAGCGCCGGCCGTAGGGGTACGCGAAGGTCCGGCCGGAGGTGCCGATCGCCGCGCCGTCGCTCGCGGGCTCGCCCTCGCCGAACAGCTCGCGCAGCGCCGCCGCGCCGCCGCCGATCTCCTCCCGCTGGGCGTCGGGCGCGAGCCGCGACAGGACCGGATGGTGCACCGTGTGCCCGCCGACCTCGATCCGCTCCTTCGCCGCGAGAGCACGCGCCTCGTCCTTCGAGAGGTACAGCTCGTCGTTCAGCTGGACCGGTTCCGCGCCTGCCTCGCCGAGCAGCTCCCGCAGCGCGCGGTCGCGCTCGTCGGGCGCCGCGTCGTACTTGAGCACGCGCTTCAGCCGGTTCGATCCGTCGGCCGGGATCCCGGCGAGCGTGTCGGCGGCACTCGGGACCCGCTCCGCCAGCTTCCGCGCCAGCCCGTCCGCGCCGTGCCGCCGATCCAGCCAGCGCAGCGCGTGCAGCCACGGCAGCTCGCGCCGCGCCACCGCGCCGCCCTCCAGGAACACGGTCGCCCGCCCATCGACCTCCGCGAGCAGCGGCACGAGGTCTTGGAGGTTGTCGCGGTATCCGTCGTCCATCGACAGTGCGACCATCGAGCCGGTCGCCCCACCGTCGAGCCGCGCGACGCCCTCCCCGACCGTCACCAGCTCGTACCGCCGCCCGAGTGCGCGCAGGATCTCGGTCAGCCGCTCCGGCCGGATCCGCATGTCCGCGTCGAGCGATGCGTTCGTCGCCGGCGCGTCGACGCAGTGGCCGTAGAGGATCAGCAGCCGCGGCTCCGACGCGCGGTCGATCAGCCGGTGCAGGCCGGTGTGCCAGACGAGGCGGGCGTAGGCCTCGCGGGCGATTCCCTTCAGCCGGTGCTTCAGACCCACGGGCGTTCGATTCAGCCGATCAGCTCGGCGTCGCGGTCCGCGTCGGTCCAGAACCACGACGAGGGGTTCCGCGCGACGGTCACGAGCGGGTGCCCGCCGTCGAGCACGCGCAGGATGATCGGGCGGACATCGTCGGCCTTCGGCGGGCGGAAGCCCGACCCGCGGAGCTGACGCTCCCAGCGCGAGCCGACCACGGCGTGCGCGCGGGCAACCGACGCCCCGGCCTTGCGGAGGTGGCCCAGCCCCGCCTCCAGCGCCGCCGCGAACGCTACCTCGTCCGTGGCGACCAGGTCCGCGATGAAGCCGGCGGTCTCGCCGCGCTCGGGAAGTTGCACGACGCACCAGCCGCGCATCCCGCCGCTCGGCTCGTACACCCCGTGGGAACGGAACCGCCCCGACGGCGCGTCGACGAAGCGCCAGTTCATCGACTCGTGGTCGCGGCGGACGAACCAGGGGAAGTCCCCGGCGACCTTCTCTGCGACCTCGTCCGCCTCCGGCTTGAAGCGCGCGATCGGGACGACGTTGACCTTCTCGAAGAAGCGCTTGCGGAGCGCCCCGCGGGCCATCGTCCCCCGCCAGGCGGTCCACGGCACGGTCGCGGCCGCGAGGCGGCTGACCTTCATGCGCTCGGCGCGGGCGCCGGCGTCGGCGCACAGGACGAAGGTCCAAGGCCGCAGCTGGCCGACCTCCTCCCAGCCGAGGTCGCGGGTGAAGATGTGCGCCGAGGCGCGGTTCGGGAGGCCGTAGACCACCGGCCAGCCCGCTTCCTTCGCGCGCTCCATGGTCGCGCGATCGAGGCCGGAGAACAGGCCCTTGCCGCGCGCCTCCGGGTCGGTCATGACGTCGCCGGTCTGGCCGACGACGACGTCCGAGCCTGTCATCCGGCGCGGGCCGCAGGCGTAGCTGGCCAGGATCCCCTCGCCGCCGCCGTCCGCGTCAACGACGCTCGAGAGCGCCTCCCCGTGGGGCGATGCGTCGTAGCGCCAGGGCAGGACGGTCGCCCCGTCGGAGCGCTCGAAGCAGCGGTCGAAGAGGGCCGCCTGGGCCGCGCGGTCGTCGGGACCGGCGGGCCGGCAGGCGGCGGTCGTCTGGGTGTCGGTCATGGGGCGGGCGGCGCCGGTGCGGGGCGTCCGCGGGAATCCTATCCGTCGGGGTGGTCGTCGGGACCGCCGGCCCCCTCGTCTGATAGAACCTCCGCGCGACAATCCGGCCGTCCCCCGCCGAGACCCGCCCCTTCCCCATGGCCAAGCTGATCGAGTGCGTTCCGAACTTCTCCGAGGGCCGCGACCCCGCCGTCCTCGACGAGATCTCCCGCGCGGTGGAGTCCGTCGACGGCGTCTCCCTCCTGGACGTCGATCCCGGCAAGGCGACGAACCGGACCGTCTTCACCTTCGTCGGTGAGCCGGACGCGGTGCTCGAGGCCGCCGTCCGCGCCGCCCGCGTCGGCGCCGAGCGGATCGACATGTCGAAGCACTCCGGCGAGCACCCCCGGTTCGGCGGCATGGACGTGTGCCCGCTGGTCCCGATCGCGGGGATCACGATGGAGGAGACCGTCGAGCACGCGCGGCGCCTGGCGCAGCGGCTCGGCGAGGAGGTCGGCCTCACGATCTACTGCTACGAGAGCGCCGCGACGCGCCCCGAGCGGCGGAACCTCGCCGTCGTGCGGAAGGGCGAGTACGAGGCCCTCCCCCAGCGCCTCGCCGACCCCGAGTGGGCGCCGGACTTCGGGCCGGCCGAGTTCCAGCCCCGCACCGGCGCGACCGCGGTCGGCGCGCGCGACTTCCTCGTCGCCTACAACGTCAACCTCAACACGACCTCGTCGCGGCGCGCGAACGCGATCGCGTTCGACGTGCGTGAGAAGGGCCGGATCAAGCGCGAGCCCGACCCGCTGACCGGCGAGGTCGTACGCGATGCGAACGGCGACCCGGTTTGGACGCCGGGGATGCTGAAGGCCTGCAAGGGCATCGGGTGGTTCATCGAGGAATACGGGATCGCCCAGATCTCGATGAACCTGACCGACCTGTCCGTCACGCCCGTGCACGCGGCCTTCGACGCGTGCGAGGAGCGCGCCGCCGCGCGCGGCATCCGCGTCACCGGGTCCGAGATCGTCGGCCTCGTTCCGCTGAAGGTCCTGCTCGACGCGGGCCGGCACTACCTCGCCAGGCAGCGGCGCTCGCTCGGCGTGTCCGACGACGAGCTGATCAAGATCGCGGTCCGGACGCTCGGGCTCGACGAGCTCACGCCGTTCGATCCGAAGCAGCGCGTCATCGAGTACGCGATCCGCGACGCGTCGACCAAGCGGCTCGTCGACCGGACGCTGCAGGAGTTCACGCACGAGACCGCGTCCGAGTCCCCCGCGCCCGGCGGCGGATCCGTGTCGGCGGCCGTCGGCGCGTTCGGCGCCGCGCTCGGCGCGATGGTCGCGAACCTGTCCAGTCACAAGCGCGGCTGGGACGAGCGCTGGCAGGAGTTCTCGGAGGTCGCCGAGAGCGGCAAGCGCTGCCACGACTCGCTGCTCGGGCTCGTCGACGAGGACACCGAGGCCTTCAACCTGATCATGGCCGCCTGGCGCGCCGACGAGAGCGTGCGGGACGCCGAGATCCTCGCCGCGACGAAGAACGCGATCGAGGTGCCGCTGCGCGTCATGCGCACGGCGCTGGAGGGCATGGACGTCTGCGAGGCGATGGCCGAGCGCGGCATGGAGGCGTCGCTGTCCGACGCCGCGGTCGGCGCGCTGTGCCTGCGCACGGCGGTGCTCGGCGCCGGCCTGAACGTGCGCATCAACGCCAAGGACCTCGCCGATACGGCGGCGCGGGACGCGTACCTGGCCGAGGCGACCGAGCTGGAGGACGCGGCCCGCCGGCGCGAGGCGGCGCTCGTCGAATCCGTCTCCGCGCGGCTCGGTTGAGCCCGGCTGAGCTCGATCAGAACAGCAGCCGCGCCGAGAGGATGAAGAAGTGCACCGGGTCCGAGGGCCCGGTGTCGCGGATGAACTCGCCGCCCACGAAGACCGAGTAGCCGACCGACCACGACACCGTGCGGGAGACGTTGCGGTTCAGCGCGATGTCGCCCTGGTAGCCGACGAAGCGCGCGTCCGAACCCGCGCCCGACCGCAGGAGCTGGCGGTTGTTGGCGTAGACCCCGTCCCGGAGGCTCTCGCGCCAGTACGCCGTCGTCGACGCATCGATGGCCCAGCCCGGCGCGACCTCGAGCTGCACCCCGACGAGCCCGTCGATCAGGTTGATCGGGCCGATCGTCCCGATCTCGCCGAAGTACTTCCCGCGCGGGAAGAGCGGGTTGAAGCTGTTCAGCTCGTCGTCGAGCGGATCGTCGTCCCCGCTGATGATCGACGCGCGCCCGAAGAGCCGCGGCCGCATCGGGGCGCGCTCGAACAGATGCCCCGCCTCGATCGTCGCCGACCACGCGCGGATGTCCTGGCCGCCGAAGTCGCCGATCTGCGCGAAGACCTCGCCGTTCCAGTCCACGCTCTCGCGCTGACCGAACCACCGCAGTCCGAACGTGTGGCGCTCCTCCGGCGCGGCGCCCTGGTCGTAGACGCCCAGCTCGTCGTCGTAGCCGAGGTAGTACGCGTCGATCCCCTGTTCGCCCAGGTCGGTCGTCGTGTAGACGCCATAGAGTTCCTGGCTGCTATCCGGCTTGTCGTCGAACTCCCCCGGGCGCGTCAGCACGGGCCGCCCCCACAGGACGTCGGCGCGGAACCAGCCCCGCTCGATGGTCCCGATCGCAGCGTCGAAGGGTAGTGGGACGTTCGGACCGTATCTGTAGCCGATCAGTCTCTGCGACCCGTACGCGAGGAGCTGGCGCCCGACGCGGAACGAGAGATCGGTCGAGCCCGTCTCCCACCGGTCGGAGAGGAAGAGCTGCTGGATGTCGGCCCGGTTCTCGTCGATCGGACCGGGCTCCTCCTCGAGCCCGGTGACGTACGCGAAGATGAACTGCGCGAACGCACGGGTCGTCCCGCGGCGCAGGTCGAGGACCGGGAGCGCACGCCACCAGACGTAGCCGACGTTCGACGCCTCGGTCGCCCGCAGGCCGTCGCCGCGGAAGGTCTCGCTCTGTGCGCGCAGCTCCAGGCCGAAGGTGAAGCGCCAGCGGCCCGCGCGGTCGAGGGGCACGTCCTTCGTGCGCGCCCACCAGGCGTTCGCGGCCGCGCTCTGCTCGATGCCACGGTAGTCCTCCGGGAACCGCCGCGTGGTGAGCGGAGGAACTCCGTCGTTCCCCGCCTGCGGGAGGGCGCAGGCGAGGAGCAGTGCCATGAACATCTGAGATCCGGGATCCGCTGGAGGGGTGCGGGTTCGTCGTGCGGGATCGGGTGGAAGCAGGTCCCCGGGATGGACCGCTCACGGCAAAGGAGTCAGTCGTTTCCTCCTTCCTTCCCGCCGAACATCGTCCGGGCATAGGTGATGCCGAGGCCGTAGCCACCGGAGTGCTCCATCGCGATGCCGTTCACGGCCTCGTACGTCTCGGAGCGCGCCCAGTCGCGCTGCCACTCCAGCATCACCTGCTGCCAGGTGACCGGGACGGCGCCGGCCTGGACCATGCGGTCGACGGCCATGTCGTGGGCCTCGGTCGTCGTGCCGCCGCTGGCGTCGGTCACGACGTAGACCTCGAAGCCGTCGTTGAGCGCGTCGAGGGCGGCGAGCGTCGCGCAGACCTCGGTCCACAGCGCCGCGAGGACGAGCTTCTTGCGGCCGGTTCCCTTCAACTCGTCGACGACGCGCTTGTCGTCCCACGAGTTCATGCTCGTGCGGTCGTAGATCGGATGGTCCGGGAAGACGCTCCGGATCTCCTCGACGAGCGGGCCGGAGAAGGACTTCGACGCGACCGTGGTCAGCGTCGTCGGCACGTCGAACGCCTTGGCCGCCTTCGCGAGGCCGGCGACGTTGTTCCGGACCGTGGCGACGTCGTGGCTGTGGACGCCGAAGAACATCTGCGGCTGGTGGTCGATCAGCAGAAGCGTCGAGTTCTGGGGGGTGAGGAGCTCGAGGTAGCCGCTCGCCGCGGCGGACAGTGCCGCGGCAGACATCGCGGCGGGTGTCGCCGCCGCACCCGCGGGAGCGGCCTCGGCGTCGGCGGAGAGCGGAAGGAGAGCGCCGAGGGCAGCGGTGGCCACGACGGCGCCGGAGACGGCGAAGAGAGGGGTGAGTCGGGTGAACATGGTCGTGTCGTTGCGGTGCTCGCTCGGAGCGGTTCCTGTCTCGGGACGGTCGTCCCACCGGCCGAGCGGCCTGCTCGCCCCGGCGCGACCCTGCTCGGAGAAGCGCACTAGGACCGGACATTCGCGGGGGCGGAATCCGGCTCGACCGGCGCCAGCGAGGCGCACAAGCCGCTGCGCCTCAGTGGTTTGGACACGGGCGATTCGGCGCCCGAACCGCCTCCGACCGAGCCCGCTGGGCGAAATGACGCACGTGACGATCGACTCCCTCCCCCCCGACACCTCTCCGGCGGGCTCCGACGAGGGCCCGCGGCTCACCGCTCTCTACGGCGAGCTCCGCGCGATCGCTCGCGGCCGGCTCGACCGCCTCCCGGCCCAGACGATCGGCGCCACCGACCTCGTCCACGAGGCGCTCGCAAGGCTCCTGCGCGACGGGGGGCTACTCACCGGCCTGGAGCGCGACCACGTCGTCGCCCTCGCCGCCCGCACGATGCGGAACGTCCTCGTCGATCGCGCGCGCGCTCGGTCGGCCGCGAAGCGCGGCTTCGGGCGGGCGAGCCTCGACGTCGAGGTGACCGACCTGCCGGGAACGAGCGACGAGGAACTCCTGCTCGTCCACGACGCTCTGGAGGCGCTCGCTGCGTCCGACGACCGGGCTGCGAGGGTCGTCGAGATGCGGTTCTTCGGCGGCCTCTCCCAGGCGGAGACCGCCGACGCCCTCGGCGTGAACGAGAGGACCGTAAGGCGCGACTGGCAGTACGCGCGCGCGTGGCTGCTGCGCGAGGTCGGGCGTGACCTCGACTGACGGCCCGGGCCGCGCCGACGCGGTCAAGGGCTGGCTCAGCGAGCTGCTGGACACTCCGCGCGCGTCGCGCATCGAGCTCATCACGAGGCTTCGCGTCGAGGCGCCCGACGTCGCGGACGAGGTGATGGAGCTGTACCGGGCTCACGAGGACGCCGAGGTCGAACGCCTGCAACCGACCGAGCGCGCCGCCGGGGCGAAGCCGCGCGCGTTCCCCAGGCCGGAGGCCCCTGCCGAGCTCGGCCGCTACCTGATCCAGGAGCAGCTCGGCGAGGGCGGGATGGCGACCGTCTTCCGAGCGCGGCAGACCGAGCCCATCGACCGCAGCGTCGCGGTCAAGGTCCTGCGCCCCGAGGTGTCGACGCCGGACGTCGTCGCGCGGTTCCGCAACGAACGGCAGCTCCTCGCGCGGCTGGATCACCCCGGCATCGCTCGGATCGTCGACGCCGGCGAGGCGCCGGACGGGCGCGCGTACCTGGTCATGGACCTCGTCGACGGCCGCCCGATCGACGAGGTCTGCCGGGACGAACGCACTCCGCTCTCCGAGCGAGTCCGCCTCGTGATCGAGGTCGCCGCCGCCGTCCAGCACGCGCACGGCCGCGGCGTCCTGCACCGCGACCTCAAGGCATCGAACGTGCTCGTGGCGCGGACCGAGCGCGGGCTTCGACCGACGGTGATCGACTTCGGGATCGCCAAGGTCGTCGGCAACGACGCGCTGCCGCCCGACCTCCAGCGCACGCGCGCCGGCCAGATCGTGGGCACGCTGGAATCGATGAGCCCCGAGCAGGCGGGCTTCGGCGACGGCGTCGTCGACGCGCGGTCGGACGTGTATTCGCTCGCCGTGCTGCTGTACGAGCTGATCGCGGAGCGCCTCCCGCTGCGCGTCGAGGGGTCGGGGATCGCGGCGCTCTCGTCGTTTATCCAGCGCCTTGAACGCGAGATGCCCGCGGCGCCCTCGACGGTTCGACCGGCGAACCTGCCGGTCGACGTGTCGCGCGCGACCCTCTCGGATCTCGACTGCGTCGTGCTGCGCGCGCTGTCGCGGGATCCCCAGCAGCGCTACTCGACCGCCGCGGCGTTCGCCGCGGACCTCGAGCGCGCGCTGGGCGGCCTGCCGGTCGACGCGCGGCCGCCGACGCGCGGGTACCTGTTCGCGCGCTTCGCGCGGCGGAACCGCAAGCTCGTCCTGGCCGGCGGCGCGGCGGTCCTCTCGCTCGTCGTCGGGATCTCGGGAGTGTCGTTCGGGCTCGTCCAAGAGCAGGCCCACGCCGCGTCGCTCGCCTCGGCGCTCTCGGAGTCGAACGAGCTGATCGACTCGTACGCGAGCCTGCTCCTCGGCGCGCGCGCGGATCGACTCGGTCCCGAGACTCCCATCAGCGTCGTCGTCGAGGACGCGGCGCAGCGGATCCTGGACGACACGACGCTCAGCGATGCAGCGCGGGGACGGCTCGCCTGCGCGGCCGGCGAGGCGCTGCACGACCTGGAGAAGAACGGGCGCGCCGAGGAGCTGCTGACTCTCGCCGATGCGCTGCTCGCCGCCTCCGCTCTCACGAAGGCGCACCTCCTCGAGCGCTCCGAGGTGCAGTATCGGCTCGCGCTGCTCGCCTCCGACCGCGGAGCGCCCGAGGTCGCGCGGGCGTGGTATGGCAAAGCGCTCGATCTGATGCAGGGGCTTGCAGAGCGCGGCGAGGCGGACGAGCCGATCCTGCGCTGGATCGTCTCGTTGGAGGCGAGCCTGGCGACCGTGCTCGACGACATGGGCGACTCGATGGCCGCCATCCCGCTGCAGGTCGACGCGCTGGAACGCCTGATCGACCTGAACGCGCCCGGGCACGAGACCTCGTCCCGTCACGCGGACATCGCCATCACCCTCATGCGAGCGGGCGACTATGCGGCGGCGGAGCGTCACGCGCGGGCCGCGTACGTGGACCGCGGGGATCGTCTCCCGGCGGGCGACATGCGCCGGATCAACGCGACGCGCCTGCTCGCGGACGCGCTCCTCCGACTCGGTCGGGCCGAGGAGTCCGCCGAGCTGATCACCGGGCTCGAGGCCGCCATGTCGCTCCCCGCGAGCGATCCGCGACGGGCACTCGTCCACGTCTCGGCGGCCCAGGCTCGCTACGAGGCCGATCGCGCGCCCACGACTGCGGCGGAGCTCGCCGCGGCGGCGCGCGACGCGATGGACGTGTTCGGACCGGAGCACCCGCGCACCGAGCGCCTGCGCGTGCACGAGATCGACGCCTCCCTGATCGACCCGGCCTACGACGCGGGTCCGGCGATCGACGCGGTCCTGGCGACGATCGAGGCACGGACCGGCCCCGGCCACCCGTCTCTCCACGGGGCGCAGCTCCAGGTCGGCCGCGCGCTTCTCCGCGCGGGTCGTGGAGCCGCGTCGCGCCCGCACATGCTCGCGGCCCGCGACGGGTTCCTCGCCCTGAACAGCGGGAGGCCACCGATCGTCGACCGGATCGAGGCCGAGCTCTCCGCGTCGCCTTGACGGACGCGAGCCCGAGGAGCAGGCGCGTGCTCGTGCCTCTGGCGCTGGGACTCAGCGCGTTCGCGCTCGTGCTGTTGCTCGCACGCGTGAACGCGGGCGACTCCGCCGCGATCGATCGCCGAACGCCGACCCAGCGGCCGGGCGAAGCGGAGGAGGCTCGCCTCGCCGATCCTGCGCAGGGGGCGGGCGGACGTGTCGAGGACCACGGTCGAGAGGCCCTGCCTGCGGAGGGCGTCGAATCCGCCGAGGAAGGAGCGAGCGCCCCGACCGCCACCGGCGCGGAGGGACGGCTCACTCTCCACGTCGGCCCTCGGGCGCGCGGAGTCGACACCCGGGTCGGTCGGTGGGTTCGGCCGCGGCGCTTCGACGACGACGATGCGCCGGAGTGGTACGTCCAGACGCCGGGACTGGCGGTTTCTCTCTCCCGCCGCGACGGAGGTGAGATCCCCCGCGTGGAACGCTTCGACGGCTCGGGCCGCGCCGCGGACGAGCCGCTCACTCTCACCTGGGACGGAGTCGCCGACGGCGTGTACGACGTCTCCGTGGAGCTCCGCGGCGACGCCGGCAGCGCGTTCGCCCGGCTCGAGGGCGTTCGACCCGAGCTCGACGAGCGGGCTGCGGACCCGAGGCTGGAGCACTGGGATCCGATGCTCGAGGTCGCTCTGATGGAGCTGACCATTCGCTACGAGGACGCGGCGTCCCGCTTCGTCCTCGCCGTGTCCGAGGGCGACGAGGGACGGGCGATCGCTTGCGCCCCGCGGCCCGGAGCGGAGGGCGAGACGACGCTCCACGGCCCCTACCTGCTCGCTCACGCGCGCGGACGCCCCGCGGTGGTGTACGCGTTCGAGCGGACGAGCGGCGAGGTGGCGCTCCCCTTCCGTGCTGGCGCGGTCACCGTCGAACTGCCCGATCGCGTTCCCTCGGGCATCGCCGTCGAGTTCGTCGTGGGCGGCGCCGACGTCGGCGAGGACGACGACCTCTCGCTGGAGCGCGTGGCGCCGCCGGGGGAGTGGCGGCCGCCGATCCTCTCCCAGTGGGTGACCGTCCACGCCGCGACCCATCCAGGGAGCTACGTCCCGATCGGCGTCCCTGCCGCGGGCGACTACCGCTGGACCTCCGCGGACGGAGACTGGGCGTCCGAGACGTTCCGCATCGAGGCGTCCGAACGCGTCGTGCCGTTCAAGGTGGAGCTCGCGCTCCCGCGCTGACGCGCGAACGTCCAGGGCTGGTCGAATCGTGCCCGCGGCGTGATACTCCCCGCGCGACGTGCGCCCCGGCGCCGCGACCACGCCCATGCCCCGCCTGCCGCTCCCTCGCACGTCGGTCTCGAAGAAGCTCGTCCTGTCCGTCACCGGGCTGTGGCTCTGCCTCTTCCTCGTCGTGCACCTGGCGGGCAACACGACGCTGTTCCTGCCTCAGGAGCGCGCTCGGCCGCTCTACAACGCCTACACGGCGTTCATGACGAAGAACCCGCTGATCCAGCTGGTCGCGCTCGTGAACTACGCGGCGATCGTCGTCCACTCGGCAGTGGCGGCGCTCCTCGCGCTCGAGAACCGCCGCGCACGGCCGGTGCCGTACGCGTTCGACAGGCCCGGCGCCACGAGCCCCTGGTACGCGCGACGGATGGGCGTCCTCGGCGCGCTCGTCCTCGCGTTCCTCGTCCTGCACATGAGCGTGTTCTGGTACCGCTACAAGTTCGGGGCGCTCCCGCTCGACGCGGATGGGCACAAGGACATGTACGGCGTCGTCGAGGAGGCCTTCCGCCAGCCCTGGTACGCGGCGGTCTACGTCGCCTCGATGGTGGTGCTCGGGTTCCACCTCGTGCACGGCGCATCGAGCGCGCTGCGGACGCTCGGTCTCCATCACGGCCGCTACTGGCGACTCGCTCGCGCGGCGGGCGTGGCGTTCGCGATCGTCGTCTCTCTCGCCTTCGCGGCCATGCCGATCCACCTCTGCCTGAACGCGTCCTGACGCGACAGGATCCCGCCCCACCCGTCACAGCCACCTGGAAGATGCGCTGGAACAACGCCTATCGCGAGAAGCTCACGAGCGCCGACGCCGCCCTGCGAGACGTTCCCCCGGACGCCAACGTCTATGTCGCGGGGAACGCGGCCACGCCGCGCGAGCTCGCGCGGGCGCTCGTGCGGCGCTCCGCCGACGCGCCGGGTATCAACGTCGGGCACGTCCTGCTCGTCGGCGACAACCCGTTCGCCGAGGCGCACGACGAGGGGCGGATCCACCAGTTCTCCTGGTTCGTCGGCTCGGCGGACCGACGCGCGGTGCAGGAGGGCCGGGCGGACTACATCCCCTCGCACCTGTCCGACATCCCGGCGCTGCTCCGCGCGGTCCGGCCGCGGCTCGACGTGGCGCTGCTCATGGTGTCGCCGCCGGACAAGCACGGCTTCCTGTCGGTCGGCGTCGAGGTGCTCGCGTCCCTCGCGGCCGCGGAGGCCGCGCAGCGCGTCGTCGTGCAGGTGAACGAGGACATGCCGCGCGTGCTAGGCAACACGTTCCTGCACGTCGACGAGGTCGACGCGATCGTCGAGCACACGGAGCCGCTGCCGGAGCTCCAGCCTCCGACGATCTCGGACGTCGAGCATCGGATCGCCGAGCACGTCGCGGGCCTGATCCCCGAGCGCGCGACGCTGCAGCTCGGCATCGGCGGCATCCCCGACGCGGTCATCGCCCAGCTGGAGGGTCGCGAGGACCTCGGCGTGCACTCCGAGATGATCTCGGACGGCGTGATGCACGCGTTCGAACGCGGGACGATCCCCGGCCTCCACAAGACCCGGCATCGCCGCAAGATCGTCACGACCTTCGCGCTCGGGACGAAGGCGCTGTACGGCTGGCTGCACGAGAACCCCGCCGTCGAGGCGCACCCGTGCGACCACACGAACGACATCCTGGTCGCGAGCAGCAACGAGCGCCTCGTCGCGATCAACTCCGCGATCAGCGTCGACCTGACGGGCCAGATCAACAGCGACAGCATCGGCGGGCGCATCTACTCCGGCGTCGGAGGCCAGCTCGACTTCATCCGCGCCGCGGCGCGCTCGAAGGGCGGCGTGCCGATCATCGCGCTGCCCTCGACGGCGCGCGGCGGCCAGGTGAGCCGGATCGTCCGGACGCTGGAGGACGGCGCGGGCGTGGTCACGCCGCGGGCCGACGCGCACTACGTCGTGACCGAGTTCGGCGTCGCGCACGTATGGGGCCGCAGCCTGAAGCAGCGCGCGGAAGCACTGGCGACCGTCGCTCACCCGGACTTCCGGGCGGATCTCGTCGCATCGCTCGGCTGAGACGGCGCGCGGCCAAGCTCTCCCAGAGCAGCCGGGCCGTCCCGCGATGATCGGCACAACGGGCGCACCATTCTCGATCTCGTTCGAGCGTCGTAGAGTGGAGGCGTCGGGTCCGCTGCGGACCCGAGTCACCCCACAGCACCTCGAACCGCATGTCCAAGACCACGTACTGGGCGGCCGGCCTCGGCGCCGCTGCTCTCGTCGTCCTCTCGCTGCCGGCCACCGGATGGTCGCCGGCGGGTCCGCCCGTCCCTGGCTGATGAGGCCCTGCCTCGGGCCCCGGTTCGGTTGGCCCCTCCACTCCCTCTGGTCCCGCAATGCCGCCGCCCGTCGTCCGCGGGCCGAGCGCTCGAAGCCTTCTGAGCATCGAGTGGGACTACCCCGTCTACAAGCCGGAGAAGAAGGAGACCAAGGGCTCCGTCGCACGCAGCGTGCGGCGCGCGCTCTCGCGTGAGGACGCGCTGAAGGTCATCGCCGGTGACGACCCGCGGCCGCTGCTCGTCCTGCGCGAGTGCAAGGTCTGCAACGGCACCGACGAGGCGCTGCTCAAGGGCGGCGTCGACAACGAGAAGACGTTCCTGCTCGCGCGGTGGTTCCACTGCGTGAAGCTGCCCGTCGACGTGATGGAGGAGAACCACCCGTTCCACAACCTCTTCACGCTGGAGCAGCCCGAGCACCTGTTCGTCAGCTCGCTCGACGGCGAGAACCACGACCCGCTGGAATCCGACACCTCGCGCGTCGCGCTCTGGGAGTCGATGAAGGGCGTCATCAAGGACGAGTACAAGGGCAAGGCCGACTCGTCGCTGAAGAAGATCGCCAAGACGCTCGACAAGATGGACGTCGTGGACGAACGGCTGCGCGAGGCGAAGGCTTCGCGTGACGAGATCCTCGAGAAGGAGGGTCCGAAGTCGCGCAAGCTCGGGAAGATCGAGAAGCAGATCGCCAAGTACGAGACCGAGGCCGAGAAGCTCCACGCGACGGTCGCGAAGGCGTCGGCGCTCGAGCTGAAGCGTCAGCACGAGGCCTTGCGCGAGAAGAACGCCAAGGAAAGAGCCGACAAGGCCGCGAAGAAGGACGCCGCCGGCGTCTGACGACTCGCCGAGACGGACGGGCGGGGGGCGGAGAGCACACGGCTCGCCGCCCCCCGTCTTCGCAACACTCCCCTTCCCGCCCCGCCCGCTTCCACGCCCGGTCCCCCTCCCGGGTCCGACCATGCGCCTCGCCACGCCGCTCGCGGTCCTCGCCGCCGCGCTCGCGCTCTCCTCGCTCCCCGCGCTCGCCGCGGCGCCCGTCGCCGTCGCTGCCGCCTGGCAGGACGGAGGCATGGAGGAGTTCGCGGAGGTCGACCCGTACACCGAGGGCGACGCCGGGAAGATCGCCGACCTCGGCTACGTCCGCATGGGTTCCTTCCTTTGGGAGGCCTCGGAGCGCACCGAGCACGTCCAGGAGACGATGGGCGGCCTCGACGTCCTCTGGGTCGAGACGGCGCACTTCCGCATCGGGTCGAGCCTCGGCACGTACCGGATCCCGAACGACCGCGATGAGAAGGCGAAGCTGAAGGAGGAGTTCAAGCTCCTCAAGAAGCGGCTGAAGAAGTTCAAGCCGCCCAAGCGCGACCTCGATCCGTGGCTGCGGCTGCATCTCTTCGCGCTCCGCGCCGAGGCGGTGTACGAGCAGCACCTGGCCGACTTCGGGATCGAGGAGGTCGCGGGGAAGCCGAACGCGATCGGTCACCCGAAGAAGTTCAACCTGCTGCTCTGCCAGCGGAAGAGCGAGCTCGGCCGCTACCTGCGCGCGTACGAGGAGGGCGTCAACGAGTACGCCTACCGGACCGGCCGCCAGGGACGCTCGCTCTTCTTCGGCATCAACATGGAGGCGATCTCGGAGTCGTACACCGATCGCTCCGTGCAGCCCTTCGACACGATGCTGCACTGCATCGTCGCCCAGGGCCTCGCCCGCAACTTCCTCGACGGACACCTCGGGCGGCTCTTCACGTGCCCGGAGTGGTTCTCGATGGGTCTCGGGCACGTCGTCCAGCGCCGCATCGATGTGCGTTTCGTCCAGACCGGCGCGACCGAGCGCTCCACGGACGAGGAGCACTGGCACTGGGACGACCGCGTTGGCAACCTCGTCAAGAACGACTTCTTCGCGACGATGCCCGACATGGTCGGGTGGGAGCGCAGTCGCGAGTGGAACGAGCGCGACCACATGGTCGTGTGGTCGAAGGTCGAGTTCCTGCTGGAGCAGCTCGACGGCGACGGGACGAAGTTCCTCTCCGCGATGGTCATCCCCGTCGACGGGAAGCCGGAGGGCAAGAAGGAAGAACTCGTCGAGCGCCAGACCCGGGCCCTGGAGTCGGGCCCGGGCCTGACGCCCGACGAGTTCGACAAGAAGTGGACGCGCTGGGCGCGCAAGCGCTGAAGCGCCCGCGTCGTTCAGGCGCCCGTCTCAGGCGCCCGTCTCAGGCAACCGTCTTCAGCGGACCGTGGTCGTCGCAGTGGTCGCCGTGCGGGTGGTGCAGGTGGCCGTCGACGAGGTAGCAGACGTGGTCGCCGTGCGGCACCGCCTCGTGCCCACAGTCGGGCCCGTGGACGTGGTTCGCGTCGTGGCCGCCGCAGGCGTGGTCGGGGGTGCACTTGTCGGGGTTGGTTTCGTCGACGGCGATGACGTGCTCCTCGACGACGCCCCCTTCCTGGTGGTGCAGGTGCCCGTCGTGGAGGTAGTCGACGTGCCCGTCGTGCTGGACCGCGGTGTGCCCGCAGTCGGTGCCGTGAACGTGATCGTGGTCAGCGTGGTGGTTGCCCATGGCTTGGATGGAATCGGTTCGTGGGGTGTGCGGCCAGTTGCTTACTTCGATAATAGTCGAAGTGTCGAATGGAATACCACCCCGAACCATCTCGAAACGGGGTCAGCGGCGGTCCGTCGCAGGGGGCTCGGAGACGGTGCCGGGGGGCGCCGTCACCGGCTCCACGGGCTCCTCGATGGGACCCAGGAGGGTCTCCAGCCACTGCAAGCGGCGCGCAGACGGTTCGAAGGCGGGGTTCGCCTCGACCGAGGCCATGTAGGCGGCGCGGGCCGTCTCCAGATCGCCGAGCGCCTCCGCGATCAGCCCGCGATGGAAGTCGGTGCGCCAGCGAGGGCCCTCCTCGCCGCTCAGCGCATCGGCGACGTCGAGCGCCTCGAGTGCACTCTGGTAGTCCCCGCGGACGTAGAGCGTCCCGGCGAGCGCCTCGTGGAGCCGCGGGTCGTTCGGACGCGTCCGGAGCCCGCCGACGAGGTGCTTCTCGGCGGCTCGGAGGTTGCCCTGCTCGGTCGCGATGCGCGCCGCGAGGATCAGCCCCTCGACGTGATCAGGGTCGATCGAGAGCGCCCGCTCGACCGAGGTTCGCGCTCTATCCACGAAGCCCGCATCGAGCGACAGCGCCGCGTCCGCGACGAGCGTCGGGACGTGGTTCGAGTGGCGCATCGAGAGGGACCGGACATCGTTGGCCACGCGCGCGCGGGTCCTGTCGCTGACGACACCGTCCGACACCGGAGCGAGCGTGCGCCCGAGCTCCTCGTCCGCGGAGAGTACCTCCGTCGGCGCCGGCGTCAGGCACGCGGGACCAGCGAGCACGACGAGAAGGGCCAGGGCGGCGCGAGGTGATTTGGGGAACGTCGGGGAGTTCATGGACGGTTCAAGAGAACGCCCTCGGCGATCCGGACGAACTCCGCAACGGCGGGCCCGAACGTCCAGACGAAGATGCCGGGGAGGAAGCAGATGACGAGAGGGAACGCCAGCTTGGTCGGAAGGGTCTGTGCGATCTGGATCGCGCGCTCACGGCGGCGGCTCCACACCTCGTCGGCCTGACGGCGGAGGGTCTCGGCGACGCTCGCGCCAACGAACTCGGCATGGATCATCGCGGAGATGAAGACGGACACGGCGCCGATCTCGAGGCGTCGGGCGATCCTGCGGAACGACACGACGCGAGGGATCCCCGCGCGGGACTCCGTACGGAAGCGGCGGAACTCCTCGGCGAGCGGGCGCTCCTCCCCCATCGCGACACGTACCTGGTCGAGCGCGGCGTCGAACCCGACCCCTGATTCGACCAGCGTTGCCAGGAGGCCGAGCACGACCGGGAGATCTCGCTCGACTGCGGCGACGATCGCGCGCCGGCGCCGCCTGACGAACGCGACCGGGATCAAGGAGACGAGAACGAAGAGGATCCAGCTCGCCAGCGACACGATCGGTCCAAAGAGTGAACCGATCCCACCGGGGATCTCCTCCAGCCACTGCCGACCGATCTCGGCGATCCCCGAGCTCGCAATGGCGATGGCGAGGAGGACCCCCGCGAGGATCGCTCCTGCCTGAGCCCACAGGAAGCTGGCGGGTGCGCGCTCGGACCGGAACCCTGATACGAAGAGCCACTCTTCCAGGCGCGAGTCGAAGAGCTCCTCCTGGGCGGTCGTGGACTGGGACCCGACGGCACGGAGCGCTTCGGCGCCGGCGAACTCGGCCTCGTCGTGCACCGGAGCGAGGCGCCGCTGGACCGATCTCTGGTCGACCAGTCGACGCACGAGCAAGGCCGTCCCTGCAAGCGCCGAGAGCGCGGCGACCCAGAGCGCCGTCGGTGACCCGACCGCGAGAGGAGCGTTCTGGAGCGTGAGGTAGTCCACGCTCAGACCTCCACCCGGGTCATGATCGTGGTCCAGACGAGCCCGATCGCCTGCAGCACGATCGAGAGCGCGATGAACATCGAGCCGATCTGGCTCTGCGCGAACGTCTCGACCCGCTCGGGCTCGTTGCTCCACATCATCAGACCCAGGCCGTAGGTGATCACCAGGATCCCGACCACCGATACCTGGGTCTCGACGGACTGGGACTGCACGCGCCGCGTCACGTCGACGCGGTCGCGGATCGAGCGCCCGACGTTGGAGAGCGATCCGGCGAGACTGCCGCCCCCCTCCCAGTGCGCCGTCAGAGTGAACGTGAAGACCCGGACGCTCTCCAACCCGAAGCGACGCTCGATCTCCGATAGCACGCGATCGGGACGCTCGCCGATCCTTACCCGCTCCGAGAGCTCGTTGAACATCTCCCGGATAGGCCTCCGCGCCGACGCAGCGGCGCTGTCGAGCGCCTCCAGGAGACTTGCACCCGCCCGGAGCGAGCTGACGAGGAGGTCGATCGCATCGGCGAGGCGCAGCTCCGTGCGCGTCATACGACGCGCGATCGCGAGGCTCACGAGGACGCGCACGCTGATGAACGCGAGGAAGGCCGCGGCGACGGCGATCGCAAGCTCGGCGCCGACGACTTGACCGACGACCAGCCCGACTGCAAGACCGGCGACGGCGCCCCAGATAAGAGCCGATCGGGTGCTCTTCTCCTGAGGCGTCACCATGTCGGCGTCCTCCTCTTCGGGGAGGCGCGCGCGTCGCAGGACCAGAAGGATCGCGGCGAGCGTCGCCAGGAAGGCGACGATCAGGATGCTCTCGATCACAGCGTCGGTCCCCGCCTGTCGGTCGCTCTACGTCCAGCGCCGCGCTCCGCTGACCTTCGCTCGCCCCCCTGCTCGGCGGGGGCCGCCTGTGCGAAGAGGTCGAGCGGGACCGTCGTGCCAGTGCGTCGGAGCTCCTCGACGAATCGCGGCACGATGCCGGTCGCGATGAAGTCGCCCTGGACCCGACCACCCGCGTGACCCGTCGTCTCGAACCGGAAGATGTCCTGAAGCAGCGGCGTGCCGGACTCCATGCCGGTGATCTCGGAGATGGAGGAGACTCGACGAATCCCGTCCGTGAAGCGTCGCACGTGAACGACGAGGTCGAGCGCCGCCGTCATCTGTTCGCGGATCGCCCGCGACGGCAGGTCCGCACCGGCCATCAGCACCATTGTCTCCAGGCGCGAGAGCGCGTCGCGCGATGAGTTCGCGTGGATCGTCGTGAGTCCGCCCTCGTGACCGGTGTTCATGGCCTGGAGCATGTCGAGCGCCTCGCCCGACCGCACCTCGCCAACGATGATGCGCGACGGCCGCATCCGGAGCGTGTTGACAAGGAGCTCCCGCGCCGTGATCCGGCCCTGCCCCTCGGCGTTCGGTGGCCGCGTCTCCAGACGCACGACGTGCTCCTGGTCGAGCACGAGTTCGGCCGTGTCCTCGATGGTCACGATCCGCTCGTCCGCCGGGATCGCCTCGGCCAAGATGCCGAGCAGGGTCGACTTACCCGCGCCCGTACCGCCCGAGATCAGAATGTTGCGACTGCCAGCTACCGCATAGCGCAGAGTCGACCACATCCGCGGGTCGATCATGCGCAGCTTGAGGACGTCCGACGACCGGAGTCGGTTGCGGCCGAAGCGGCGGATCGAGATCGTCGGGCCGTCGATCGAGACGGGCGGCAGCGTCGCGTTGACCCGGCTGCCATCGGGCAGGCGCAGATCGACCATCGGCGAGGACTGGTCGATCCGGCGACCGACGCGCATCGCGAGCCGCTCGATCATCCGACGCACGTGCTCCTCGCCCGAGAAGCGAATGTCCGTACGCTCCAGGCGACCGAAGCGCTCTACGTACACGTTGTCGTAGCCGTTGACCAGGATGTCCGTGACGGCCGGATCGGCCATCAGGACGCCGAGCGGACCGAGCCCCAGCGCCTCCTCGACGAGCTCCTCGGCGAGGTGCTCGCGCTCCGTGTCGTTCATCGGCAGGTCCTCGGTCTCGAGGACCCGAGCGACCCACTCCTCGACGGCGCGAGTGAGAGTCTCCTCGTCCTCGCCGAGAACGCCGCGCTGCTGGAGCTCCGTGATCATGCGTTCCTGCAGGACCGCCTTCGCGCCGACGTAGTCGCCGCCCGACTCGACCGGAGCGGGCAGGCTCCGCACGTTCGCCCCCCCCTCGACGGGGCGCTCCGCGAGCGGAACGAGGGGGCGGCGGCGGAAGAGTGCTCGAACGGCCTGTGTCTCGGCGCTGTCCACGTCACCGGTCGGAGGATCGAGATCTGCGTCCGTCACGCTTCGACCTCCTCACTCGCGTACGTCGGCGGCGCCGGACGCGTGGGGTCTTCGTCCAGGGACTCCACGGCGCCGTCGAGCGACACCGAGGGCGCAGCGAGCCCCGCCGCCTGCCAGTCAAGGGCCTCGCGGGTGATCTTCGCGAGTGCGCGCCCCCACCCGAGCCGACGTCCGACCGTCATCATCGGAGGTCGGCCAAGGCTGGTCGCGGACATGACGCGACGGGAGAACGGGACGACGAAGTCGACGTCCGTTGCGAGACGCGCTGCGACATCAGGCGCTGCGACTCGAGCCCGCCCACCAGGGTGTGTCCGGTTCAGGACGACCCGCACGCGCGCATCGTCGACGCCCAGCCGGCGAAGCACCTTGAGGAGCTCCGCCGTTCCACCGACCGTCGGGACGAAGTCGTTCAGGACGACGAACACGAGGTCCGAAAGATCGAGCACGGCCACCGTCAGACTCTCGATCAACGGGAACGTGTCGATGATCACGTAGTCGAAGGTCCGCCTGGCCTCCGCCAGAACACGCGCAAGGATGCCGTCGTCGATCGCTGCTGCATCGACCGCGTTCTTGGGCGCTGCCAACACGCGGACGCCCGACTCGTGCTCGGTCGAGAGTGTCGTCAGAAGCCTCCCGTCGAGGCGATCGATCTGCTGCGCCGCGTCAGTGAGGTCGAGGTCCGGGCGCAGATCGAACAGATCGGCGATGACCCCATGCTGGAGTGACGCGTCGACGAGCAGGACGCTCGCGTTCCGCGCCAGGTCGACCGCCAGGTTCGCCGCGAGCGTCGACTTGCCGACGCCCCCCTTGCTGCCCACGAACGAAAGGACGCGCCCGCGCCGCGCGGAGTGCTCGCCTGCTCCCTCGAACTCGCGACGGACGAGGGCCTCCAGCTCTGCGGTCGCGAGGGGGCGTCGGAGGAAATCGCGCACGCCCGCACGAAGCAGCGCGACGAAGGCCGCCGACAGACCCGCGTCATCCTGGAATACGCCGGGGCGATGGGCCGCGACGACGATCGGCGCGGGGTCCGCTCGGGTGATCTCGGAGACGACGCGCGCCATCCGCCCGATGTCGTCATCGATCTCCAGGATCACGAGGTCCATCCGACGGTTGACCGCGCGCTCGACGCCGCGGCGCTCGTCGGACTCGACGTGGAGGACGAGCCGGAGGTCCTCCGGAAGCTCGTCTACGATCGCCGACACCTCGGACGCGAGCCCGGGGTCGGCGGAGAGGAGGAGCGTCTGGACGAGTCGTGCCAAGGGAGGAGAGGGGCGGGGCGATTCAGCGGGCGAGAACCGGCGCCAGCAGCGGCTCGGTGCCGGGGAGGGGTGGAGTGACGGATGCGGGGTCCGCCGCCGTCGCGAGGACGGCGCTGGCATTCGCGGGTGCGATGATCGACGGCACCTTCACGCCAGTCAGGCGGAGGACGTCTCCGCTCGGGCCGGTGATCACCTCGGTGGAATCGAGTCGGAGGGCCGCGAAGCCGCGTACCAAGAACCTCGGCTCCGGCCCTGGCCCGGTCGCAGGGACATGAATGCCGACGTACAGACGGCCGAGGGGAACGGGCGTGCTGACATCGGGCGCCGCCACGTCTCCGGAGAACGCAAGGTCACCGACCCGCCCACCGTCCTGATCGAGCACGCGCAGCACTTCACCGAAGAGCGCCTCGCTAGGCCCGCCAGCAACGCCAACGACAGTGCCGTTCGGCAGCACGTCCACGAGCACGGCCGAGCCACCGAGGAGGTTGCTCCACACGATCTGATCGAAGGAGAGCCAGCGCCGCGCAGTTGGATCGACCAGGTCGAACGCGATCGGCGCGAGCCCTGGAAGGGTGGACGTCGCGATCCCGGCGGCGACTGCCGGACGGGCGTCCGCGATGGAAGTCGCGCGCACCGTGATGCCGTCGCGACGGGGATCGTAGACCTCGGGTGTCTCGGTGGAGAGGACGCCCGACCCAAGCCCGAACAGGTAGGGCAGCGTCGGCCCCGACGAGCTCACGCCCGGCTGCCGGTCGAGCCCGAGAGTGTCTCGGGTCCTTCGGGTGCGCGCCAGGAACGAGGGGGCGTCCGCCGCGTCATCGACGGTGAAGTCATTGCGCAGGTACGTCGACGCCTCGTCGTGCCAGTCGTTGCGCTCGGGCGCGGCGGGGTCGAGAGCGGCGTAGGTTCCGGAGACCAGGTCGCCCTGCTGGAAGTTGTCGACGTTCGTCTGCAGGAGCGGGATGTAGGGCCCGTCCGTCTCGAGAATGCCGCCCGCAGGGTCGTTGATGCCACCGACGCCGGTGGAGAGCGTGGGTCCCGCGCCGAGGAAGTACTCGTTCGGAGCGGTCGTGAGGTCGGTGTCTTCGTCGAACACCAGGGCGGCGAAGCGCGCGGCGCTCGTCCGCCTGGCAAGGTCGCGCTCGGTCGGATCCGCGATGTCCGCGTCACGGCCCCGCAGGCCCTCGAGCGACGCCGCGTCTGCGCTGGCCTGGAGCTGGAGCTGCGTCGCGCGCACGATGCCAAGATCGATCACCACGGCCGCGAGTCCCAGGAGCACCAGGAACAGCAGCGCCACGAAGACGAGGATCCCACCGCGGCGCGGCCCGCCCGGCGATCGAAGCCGACGTCCGATCATCACCCGTCGTTCGGTTGGTTGCCCGTGGATTCGGCTTCCGGCTCGTCGTCGGCGGCTGCGCGATGCGGCACCGGGACGAGGGCACGATTGCCGCCCTCGATCACCTCGATGACGTGCATCTCCTCGGGGGCGCCCTCGGGCTCCTCGGTCCGCTTCGGCGAGGCGTAGCTCGGCGTGAGGTCCGACTCCGGATCGCCGGGGCGGCCCGAGCGGGCGACGCACGTCACGCCGGAGTCGAGTTGAAGCGCGGCGACGAGCGGCGCGACTTCCTCAGGATCGAGGGCGATGACCATCTCTTGCACCGGCCGCGTCGTGGTCTTGGGTCCCGACGTAAGAGACGCGGCGGTGTGGATCGGAACGAGCCGCGTCTCCACCGGTGTGACGACGATTCCGTTCTGAACGATGACGTCGACCTGCGCTCTATCGACGCCACGTGAGGACTTCGCTCGCTGCCCCATCATCTCCGCGTAGACGCCAACGAAAGCCGGCGTGTTCTCCTTCCTGGGGACGTCTTCGACCGTCCGTGACGTGATGAGGTCGAACCGGTCGCCCGGGTTCAGGCCAATGATCCCGTGAACGAGGTCTACCTCGACCCGGTACCCCCGCTTGCCGGGCGGGACTCCTCCCGCCAAGCCGGGTCGCGTTCCTTCGGGGAGGAAGTCCTCCTCGGTGAAGGCAAAGCCAGGGCGCTTGGCCTTTGCGAGGACGCGCCCGAAGATCATCGATGCGTCGGTCAGGATGCCGTTCTTCTCCGCCAGCCCCTCGGGGATGTCGATGCTCGAGATCCTCTTGCGCTGAGCGTCGAACACGTCGTCGTTCCTGACCTTGGCGTACGCAGGGATGTTGCGCGCGGACGTGAGCACGCGAACGTATCCGTCCGGCGGAGGCGCCAATGGCCCCTCCCCACCGCCGCCGGCATCGGCTGCGCCGAAGAGCCCGAACGGGTCCCGGATCGGCTCGCCGCGGAGCCTCGGCTCCAACGTGTATCCAAGCCCGCCAAGGAGAACGACGAGAACCGCGATCGTGCCGTACGGACGGCGTCGGCGACGTCTGGGTGCGACTGCCATGGTCGAATCGAGTCGGAGTAGGACCGGAAGTGGCGGATCAGAGGAAGACTTCGCGACGGAAGAGCGCCTGGGCCGCGATCAGCCTGCGGAAGGGACGGGCCGAGACGCCGAGCGTCTCCAGACGACCGAGCCCCAGTCCGCCGGAATAGGGACCTGCGCCCTCGGGACCGGGCCCCACGATGACGTTGCTACCGCCCACGTCCCCGGCCTCGATCGGCCGCTGAAAGGGGTCGCCCGAGGGAGTGAAGTCCCCGGTCGGGATATAGGCGGCCAGCGTCGCGGACTGATAGGCGACATTGAGGCGGATCGCGACGAGACCGCGATCGGGGCCGAGTGCGCTGAACGAGCCCGGCGACACCTCCTCGAGGAACGGTGCGAGTTGGATCTGTGTCTCCGCCCCCGATTCGGGGTCGCGCTCCAGGATCCGGGGCACGACCACCGAGAGTCCGGTCGGGCTCGTGGGCGAATCGACGATCGCACCAGGCACGTGGAGCACTCGACGTCGACCGTCCGACGTGTCGACGTTCGACGTGACCATGAGAGGGCGAAGCGCCCGATTGACGACCGGCATCGCGGCGAAGAACGCCTCGAGCGCAGGGCCGGGAGGCGTCGCGACCAGATCGACGACGAGGAGGTCCGGATCGTAGACGGCGCCCTGGAACCCGGGATCGGCCAACGCCTCTGCGAACGTGGAATCCGCCGGGAGCGGAAAGAGAGCGATCTCGCGGGCTGCGAACCGCGCCGCGTCCTGTGCGGCCTGCGCGACCGCAAGCCATCTGCCGACTCCGAGGATTGCCGCAAGGACCAGGTACAGGGCGAGCGAGACGAGCGCGAACTCGACGAGAACCCCGCCGCGTCGTCGCTCGATCGAGGACCGGCCACGCCAGAACTGAGGGAGCGCGCTCATCGGGCCATCCAGGTGAGGGGTGCAAGCGCGAGCAAGCCGATGAGCATTGCCGGCGCATAGGCGATCTCGCGCTCTCCGCGCCGCCGGGCGCGCAGTGCGAGCACTCCACCGGCGATGGTCATCGCCAGGGCGAACGGGATGAACGCGCCCACTCCCAGGGTGGCTCCGAGCGCGATCAGGAGTTTCACGTCGCCGCCACCGAGCGCGTTGAGAGAGAAGAGCACGAGCGCGCCGAGAGTCGCGACCCCCACGCCCCAGAGCACGCCTTGGCCATCGACCGGGTGTCGTCCGAGTGCGAGAAGCACGAGACACGACGCGAGCAGTCCCGCGGAGATCCAGTCCGGGATCTCACGCGATCGCAGGTCGAAGACGCTCGCAAGCGCCACCGCAGCGAGGGCAAGGAGGTACATGGAACGGACTGCAGGCGCACACCCGCCACAGCGAATGTGCGCCCACTTGAACCGTGTTCGAGCGTGCGCTCGGACGATTACTCGAGGATCAGACCACCGTCGAGGCCGGTGATGCCGAGGTTGTTCTCGAGGCGGGGCGTGCCGTTGTTGGCGAGGACGCCCTCGGGATCGGACACGTTCACAGCCAGGCCGCCAGCAGCGTTCAGGCCGGTCTCGATGATCTTGCCGCTGAAGATCGGGGCGTTGTCGTCGGCGTGGGCGCCCGGCATGATCGCGGCAACCGCGCTGATCATGTCGTTGGTCTTGTGACCGAAGATCGCGACGCCAGCGGCGGACACGAGGGCGACGCCAGCGGCGAGGAGGGAGTACTCGAGAAGGGCGGCGCCCTTCTTGCAGCGAAGAAGTCGAAGAAGCATGGGTTCGGAGATTCGTCTCTAGGAGTCTGCTGGGAATTCCGGTCCTGGGGAGCCGGAGCCTACCGTCGGTGGAATGCCGGCAGTCAGGACCCAGTTCCCGGATCACGGGGAAAAAGGGGTGGTCGTCTCAGCCCGCGAGGGCGTCGTCGTCGGGACCGGTCAGCGCGACTCGGAGTCGCCGGCCGCCGGTTGTTCGGTGTCGGGGCTGTTGCCCTCTTCCGTCGGACGCGCCGCTTCCTCGGTCGTTCGCTCGTCCTCGGCGGACTCGTCATCGCTCGGCGCCTGCTCGAGTTCGGCCACCCGGCCCCGGACTTCGAGGAAGCAGGAGCGGAGGACCTCCTCCGTGCTGGGATAGGCCCAGAGGCGAGCCTCGGGGCGCGCATCACGCACCACGGCGGGGAGCACGACGATGACTAGCTCGGTGATGTCCGTCTCGGATGCCTCGTTCCGGAACAGCCACCCGAGCCCCGGCACGTTGCCGAGCCATGGCGTTTTCGCCTGGATGTCCTCTTCCTGCTGGGTCGTCAGGCCGCCGATGAGGAGCGCGTCTCCGTCGAAGACACGCGTGTGCGTACGTGTGGCACGCGACTCGAACGCCGTCGTCGCGGACGTCTCACCCGTCGCGTCCCCGATCGCCGCGGTGAGCGCGAGGTCCGGGAGCGAGATGCGCGGCACGACGTCGAGCGTGATGCGATCCGAGTCGATCTCCTCCACGAGCGGACGAACCGTCAGGTCGATCCCGAAGTCGCGGAACTGGACAGCGTTGAGGATCTGGTCGGTTCCGCCACCGACCGTGAGCGCGACCGGGACCGGGACCTGGCCGCCCACCTGGAACTGGGCGAGTTCGCCCGAGAGGACGGTGAGGGTCGGGTTCGACAGCGAGCGCGCGACCTCCTCCTGGACGAGGAGCTGGAACAGCGCATCGACCGCGAAACCGCCGGACACGAGCTGCGCCTGGCTGGTCAGACCGCCGTCGAGAAAGCCGAGCAGGCCCTGGAGCTGATCCTGTCCGACGCTCGCCGCGTTGTCGCCCTGGATCCCGACCGCAGCAGGTGCGGGGAGGAGAGCTCCCTGATCGAAGTCGGAGCCGATGACCGTCAGCTGACTGCGCCACGTGCGCAGCTTGGTGGTGTTGACCTCGTACAGTCGAACATCGACACGCACGAGCGGCAGATAGTCGACGTCGACCAGCGACAGCAGCCGGCCATCGGCCGCCTCGACGACCTTAGCGCGCCCGACCTGGGCACCGATCCTGTTCGCGAGGAACGCACCCTGCCGGCCACCTCCACCGCCACCGCCGAGGGCGTCGTTGTTCGCGCTCTGCAGTCCCTGCTGCTGGGCACCGCCCCCGCCGAGCGCCCCTGCTCCGAACAGATTCCGGACCTGGACCAGGGCACCGCCCTCGTCCGCGAGGACGCGTACCTCGCTCGTCCCACCCGTGATACCGCCGGAGATGGTCCGGGAGGCCACGAAGAGCAGCCGGCTCAGGGTCACCTGATCCGGGACCGAGCCCTCGAGGACGAAGACGTCCGCCTCGTCGTCGGGGTAGATCCCGAGCTGAACGCGCCGCACCGAGACCTCCCCTCGTGACAGCGGCTCGATCGCATCGGCGATCCTGCCCTCCAACGGAGCAGGGAGAGACGCCACGCGGAGGAGATCGACGACCGATCCGTTCCGAGGGCCACCGGTGCCGTCGGAACCAGGAGCGACCGCGGTCGCTCCGTCTTGGCCTGTCCCGATGATCGGCGACGGCTCGTCGGATCGGTCGGCGTTGAGATACGCCTCGGCGGCGCGGACGGCAGCATCGCGCACGAAGAGGTTGGGGACCGTCCCCTTGAGCACGAGCACGGCGCGATCGGGCGCGGATTCGACCTCGATACCGGGATCGATGTCCGCGAGCGCCGCGCGGAGGAGCGTCAGGTCGGGCTCGATGCGGTAGACGATCGAACGCGTGGTGCCGTCCGCGAGCCAAACGAAGACGCTCGTTCGGCCGTGCGCGAGGCCAGTGACGAGCAGCTCCCGGCTGTCGATCGCCTCGACGTCGATGATGTCCTCGTCGGCGGCAGCGACTCGGCTCACGTTCACATCGAATGTGACGCGGTCGTGCATCCCGTCGGCGACTGTCCGCACTTCGGGCTCGGATTCTTCGGTCTCCGCCTGGATCGGCGCGGGCGAAACGAGGAACGCCGCCGCGATCAGGGTCGAGCACATCACGCGACGTCCATCCACTGGCGAAGCTGGGCCCGAGCGCGCGAGGCGCGCGAGCGCACGGTTCCGATCGGGATTCCGAGGCGCTCCGCGGCGCTCTGGTAGCTGGCGCCCTCGATCGCGACGAGCTGGAGGACGGAGCGGTACTCCTCCGCGAGGTCCGCGATCCCCCGGGTGATCCGCGCGCGCGTCTCGGCGTCGGTGACGTGGACCAGGGGATCGTCCGCGCAGCAGGCCGAGGCGTCGCCTGCCGCAGTCGACTCGTGGTCGTGACGCCGCCGCGCGCACCGCAGGAGGTGCAGCGACGACAGATGGACGAGGTCGAGCAACACGCCCCGTGGCTCTTCTGGAAGACTGCTCCTCGTCCACGCGCGGAGAAGGGTCTCCTGCACCGCGTCCCATGCGAGCCCGTCGCAACCGACCACGCGCCGCGCCCGCGCGTGCAGCGCCTCCAGGTGAGGGGCGACGGCACGCTCGAAACGCACCCTCGCCCACGCCTCTCCGGAGACCATGGACGGGGTTCCGCCATCTTTCGAGCCAGCCATGAGACCTGACACGCTAGGCGAGCGCGTCGTGCTGGGATTGCACGGTTGCGCAGTTGCGCAGTTGGTCGATGATTAAAGTGGCGCTCGTTGCGGAGCCACTCAGCGAACGCCGAGCAGAGGCAACACGAGACCGAACGCGAGCGCACAGATCACCCCGATCGCCACGAAGTTGAGCCGGATCCCGGCGCGAGTCATCTCGGGGATCGTGATGCGACCGGAACCGAACACGATCGCGTTCGGAGGTGTCGCGATCGGAAGCATGAACGCGCAGCTCGCCGCGAGTGTCACCGGGATCGCGAGGACGAGCGGGTCGACGCCGAGCGACGGCGCGAGTGCAGCAAGGACCGGGACGAGCGTCGCGGTCGTCGCGAGGTTGGAGGTCAGCTCGGTCAGGAAGACCATCCCCGCGGTGATGGCCACGACGAGCGGGATCGTCGGAAGCCCGTCGAGGTGACCGGCCTGGGCGCCGAGGAATTCGGCGACCCCGTTGCGCCCGACCGCGGCGGCGAGGCTCAGTCCTCCGCCAAACAGGATGAGGATCCCGAACGGCAGCCCCTTGGCCGTCGCCCAGTCGAGCGCGAACACGCGGTTCCGGAGCGAGACCGGGATCGCGAACAGCGCGACGCCGCCGCAGATCGCGATCCCGCCGTCGCTCAGGCCCGGCACGGCCTCCTGCAGCAGCGGGCGCACGACCCAGGCCGCGATGACCGCGCCGAACACGCAGAGCGTGATCCACTCGCCGCGGTTCATCCGACCGAGCGTCGCGAGCTCGCGCGCGATGAGCGCCTCGCCGCCCTCGATCTCCTCGTCGGGCACGGGGTAGATCACGCGCGTCATCAGCCACCACGTCAGCGGCAGGAGCACCAGCGTCACCGGCAGCCCGATCGACAGCCACTTCACGAAGCTGATCGTGCGCCCGTGCTCGTCCTCCAGGTACTGGACGAGGAACCCGTTCGGCGGCGAGCCGATGATCGTCGCGACGCCGCCGATCGACGCGCCGTACGCGAGGCACAGCAGGAGGCACGTCGGCACGTTGCTCCGCTCGCGCGGCGCGGGACCGTCGCCCTCGATCAGCGCGATGATCCCGAGCGCGACCGGCAGCATCATCGCCGTGGTCGCGGTGTTCGAGATGCACGAGCTCAGGAACGCCGTCACCAGCATGAAGCCGCCGATCAGCCGCGCCGGCCGCGTGCCGACCGCGCGCAGCGTCCTCAGCGCGATGCGCCGATCGAGCCCCCACCGCTGCATCCCGAACGCGATCAGGAAGCCGCCGAGGAACAGGTAGACCAGCGGCGACGCGTACGGCCGCGTCGCCTCGTCGATCGAACCCGCGCCGAGCAGGGGGAACAGCGCGATCGGCAGCAGCGCCGTCGCCTCCAGCGCCACGGCTTCCGTCAGCCACCACGTCGCCATCCAGCCCATCACGGCGAGCGTCGCGCGCCCGGAGCGGCCGAGCTCGGCGGAATCGCCGTCGATCGTGGTGTACGCGTCCGGAAGGGCGAGGAGCAGCGCGGCTGCGACGAGCGGACCGGCCACGAGCCCCACGGCGGCGATGCGGTCTCGCGCGGAGGACCTCTGGGCGCTCACGCCTCCGCGGCCGCGGCGGCCTTCACGTACTCCCAGTTCAGCCGGCCGATGTGCTGGACGGAGATCTCCTTCGGGCACACGGCCTCGCACGCGCCCAGGTTCGAACAGTTCCCGAAGCCCTCGGCGTCCATACGGTCGACCATGCGGCGCACGCGCGCGCGGGCCTCGACCTCGCCCTGGGGGAGCTGCGCGAGGTGCGAGACCTTCGCCGCGGTGAACAGCATCGCCGAGCCGTTCTTGCATGCGGCGACGCACGCGCCGCAGCCGATGCAGGCGGCGGCGTCGAAGGCGTGCTCGGCCACGTCCTTGCCGATCGGCAGCGAGTTCGCCTCTGGCGCGGTGCCCGCGTTCACGGAGACGTATCCGCCCGCCTCGACGATCCGGTCCAGTGCCGAGCGGTCGACGACGAGGTCCTGAATGACCGGGAACGCGCGCGCGCGCCAGGGCTCCACGTGGATCGTGTCACCGTCGGAGAACGAGCGCATGTGCAGCTGGCACGTCGACGTCCCGGCGTGCGGACCGTGCGCGCGGCCGTCGATGTAGAGGCTGCACTGGCCGCAGATCCCCTCGCGGCAGTCGTGGTCGAACGCGATGACGCGCTCGCCGGCCGCGACGAGGCGCTGGTTGAGCACGTCGAGCATCTCCAGGAACGACATCGCCGGCGTGACGCCGTCGACCTCGTACGTTTCCATGCGCCCGTGCGCGTCGGCGTGCTCCTGGCGCCAGATCTTCAGCGTGATGTTCATCGGTACGAGCGCTGCTGGGGCACGCAGGCCTCGAAGGTCAGGGGCTCGACGTGCCGCGTCGGCGTACCGTCGTCTCCCCCGAATTCCCACGCCGCAACGTGCGCGAAGCGCTCGTCGTCGCGCGTCGCCTCGCCGCCCTCCTGGTGCTCCTCGCGGAAGTGCGCGCCGCAGGACTCCTCGCGCTCCAGCGCGTCGCGGCACATGAGCTCGCCGAGCTCCAGGTAGTCCTCGACGCGGCACGCCTTCTCGAGCTCCGGATTCAGGCGATCCGCTCTGCCGGTGACGCGTACGCCCGAACGGAACGCGTCCCGCAGGGCCCGTACGTCGCCGATCGCGGACCGCAGGCCCTCGGCGGTGCGGGCGATGCCGCAGCGATCCCACAGGATCTCGCCGAGCTCGCGGTGGAACGCGTCGACCGGGCGATCGCCGCTGGCGCCCATCAGACGCTCGATCCGCTCGCGCACGTCCGCCTCTGCCGCTTCGAAGGCAGGGTGATCGGTCGGCGTGACCGGCGCCCCGAGCTCGCCCGCGAGGTAGTCGGTGAGCGTGTACGGCGCGACGAAGTACCCGTCGACGCAGGCCTGCAGCAGAGAGTTCGCTCCGAGCCGATTCGCACCGTGGTCGGCGAAGTTGCACTCCCCCAGCGCGAACAGCCCGGGCACGGTCGTCTGCAGGTCGTAATCGACCCAGAGCCCGCCCATCGAGAAGTGCGACGCCGGCGAGATCAGCATCGGCTCCGTGTAGGGGTCGACGCCGGTGATCTTCTCGTACATCGCGAAGAGGTTCCCGTACCTCTCCGCGATCACGTCGCGCCCGAGCCGCTGGATCGCGTCCTTGAAGTCGAGGTACACCGCGCGCCCGGTCGGCCCGACGCCGTGCCCCTCGTCGCACGCCTCCTTGGCGGCGCGCGAGGCGATGTCGCGCGGCGTGAGGTTGCCGTACGCGGGGTACTTGCGCTCCAGGTAGTAGTCGCGCTCGCCCTCCGGGATGTCGCGCGCGTGCCGCGTGTCGTTCCTCGCCGACGGCACCCAGATACGCCCGTCGTTGCGGAGCGACTCCGACATCAGCGTCAGCTTGCCCTGCGCCTCGTCGAGCATCGGGATGCACGTCGGGTGGATCTGGCCGAAGCACGGGTTCGCGAACGCTGCGCCCCGGCGATGCGCGCGCCAGATCGCCGTCGCGTTGCAGCCCATCGCGAGCGTCGAGAGGTAGTAGATCTTCCCGTACCCGCCCGTCGCCAGGACCACCGCGTGCGCCGAGTGCCGCCGCAGCTCGCCGGTCACCAGGTCCCGCACCACGACGCCGCGCGCCTTTCCGTCCGCGACGACGAGGTCGAGCATCTCGGTCCGCGTGTGGAGCTGGACGGTGCCGGCGCGGACCTGCCGCGCGAGCGCCTGGTACGACCCCATGAGCAGCTGCTGCCCCGTCTGCCCGCGCGCGTAGAACGTGCGCTGGACCTGGACGCCGCCGAAGGATCGGTTGGCGAGCAGCCCGCCGTACTCGCGCGCGAACGGCACGCCCTGGGCGACCGCCTGGTCGATGATGTTGTTCGACAGCTCGGCCAGGCGGTACACGTTCGCCTCGCGCGAGCGGTAGTCGCCGCCCTTCACAGTGTCGTAGAAGAGCCGCCAGACGTTGTCGCCGTCGTTCTGGTAGTTCTTCGCCGCGTTGATCCCGCCCTGGGCGGCGATCGAGTGGGCGCGCCGCGCGCTGTCCTGGAAGCAGAAGCAGTGCACGCGGTAGCCCGCCTCCCCCAGCGACGCCGCGGCGGACGCGCCGGCGAGCCCGGTGCCGACGACGATCACGTCGAGGTTCCGCTTGTTCGCGGGGTTGATCAGGCGGATGCGCGACTTGTGCAGCGCCCACTTGTCCTCGATCGGCCCGTCGGGGATCCGCGGGTCGAGACTCACGGTCCGCGCCTGGATCACTGCTCGTCGCCGCTCTTCGGCCGGCCCCCGTTCGCGATGACGCGCGGGTCGAGCGCGCGCGACAGCGTCGCCTCGTCGAGCAGCCCCTTCTCGCGCGCAAGCTCGACGATGCCGCGCCCGGTCTCCAGCGCCTCGGCGGCGAGCGCGGTCGCGCTGGAGTAGCCGACGAGCGGATTGAGCGCGGTGACGATGCCGATGCTGTGCTCGACGTGGGCGCGGCACGCCTCGCGGTTCGCCTCGATCCCCGTCACGCAGTTCGCGCGCAGCGTCCGCGCCGCGTTCATGAACATCGTCTGGGACTCGAAGATGCAGTGCGCCATGACCGGCTCCATGACGTTGAGCTGCAGCTGGCCGGCCTCGGCCGCGAGCGTCACCGTCAGGTCGTTCCCGATCGCGCGGAAGCAGACCTGGTTCACGACCTCGGGGATCACCGGGTTGACCTTGCCCGGCATGATCGACGAGCCTGGCTGGAGCGCCGGCAGGTCGATCTCGTTCATCCCCGCGCGCGGCCCCGACGAGAGCAGGCGCAGGTCGTTGCAGATCTTGGACAGCTTGATGGCGAGGCTCTTGAGGCACGCGGAGTACAGCACGAAGGGCTGGGTGTCCTGCGTCGCCTCGACGAGGTCCTCGGCCAGCATGAACTCGTGCCCTGCGACCTCGCTCAGGTGCAGCACGCAGCGCTCGGCGTACCCCTCCGGAGCGTTCAGCCCGGTCCCGATCGCCGTCCCGCCCATGTTGACGTAGCGGAGCGCCTCCTCGACCCGCTCCAGCGCGCGCGTCTCGCCGGCGAGGCTCGACGCCCAGGCGTGGAACTCCTGGCCGAGGGTCATCGGCACCGCGTCCTGGAGCTGGGTCCGCCCCATCTTCACGACGTCGGCGAACTCGTCGCCCTTCTCGCGGAAAGCCGCCTTCAGCCGCCTGAGCTCGGCGAGCAGGCGTCGATTGCCGAGCACGATCCCGACGTGCACGGCGCTCGGGTACGCGTCGTTCGTCGACTGCGAGCAGTTGACGTGGTCGTTCGGGCTGCACGAGGCGTAATCGCCGCGCTGGAGCCCCATGAGCTCCAGCGCGCGGTTCGCGATCACCTCGTTCGCGTTCATGTTGGTCGACGTGCCCGCGCCGCCCTGGAGCACGTCGATCCCGAACTCCTCGTCGAGGTCGCCCGCGATCATGTCCTCGCACGCGCCCTCGATCGCCTCCAGGATCGAGATCGGCAGCGCCCCGACGTCGAAGTTCGCGCGCGCCGCGGCGAGCTTGACCATCGCCAGCCCGCGGATCAGGTCGCGGTGGTGCGAGATCGGCACCCCCGTGATGTGGAAGTTCTCCAGGGCGCGAAGCGTCTGGATCCCGAAGCGGACGTCGCCGGGGACCTCTCGGATGCCGAGGAGGTCCCGCTCGATCCGCGGAGAGGAGTGGAGCGTCACCGGGGGTCGCGGCCCGCGGGCCGCGTCGCGTTCGGGAAGTAGGGCAGGTGGGCACACCGGCGGCGCACCCGTTCTGCCATGCTACTCCCCCTGCGCGAGCGACCAGCCCTTCTCGCCGTCGAAGCTGTAGAGGTGCTCGGTCTTGATGAAGTCGAGGCCCGCCGCCTCGATGCGACTGAGGAGCGCGATCACGTCGGCGTGGGCGACGGTGCCGCCGTCGGGGTGCACGAAGCGGCACCGCCAGTGGTCAGAGCAGAACGTCTCGGGGAACCCGTCCGGCCAGACCTTCACGCCGCGGTTGGTGACGAGGAGCAGGCGGAGCGCGTCGTTCCCGGCGGCCGCGATGCGCTCGCCGATGACGTTGGCGTCGCGGTCGCCCTCGCTCCAGTCGAGGAACACGTCGACGCCGCGCAGCTCCTTGTTCGGACGGGCAACCGGCGCGGGCGCAGCGCTCGCCTCGTGTGTGACGGCGCGGAACGCCGCGTGGGGCAGCGTCCGTGGCTCATCGCCGAGCCGCTCGATCACCGCGTCGGTGAACGCGTCGGTCCCTGCCTCGCCGCGCCTGCCCTTGGAGTCGACGAGGTCGCCGGTCACGACGCCGTCCTCCAGCGTCTTCAGCCAGGCATTCTGGATCAGGTTCGCGTGGTCGGTCAGGCCGAGGTGCACGAGCATCATCAGCGAGCCCTGCAGCAGCGCCGACGGGTTCGCGATCCCCTTGCCCGCGATGTCGGGCGCCGAGCCGTGGATGGCCTCGAACATCGCGAAGTCGTCGCCGATGTTCGCCGAGCCCGCGATGCCGACCGAGCCCGCGAGCTGGGCCACGACGTCGGACACGATGTCGCCGTAGAGGTTCGGCAGGACGACGACGTCGAAGGTCTCGGGCGCGTCCGCGATCCGCGCGGTGCCGATGTCGATGATCATGACGTCGGCCTCGATGTCGGGGTGGCGCGCGGCCTCCTCCTCGAAGCACCTGCGGAACAGCCCGTCGGTGATCTTCATGATGTTGTCCTTCACCATGCAGGTCACGCGCCGCCGCCCGTGGCGCTCGGCGTAGTCGAACGCGTACCGGACGATCCGCTCGGACCCGGGCCGCGGGATGAGCTTGAGGCACTGGGTGGCCTCGGGGGTCTGGCGGTGCTCGATGCCGGCGTAGGTGTCCTCCTCGTTCTCGCGGATGATCGCGACGTCCATGCCCGGGTGGCGGGACTGGACGAAGGGGTGGAACGAGCGGCACGGGCGGACGTTCGCGTACAGCCCGAGCGTCTTGCGCGTGGTGACGTTGAGGCTCTTGTAGCCGCCGCCCTGGGGCGTCGTGATCGGGGCCTTCAGGAAGACCCGGGTCCGCCGCAGGACGTCCCAGGCGCGCTCCTCGATCCCGGACGTCACGCCGGAGAGGTAGACCTTCTCGCCGATCTCGATCCGCTCGGGAGCGATCGGGACCCTGGCGGCCTCCAGGATCCGGAGGGTCGCGTCCATGATCGCCGGCCCGATGCCGTCGCCGTGGGCGACGGCGATGGGAACGGGCTCGCCGGGGGTGCGAATCGCGGCCTCGGGGGCGTCGGTCGGGGTCGTCTGAGGGGTCATCGTGCGAGGATCGGTCTCGTGTGCGGCGTTCGGGCGTCCCATCATGCCGGTCGACCCGTACGGACCGAGACCATGAGCCCCTTCTTCGAACGATTCTGGCCCTCCGCCGTCTCCTGGACCGCCTACCTCGACGCCGTCGAGGAGAAGGCCGACCTGTGGGCCTCCTACGCGAAGCGCGCCCGCGTCCACGAGGACGAGCGGGCCCGCCTGGAGGCCCTCCCCGGCGCGCGCCGCATCCTGGTCCTGTCCGAGGACTGGTGCGGGGACGCGATCCGCTCGGTCCCGACGATCGTGGCGATGGCGGAGGCCGTGCCGGGCGTCGAGGTCAAGGTGCTCCAGAGCGACGACCACCCCGAGGCGCTGTCCGAGCGGCTCACGCACGGCGGCCGCGCGATCCCGATCGCGGTGGTCTTCGACGAGAACGGGGAGGAGCTGGGCGCCTGGGGCCCGCGCCCGGCGCCGCTCCAGGCCGAGCTACGGAAGAAGCTCCGCGAGGGGGGCTCTCCGTCGGCGGACGACAAGGGCGAGTTCTACGCGCCGATCATGGCGTGGTACGCGAAGGACGGCGGGCGGACGGTGGCGCAGGAGGTGTTGATGTTGCTCGAAAGGGGCGGCGCGGCTCGGTAGGCGAACGGAGGACACTGGATCGCGGGAGGCGGCTCGCGAACACTCCGAGCATGCAACACGGCAGCGTCCTCGAGCCCGATCCGGATCATCGCTGGAATGATCCGTACGCCGACATTCGGAGCATGCCCATCGAGGAGGTGGTCTCTCGTATCGCCACCTACAACGACACGATCAGGGCCCTCTGGTCCCACGCGTACGGCTGGGCGCCAGATGACGCTGCTGGACTCCTCGCGCGGGCACGGCTCGATCGCGTCGCTTCGCTGTCCCTCTGCCTGTCGCTCTGGACGGAGGCACCCGAAGTCGAGGACCAACGCGACGGTGCGTTGATCCTCGGCTGGGCGAACCTCGGTGCGCTGACGGAGGGGACGATGCAGTGGTTCCTCAGCGTCTACCGCGACGACTACCCGGAAGACGAACGCCTCGTCATGAGGGACGGCAAGCGGCTCGAGCCAGACGCACTGGTGTTCGAGCGGCTGCGGCAGCTCTTTGCCCGCCACGTCTGGACGGACTCCGAGAAGGAGAGATGGGACGAGTGGCTGGACAGGATCCAGGCCCGCAGGAACTCGATCCACGCCTATCGGGACCGGGAGATCGGAGACCTCGGTGAGCTCCATCGCGCGATGCGTGAGTATCTCGCCTTCCTACGCGAACTCGAGGGACGCACACCCGGATACCCGGACGGGGCACAGGAGCCGTACGAGACTCCCGACGGCACCTACTGAGCGAGGACCGCCGACCGGTTTCGAACGTCAAGAGCCCCGAGCGGGTGGCTCGGGGCTCGTGGGAGGATACGGGAGGCTGAGGCCGCCTCCTTTGTTTCTGGCCCAACGCCTCACGGCGTTGGAGCTGTAGTCACGAGCCACCACTAGTGGGTGGCTGCGCCACCCACTAGTGGTGGCTCGTCACCACGTGCCGCTGCGGCGGCGGGACCAGCCCGAGCGCGCGCCCGACCCGCTTGCGGCCGTGCTGCGGGTTCTCGATGTAGTAGAGCGCCCGCTCGTACACGCGGCGCAGGCGCTGCGGCATCGAGTAGTACCACTGCTCGTAGCTGCGGACCATCCGCTTGCGCAGCTCCTCCAGCTCGATCTGGCTGAAGTGCTCGTGCTTGTAGCCGGAGCGGTTCGACGACACGTAGTTCTCCGACAGGTCGGAGATGTCGATCGACGCCTGGTAGTTGTCCCAGGACTCCGTGCCGATCAGCGGGTTGAACACCGAGATCCGGATCAGGTCCGGGCCCGCGAGGCGCAGGACCTTCTCGGTCTCCGCCACGTCCTCCGGTGTCTCACCG
>JBCDGE010000067.1:0-42221 GCA_038757895.1 Planctomycetota bacterium | reverse complement strand
TGCGGGCGGGAGAGCAGGACCTCGTCCCCCACCTCGACGCCGTGCTCGATCGCGACGCGCGGACCGATGATCACCTCGCGCTCGGAGGCGCGCGGGTTGAGGTCGCCCCCGGCCGCGAGTCCGTAGAGCCCGAACGCCGCGGCCTGCTCGGCCTCGATCGCCAGGATCTTGACGCCGACGGTGTCGCCGACCGCCTCGGCGCGGACGGTCTCCAGGAGGGCGTCGTTCTGGAAGAACTCCGCTGCCGCGGAGATGCCCTCCAGGTCCCGCAGCGCGTCGGAGCTGCTGACGACGCCACCCGCCGACGAGAGCTCGATGTCCGCGCGGTTCTTGACCTGCCGCGGACGCGCGTAGCCCTCGATCGTCGCGTGGTCGAGGGTGACGACGCCGACGACGGTGGCGACGCCGAGCGCCACGCCGAGGATCGAGAACGCGGTGCGGCCGGGCCGCTGCGTGAGGCTGCGCCTCGCGATGATCGAGCTGAGTCCCATCGGTCGGGTCCGGCTGTGCCGGCTAGATCGAGAAGCGCGAGAGCGCGGCGGCGATGTCGGCTTCCTCGATCCGGGGTCCCTTCAGCTCGCCGTCCGGCCGGATCTCACCGTCGACGAGGAAGAGCACGCGGTCCGCGAACGCCGCGTCGCGGGGGTTGTGCGTGACGAGGACGACCGTGCGCCCGTCCTGGTCGCACGCGCGACGGAGCTCCTCCATCACCTCGCGCCCCGCCGCCTGGGCGAGGTTGCCCGTGGGCTCGTCGCACAGGAGGAGCGGCTGGCCACCGATCAGCGCACGGGCGATCGAGGCGCGCTGCATCTCGCCGCCGGAGAGCTCGTGCGGGAACGCGCGCAGGCGCCCTTCGATCCCGAGCTTGGCGGCGAGCTCGCGGATGCGCTCGGACTCGCGGTCGGGGTCGTGGCCGGCGATCGCGACGGGCAGCCCGATGTTCTCCTCGACCGTCAGGTTCGGCATCAGGTGGAAGAACTGGAAGACGTACCCGACCTGGTCGCGCCGTCGCGCGGTCCGTTCGGCCTCCGGCGCGCGGGCGAGATCCTCGCCGGCGAGCACGACCGCGCCAGCGGACGGCTCGTCGAGTCCGGACAGCAGGTGCAGGAGCGTCGTCTTGCCGGATCCCGAGGGGCCCATGATGCAGACGAACTCGCCCTCCGCGACGTCGAACGACACGCCGCGCAGGACGGGGTGGTCCTCGCCCGTTCCGGCGTGGATCTTGTAGAGGTCGTGGACGTGCAGCATCGCGCCTGTCGCCTGTGTGTTCATCGGGCGTCCCCCGTGGTCTCCTTGGCCCGCACCCAGGCGGACATCATCGCGTCGAGATCGTGCCCGGCCAGCGAGCCGCCGAGCTGGGTCTCCATGTCCCGGAAGCGCGCCTCGAAGCGCCGCAGCGCGGCGCGGCAGAGCGCTTCCGGGTCGAGTCGCAGGTAGCCCCCGAGGAACGCGGTCGCCATCAGGAGGTCGCCGAGCTCGTGCTCGACGCGCTCGCGCGTCGCGTCGTCGAGCTCGGGCCGCGCGCTCGCGGAGAGCGCGGCCTCGGGAAGCTCCTCGACGAGCTCGGCGAGCTCCTCCTCGACCTTGCCGAGCGCGCCGCGCGCGTCCTTCCAGTGGAACCCGGCCGCGACGGCCTTCTGGCACGTGCGGCCCGCGCGCTGCAGCGCCGGCAGGCCGCGCGGGATCCCGGCGAGCGCGCTCGTGTCCTCGCCTGCGGCCTCGCGCTCGGCGCGCTTGATGTCCTCCCACCGGCCGAGCACCTCGCCCGAGCCGGACGCGGCCTCGTCGCCGAACACGTGCGGGTGACGCCGGACGAGCTTGTCGGACGCGGCGCGGGCGGCGGCGCCGACGTCGTAGCGCGCGCCGTCCTCGGCGATCCGACACACGAGCAGCAGCGCGACGAGGCAGTCGCCGGCCTCCGCAGCCGAGGCCTCCGCGCCCGCCTCCTCGATCGCCTCGACGAGCTCGTGCGCCTCCTCGACGAGGTGCGGCGCCATCGACGCCTCGGTCTGCTCGCGATCCCAGGGGCATCCGTCGGGACCGCGGAGCACGTCGACGATCGCGAGGAGCCGGGCGACCGCGGAGAGGCGCGGGTCGTCGGCGGCGACGGGATCGGGCACTCCGATGGCGCCCTCGGCCGCGTGTTGATCGGACATGTTCAGCGGTGTGCGTAGGGGATCGGGTCGGTCAGCCCGGCGGCCTCGAAGCCGGCGAGGCGCAGCTTGCACGCGTCGCAGCGGCCGCACGCCAGCGCTCGTCCGTCGGGCGCGACGACGGGGTCGTAGCAGGTGTGCGTCAGCCCGAGGTCGACGCCGAGCTCGACGGCGCGCAGGGCGATGTCCGCCTTGCTGCTCTCCATCAGCGGCGCGTGCACGCGGAAGGACGCGCCGTCCTCGGTGCCCGCGGCGGTGGCGAGATCGGCGAGCGCCTCGAACGCGCGCAGGAACTCGGGGCGGCAGTCGGGGTAGCCCGAGTAGTCGACCGCGTTGACGCCGCAGAAGAGGTCGGTCGCGCCGAGCACCTCCGCCCAGCCGAGCGCGACCGCGAGGAAGACCGTGTTGCGCGCTGGGACATAGGTCGCGGGGACGCCGGCGCCGATCTCGGCCTCGTCGCGGTCCTTGGGCACGTCGATGGCGTCGGTCAGCGCGGAGCCGCCGAGCGTCGTCAGGGCGCCGGTCACGGTCCGGTGGGCGGTCGCGCCGACGGCCTCGGCGCCGCGCGCGGCCGCTTCGGGCTCCGCCGCGTGGCGCTGGCCGTAGCGGAACGAGAGCGCGTAGGCGTCGAAGCCCGCGGCGATCGCCTCGGCGAGGACGACCGCCGAGTCCATGCCTCCGGAGACGAGGCAGACGGCGCGGGGCTGGCGGTTCTCGGTCATGTGCGAATCGAGGCGCCCGCCGGGAAGGCGAGCGCCTCGAACGATAGCCCGGTGCGATGCGGGCTGCGCATGAGACTGTCCGTCAAGAATCGAGATGGACGATCAGCTCCTTGATCTGCGCGATCTCGGCCGGCGTCCCGCCGACGAACACCGAGTTGGTGCGATCGTCGGCGATGACCCGGGGTCCAGCACGAAGCGCCGCGGACGGCCCCTGCGCGCCAGCCGCCCCCTGGACCGTCGAGGCATGACCGATCAGGTCCGAGATCGTGTCGGCGAGCTCCTTGGCCTTCGCCTTCTCGAGTCGGACGACTTCGTACGTCCGTCGCTCGGTCGGCTCTGCCGCCATGTCGATCAGCTTGAGCATGTCGTGGGTCGCCATCAGCTGGCTACCGAATCCGACGATCACCAGGGAGTTCGAGTTCCCGGCGGGCAGGAGCTGCTGCGTGTTCGCGTCGGTGATCATCGTCCGAAGCGAGTTCGAGACCTGACGCACGTCGACGTTCGGCAGCGAGACCGTGGTCGTGAAGAGCATTGCCGGATGGGCTCGCGCGACGCCGAGCTGGTCCGGCGACAGGAAGGCCGCGCCGGCGCGAAGGTTGTTCCGAGCCGCCGTCGCGAGCGACGTGACGCGGATGAGCATCGTCCCCTGCGCCTTGAGCGGCGTGAGGCAGAAGTCGCCCTGGACGAGCAGCGACTCGATGAACGTGGTGACGTCCTCGGTCGGAACGGTCACCGACCGGTCCAGGTGCACTCGCTGGTTCTTCAGGAGCTGGTCCGTCTGCTCGTCGAAGGTGAAGTGCAGACCGGTGAGCTCGCCGTACGTCCTGACGAGCTCGTGATAGTCCATGCCCGGGGCGTCGGCAGAGACCTCGAACGTGAAGGGCCCGGAAGCGGCCGGGAACATCGGCGCCTCCTGAGCGGGGATCGCGGACTGCGGCGCGAAGAGGAGGGCGGCGGTCAGGATGGGCTGGAACATCGAGCGGTCGATGGGCTGCGGACGGGGCCAGTGCGGGCCGTCCTGGGCGAGATCGGTGGTCCGGTGCGTGACACGAACGGCGGCTCTGACGGCGCCGGAACGGGAGCTCTTCCGCGAATCCGGACGTTCGTTACGGCGAATCCGCTCCTGCGTTGAGATTCCGGCCGTCCGGCCTACGCTCGCCGTACAGACGCTGCCCCGACCGCAATGCGATCCCCCCAGCCCACCGACGTGACCTCCCAAGCCCCGACCCGCGACGCCGTCCTCGAGGCGCTCAAGGCCGTGATCGACCCCGATCTCGGCAAGGACATCGTCACCCTCGGCTTCATCACGCGCTGCGACGTGTCCCCCGAGGGCGACGTCTCGGTCGTGATCAACCTCACGACGCCCGCGTGCCCCGTGAAGGACAAGATGCAGGAGCAGGCCCGCGGCCTCATCGCGGCGCTCCCCGGGGTCAAGGACATCGACGTCGAGATGACCGCAGAGGTCAAGGGCCCCGCGGGGCCGCCGCGGGACGCCGCGAAGGACGTCCGCCACATCGTCGCCGTCTCGTCCGGCAAGGGCGGCGTCGGCAAGAGCACCGTGACGGTCAACCTCGCGTGCGCCCTCGCGCAGACCGGCGCGCGCGTCGGGCTGCTCGACTGCGACGTCCACGGGCCCGACGTGCCGATGATGATGGGCCTCGCCGGACAGCCCGATCAGGTCCAGATCGACGGCAAGACCAAGCTCGTCCCGAAGGAGCGCCGCGGCATCAAGACGATGTCGATCGGCTACCTCGTGCCGGACGACCAGCCCGTCATCTGGCGTGGACCGATGGTCCACAGCTTCATCACGCAGATGCTGACCGACGTCGAGTGGGGCGAGCTCGACTACCTCCTCGTCGACATGCCGCCGGGCACGGGCGACGCGCAGCTCTCGCTCGCCCAGGTCGTCCCGCTGTCCGGCTCCGTGCTCGTCACGACGCCGCAAGCAGTGGCCGCGTTCGACGTGACGAAGGCGATCTCGATGTTCCGCCAGGTCAAGGTGCCGATCCTCGGCATCGTCGAGAACATGTCCGGGATGGTCCTGGAGGGCGCCGTCGAGGGCGGCGAGGCCGGCTCCGAGGTGTCTCTCTCGCTCGGCGCCCAGACCCACACCGTCCCGCTCGCCGCGGGCGGCACGTTCCGCGCGACGTTCGACGTGTTCGGTTCCGGCGGCGCCGAGGCGCTCGCGCAGCAGCACGGGTTCCCGGTACTCGGCCACGTCCCGCTCGACCCGTCGGTCCGCGCCGGCGGCGACGGAGGAGAGCCGATCGTCGCGCACACGAAGGAGAACGAGTCGGCGGCCGCGGACGCGCTGCGGGAGACGGCTGGCCGTCTCGCGCAGAGGCTCGCCGTGAAGGCCTTCTCCAGCCTCCCGATCCTCGACTGATCCGCGATCGGTCGTCAGCGCGCGGGCGCGGAGGCGCGCCGCGTGGGCTCCTTGCGCGGCTGCTGCAGCACGACGAACGACCCCGCGGGATCCACGACGACGAGCTGCCGGGAGCCCGACGACAGCGTGCGCTCGGGCACCGCCACGCGCAGGTCGTCCCCGAGGCGTACGCGCTCGACCTCCAGATCGGAGACGCGAAGGAAGAGGACGGTCTCGCGCGGCTCGATCGCCACGTCGGGGAAGTCGGACCGGAGCGTCGCCGACGACTGCACCATCAGGCTCGCTCCGTCGCGCTCCAGCGCCACGAAGTCGGGCGCCACCGTCGCGTCGACGGGCCGCCGATCGACCTCTGCGAAGCCGAGCCGCTCGACGTAGAAGTCGCGCACCGCCCCGACGTCGTCGGCGTAGACGATCGGTGACAGCGAGTGCAGCACCGAGTCCTCCGAGCCCGAGCGGACCGGAAGGGCCCGCGCGAGCTCGCCGGCGAGCTGCAGCCGGAAGGGCTCCGGTGCCTCCAGGTGCGGCCAGTGGCCCGCCCCCTTCATGATCGCGACGTCGAACGACGTCAGGAGCGCGCGGTTGCCCTCGACGTCGGTGGGCGCCGTGTCGGAGTTGATGCAGATCACGCGGCAGTCGATGAGGCGCGCCGCGGGCTTCGGATCGTGGACCCCGAAGTGCTCCATGAGCGCGACCGCGACCTCCGGGTCGCAGCGCAGCGCGTCGTCGAGGATGCGCTGACGGACGTCGGCGGCGGTCCCGTCGTCGATCGCCTCGGCGATGAAGGCGCGCATCGAGCCTTCGTAGTCCCGGGCGAAGCGCTCGACGTACGGGTCCAGTCGCTCCGGATTCGGGTCGACGGCGAGCCGGTGGAGGGAGTCGACGCCGATGATGGCCCGCACCCGTCCGGGCACGCGAACGGCGGCTTCCAGCGCGACCTGCCCGCCCATCGCGTGACCGACGAGGACGACGTCCTCCAGTTCCTTCGCCTCGACGAGCGCCGCGACGTCGGCGCCGAACTGCGGGATCGTCCAGGACTCGCGCCCCGTCCCCATCGAGCGCCCGTGGCCGGGGAGGTCGAGCGCCCAGACCCGGTACGAGCCGGCGAGCTCGCTGGCATGGCCGTCCCACTGCGCAGCGTCACCGCACCAGCCGTGGACGAGGACGACGTCCTGTCCGGTGCCGCCGACGCGATATGCCATCCGCAGGCCGTCGTCGGTCTCGATCGATCCGGCCTCGAACACGATCGGCTCGGGCTCGTCGGACTCGTCCTCGTCCCCGGTGGTGTCGCCGGCGTCGGCAACGTCGGGCGCGCTCGCGGCGGCGGCGGAGACCGCCCCGTCCACGCGCGACGCCGAGACGTCGGAAGGAACGAGGTCGGTCTCGCGCGCGGGCGGGAGCTCGGCGTCGCCGTCCCGCTCGATGGCCTGGAGATCGAGGTTGGAGCCGGGCACGCGCTCCAGCGGCTCGCCCGGGGTGTCCTGGACCTCGACGAGCGACGTCTCGACGGGAGCCCGCGGGCCGTAGATCTCGGCGCTGTCGTCGACGATCTCCTCGTCGTCGCCGGCGCCGGCGGACTCGACCGGTCGGGCCGCTGCGACCGTCGGCCCCTCCTCGATCGGAGCGGGCGGATCGGTCCCGATCGAGGAGTCGACCTCGGGCTCGTTCGAGAGCTCCCCCGTCAGCGGCATCTCCTCGTTCGGCGGCGGGAAGGCGCACGCGGCCCCGAACGCGACGAGGAGCAGCGGGGCGTGCCGGCGGAGGCTGGCTCTCGCGGCGGTGGTTCGTGGACGAGCCATGGATCGAGGGGGGTGCGGCGGTCCCGGCGTGGGCCAGGCCATCCGGGCAGTGTGCCCCGGGGAACGTGGAGCGCAAGCGCGACCGACTGACTCGATCCGGGCGGCCCCACAGAACCCGAACGCCGCGGCCCTGAGGGCGGGGTTATCGTCGTTCTGCGGCCCGATCTGCGCCATGTCGTGCGCCCGATCGTCCCGCGAGGACCCCCCTCACTCTCCGCCCGATCATGCTCCGACGAATCCTCGGGCGCTCGGCCGCGTACGCGCTGCCGATCGCTCTCGCGTGCTCCCTCCTCCCCCACGGCTTCGCGCAAGACGCCCCGGAGTCCAACTCCGAAGACGAGGCCACCGCCAAAGCGGACGAGCCCGAGCCGCTTCCGGAGCGGCCCCCCGTCGCGACGCAGGGCAAGCTCCCGCTCGAGTGGGTCGACGCGCACCGCTGGCGCTCGATCGGCCCGGCGAACATGGGTGGGCGGATGACCGACATCGCGGTCAACCCGAACGACCACTCCGAGTACTGGATCGCCACCGCGACGGGCGGCGTGGTCCACACGACGAACAACGGGGTCTCGTACGAGCACCAGTTCACCAACCAGCGCGTGTCGTCCGTCGGCGCGATCGCCGTCGCCCCTTCCGACCCGACGCACGTCTGGGCAGGCACCGGAGAGAACAACCCGCGCAACTCGGTCTCCTGGGGCGACGGCGTCTACGTCTCGCACGACAGCGGCGCGACCTGGCGGCACGCCGGCCTGGAGGAGACCTTCCAGATCAGCACGATCGTCGTGCACCCCGACGACCCGAACGTCGTCTACGTCGGCGCGGTCGGCCGCCTCTGGGGCCCGAACGACGAGCGCGGCCTCTACAAGACGACCGACGGCGGTCGGAGCTGGGAGCGGCTGCACTTCGTCGACGAGGACACCGGTGTCATCGACGTCAAGATGCACCCCGAGGATCCGGACACGATCGTGATCGCGACGTACCAGCGCCGTCGCGACATGTTCGACACGAACGACCCGGCGGTGAAGTGGGGCGACGGCTCGGCGATCTGGCGGACGAAGGACGGCGGCGAGACCTGGGCGAAGCTCACCGAGGGCCTGCCGTCGACGCAGCTCGGACGGATCGGCCTCTGCTGGTCGGGCTCGGAGCCCGACAACCTCTTCGCGGTCGTCGAGACCAACCAGATCACTCAGGAGCCTGAGAACGCCGCCTGGTTCGGCGTCTCGTTCGAGAGCGCCGACATCGGCGCGCGGGTCCGCTCGATCGTCGAGGACTCCCCCGCCGAGGGCGCGGGCCTGAAGGAGGGCGACATCATCCTCCGCATCGCCGATACGCCGATCCTCGACCAGACGCGCCTGCGCCGCGCGCTGCGCGACTACTTCGCGGGGGACGTCGCCAAGATCGAGGCCGTGCGCGACGGCGAGGTCGTCGAGCTGGAGATCACGTTCGACAAGCAGCCCGAGGAGGAAGAGGAGCGCCTCGACGTCCACGGACGCCGGCGCGACGGCCCCTTCGGGATCGGCCTCGGCGGCCAGCGCTCGAACGCCCAGGACCAGCAGGGCCCGGACGGCCACCAGTACGGCGGCATCTTCAAGTCCGAGGACAAGGGCTCGACCTGGACGCGCATCAACTCGCTGAACCCGCGCCCGATGTACTACAGCGAGATCCGCGTCGACCCGAGCGACGAGAGCTACATCTACGTGCTCGGCACCCGGCTCCACAAGTCCAGCGACGGCGGCAAGACGTTCTCCTCGAACGGCCACGGCGGCGACGTGCACGTCGACCACCACGCGATGTGGGTCGACCCGTCGGACGGGCGCCACATCCTGCTCGGCAACGACGGCGGCCTGTACGTCACGTACGACCGCATGGAGAACTGGAACCACCACAACCGGATGGCGCTGGGCCAGTTCTACAACGTCACCGCGGGACCGCGGACGTTCTACATGGTGTACGGCGGCCTGCAGGACAACGGCTCCTGGGGAGGCCCCTCGCGCACCTCGGACACCGGCGCGACGAACGAGGACTGGTTCCGAGTCGGCGGCGGGGACGGCTTCCGCTGCATCGTCGATCCGAACAACCCGGACCTCGTCTACTACGAGAGCCAGAACGGCGGCATGGGCCGGCGCGACTTCGCGTCCGGCGAGGGCGGCTTCCTGCGCCCCCGCTCCCCGCGCGGCGGTGACGTCACGTTCCGCTTCAACTGGAACACGCCGTTCCTGCTGTCGAACTTCAACAGCGAGATCTACTACAGCGCGGGCAACTACGTCTTCAAGTCCGTCCAGAAGGGCACGTCGCAGCGCCGCATCTCGCCCGAGATCTCCGCGACGGATCGCGGCGCCGCGGTCGCGCTCGCCGAGTCGCCGCTGGACCAGGACGTGCTGTACGTCGGAACGGACGACGGCGCGCTCTGGATGACCGAGGACGGCGGCACGGAGTGGGTCGACCTCATGGCGCTCAACGGTGCACCGGCGTTCGAGGCGGCGGTCGCCGCCGAGAAGAAGGAGGACAAGAAGAAGGCGACGACCGAGGCCCGCGCGAAGCGCGTGTCCAACGTCGTCGGCTCGCTCGAGACGCCGCAGGAGGAGCCCGGCCTGGCCGGCACGTGGTCGTGCAAGGCCGTCGGCGAGGGCATCGAGGACGACTCGGAGGGCCGCTTCACGCTGATGATCGAGGTCGACGACCTCGGGAAGGTCTCGGGCTCGCTGGAGTCCGAGATCGGCACCGGCGCGCTCAAGCGCATCCGCTGGAGCGAGTCGAGCGGCAGCCTGACGTTCCGCTTCGAGGGTGACGCTCTGACGCTCCAGTTCGACGCCAAGGTCGACGTCGAGAACGGCACGATGAGCGGCACGATCGAGGCCGCGGGTGGTGCGTTCAGCTTCGACTGGACGGGCGATCGCGGCGAGGCCGCCGAGTCGGCCGAGGAGGAATCCTCGGAAGAAGCCGCGTCCGAAGAGGCCACGTCCGAAGAGGCGAAGTCCGAAGAGGTCGCCGACGAGGCGGACTCCGACGACACGAAGTCGGAGGAGAAGCCCAAGGCCAAGAAGAAGAAGAAGAAGCAGATCAAGGACACGATCGATCAGCTCCTTCCGGGCCGCCGCTACGTCAGCGACCTGAAGGCGTCGAAGTTCTCGCGCAAGCGCGTGTACGCGACGTTCGACGGGCACCGCAGCGACGACGGCATGCCCCACGTCTTCGTCTCCGAGGACCTCGGCCGCTCGTGGACGTCCCTGCGCTCGAACCTCCCGGACTCGGCGGGCTCCGTCCGCGCGATCCTGGAGGACGCGACGAGCGAGGACGTGCTCTACATCGGCTGCGAGTTCGGCGTCTACGTCTCGATCGATCGCGGCGAGTCCTGGACGCGCCTCAACAGCAACCTGCCGACCGTCCCGGTCCACGACCTCGCGCAGCACACCGGCATGCGCGAACTCGTGGCGGGCACTCACGGCCGCAGCGTGTGGATCCTCGACATCGGCTTCATCGGCCAGATGAACGAGGACGTGATGGAGGCCGACGCCACGCTGTTCGATCCGACGGACGTGCATCTGCAGTCGCGGGGTCGCAGCCACGGCCGGACGGGGAACCACGTCTTCACGGCGGAGAACCCGTACAGCGGCGCCGTGCTCGGCTACGTCCTGAATAAGCGTTCACGAGACATCGCGCTGGAGGTCCTCGACGTCGAGGGCAAGGTCGTCGCGTCGCTCGATGCGGACGGAGCCAAGGGCTTCCACCGCGTCCAGTGGAACCTGCGCCGCTCGAGCGCAGGCGCCAGCAGCGGCCAGCGAGGCCGCCGCAGCCGCGCCCGCCGCGTCGCACCCGGGACGTACTGCGTGCGCCTCACGGTCGACGGCGTCGCCCAGATGAAGACCTTCGAGGTCCACAACGACCCGGCCCAGCCGACGACGGAGTGGATCGGCTTCGAGGACGCGGAGGAGGACCTCCAGCGTCAGTTCGACGAGCAAGCGGCGGCGGCGGACAAGGACTGACCGCACGCTCCTGACGTCCGCCCCGTCCACGCGGCGGCGGATGCCCCTCGGGAACCACGGCGGCCCCCCGCGAACCCACGCCGGGGGCCGCCGCGCTCGTTCCCGGGAGTGGCTGCGCAGGATTTCGCCCGATCAGCGGGCCAGTCGGCGCCCCGCCCTCCCGAAGGCGTCCCTGCAGCGGAGGCTCGCCGGACGGCGAGCGGACGCGTGGCCGGGGGACCCGTCGTCCCGTGGCCCGTAGGACCGCCCGAGGGCACCGGCTGCGACGACCGACCACTCGACACCCGCGCGGCCCCGAGCCACGCGCACCCCACGAGCTGCACGCAACCATGAAGCGCCTTCTGCTGACCGCCGCCCTGGTGGCGACCTCGATCGCCTCGACCTCCTGCATCGCGGGTCCGAGCAGGATCAGCCGCAACTTCGACACCTGGGTCAACCAGCAGTACGCGGAGGACTCCTACATCCACGGCGCACTGCTCCAGAACATCCTCCCGGCCTACGTCGTCGGCTCAGGCATCGCGAAGATCGCGGACTGGGTCGTCGTGAACCCGTACTACTTCTGGGGCAAGGACGTCTGGGACCGCAAGGGTACCGCCTACGAGTTCAAGCAGCCCGTCGGGGCCGTCCGCGTCGTGACCGGCTGGAAGTCGGAAACGGTCGAGGGCGACTGACCCGAGCCCCTCTTCGGCGGCACGAGCGCTCGCTCCGACCGCCGCATCACGGGCCCGCGCGCTTCGAGGCGCTCGGGCCCGTGTTCGTGGGCCCCGGGCTCATCTGATAGCGTGTCCGGGCTCACCCGGCCGCTTCCCTTGGACGACTTCCTCCCCTACGGAGCGCAGACCCTCGACGAGGACGACATCGCCGCGGTCGTCGAGGCGCTCCGCTCCCCCTACCTGACGACCGGGCCCCGCGTGGGCGCGTTCGAGGACGCGCTCGCGCGCGCCGTCGGCTCGGAGCACGCCGTCGCCGTCTCGTCGGGCACGGCGGCGCTGCACGCGGCCTGTCACGTGCTCGATCTTGGGCCAGAGGACGAGGTGGTCGTGCCCGCCGTCACGTTCCTCGCGAGCGCGAACGCGGTCCGGTACGTGGGCGCGCGCGTCGTCTTCGCCGACGTCTGCCCCGACTGCGGGCTCATGCGACCGCAGGACCTCGAGCGCGCGATGACGCCGCGCACGCGCGCCGTGATGCCCGTCGACCTGACCGGCCGGCCGACGGACCTGGAGGCGATCGCCGACCTCGCCCGATCGCGGGGCGCTGCGGTGGTCGAGGACGCCGCGCACGCGCTAGGCGCAACGCTCCGCGGCCGGCGTATCGGCGACGGCACGTGGTCCGACATGGCGATCTTCAGCTTCCACCCGGTCAAACACGTGACGACCGGCGAGGGCGGCGCGATCGTGACCAACGACGCGGCGCGCGCCGAGCGCCTCCGGCGGTTCGCGAGCCACGGCATGGTCCGCGACGCGGACGCCCTGCAGCGGACCTCGCCGGGCCCCTGGTACTACGAGCAGCACGAGCTCGGCTTCAACTACCGCCTGACCGACGTCCAGTGCGCGCTCGGGGTCAGCCAGCTCTCCAAGCTCGGCCGCTTCGTCGACCGGCGGCGCGAGCTCGCGGCGCGGTACGACCGCCTGCTCGCCGACGTTCCCTCGGTCGAGCCGGTCGACCCGGGCCCCGACGGGAGCGAGAGCGCGTACCACCTGTACGCGGTCCTGGTCGACTTCGACGGCGTCGGCCGCTCCCGAGCCGAGGTGATGCAGGGCCTGCGCGAGCGCGGGATCGGGACGCAGGTCCACTACATCCCCGTCCCCTCCCAGCCCGACTACGAACGACTCGGATACAGCGTCTCCGAGTACCCGGGCGCCCGGCGCTACTACGAGCGCACGCTCTCCCTCCCGCTCTTCCCCCGCATGGAGGACGCGGACGTCGACCGCGTCGCCAGCGCCCTCGCCGACGTGCTGAGCCCGTCGACCCGGGTCCGGTGACGGAGCGCCAGCAGTCGCCGGGGCGGACGGCGATCGTCGTCCAGGCGCGGATGCGCTCGACGCGCCTCCCCGGCAAGGTCCTGCTCGACATCGGTGGGAGGCCGGTCCTCGACGTCCTCGTGGAGCGCCTGCGCCGCATCGAGCGCGCGGACCTGGTCGTGATCGCCACCACCCGGGACGCGGCCGACGACCGCCTCGCGGAATTCGCGGCGGCGCACGACCTCGTCTGCGTGCGGGGATCCGAGGACGACGTGCTGTCGCGCTTCATGCTCGCCGCGCGAGAGGCCCGTGCGGGCGTGATCGTGCGCGTGACGTCGGACTGCCCGCTGGTCGACCCGGCGGACATCGACCGCCTGCTCGCGGAGCTGGCGGGCGCGCCGGAGCTGGAGTTCATCCGGAACCAGGCGGGCGAGGAGCGGACGATCCCGCGCGGGCTCGACGTCGAGATCGTGACGCGCAGCGCGCTGGAGCGCGCCGACGCCGAGGCGACCGAGCCGCTCGACCGCGAGCACGTGATGCCCTACCTCTACCGCGAGCCCGGCCGCTTCCGGACGCGCGTGAGCCCGCCGCCCGGGCCGGACCTCTCGCACCTCCGGCTGACGATCGACACGCCCGAGGATCTCGCGCTCGTCGACCGCGTGGTGACCGAGCTCGGACCGGACGCGTCGGTCGACGAGGTCGCGGCGTTCCTCGAGGCCCACCCGGACGTCGCGCGGCTCAACGCGAGCGTGAGCCAGAAGGCCCTGGAATCGGACGGCGACCGGCGGCGCAGGCGGATCGACGGAAAGCTGCTCCTGGGGCGCGCGGACGCGTCGGCTGCGACCGGCGCAGGCCACGTCGCGCGCATCGCGAGCCTCCTCGGTGCCTGGGTCCGGGAGGGCGGCCGGGCGGCCCTCGTCTCCGCGGCGCTGCCGACGTTCTGGGGCGAGCGCATGCGCGCGCTCGGCGTCGACGTCGAGGAGGCCCCCGCGTCGTTCGCGGAACTCGCGAGCGACGCCGTCGCCCGGGGCGCCGCGGCGGCGTGCGTGGACGGGTACGCGTACACGCTGGACGACGTCCGGACGCTGTCGATCGCGCTGCCCGTCGTGCGGATCGACGACGACGTCGGCGACGTGGACGTACCCGCGGACGTCGTCGTCGACCCGAACCTCGGCGCTGTCGCCGGCCCCGGACCGGCGGAATCACCGGTGGGCGGTCGCGCGACGCGCGTGCTCGCCGGCGGCGCGTACGCGCTCCTGCGTCCCGAGTTCGACGACCTGCGGCCGTGGGCCGAGGGCGCCGCCTCGCGCGTCCTGGTGACGTTCGGGAGCTCCGACCCGGCGCGCGTGACGGTCCGCTGCGTCGAGGCGCTCGTCCGCCACCGCGCTCCCGCCACGTCCATCGCCGTCGTCGCGGGCCCCTCGATGCACGAGGACGACGTCGCTTCACTCGCCCAGCTCGCAGACTCCGGGGCGATCGAGCTGCACCGGGACGTCACCGACATGCCGACGGTGCTCCGGACGGCCCGGGTCGGCGTCACCGCCGCGGGGACGACGATCCTGGAGCTCCTGGCGACGGGCTGCGTGCCACTGTCCGTCCGCGTCGCGGACAACCAGGACGTCAGCGGGCAGGCGCTCGCGGACTCCGGCCTTGGGTTCGACCACGGGCCGGACGACACGTGCGACTTCGACGCGATCGCGCGGACCGCCTTCGAGCTGCTCGCGGACGAGGCGCGGCTCGACGCGCTGTCGCGACGCGGGATGGCAGCGGTGGACCGCCGCGGCGTGCGGCGCATCCTCGACGCCGCGCTGGACGCCATCGAGAGGAGATCCGAGCCATGAGGCCGAGGCTGCGATGAGACTGAAGATCTGGACCGAGGACGTCGGCGACGGCTGCCCATGCTTCGTCGTCGCGGAGATCGGGAGCAACCACAACGGGAGCCTCGAGCGCGCGCGCGAGATGGTCGCGATGGCCGCCGACGCCGGCGCGGACGCGGTCAAGTTCCAGACGTTCCGCGCGAGCCGCCTCTACCCGCGCACCGCGGGCACGAGCGACTACCTCGGCCTGGAGACGCCGATCTACGACATCATCGAGGCGATGGAGATGCCGGAGGAGTGGCTCGCCGAGCTCGCCGCCCTCAGCCACGACCTCGGCCTCGCGTTCCTCTCCAGCCCCTTCCACGAGGAGGCGGTCGGCGTGCTCGCGCCCCACGTCGACGCGATGAAGGTCGCCTCGTACGAGATGACGCACGAGCCGCTCCTCGACGCCGTCGCGGCGTCCGGCAAGCCGCTCGTCATGTCGTGCGGCGCGTCGACGTTCGAGGAGACCGCGCACGCGGTCCGGAGGCTCCAGGCGAAGGGCGTGCGCGACCTCGTCCTGCTCCAGTGCACGGCCGCCTACCCCTCGCCGCCCGAGAGCATCGAGGTGGGCGCCCTCGTCGAACTGCGCGAGCGACTCGGCGTGCTCACCGGGCTCTCCGACCACAGCGAGGACCCGGCGGCCGCGCCCGCCGTCGCAGCGAGCCTCGGCGCCGTGCTCGTCGAGAAGCACGTGACGATGTCGAAGTCGCTGCCGGGACCCGACCACGCGTTCGCGATCGAGCCGGACGGCCTCGCGGCGCTCGTGCGGGCCGTGCGCGAGGCGGAGACCCTGCGCGGACGCGGGCGGAAGCGCGTCCATCCCGTCGAGGAGGAGCTGCGCACGTTCGCGCGGCGATCGATCTTCACGACGCGAGCGATCGTGGCCGGCGAAGCGCTCTCGCGAGCGAACGTCGACGTCCTGCGGCAGGGCAAGGCGGGCGTCGGGCTCGCGCCGCGCCGGATCGACGAGGTGATCGGCGGCCGCGCGGCGCGGGATCTCGCCGAGGGCGCGCCGGTCTCCCCGGGCGACGTGCTGGTCGAGGGCGTCGCGCTCATCCCCGATCCGGACCCCGACGCACGCGTGACGCCGACGATCGACCTGCGGCCCGCGGAGGAGCGCGACCTCGGCCTGGTCTGGGCATGGGCGAACGACGCCGGCGCGCGCCTCGCCTCGCTCGTGCCCGGCGCCATCCCCTACTCCTCGCACGTCGAGTGGTTCCGGAGCGCGCTCGCCGACCCGGACCGCCGGATGTGGATCGCCGAAGAATCGGGGGACCCGGTGGCGTTCCTGCGCCTGGACGGTGCGCTCGCCGTGTCACTCGAGGGGGCCGATCCGCCCGAGGTGAGCCTCAACGTCGCGCCGACCCGGCGCACCGGCGGCGTGGGCCGCGCGGCGCTGGAGGCCCTCGCGGCGGAGTGCGCGTCCGCGGGCGCGACCCGGATCGGCGCCGCGCTCCTCGAGGGGAACCAACCCAGCCGGAGGTGCTTCGAAGCCGCGGGGTTCCGCCGTGAGGGGCGCCGCACGCTGCGCGGGGTCGAGGTCGACTGGTACGTCCTGGAACTGTCGCCGGAGCGCGCATAAGGTCCAGCCGCGCGCGGCGAGGCCCGCGCGACCGCCGCGATGACGTTCCCCTTCCAGCCCCTCCTCGAGCGCCGACCGTCCCTCGACGACAAGTCGATCCTGGTCACCGGGGGCACGGGCTCCTTCGGCAAGGCGTTCGTCCGCCGTCTCCTGGACGATCATTCGCCCCGCAGGGTGGTCGTGCTGTCCCGCGACGAGCAGAAGCACCACCGGATGGCGCGCGAGATCCCGGACCCGCGCCTGCGCTTCTTCGTCGGCGACGTCCGCGATCGCGACCGACTCATGCGGGCGTTCCGCGGCGTCGACATCGTCGTCCACGCGGCGGCGATGAAGCACGTCCACATCTCGGAGTACAACCCGATCGAGGCGATCCGGACGAACGTCGACGGTGCGGCGAACGTCGCGGACGCGGCGCTGGACCGCGGCGTCGGGCGCGTCGTCGCGCTGTCGACCGACAAGGCGGTGAGCCCGCTCAATCTCTATGGCGCGACGAAGCTGTGCATGGAGAAGCTGCTCGTCGCGTCGAACTCGTACGCGGGCGACGGCGGCACGCGCTTCGACCTCGTGCGCTACGGCAACGTCGTCGGGAGCGAGGGCAGCGTCGTCCCGCTCTTCCTGGAGCAGCGACGGCGCGAGCGCCTGACGGTCACCGATCCAGCGATGACCCGATTCTGGATCGGGATGAACCGCGCCGTGGACCTCGTGCTCCTCGCGCTCACCGACGGCCTCGGCGGCGAGATCTTCGTGCCGAAGCTGCCCGCGTGCTCGGTGGCGACGCTCGCCGAGGCGATCGCGCCCGGGGTCCCGGTCGAGACCATCGGGATTCGACCCGGCGAGAAGATCCACGAGAGCATGATCACGGAGGACGAGTCGCGCCTCCTCGTCGAGTACGAGCAGTACTTCGTCCTGCGCCCCAACGTCTCGAACTGGGCGATCCCCGACCGCACGGGCGGCACGCGGCCGGAGGAGGCGTTCGAGTACTCGAGTGACATCACGTACCAGCTCGACGCCGAGGAGACTCGCGGGCTCCTCAAGGACCTCGACTTCGACGTGTAGCGCTCCTCTTCAGAGGAGCGTCACCGCCTCCTCGAACGCCGCCGGGAGCGCCTCGAGGTGCGGGACGATCCGCGGATCGTGGCGCGCGACCGCTCCGGAATAGCAGAGCACCTCGGCGCCGGCCGCGCCGGCGTAGAGCGCGACCGAGCTGAGGCTCACCAGGAAGAGCGTGCGCGGTGACTCGTAGGCGAGAGCCTCGAGGAGCACGTTGGGCCCGAGCTCCGTGGCCTCCCGACCGGACGCCGCGCACGCGCGCTCCAGCACCGACCGGTAGCGATCCGTCAGGTCCGACCGCAGCACCGCGGGGTGGAGCTTGTAGTGCACCCGAGCGAGCGACCGGCCCTCGAGCGCGCGGACGGCCGCCTCGATTCCGGCGAGGTCCGCGTCGACGTCGATCATCCCGTGGGCCGCGAGTCCGCAGCCCACGAGCACGCACTCGACGCCCGGCGGAGCGTCGCTCGCGGGCTCGCCGGACGTCGGGCCGACGACGCAGCGGCGCTCGAAGCCCGGGAAAGACGCGTCCTGGAGCCCATAGGCGCATTCGTAGGCCGGGTCGAAGAACAGGGGCATCCCGAGCCGCCGCCCGTAGGCCCGCCGCTCCCGCCTGCGGAGCGGCGGAACGGGCGAGGCGTCGTTCATCGCCTCCAGCGTCCGATAGCTCGCGAGTCCCTCCTCGAACAGCGAGAACCCCTCGCACAGACGGTGCGTCGCCAGGAAGCGCATGAAGCGCTGGCTCGTCTGCGGGAGGTACGCGTGGAACCGCGATCCGTCGACGATGCGCGCGATCCTGCGATCGAAGCGCCGGAGACGGCTCCAGGCGCCGAGGGGGATTCGCCCGGCGGGGAACGACTCCGGGTCGTGGGAATACTCGACCGGTACGACCGTCCAGTCCGCCGCGCGCGGTTCGTAGCCGCGCGAGGCGAGGACGATCGCTTCCTCCACGGGCACGCCGAGGTGACCGAGGACGCGGCGCGCCGCGAGGTCCGTGATCGGGCTGTGGATCAGGAAGACGTGCCGCATCGGACGCTTCCGATCGTAGCAGCGCGACCCGGGCCGCCGTGTAGGCTGTTCGCGCCCTGTCGTCCGCAGCGCAAGCACACATGTCCACCACGTACGACCGAGCCCTGGCGACGATCCAGGATCGCACGGCCACGGTCGGCGTCGTCGGTCTCGGCTACGTCGGACTGCCCCTCGCCGACGCGCTGCACGAGGGCGGCCTGCGGGTGCTCGGGTTCGACACGGACCCGAGCAAGGTCGAGGCGCTCGGGGCGGGTGAGCCGTACATCGGCCACCTCGGTCCGGAGCTCACCGCGCGTCTCGCCGCCAGCGCTCGCGTCGAGCCGACGTCGGACTTCGCGCGCCTCGCGGAGGCCGACGTCGTCGTCGTGTGCGTTCCGACGCCGCTCGCGGAGGGCAACGAGCCCGACCTCGGCTTCGTGACCGAGACCGGCCGTGCGATCGGCAGGACGCTACGCGAGGGCCAGCTCGTGGTCCTGGAGTCGACGACGTACCCGGGGACGACGCGGCGCGAGTTCCTCGACGCCGTCCTGGAGACGAGCGACGGGCGGCTGGAGCAGGGCACCGACTTCTTCGTCGCGTATTCACCCGAGCGGGAGGATCCCGGGAGCCCCACGCACAGGACGGCGACGATCCCCAAGCTCGTCGGCGGCCTCGACGCGCGCTCGGCGCGGCTGGCGGCAGAGGTGTACCGCGCCGGTTTCGAAGAGGTCGTCGAGGTCTCGTCCGCCGAGGTCGCCGAGGCCGCGAAGCTGCTGGAGAACACCTTCCGCGCCGTGAACATCGCGCTCGTCAACGAGCTCAAGGTGATCCTCGACGCGATGGACGTCGATGTCTGGGAGGTCGTCCGCGCCGCTGCCACGAAGCCGTTCGGCTACATGCCGTTCTTTCCCGGGCCGGGGCTCGGCGGGCACTGCATCCCGATCGACCCTTTCTACCTCGCGTGGAAGGCGCGGGAGGTCGATCGGCCGACCCGCTTCATCGAGCTCGCCGGCGTCATCAACACGGAGATGCCGCGCTACGTGATCGGGCGGATCGCCGAAGGCCTGGGGAGTCGCGCGAAGGCCTTGCAGGGATCGTCCATCCTCGTCGTGGGCCTCGCCGACAAGCGGGACGTCGACGACACGCGCGAGTCGCCGTCCTTCGTCCTGATCGACGAGCTCACGCGGGCGGGCGCGGACGTCGCGTACCACGACCCGCACGTCCCGGTCGCGCCCCGCACGCGCCGCTACGACCTCGGGCTGGCGAGCGTCGCGCTGCCCCCCGAGCGGCTCGCGGCCTCGGACGCGGTCCTGATCGCGACCGACCACTCGTGCATCGACTACGCCGAGATCCCGGAGCACGCGCCGCTCGTCGTCGACACGAGAGACGCGATGCGCGGGCACGAGGACCTCCTCCGCGATCGCCTCGTGCGCGCCTGACGCCTGATCGGCGTCCCCGCCCCCCTCAGAGCCGCAACATCTCGAGGAGCTCGCCGCGCGCCTGCTCCGCGGAAGCGAACCTGCGGATCGCCTCAGCCTCGGACGCGGAGCGCCGACCGCGCCGCCGCCAGCGCAGGAACAGCTTCACCTGCCTCGCCACGCGCCGCGCCCGATCCCAGGCATGCCGCGGCGGTTCCATCAGTGCCAGCGAGCGCCCGTAGCCGCGATTCCACCGGAGGTAGTAGTCCCACGTCGTGCGACGGGACTGGATGCGGTGGACCAGCGAGGCGGCGGGCAGGTAGACGATGCGCCCGCCGAGCAGCCGGTAGCGCCGGAAGAACTCCAGCTCCTCGCTCGGAATCATCCGGGTCCCCCACCCGAGGTCCGTCCGGAATCCTCCCGCCTCGAGCGCGCGCTCCCGGAGCATTCCCATGTTGGCACCGAACGGACACGGGATCGGTCCGCCGTCCACGATGTCGCCCGGCTCGTCCCCGAACTCGTACCTCGACGTCGGGCCGCCGATCTCCTCGTCGAGGATCTCCAGGAACCAGGGCGGTGTGTCGTCGGGCATGAGCGGGCGGATCGGCCCGCCCGACCCGGCGACCGTGTCGTCGCGGAACGCCTCGCCGTGGGCGGCGACCCAGCCGGGGTCGCAGTCGACGTCGTCGTCGATGAAGACGATGGACCGCCCCGCCGCCTCGCGGAGGGCGCGGTTGCGCCCGTGGGCGAGGCCGGGAACCGGCTCCGCGAGCACCGACGCGGGGCACGGAAGGTCCTCGCTCCGCTCGCGCGCGACGTCGTCGGTCCCGTCCGAGCTGCCGTTGTCGACCACGAGGACGTCCCACGCACCGGACCATTCCTGGGACGCCAGGGACCGCATCGTCCGATCGAGGTCGTCGCGGCGGTCCTTGGTGCAGATCGCGACGGTGAGCTCGGAGTCCATGGACCTCGTCGGGACAGGGGCGCGGAACGGCGCGGCCTTCCGTGAACCGTAGCGGGACCGGACGGAGCGCCGCAACGGAGGACGGGTCAATCGTCCCTCCTGCCCGACGGAGGAGGAAGTTCCCCTGAACGCGCGGTCATCGGACCGACGGATGGGGCTGGTATAGTGCGTGTACGGCCGTCGGGCGCCGACGCCCCGCCGCGGGGACCCGAGACCATGCAGGCCGCGACCATGCAGGGGAGTCGTACGAGAACGGAGCCGAGCAGCGCCACGGGCGCGGCGACGCTCGCGGGCGCGGCCGAGCGGTCGCCCCGGCGTTCGTTCACGCGCGAATCCCTCGTCCCGCGCCCCCAGCTCCAGCCGGGCGGCGCGCCGCGACTGACGGTTGCGTGCCTGATCAACCACTTCGACTACGGCGCCTACGTCGGCGAGGCGATCGACTCCGCCGCGTCCCAGACCCACGCGCTCGACGAGATCGTGGTCGTCGACGACGGCTCCTCTCCGGAGCACCTGGAGATCGTCCAGGCGGCGTGCCTCGAGCACCCGAACGTCCGGCTGATCGAGAAGGAGAACGGCGGCCAGCTCTCGTGCTTCCAGACAGGCGTCGCGGCGACGACCTCCGACGTCGTGCTCTTCCTGGACGCCGACGACCGGTGGCAGCCCACCTACGTCGAAGAGGTGCTCCGCGTGCTGGCGGAGCGCCCGGAGATCGACGTCCTCGAGTGCAACGACCGCCGGATCTTCTCGGACGGGCGGTCCGAGGTGACCGAGCGCCCGTCGAGGGACCTCGGCTACTCCATCGTGCGGAGCCTCGTGAACGGCGGGCCGTGGACGGGCCAGCCGACGTCGTGCCTCGCGCTCCGTCGCCCGATCCTCGACCGGATCTTCCCCCTGGAGGGCTTCGAGGGCTGGCGGACGTGCGCGGACGAGGCGCTCGTGTACGGCAGCTCCCTCGCGGGCGCTCACAAGTACTTCCTCGGCACGCCGCTCGTCGACTACCGGATCCACGGGGCGAACCTCTTCCACGGGCATGCCTACTGCCCGATCAAGCGCCTCGTGCGGGGCGTCGAGGTCCTGAAGCTCGTCGAGCGCATGCGCCAGCGCCACGCGCTGCCCGCGAGCCTCGCCCACGTCGCCCACCACGAGTTCCGGACGATCGAGAACCCGACGAAGCGCGACTACCGCTCGTACCGCGCGCTGGTGCGGGACTCCGACCTCCCGGGCAAGCGCAAGCGGCGGATCGCGCTCGCGATCTGGTCCACGTTCCGGCTCGGCAGGCATGGCTGACGCGGCCGGCGGAGAGCGAGTGACGGTCGTCGTCACGGCGTGCACGGTGTTCCGAGGACTCTCCGACGCGCTCCGGGAGCTCAGGGCCCAGGCCGACGAGGAGGGCGCCGAGGTGCTGGTCGCCTTCAACACGGAGCCGTCCGCGATCTCCGCGGACGATCTCGCGTCGCTGGAGCCCCTCGTCGACCGCGTTCTCTTCGAGCCTCGACCGGGCAAGTCCGCCGCGCTGAACACGGCCGTGGCCGGGTGCAACAGCGAGATCCTCGCGTTCACGGACGACGATGCGATCCCCGCGCCGGGCTGGCTCGCCGCGATCGTGGCGCCCCTGCGCGCCGACGGCGGTCTCGCTGGCGCGGGTGGACGGGTGCGCCCCGTCTTCCCGGAGGGCGGACCGCCCCGGTGGTACCGGCGGCTCGTGCACGGGAAGGACACGCACTTCCTCGGCCCGAAGCACGACCTCGGCGACGCCGAGCGCGACTACGTCCACCCGACCGGCGGTTCGATCAGCCCGACGCCTCTCGGCGCGAACTGCGCGTGGAGGCGGGACGTCCTCCTGCGCATCCCCTACCGCGAGGAACTCGGCCCGAACCGGACGACCGGCATGCGCGGCGGCGAGGACACCTGCGTCGCTCTGGAGGTGATGGACTCCGGAGAGCGCGTACGCTACGTCCCGGGCGCGCTCGTCGAGCACCCGGTGACGCACGAACGCATGACGAAGGAGTACGTGATCGAGGGCTTCCGGCTGCAGGGCCTGGAGTACGGCACGATCCTGTCGCTGCTCGGACGCACGGTGCCCGGCACGAGCAAGATGCGGCGCAAGGCGATGCGCCGCGACGCGCCCTGGTGGCTGCGGTCGATCCTCGGTCCGTACGGAACGTTCAAGCGGGAGATCCGCAGCGAGTTCGCCCGCGGCGCCTGCGCCTCCCTCTCGCTCGTCTGAGATGAAAGCCCCCCACCGCGCCTCGGTCATCGTCTGCACGTACGAGCAGCCGCGCGAGCTCGACCTGGCGCTCGCGGGCATCGCCCGGCAGTCGCTCGCGCCCGAGGAAGTGCTGATCGCCGACGACGGCTCGGGCGAGGCGACGGCGGCGGTGATCGAGGAGTGGAACGCGCGGACCGCGTTCCCCATCCACCGCGTCTGGCAGCAGGACCGCGGTTACCGCAAGTCACGGATCGTCAACGAGGCCGTCCGCCGCGCGCGGAGCGATCACCTGATCTTCCTCGACGGCGACACGTTCCCCCACCCCGCCTGGGTCGAGGACCACCTCGCGTGCGCCGACGGGCGGAGCGTGCTCTGCGGGCGCCGCGTCAAGCTGGGGCCGGAGCTCTCGCCGAGAGTGACGCGCGCGGACATCGAGGCCGGGCGCTTCGACAGCGCGTTCTCCTCCGTCCTCGTCCGCAGCCTGCTGGCCGGCGACACCAAGCGGCTCGGCCTGGGCGTCCGCCTCCCCCGGGGGCTCGCCCGCGCCTTCCACCCCCGCCCGCGCAGGCTGATGGGCGTGAACTTCAGCCTGCCCAAGGACGCGTTCGCGGCCGTGAACGGCTACGACGAGGCCTGGGAGGTCTACGGGCACGAGGACCGCGACCTGGAGCTTCGCCTGATCCGCACGGGCATCCCGCGCATCGCCCTCCTGAACCGCGCGGTGGTCTTCCACCTCCACCACGAGGAGCGCGAGAAGAGCGAGGAGACCGGTCGCCTGCTGGCGGCGGCCGAAGCCTCGGACGCGACGCGCTGCGAGCGCGGCTACGACCTCGCGGGGGCCTTCGACCCCCACGGATGACGCCGTGTCGACGCCGGGTTTCCGGCGAATCCGCGTGGCTCTCCCCCCGGATCCCCGTTCCCAGGTCGTACGAACCATGGAAACGGGCCAATGGGACTGAACGGACGAGGCCGTGGGGCGCCTTTCCCCCGCTGGGACGGCCGCAGCGCTCAATCCGTCGACCGGCAGTCGATCGACTTCCCGGGCGCGGACTACTGGGTGCAGGCGCGAAACTTCCTCTCGCGCACCGAGCGTGACATTCGCTTCATCGTGATCCACATCACCGGGGGACCCGCGATGAACGAGGGCCCGGCGATCAATCACTTCCGCTCGAGCGGCGCTAGCGCGCACTACATCGTGAACCGCGAGGGTTCGATCACGCAGATGGTGCGCGACAAGGACGTCGCGAACCACGTGGACAACATCCACTCGTCGTCGAACGCGAACGGCATCGGGATCGAGCACGTCAACCCGTGGAACAACTCCCAGCGACTGCGCCCCACTCCGGCGCAGTACGCCGCGTCCGCTCGCCTCGTCGCCTGGCTCTGCAAGACCTACGAGGTCCCGGCGGAGCATCGACCGCAGCGGGGCACGCCCGGGATCCGCGGGCATCAGGAGGAGCAGCCGCGGACGTCCCACAACTGCCCCGGGCCCGGCTGGGACTGGGAGGGCTACATGCGCGGCGTCAGGCTCGCGATGACGCAGGAGACGTCGTTCGAGGAGACCATCCTGTCCCTCGCGCAGGATCCGTTCCCGCCGCCGCTGGACGACGAGGGGTCCAACCCCTACGGCTGGTGAACGACACGGCTGGCCATCACCGCGGCGGGAACTCGAGGTAGTGCAGCGCCCACGCGCCGTCGGTGCGCAGGTGCCAGCGCGTCTTGACCATCTGGTCGCCGAGGTCGAGCTTCACGACCTCGCTGCCGCCCTCGAGCGTCTCGCGGTCCAGCGACACGATCGCGGGGTAGGCCGACCAGGACTGCCGCTCCGCCGCTCCCCGGACCGTCTGGAGCATCCGCCAGCGCTCTTCCGCGGGGAAGTACTCGGCGATCGCGTCGGCGTCCGACGCGTTCCAGGACTTCGAGAACGCGTCCAGGACGGGATCGAACGGCGGGATCGGCGGCTCGACGCGGGCGAGGGTCCAACGCGTCCCGTCGAGGAACCACTGCGTCACGACAGGGCTCTCGGACGTCGCGAACGTCACGACCTCGCGCCCGCCCTCGGTGCGGCGCTCCTCGTCACCGAGCTCGGGGAGGCCGGCCGACCAGCCCAGGCCGCTCGTGCGGCCGGCGAGCCACACGGTCTCCGTCGCGCGGATCCGGGCGTCGTAGTGGGCGCCCACGGCCTTGACGTCGGACGCGTTCCAGGACGAACGGAACGTCGCGAGCGCGTCGTCGAGCACGTCGGGCCGCGCCTTCGACACGACCGCGTACGCCCCGAGCGACGCCGCGATCATGATCGCGAACGCAGCCGCGGCCGAGGTGATCCAGGCGCGACCCGACGCGCGGCGCATGGCGGCGACGAGTCGGTCGTGCTTCTCCTCCGCCGTCTTCGCGCGGAGCGAGCGGCGGGTGGCGGCGCTCGCGTGGTGGAGGATGTAAAGGTCCTTGTGGCGCTGGATGAGGATCCGCGCCCGGTGCGTCGGGAGGATCGCGACCCACAGGAGGAGCGCCAGCGCGGCGCTCGCGGGGAGCGATTCGGCGGCCCTACGGACAGCTCGCCGGAGGAGCTGCGCTGCGGGCCGCTCGCCGTTACGCCGGAGTTCGTAGGCTCGCGCGGCAAGCTCCAAGGCTCCGATGAAGATCTCGCTCTGCACGATCGGCTCGACCGGCGACGTCCTGCCGTTCCTCGTCCTCGCGCGCGCGCTCGCGCGGCGTGGGCACGAGGTGCGTGCTTCGAGCGCGGGCATGTACGCGGACCTCGCGGCGTCCGTGGGCGTCGACTACCGCCGGTTCCCGGGCGACTACGCGGCGCTCCTCGACCAGGACGCGATGAAGCGCGTCCTCGGCAAGAACCCGTTCACGATCGGGAGACGCCTGCGCGAGAGCGTGTACCCGATCATCGAGAGCTCGCTGGAGACGTTCCTGCAGGAGAGCGAGTGGGCGGACGTCGTCGTCTACCACCCAAAGGCGCTCGTCGACGTCTTCGGGGCGCGCTTCCCCGAGAAGCTCGTCAAGGCGTACGTCGTCCCGGCGTTCACGCCGACGCGTGCGTTCGCGTGCCCGGTGTTCAGCGGCCTGCCGATACCGCGGCTGCTCCGCCGACCGAGCTACCGCCTCGCGACCGCGCTGCTGTCGACGGTGAAGGCGCCGATCCGCGCATTCGCCGCGCGCCACGGGCTGCCGCGGCGCGCACGCTTCCTGGAGAGTCCCACGCTCTACGGCATCAGTCCGTCGTTCCTCTCGCGGCCCGACGACTACCCCGAGGACCACGTGTTCTCGGGCTTCTGGCTCTCCGAGCCGAGTGGCGAGGCGTTGCCCGACCCGGTCGAGCGGCTGCTGTCCACGGGTCGCCCGACGGTCGTCGTGACGTTCGGCAGCATGCCCTACCGCTGCCCGGCGCCGATCGACGAGGTCGTGCGCGCGCTCGTGCGCAGGGCGGACGTCCAGGTGCTCGTCGTGCGGGCCTGGGGGCTGCGGGATGCGCCGATCGAGGACGGTGACTCCGTCGTCGCGGTCGATCGCCTCCCCTACGCGGACGTCTTCCCGCGCGTCGCGGCGGTCGTTCACCACGGCGGCGCGGGGACGACGGCGGAGGCGTGTCGCGCCGGAATCCCGATGGTCGTCTGCCCCGTGCTCGACCCGTTCGGCGACCAACGGTTCTGGGGGCGGCGCGCGGAGACGCTCGGCATCGCGGGCCCGACCGTGCCGCTGAAGAAGGTCAGGCCCGACGCGCTCGCGGACTCGGTGGCCTGGCTCCTCGCTGGCGACGCGCCGCGAACGAGCGCCGAGCTGGGGCGGCGGGTGCGGGCCGAGGACGGGACGGAGGCGGCGGTGGACTGGATCGAGGCCTTACGCGCCTCCAGGTGAGGAGCCACTACGCTGGACCGCCGATGGCCTACTCGTTCGACCCCGCCACGACCTCCGTCGAGGAGGAGCTCCGCCGCGTCGCGCGAAGCCAGATCGAGCGAGCGCTCGGGACCCTGGAGGATCCGGACGCGAGCCGCGACGAGCGCGTCCACGCGGTCCGCAAGCGCTGCAAGAAGCTCGTCGGACTCGTACGCCTCGTGCGGCCGACGTTCCCGGGCCACGACGAGGAGCACGCGGCGTACCGCGCCGCGCTCGCGCCGCTCTCCGCCGCGCGCGACGACGCCGCGCTCGACGGGACGATCGACGGCATCCTCGCGCGCTTCCGGCGCCAGGTCGACCCCGGTGCGTTCGCGCGCGTGCGCGCGCGGCTGGCGCAGGCGCGCCCGCGCGCGACGGCGTCCGAGGTCGACGAGGCCCTGGCGGCGGCCCGCGAGCAGCTCGCCGCGGCTCTGCGACGGACGCCGGACTGGACCCTGGAGGAGGAGGGCTTCGCCGCGCTGGAGGGCGGGCTGAGGCGCGGCTACAGGCGCGCCTCGTCGGCGATGGACGCGTGTGCGCACGAGGGCGACGCCGAGTCGTTCCACCGCTGGCGGAAACGGGTGAAGGAGCACGCGCAGCACGCACGACTCCTGCGACGCGCGGTGGGAGGAGCGCTCGACGAGCACGTCGTCGACGCGGTCACGCTCACCCGGGACCTCGGCGAGCACCACGACCTGTTCGTGCTCGACGGAGCGCTCGCCGGCGTGGACGTGCGCGGCTCCGACGAGGTCGAGACGTCGATCGAGCTGCTGCGCGGGATCTGCGTCGGCCGCCAGCATGCGCTGGAACGGACCACGCTCCAGAGGGGCGAGCAGCTCTTCGACGCGCGCCCGTCGGCGATGGTCAAGCGCTGGCGGAACGACTGGACCGGCTGCGCCGGTAGGGACTGAAATGAACAGGACACTCGCCGTACTCGCGGCTCTCGCGGCCGCGCTCGGACTCCTCGCGTGGATGCTGACGAGGCCTCCGGCCGGCGACGACACCGGAGCGGCTCGCGTCGCCACGGAGACGGCCAACGGGGTGCGTGAGAACGCCGACCTCGTTCGACCCGAGCCCAGGGACGCGGAGACGCGCGTTGCGTCGACCGCACCCGCGGTCCAGGCGGAGCCGGAGCCGGCGGCGGCCCCGGAGCCGCCCGCGCCTGCGCCCGAGGAGCCTCGGCCGGAGTACGAGCCGGACGCGAAGGAGCCGCTCTCGATCCTCGTCGTCGACCCCGATCAAGCTCCGGTGGCAGGCGCGAAGGTCGAGATCATCGGACTGCGGAGCGAGTCGAGTTCGGGGAGCTGGTACGGCTACCGCGGCGACACGCCCGTTGCGACGACGGACGCGAACGGGCGCGCGACGCTCGATCGCTGGGTGTGGGTGAACCAGGACGGGCGCGTGCGCGCGGTGGACCTCGTCGTCGAGCACCCCGAGTTCGTACCCTTCCGCGACTCCTCGTTTCCTCTGGACAGCGAGGTCGTGCCCCTGGAGCGCGGCGCGACGGTCGTCGTCACGGGCTGGCACGGGGATCCGTCCAACGTGATCCAGGACGTCCGCATCAGCGCGGACCGGGGGGCGAGCCTCGGCCGCGACGCCTGGGTGCAGCTGCCGGACGGGAGGCTCTCGACGTCGCGCCTGAAGCCCGGACCGCACCTGGTCCTGATCACGTACGAGGACGAGGACCTGGGGACGCTCGTCTCGGATCCGCACGAGTTCGAGGTCGGGGAGGTGGGCTGGGAGACGCTGCACCTGGAGCTCCTCGGTCCGTTCCGACTCATCGGCGAGCTCGACCCCGACGTCCCTCGGCCCGTCGTGAACGGGAAGGTGCGCGCGGTCCTGCGCACGGCGTCCTACGCGGGTCCTGACGCGGTCCTCGCGCTGGAGAAGGACGCAGACGTCGCGGCCGACGGCAGCTTCGTCGTCGAAGGCGTGCGCCCCGGCGACTGCTTCGTGGTGGCCATTTGCGAGGGCTGGACGAGCGAGCGCCTGCCGCCGACCAGTCTGCGCGACGCAGGCATCTACCTGGGCGAGGAGGTCACGGAGGAACGCAAGCAGAAGGCCCTCGCGGAGGCCGAGCCGTGGACCTGGACCTATCCACGCGTCGCTCTCCCCCAGGAGAGCCCGCCGTTCGTCGTTCCGATGGTCGAGACGGGGACGCTCGAGGTCACGATCGTCGGCCCGAACGGCGCACCGCTGCGGGGGGCGATGGTCCACCTGAGCCCGAACTACCGCGTCCGCTACATCGGCTCGTCGATCTTCCCCTTCCGCGAGTGGAGCGCCGAGACGGACCTCGACGGCATCGCGCGGCTGGCGGACATCCCGCCGGACGAGGACCTGTGGGTCTCCGCCGGCGCGGAGGGAATGCAGATGACCGCCGAGGATCGCGAGACCACGCCGTCCGTCGAGATCGTGCCGGGGGAGACGGCGACGATCCGGATCCAGCTGGAGGCGAAGCCCCGCTAGCACAGCCCCGCTAGCGAAGGGCCGCGAGCACCGACCGCGTCGCGTGACTCTTGTTGAGCGTGTAGAAGTGGATCCCCGGCGCGCCGCGCTCCAGGAGCTCGCGGCACTGCGTGATCGCGTACTCGATCCCGGTCGCCATGACGGCGCCGGGGTCGTCCTGGACGGGACGCAGGCGATCGAGCAGCTCCTCCGGAAGCGACGCGCCGCACATCTTCGTGAAGCGCTCGACCTGGGAGACGTTCGTGACCGGCATGATCCCCGGCACGATCGGGATCGTGATCCCGGCGGCGCGGGCCCGCTCGACGTAGGACCAGTAGAGGCCACAGTCGAAGAAGAGCTGGGTCGTGAGGAAGCACGCGCCCATCTCCTGCTTCATCCGCGCGTACCTGAGGTCGTCGTCGGACGACGTGGCCTCGGGGTGCGTCTCCGGGTAGCACGCGCCGCCGACGCAGACGTCGTGGTTCTCGGTCAGGAACGAGATCAGGTCGGTCGCGTAGGCGAATCCGCCCTCGGTGGCCGTGAAGCCGTCGGCGCCCTCGGGCGCGTCGCCGCGCAGCGCGAGCACGTTCCGCACGCCGGCGCCCTCCAGGCGATCGACGACCTCGCCGATCTCCTGCGCGGTCGCGCCGACGCAGGTCAGGTGCGCGAGACCGGTGATCTCCAGTTCGTCCTGGATCCTGGTCACGACGGAGTGCGTCCGGTCGCGGGTCGAGCCCCCGGCGCCGTACGTGACCGAGATGAAGTCCGGCTCGACGCTGGCCTTCAGGTCCGCCGCGGTCCGCATCAGGTTCTCCGCCCCCTTGTCCGTCTTGGGCGGGAAGAACTCGAAGCTGAAGACCGGGTGGCCGTCGGCGTAGAAGTCGGCGATGCGCGTCGCTCGTGTCATGTGTTGGAGGGTTCTTCGAGGATCAGCTCGAAGCGGCGGCGGAACTCGTCGGGAATCTCGATCGGCTCCATCGTGTCCGTGTTCGTGCAGACCGTCACCATCCGCGCTTCCAGATGGAGCCGGTCGCCGATGCGGAAACGATACCGCAGACCGAGGGAGCTCCGCCCGAGTCGGAAGCAGGTGACGCTCACGACGGGACGGTCGCCGAAGCGCAGCGGGCTGTGGAAGTCGACGTCGGAGTGGACCAGCGGGAACCCGACCTGACGCTCCAGCAGGAGCGTGTAGTAGCGCATCCCCACGTGCTCCTCCCAGAGGCCCTCGAAGACGTCGTGGACGTAGTCGAAGATCCGCGGGAAGTAGGCGATGCCGGCGGGGTCGACGTGACCGAACCGGACCTGGATGACGGTGCTGTAGGCGCTCATCCGACGAGGTCCGGCCACTCCTCCAGTGCCGTCGTCGCGACGATGTGTCCGAGTTGATCGACGCGCTCGCGTCCCTCCTCGGCCGTCGCGGCGGCCGGGTCGCCGCACCAGGCCTCGTCGGCGCCGATCTCCAGGAAGTCCTCGGCACCGCCGAGCATCTTCTGGACGAGGCCGACCGCCTTGGGCTCCAGCGCACGGAGCTCGTCCTCGCGAACGTTGTCGGCGTCGGCCGCGAGCACGATGCTCGACTCGTACCGTCCGGCGTGGCAGTCGCCGCTCTTGAACTCGTCGCCGAGCGTCCCCGCCCAGCGTCGCCGCGTGATGTCGGGGAACAGGAGCTGCGCCTTGCCCTTGTCCCTCGTCGCGTGGTCGAGGCATACGCCGCGCAGGAGCTGGACGTGCTGGCGCTCCAGGTGAGCGTTGCACAGCACGACCCGCTGGACGCCGTGCTGCTCCAGGCTCTCGACGACGTCCTCGACGAGATTCCAGAGCGTGGTGGGCCGGATCGTCATCGTGCCGGGGAACCCGAACGCGAACTGCGCCAGCGTGTACGCGATCGGCGGCATCAGGAGCGTCGTCACGCCGCGCTCGTCGAGGAGCTCCGCCGCGCGGCGCGCCTGGGCCGTCGCGATCGTCACGTCCGTGTCGAGCGGCAGGTGCGGTCCGTGGGCCTCGGTCGCGCCCACGGGAAGCAGCGCGACCGGGTCCTTCGAGAAGACGTCGCGCGCCTCGGGCCAGGTGAGCTTGGCGAGCTCGTGCATGTCACTTCAGGAGCTTGCGCGCGACCTTCCCCCGGTCGTTGCGCGGAAGGGGCTCGTCGCGCCACTCAAAGGTGCGCGGGTACTTGTGCGGCGCGAGGCGGTCTCTGACGTGGGCCTTGAGCGCCTGTGCGAGCTCGTCGCAGCCTTCATGGCCCGCAGCGCACACCACGATCGCGTGCGCCTTGACGAGCCCACGGCCGTCCTCGCGTCCGACGACGCAGCACTCGTGCACGGCGTCGTGGTCCAGCAGGACGTTCTCGATCTCCAGCGGCGAGACCCAGATCCCGCTGACCTTGAGGAGGTCGTCGCCGCGACCGACGTACCAGAAGAGCCCGTCCTCGTCCCGACGGAAGACATCCGCCGTCGTGCACCAGGCACCCTGGAACGTCGCGTTCGAGCTCTCCTTCGCGCCCCAGTAGCACAGCGCGGTCGAGCCGCCCGCAACGCGCAGGCGCCCGGGTTCGCCGTCCGGCACGGGCGCGCCGTCCGGTCCGACGACCTCGGCGTCGTAGCCGGGCACGAGCCGGCCGAGCGAGCCCGGCACGACGTCGTCGGGGCGGTTCGAGATGTAGATGTGGAACATCTCGGCCGAACCGATGCCGTCGAGGATCTCGACGCCCGTGCGCTCCTTCCAGTCCGCGTAGAGCGCCGGCGGAAGCGCCTCGCCGGCGGAGAGCGCGATGCGCAGCGACGCGAGGTCCGCGGTCTCGCAGCGCTCGCTCCGCAGGACGTTGTTGAAGAGCGTGGGGACGCCCGTGAGGAACGTCGGGCGGTGGGCCTCGATCTGGTCGAGCAGCTCGTCGGCGGTCGAGCGCCCCTCGAACAGGACGACGGTCGCGCCGACCCGGAACGGGAACATCAGGTTCGTGCCCGTCGCGTAGCCGAAGAACAGCTTGGGCACCGACAGGCAGACGTCGTCCTCGCGGTAGCCGGCCACCTGGAGCGCGTAGTGCTCGGTCGAGTAGGCGAAGTCACGGGCGACGTGGACGCAGGCCTTGGGGAGCCCCGTCGAGCCGGACGTGAAGAGCCACCCGGCGATGTCGTCCGGCCCCGTGGCCGCGAGCGCCGCCGCGTCGCCGTCGGGGTCGGCGGCCTCACGCGCCTGCTCGTAGGGCGTGAACCCACCGGCGTCGTCCCCGACCACGAAGGCACGCGGGCCATGCGAAGAGCCGCGCAGCGCGCCCGCGATCTCCGGCAGGACCGAGGTGTGCGTGAAGACGGCTGTTGCCTTCGTGTAGGCGAGGTACTGCTCGAAGTCCTTCGCCTTGAGCAGCGGATTGACCATCGCGAAGACGGCGCCGACCCGGAGCGTGGCGAACCACGCCTCGACGAACTCGAAGCCGTCGGGCAGCACGATCAGGACGCGGTCCTCCGGGCGGACTCCCGCGTCACGGAGCGCGGCCGCCATCCGCCGGACGCCCTCGTGGATTTCGCGGTACGTCCGCGCCTCGCCGCCCACGCGCACCGCCACCTTGTCCCCGCGCCCCTCGTCGAGGTTGCGGTCGAGGAAGTAGGCGCAGAGGTTGAAGCGCTCGGGGAGCTCGAGGGGGTAGACCGCGTCGGGAGCGCTCATGCGAGGGACAGCGCGACGAGGGCCTCGCGGAAGGCCTCCGCCGACGCGTGACGCTCCTGGCGCTTGCCGCGCAGCGCCCGGGCGATCGCCGCCTCCAGGTCGCGGTCGACCTCGACGTCGGGCGCGAGGCTGCGCATCGACGGCGCCTCGGGCTGCATCTTCGACTGGAAGACCTCGATGTAGCTACGACCCTTCCACGGCATGACGCCGGTGAGGAGCTCGTACATGACGGTCGCCAGGTTGTAGAGGTCGGATCGCTCGTCCGGGGCGTCGCCACCGAACTGCTCGATCGGGGCGTAGTAGGGCGTCCCGATGAGGGCGGTGCGGGTGCCGAGGTGCTTCGCGGCCCAGAGCCCCGGCGTGACGCCGCCGTCGACGAGCGTCGGGCCGTCCTCGGACACGAACACCGTCGCGGGCTTGATGTCGCCGTGGATCAGGCCGTCCCGGTGGGCGTGCTCCAGTCCGTCGAGCAGCGCGACGCCGAGGTCGACGACCTCCTGGGCCTCCAGGCGACCGCGTTCCTCGGAGACGTCGCGGAGCGCGGAACCGGCCGGGAAGTCGGCGACGGTGATCACGGCCCCGTCCCCCAGGACCTCCACGTCGCGCACGTGCGCGAACGAGCCGTCGTCCAGGCCCGCCCACCGGCGCAGGGTCTCGCCGAATGCCTCGGCCTGGTGCTGCCCCTCGAAGAGCGACGCGGGGAAGGCCTGGAGCTCGCACTCGCCGCCGTCCTTCTGGTCGGAGACGCGGAATGCCGCCGACATCCCGTTCTCGCGGTGCGGGGCGTCGATCTTGTAGCGGTCGAGGAGGACCTTGCCGGGCGTGAGGTCGAAGAGGCTGAGATGGCTCCGTGTCATGGCGAGTCGCTGGGGAGACCCTGGTTCGTGGATCTGCGCCCCAGTATGCGCGCTCGCCCGCCGCTTCGCGCCCTCAATACGCCGCGGAGCCCTCGACGTGGTCCTTCCAGGATCCCGACGTGCGGAGGTCGCTCATGTGGTCCGCGAACGCCGCGAGCTCGTCGGTGGTCGTGTAGAAGTGCGGGCTCACGCGGATCCCCGCCTCCGGGCGATGGTCGACGAGCACGTCGCGCGCCGCGAGGGCCTTGACGTACGCGGGGCCGTCCTCGTCCTCCCGGAGGGCGACGGTCAGCGTCCCGCCGCGGATCTCGGGGCGATCCGGCCCGTGGCAGTCGAAGCCGCGGCCCATGAGGTCCCCCCGCAGCGTCTCCAGGAGCAGGATCGACCAGGCGCGGATCGTGTCGACGCCGACCTCGAGGACGGTCTCGTAGCCCGGCTGGGCCTGGACCAGGCTCGCCACCGCGGGCGAGCCGTGCAGGAGCGACTCGGGCCCCTCGGCGTAGCGCTGGGCGCCGGTCTCGAACGCGAACGGGGCCGCGTGCGCGGCCCAGCCCGTGATCTTCGGCCGGATGCGGTCGCGCAGGTCCGGGCGGACGTAGAGGTACCCGGCGCCGGGGCCCCCCATCAGCCACTTCACGGAGCCGCCGCAGACCATGTCGACGTTCAGCTCCTGGACGTCGACCGGGACGGTCCCGAGCGACTGGTAGGTGTCGAGCATCACGAGCGCGCCGACCTCGTGCGCGCGATCGATGATCGCCTTCGCGTCCTGCAGGTACGAGTTGCGGAAGCAGACGTGGCTGAAGGGGACGATGAGCGTCTCCTCGTCGATCGCCTCCAGGAAGCGCTCGGTCGGCACGATGCCGCCGGGGTCCGACTTCACGACCTCGACCCTTGCGCCGTACTCGCGGAACGCCTCCCACACGTACATGCACGTCGGGAAGTTCTGGTCCGTGTAGACGACCTTGTTGCGCGGCCCGGAGTAGTCGAGCGCCGTGGCGATCATCCCCTGGATGAGCGACACGTTCTGGTGCATGACGACGCTGTTCTCGGGCGCGTTCATGACGCGGCCGAGCAGGTTGCCGACGGTGATCGGGACGTCCCACCAGCCCTCGCCCCACGCGCGGACGCCGCGGGTGGCCCACTGCTCGACGAAGGCCTGCAGCCTCGGTCCCACGTCGCGCGGCATGGCGCCGAGCGAGTGGTTCACGAGGTAGGTCGAGGACTCGAGGATCGGGAAACGGTCGCGCCACGCGGACGGGTCGTGCGCGCGGGCGAGGTCTTGGACGCTGGGCTCGAGCTGGGTCATCGGTCGGGGTTCGCGCCCGGGTGGGTGTCCGGATCGCGATTCGGGTCAGGAGTCGTGCCGAGCACGTGCTTGGCGAGGACGAGCTTCTGGATCTCGCTCGTCCCCTCGTAGATGCGCAGGGCGCGCGTGTCGCGGAAGAGCCGCTCGACGACGGTTCCGACGCGGACGCCGAGGCCGCCGTGGTGCTGGACGGCGCGGTCGCAGATCCAGGACGCGGTCTCGGTCGCCATGAGCTTCGCCCGCGCCACCTCGGCGGTTGCGTCCTGGCCCGCGTCGACCCGCTCGGCGGCCTCCGCCGTCAGGAGCTCCGCCGCACGCAGCCGGGCGTCCATCTCGGCGAGGTCGAACCGGAGCCCCTGGAAGGTGGCCAGGAGGCGGCCGAACTGCTCGCGCCGCTTGAGGTGGGCCACGGACTCGGCCAGCGCGCGCCGCGCGAAGCCGTTCGCGGCCGCCGCCACCGTGATCCGGAAGCGGGCCAGGTTCGCGAGCGCGAGGTCCATCCCGCCGCCGATCGGGCCCAGCGCGTGCGCGGCCGGCACGCGAACGCCGTCGAGCAGCACCTCGCCGATCGGGTGCGGCGCCATGACCTGGAACGAGCGCGTTCCGAGGCCGGCCGCGTCGACGGGGACGTAGAACATGGTCAGCCCGCCGCGGTCCCCCGGCGCGCCGTCTGTGCGCGCGAGGACGGTGAAGAAGTCCGCGACGCCGACGTTGGTGATGTAGGTCTTCGCGCCGGTCAGGACGTACCCGTCGCCGTCGCGCTCGGCGCGCGTCGCGACGCCCGCCAGGTCCGAGCCGGCGCCCTCCTCGGTCAGCCCGAGGGCCGGCGTGACCTCGCCGGCCGCGACGCGCCGCAGCACGCCGGTGAGCTCGGCGTCCTCGCTGCCCAGGGCGATCGGGAACGAACCGAGGCCCTGCTCGACGAACGCGAGGTCGGCCATCGCGTGCCGGAACGCGAGCGCCTGCCGGCAGGTCGCCAGCGCGCGGACGGAGACCGTCTCGGCCGGCGCGAGCGCCCCGACGTCGGCGCCGCCGTGGGCGCGGGGCACGACGAGCGAGAAGAAGCCCGCCTCGCGCAGCGTCCGGTGGGCGATCCGGAACGCCTCGATCTCGTCCGGCTCGCTCCCGTCCTCGCCGGGCACGAGCGCGTCCTCGACCTGACGCCCGACGGCGTCGGCGCGGTCGCGCAGGGCGTCGAGGTCGGTCGTGGGGACGGCGGCGAGGTCGGTCATCGCGGGAGGTGCCGGGGAGGAGCTCGGCGGCGACCAGGATAGTCGCTCCGGGACCCGGCCGGCCTCACCGGGTCGGCCTCAATGGGCCGGGAACGCCGCGGCGTAGTCCTCCATCGCCGCAGCGACCACCTGCCTCGCCTCCTCCGCGCCGTAGGTCCCGACGACCTCGATCGTGTTCTCGCCGGGCGGCTGGACCTCCAGCTTGTACGTCGCGAAGTAGTGCACGATCCGATCGACCGTCACCCGGGGGAGGTCCTCGAGCTCCGTCACCTCGTCGAAGACGCGGTCGGAGGACAGGAGCGCGACGATCTTGTCGTCCGCCTCGCCGCCGTCGAGGATCCGTATCCCGCCGACGACCCGCGCCGCGAGCACGATGTCGGCGCGGTCGATCCGCTGGTCGCTGAGCACGCAGACGTCGAGCGGGTCCCGGTCGCCGCGCTCGGCTCCCGGCGTCAGCGCGGCGACGCGCGCGTCGCAGTACGTCCGCGGGATGAACCCGTAGAGCGTCGGCGGCAGCGCCGAGCTCCCCTGGGGACGGTCGACGCGCAGGTAGCCGCTGCGCTTGTCGATCTCGTACTTCACCGCGTCGAACGGCGTGATCTCGACGTACGACTCGACGACGGCGGGCGCACCGTCACCGATCGGGAGTCCGTGCCAGGGGTGGGCGCGCGCGCGCTCGAACGGGGGCTCCACGTTAGCTCTGCGCCTTCGCGCGGTCGGGGCGATTCCTGACGAAGTCCTTCTCGCGCTTCGCGACGAACGCGTCGTACGACTCGCGGTAGTCGGGGTGCTTCATGCATTCGGCCTGCACCCAGCCCTCGACCTGCATCGCCTCCGAGAGCGACATGTGCGCCTCGGCGTTCAGCATGCGCTTCGTGATCGCGATCCCCATGCCCGGCCCGCGCGCGAGCTTGGCCGCCATCGCCTCGGCGGCGACCTGCAGCTCGTCGTCCTCGACGACGCGGTTGTAGAGCCCGATCTCGGCCGCGCGGTCGGCCGAGATGAACTCGCCCGCCATCAGGAGCTCGCTCGCGTGCCCGAGCCCGACGATGCGCGGCAGCAGCCAGGCCGCGCCCATGTCGGCGCCGGACAGCCCGACCTGGGTGAACAGGAACGCGATCTTCGCGGACCGCGCGGCGATCCGGATGTCACTCGCAGCCGCCATCACCGCGCCCGCGCCGCACGTCGTGCCGTTGAGCCCGGCGACGATCGGCTTCTCCAGCTTCCGCATGTTCTCGATCAGGTCGCACGTCATGCGCGTGAACTCGACCAGCTTCGAGTCGGGCACGTCGAAGAGCCGCCCGATGATGTCGCGCACGTCGCCGCCCGAGCAGAACGCGCGCCCGGTGCCGGTCAGGAGGACGCTGTACACCGAGTCGCGGTGCTGCAGCGCCGCGAACGTGTCGCGCAGCTCGCCGTAGGAGTCGAAGGTGAGCGCGTTGAGCCGGTCGGGGCGGCTCAGTCGGATCGTCGCGACGCCGTTCGACTCCGAGTACTCGAAGTGCTCCGGCTCGATCGTCTCGGGGGTGATCATGGGCTCGACCTTAGTCGCGGGAGAGGACGAGGTTGAGCTCTCCGCCCTCGATCCGCGTCCGGACCGCCGCCGCCTTCGCGCCCTCCAGGCTCTGGACGACCGTGTAGTCCCCCACGGGCACGTCGAGGACGAGCCCGCCCTCCTCCCCGGTGACGCCCCGGCCGACGAGATCGAGTCCCGGCTCCTGGAAGAGGGCGACGCGCACGCCCGCGAGCGGGTCGTCGTCCTGGTCCCCCACGCGGACACGGACCTCCTGGAAGGCGACGCCGCGCTCGATCGCGAGGTCGAAGAGCCCCGGCGCGCCCTCGTCGGAGCGCGCCACGGAGACGTCCAGCCAGCCGGTGTCCGGGACGCGGACGACCGCGACGTGCCCGCTTCCGGCGATCCTCGGCCCGCCCGTGCCTCCCGGGCTCACGTCGAGCACGAGATCGGGGAACGAGCCGTCGTCGCGTCCTCGAGCGCCCATGCGCTCCCTGGCGTTCGCGAGGTCGCCCCCCGCCGCCACCCGGATGGCGAGCCTCCTCCGCATGCCCCGCTTGTGCTTGCGACCACGCTCGTTCGTCGGCTCGGCGCGGAGCACGATCCGCTCTCCTGGCTCGCCGAGCACGCGGAAGCGGACGCGGTCGCCCCTGGCGCCGATCCACTGGTGCACGACGGCGTCCTCCACGGCCGCGGCGTACGTGACGTCGGCGGCGCGCTTCGGGTATCCGGCGTGGCGGACGACCTGGTAGCGGAATCCACTCTCGACCGTCGACACCTCCAGCGCGTAGGCGCCGGTCGAAGGCGCGACGAAGGGGAGGACGTCGGTGTAGACCGTTCCGCCGTCCCGGTCGCTGCTCGCGAGCGTCGTGCCGGCCGCGTCGAGCACCACCATCCGCGAGCTGGAGGTCCAGCCGCGCGCGTACCCCCACGCCGTCATCTCGAACAGCGAAAGCGCGCCCTCCTCGGCCTCGAAGTCGAAGCGGGCGACGGTCCCCGCTTCCGGCATCCGACCGACGGTAGCCGCGTCGGGCGCGAGCGCCACGGGCCCGGGCGGAGCCTCGCCATCGGGCCGCTCGATGCCGGGCGGGCGCGGGTACGGCGTGGGCGCAGGCCGGGCCTCGGCGCGCGGGAGCCCCTCGGTCGGATCGTCCGGGAGAGCGGCGCCGGCGAGCAGCGCGCAGGCGAGTGCGGAGAGTCGCAGCATGGCCGGAGTATCCCCCATCGCGTGTGAGGGGTGGGTGACGCGCGGCCCTCGTCAGCTCCGGAGGGCGGGGTGGGGCCGGAACGAATCCCCCAGCACGGCCTTCGGGTCCGCCCCGAGCCAGCCGCCGATCACGCCCGCGTACACCTCGCGGAAGTCGACGAGGTGGCGCAGGTTGCCGTTCTCGTCGAGCCGCTCCAGGTCGGCGGGCGGCCCGTGGAGCCCCGGCTCGATGCCCGCGCCGAACAGCATCTGGATCGACGCGGCGCCGTGGTCGGTCCCGGCGCCGGCGCCCTGGCCGTTCTGCGCGACCCGGCGGCCGAAGTCGCTGATCGTGACGACGAGCACGCGGTCGAGCAGCTCGCGCGCCTCGAGCTCGGTCAGGAAGGCGTGGAGCGCGGCGTCGAGGTCGCCGAGGAGCTGCGCGTGCGGCGCGCCCTGGATCGCGTGGGTGTCGTAGCCGCGCTGGGAGACGAGGAAGAACCGCGTCGGCAGGCCCTTCGAGAGGACGCGGGCCACGAGCCCGAGGTGACGCGCGAGGGACGAGTCGGGCCACTCGGCGCGCGGCTCGAAGTCCCGGGCGACCGCGAGGTCGAGCGCCGCCTGGCGCGCCGCGCGGGCGGCGGCGGCGATGCGGGCGTCCCGCCCGGTGCCGCGGGATGCGCTCGTGCGCTCCAGCGCCTCCAGCACCGCGCGCCGCGACGCGGCCTCCATCCCGCCGGCGCCCTCGGGCGCGGTGGGAATCACGGAGCGATCGAGCGACGGCACGGCGACCGGCATGCCGCGCTCGGCGCGGAGCGCGTGCGGGGCCACGTCGTGCCCGATCGCGAGCAGCGTGAGCGGGTCGTACGCCGGCCGCGTCTCGACGTCGGGCGCGACCGTCGCGTCCGCGAGCCGCCCGAGCCAGCCGGTCGCCGGAGCGGGCGAGGTCCGCGTGCCCGAGTGCCAGACGTCCAGGCTGGAGAAGTGCGAGAGGTTCGGCCGCGGGTAGCCGACGCCCTGGACGACGGCGACGCCCCCGTCCGCGAAGCGGCGCGCGGTCCGCGCGAGGCTCGGGTGCCAGCGGTGGTGGTCGTCCAGCGGATGCCCGTCGCGCGCGGTGACGGCGAGGTCCGGCCGCGCGCGGTGGTAGAGGTCGTCCCCCACCGGCGCGACCGTGTTCAGGCCGTCGTTGCCGCCGTTGAGCTCGACGCAGACGACGACGCGCTCGCGATCCTGCGCGCGGCGCTCCAGGCCGCGGAGCCACGCGGGTGCGACGCCGAGGGCAGCGCCGGCGCGCAGGAGGTCGCGCCGCGAGAGGGAGCTGGGGCGGGAACTCATGCGACGGCGGCCTCGGGGAGCGAGAGGACGAGGTGCAGGGCGGCGCGGACCACGATGCGGTCGCGCTTGTGCGGAGCGAGGTCGGTCGGCGCGCGGTCGGCCGCGCCGCGCAGGAACTCGACGAGCACCTCGTGGCGCTCGTCGTCCAGCTCGCGCTGCGCGGCGCTGCTCTGCCGCACGACGCGCGCCAGAACGACGTCCACGAGCTTGCCGTGATCGAGCGCGCCGTCCGCGTCGCGCGCAGGAGCGGCCAGCGCATCGAGGTCGATGGTGGCGCGGCCGACGACGCGGCGCGCCGCGTGCGGGAGCTCGGCGATCCGGAGCGCGACGTCGAGCCGGGCGGCTGCGGTGCTCGGTCCCGTCCAGGCGTCGCCGTGCTCCCAGCCCGCGACCGAGGGCGGCTCCAGGAGCGACATCCCCATGCGCCGGGTCGCGCGCTCCAGGCCCGCGCGATCGGCGTTCTGGAGGCCGACCGCCCGCGCGTGCGCGACCACGAGGTCGACGGGGTTGCGGACCAGCGAGAACGCTCGGTCGCGCGCGAGGAACCAGCGCGAGCGGAAGAGCACGCGCAGCCCCTCGCGGACGTCGAGGTCGTGCTCGACGAGCGCGTCGGCGAGTGCCTCGACGACCTTGTCGGGCGGACGGTGCTCGCCGAACCACTCGGCCAGCCTCCGGGCCAGGAAGAGCGCGCAGTCGCGGCGCGCGCAGATGCGGTCCAGTGCCTCCTCGCCCTCTTCGACGCCGGCGGAGCCAGTCCGACCGGCGAGCGGCTCGCCGAACAGCACCTTGTCGCCGTCGTCGTGCAGCCCGGGCTTGAACACGAACTCGTGCTTGTTGCGCGCCGGCGTCGTCCAGCCCGTGAAGATCCGCGCGAGCTCGACGACGTCGTCCTGGTCGTACCGGTCGACGCCGAGCGTGAAGAGCTCGACCAGCTCGCGGCCCCAGTTCTCGTTCGGCGCCTCGCGCGTCGACTCGCGGTTGTCGAGGTAGTGCAGCATCGCCGGGTCGCGCGCGACGGCCCCGACCAGCGAGCGGAACGGGCCGCCCGCGTGCGCGCGCAGCGTCCGGACGTACGCATCCAGCATCGGCGCGCGCAGCACCTTCGTGGCCTGGATCGCGAAGTGGTCGTGCCACAGGAGCGTCAGCTTCTCCTGCAGCGGCTGACCGCCATGGACCATCCGGAAGAGCCACGCTCGCCGGATCGCGTCGGCGCGCGCCGTCGTCGTCCGACCGACGGAGTAGTCGACGAGGTCGCCGCCGAGCGCCGCGAGCGCCTCCTCCAGGGGCTCGTCCACGTCCGGGAAATCGACGTAGGCGTCGACCGCTCCCGCGGGGCCGAGCGCGACCAGACGCTCGATCTCGGCCGGCGTTCCGCCGAAGCCGGCACGACGCGCGAGGTGCGCCGCGCGGGCGGCGTCCCAGGGGTCGTCGGCGGTGGGTTCGAAGGGCTGGAGCACGTCGGCCAGAGCGCGGAGGGCGCGGAGAGATTCTAGGACGCGGCGAGACCGATCCCGGGGAGCGATCCCCGAGGGCGCCCGACGTCACGCGCGGTTTCGCCGCATCCCGATCCGAGGCCCGCTCAGCCGATGACCGCGGTGGCCTCGATCTCGACCAGCGCGCCGTCCTCCAGGAGGTCCGCCACCTGGACGAGCGCCATCGCCGGGTAGTGGGAGCCGATCCGGTCCCGCCACGCCTCGCCGATCGCGCCGGT
>JBCDGE010000066.1:0-42337 GCA_038757895.1 Planctomycetota bacterium | reverse complement strand
GCGACGACGTGGCGATCGTCCGCCGCCCACGGTCGCACCCCGAGGCCTTCGAGCGCGGCGCGGCCCAGTACGCTGGCAACCTGGAGGACGCTCTGCTCCTGATCCACGGCATGCAGGACCAGGTCGTGCCGTTCAAGACCGTCGCTGCGCTCGCGGACGAGCTCATGCGCCAGGGAAAGGACTTCGACTTCGCCTTCGCGCCGAGGGCGACCCACGGCTGGACGGGCCGGCAGCACGTCGCGCGCTACCTGCTCGGCAAGCTCGTGGGTCACTTCGACCGGCATCTCGCAGGCGACTGACAGGATCGCACTGGTCGCGAGGAGCCAAGGAGGGACGGGCGCCTGTCGACTCCCTGGGACCGGGTCGAAATCAGCCCTTCCCTTGCTTCTTCCCGCCGCGCCATCGAGCGGAGCTTCTGGAGGACCTCGGCGCTGACGCCGTTCTTCTCGATCCAGCCCTCGAACGCCGCTCGAACGTCGGGGTCCTCCAGCTGATCGAGGAGGCGCTCGACCTCCGCGGCCGCCGCGGCGTTCGGCCCGCCTCCCTTCGCGGCGCTGCCCTCCTGCGAGTCGCCGTTCTTCGCGAACGCCTCGGCCATCTTCCTACCGCCGCCGAGGAACGAGCCGCCGGGCTCGTTGAAGTAGGCCTTGTGGGGGTAGTCGTCGCCGACGACCCGCGCGTCCTCGCCCTTCGCCGGCGGCACGGTCCACCGCACGCCCTCGATCGCGTCCTGTCCCGTACGCCACGCGGTCAGGAGCGCCTGCCAGTCCTCGCCGAGGCTGCCGGGGCGGTGCGGGGGCATGTATTTCTCGTGCGTCCACCCGTTCTGGAGGAACATCTCGACGGTGCTCATGCCGACGCGGTGGCAGTCGAAGCACGCGTTGTCCTCGATGTGGAGCGTCCGCATGTCCCAGGTCTCGCCGCCGAGGACGTAGTAGGGCGCGTTCTCGTCGAGGATCGGGACCACCGTCTCCTTCGTCCCCGGGATCTTCGCGGCATTGATGAACGCGTTGGTGATGAACGGATCGCTCTGGTGGCAGCCGACGCACTGCACCGCGCCCGGCGTGACGAACGCGCGATTGAACTGCTCGGGGTCGTCGATCCAGGGAAGGACGCCGCGCATCCGCAGCGTCCCCTCGTCGAGCGTCACCCAGGGCGCGACGCGGTCGCTGCTCTCGAAGAAGGCCGTTGCGCCGGTCTCGCGGTGGTAGCCGATCATCTGGACCGAGGCGACGACACGCTCGCGGCTCGGGCTGGAGTTGCGCCCGAAGCTGACCCAGACCACGTCCGGCAGCGGGGTGCCGTCCGCCGTGCGTCCCTCGTGCCGCTGGATCGTCGAGCCCGAGACCATGCCCTTGCCGAGGAAGCTCGGGTTGTCGCAGGACTTCCCGAGGACGCCGTGCGCCCGCTTGCCGTCCCGGAAGAGCGGGATCTCCACTGCCTCCCCCAGGTCGACGCGCGGCGGCACGCCGAGCTCCGGCTCCACCATGCGTGCGTACTCGTACGCGGTCGCCGGGAAACCGGCCATGCGCGTGGCATCCGTCCTGCGAGCGGCGTCAACGGCCGGCTTCACGTCCGCTTCGTCGTCACCGCCTCGCGCGAGCGCGCTGACGGTGACCGAGCAGGCGACGAGGGCGAGGATGGTGTGTGCGCGGTGATTCATCGTCGGCCTCCTGCTCCGGCGCCCATTCAACGGCCCGAGGGCGGTCGCGTCCAGCCGGACGCCGCGCCGCTCGGGCGGCTCGGAAGGCAGGAGGGCGCCCAGGAGGCTCGGATAGACTCGGCCCCGATGCCGCCCATGAGCCAGCGCCGAGTCGTGAGGGCCGTGCCCTTCCTGGGGATGCTGATCGGTGCCCTCGGGTGCGTCGCTCCGCCCAAGGTGTCGCCTGCCGCGGCCCGCGTCGAGTGGATCGACCCGGCGACCAATCTGGCCGCCTTCCGGCTTCGCGTCGACGAGTTCTACGACCGGTACCACGATGGGCTCGCGCTCGCCGTCGACGAGGCGGTCGACCTCGTCGAGACGCAGGAGCAGCGGGTCGCGGTGACGCTCTGGGGGACTCGCGCCACGGCGCAGGCACGCGAGTGTCTCTTCCGCGCCGACCCGCTCGCCGCGCTCTTCGACGCATGGATGCTGACCCGCCAGCTCGACGATCAGCTCGCTCGCGCCGACATGGCGGCGAGGTTCGGGCCCGGAACGAGCGTCCTGCGATCGAATCTCGCGGAGCTGGAGGACGCGCTCTGCGGGATCGTCGAATCCGTGGCGCGGGACGGGGAGATCGACTGGATCCGACCTCTGGTGGAGCAGGCCGCCGCCGAGTATCCGCTGCTGGGAGACGTGAGCACGCGGACCTCAGGCGTGCTCGACAGCGCTGAGTCGGCGGAGGGGCTCGGTGGCGTCGTCGATGTCGCGGCTTCGGTGGAGCGGCGCGTCCAGCAGCTCACGCGGCTGACGCTCCTTCTCGCGTCGGAGTTGCCCGAGCTCGTCCGTACGGAGATGGAGCTGACGCTCGGGCCGAGGCTCGACCGATTCGCCGCTTCGACGGAGCGTGCCGTCGCGGTGGCAGAGTCCCTGCCCGACGTCCTCGCGCGGGAGAGGAAGGCGATCCTGGACGACGTGACCGTGCAGCGCATGGAGACCCTCGCATTCCTCGACGGCCAGCGGGAGGCGAGCATCGAGGCGCTCGTGGTCGAGCGGACGGCGCTGGTGTCGGCACTGGGCAACGAACGCGGCATCTTTCTCGAGGAGTTCGACCGCCAGCGGCGCCTGACGCTGGAGCTCGTCACGGCCGAGCGCCTCGCCGTGATCGAGGCGATCGGGCTCGAGCGCCAGCGCGCGATCGACTAGATCGCGGCGCGCCTGGACGAGGCGCCCGCAGCCGCCAAGGAGGTCGTGGACCATACGTTCCTCCGCTTCCTGCAGGTCTCCGTCCTGCTCGGCCTCGCCTTCGCGATCGGGTTCGCCGCCTACCGAGCCATGGCGCGCGCGTGACGCTCAGTACGCACCGCTCGAGTCGATCAGCTCGTTGTTCGGGAACTCGACGGCGCGCTCGACGCCGGGGACCGAGAGGCCGATGTGCGAGAAGGTACGGGGGTACGTGGTCATGTGAAGTCCGAGCGGGGCGGTGGGGGGACCAGAAGTCGTGGCGCCCCGGTGTGCGGGCTCGATCCGTGCGGCGTCCTGGGCATCGCGGAGCGGAAGCGTCCCTCCCGCGGGACGCTTCGGAGGTTTCGAGGCCGCCGCGTGACGGACGGCGCCTCGCACGCCGTTTCGTCGGTGGAGAGCCGGTTCGAAGCGCGCTGGCGCGAGGCGCTCCATTCCTGCCCCTGCCTCACCGAGGAGACTCCCGTGCCCCACGCCCATCCGATCGTCGTCATCGGCGACAGCCTCTCCCAGGGCTTCATGAGCGGTGCGATCCACCGCCCCGACCTGTCCTGGCCCGCGCTCGTCGCCCGTGCGCTCGGCCACCACGAGTCGTTTCGTTTCGCGCCGTTCGACGGCCAGGGCGGGCTGCCCCTCAACCTGGAGATGATCCTCCAGCGCGTCAGCGAGCGCTGCGGCAAGAGGATCCAGTGGTGGGAGCTCGTGCCGGCATTGATCCACCTGCGCGAGATCCTCGACGACATCGAGGACCACTGGGAGACCGGACGGGGAACCTGGCCGCTGCCTGCGCGGGGCGTCCACCACAACCTCTCCGTATGGGGCTTCGAGCTCGGTGACGCGGACTCGGTGACCGAGGGGGTGTGCCGCCGGCACATACCGAAGCCGAAGGACAACCTGCTCAAGCAGATCCCGGAGTGGTCGATGTACCGTACGGCCAGGCACGTGCTGAACCCCGGGTTCCACGCGGAGCCGTCCGAGTGGAGCCAGGTCCGCAACGCGATCGAGCTCGGGTGCGACGGGGGGATCGGGAGCCTCATCGTCTGGCTCGGCGCGAACAACGCGCTCGGCACCGTGACGAGTCTCGATATCAAGGAGTCCGAGGACGCGGACCTCGACCGGCTCCCGCACGAGCGGAAGTGCAACCTCTACTTCCCCGAGCACTTCGATCGGCTCTTCGCCCGCGTCACCTCGAGGCTCGCGCAGGTGGAGGCCGAGCGCGTCTTCCTCGTCACGGTCCCGCACGTGACGATCCCGCCCGTGACGCGGGGAGTGTCGCCGAACACCGGCGGTCGCGACGAGGACGGCTACTACGAGTTCTACACCCGGCCCTGGGTCTGGGACCGCAGCTTCGACGAGCGGCGCCACCCGAATCTGACCGGCGCCGAGGCGAAGAAGATCGACTCCTACATCGACCGCTACAACGAGACGATTCGGGCCGCAGCGGGAAAGCGGTCGAACTGGCACGTCATCGACGCGTGCGCGATGCTCGACTCGCTCGCGTTCCGGCGCAGCGGCGGACTACCGAAGTACGAGTTCCCGCGCCGGCTCGTCAGGGCGCTGCGGGCGAGCGAGAAGCTCAGCTACCTCGTCGACGACGACGGGACCGTGCGGCTGGATACGCGCTTCCTCATGGTGCGCGACGAAAACCTCGGGAGTCTCGCGAAGGGCGGGTTGTTCAGCCTCGACGGGATCCACCCGACGACGATCGGCTACGGCCTGATGGCGGACCTGGTCCTCCGCAAGATGAAGAAGGTGGGGGCCGTGGGGCCGAAGAAGAAGCGCCTCGACTGGGACGCGATCGTCGCCTCCGACACGCTCGTGGGATCCCCGCCCGCGCTGCTCGCGAACCTGAGGGACGCGCTGACGTTCCTCGACAAGCGGGGACAGATGTCGCGGCTGCTCGAGGTCATCGGCGGCATGGCCGAGTGAGCCCCGCCCGAACGCACAGCGCCCCCGCGCCGACTCGTCCCGACGGACGGCGGCACGGGGGCGCTGCGCTTCGCGCCGCGGGTCAGATCATTGGAACGTCACCGAGAGGCCGTCGGTGAAGTTCGACGTCGCCGTGCCCATGACGGAGTCGCGGTGCCAGCCCTGGAAGTTCCAGGTCTCGCCCGGCATGACGGTGACCAGGCCCGTCGGCGTCGGCGTCTGCGTGAGGTCGAGCACGAGCATGTAGCTGCCCATGAGGCCGGTGTTCTGGATCTGGCCCGGACCGACGTAGCGGCCGATCTGCCCGTCGAGGCAGAGGTTGCCCATGCTGCCGCCCGGCATCATCGAGAAGCCCTGGGTCTGGCTCGTCAGGAAGAAGCCGAAGGCGTTGTTCGGGAGGTCCGACGCGACCAGGGTGACGTCGTTGTCCGCGGCGGTCGCGCTGCCCGTCGCGGAGATCGCCCCCGTCTGGCCCGTGCTGTTCGCGTTGGCCATGCAGTAGTTCGTGCCGAGTCCGCCGCCGGTGCCGACCATGACCGACGCGTCGTCGACGAGGATGTCGGCGCTGCTCCCGGCGACGGCGCCGGTGATGGCGGCGAACTGCAGCGTGATGCCGCCGCCGACGTCGGGGCCGGCGGTGGTCGTGAAGGTGAACGTCTGCCAGTCCGCGGTCAGGGGCAGGGGCGCGCCGCCGAGGATCTCGCTCGACGATACGCCGCCGCCGGCGAGCTCGGAGAAGAACTCGGCGAAGGCCACGCCGCCGACGCCGAACGAGCCCTTCGCGGCGAAGGAGATCGAGACCGTGTCACCGGGGCTGACCATCCCGATGCCAAGGTTCGCCTGCTTGATGACCGCGCTGGAGGCGATGTCGTTGTTCACGACCTGCCCGGAGAAGCTGCCCGTGTTCGCGTCGGTCGAGACGTCGAAGGTGGACGTCATCGTCGGGAACGACACCCACGAGCTGGTGTCGCCCGTCTCGAAGCCGCCATTGACGGTCAGCTCCTGGGCTGCGGAGGTGGCGGAGAGCGTCAGCGCGGCGACGGCGCCGGCGGCGAGGGCGGAGAGGGGATGCTGCAAGGCGGACTCGGTGCGGAGGAAATCGGAAGCGAACCAGAGAGCCTCGCAGCGTACCCGCGGGGCGCGGGCGCTGGGATGCGTCACGTGGTCGCGTGGTTCCCGCCGCCGAGCCGACGCGCTACTCCGTCCGGGGGGCGAACACCAGGCGCAGCCTGAACGCGGCCACTCGCCCTAGCGCGAGCGCGAGGAGCGCGAAGAGCGTGACCAGCGCCCATGACAGCGCGGCCGGATGCTGAGAGTCACCGGACCAGGTGACGAGGCCGCCGAGGACGGCGAGGCCACCGAGGACGAAGCTCCCGAACGCGAGGAGCTCCGCCATGAGGAGCTGGGCCAGACGCTGCATGCCACCTTCATCGGCCAGCGGCTGCGAACGCCTGAGCGCCTGACGCCCGGGGAGATCAATGCGCGTGCGCGTGGACCTCTTCGGCCTCGTCCCAGGCCGGCAGCGGGTCGTGCATCTTCGACCAGGCCTCCTCGCCGCCCTCGAGCTCCTCGTCGGTCAGGAGCGCGATGCGCAGGCCGGCCTCGATGTCCTCGCGCGGCAGGTCGACCCCGATGAGGACCAGTTCCTGCCGCATGTCCCCGAACAGGGGGTCCCAGACCGCCTCGATGTAGCGGCGGCCCTCGCCGTCCGTCGGCCACTGCTCCTCCGGAACGAGCGCCCACCAGGTGCCCGCCGGCTGGACCGTGGCCTGCTGGCCCGCGGTCTGGACGAGGGTCTTCCACCGCGCCCGCGAGGCGATCCAGAGGAACCCCTTGGACCGCAGCACGCCGGCCATCAGGGGCGACTGGAGGAAGTCCATGAACCGCGCCGGGTGCATCGGTCGGCGGGCGCGGAAGACGTACGAGCCGATCCCGAACTCCTCGCTCTCCGGGGTGTGCTCCTCCGACAGCGCCTGGACCCAGCCGGGGGCGGACTGGGCGACCTCCAGGTCGAAGCCCTTCGTGTCGAGCAGCTGCTCGAGCGGCAGCCGGCCGAACTCGGCCCGCAGGATCTGCGCCGACGGGTTGAGGTCGGAGATCAGCGCCTCGACCTTTGCCAGCCCGGCCTCGTCGACGAGGTCCGTCTTGTTCACGATGACGATCGTCGCGAACTCGACCTGCTCGGCCATGAGCTGTGCGACGGAGCGGCGGTCGGTCTCGTCGTCCTGCCAGCCGCGTTCGACGATGTCGTCGCCGCTGCCCATCTCCGTCAGGAAGCGCGAGGCGTCCACGACCGTGATCATCGAGTCGACCGCGACGCGGTCGGAGACCGACGGGAGGTCCTCCAGGTCGAGGGAGAGCGTCTGGGCCACCGGGAGCGGCTCGGAGATGCCCGTGGACTCGATCACGAGGGAGTCGTAGCCGCCCTCGTCCGCGATCCGCCCGACCTCTTCCAGCAGGTCCTCGCGCAGCGTGCAGCAGATGCACCCGTTCGAGAGCTCGACGAGCCGCTCCTCGCTGCGGAGGACGTCGATGCCGGCCTCCTGGGCCGTCAGGAGCAGCTCGCCGTCGAGGCCCTGCTCGCTCATCTCGTTGACGAGGACGGCAATGCGTCGGCCCTCGCGGTTGGCGAGCATGTGCGCGAGGAGGGTGGTCTTCCCGGATCCCAGGAACCCGGACAGGACGGTGACGGGGAGCTGCGGCATGGGAGCGGAATGCCGCCCGGGTGCAGGTGGTTCCCGGCGTTCCATCCAAAACCGCTCGGGCTCCGGTTCGCGATTGCGTGGCCTCGACGCGCGCGCACGGCGGCGCAAAACTCGCAGCCCGCGCGTCGCAATCGGCGCCCTCTCCGAACAGGCGAAAGCCCCGCACCCCACATGGCGCGCCTCCGATCCATGATCCACATCGACCGGCTCTCCGTCCGGTTCGGCAGGTTCGTCGCCGTCGACGAGCTGTCGCTCGACGTCGAGCCGGGTCGGATCTTCGGCTTCCTCGGCCCGAACGGAGCGGGGAAGACGACCACGATCCGGGTCCTCACGGGTGTGCTGCGGCACTCCTCGGGGACGGTCGAGATCGTCGGTCATCGGATCCCGAAGCGACTCGACGACGTCAAGCCGCTCTGCGGCTACGTCCCCGACACGGAGGACCACTTCGAGGAGCTCAGCGGCCGGGAGAACCTGCGCATCTTCGCGGCGCTGTACCAGCTGCCCCGGAAGCGAGTCGAAGAGGCCCTCGCCCGCCTCGAGCTCTCCGAGGCGGCCGGCCTGAGGGTCGGGCGGTACTCGAAGGGGATGCGGAAGAAGCTCCTGATCGCGCGCGAGATCATGCACCGCCCGAGGGTCCTCTTCTGCGACGAGCCGACGGCGAACCTCGACGCGCACTCCACGGGCGTCGTTCGCCGGCTGCTCCGCGAGCTGCGCGACGACGGCACCAGCGTCTTCCTCACGACGCACAACATGACGGAGGTCGAGGAGATCTGCGATCAGGTAGCGATTCTGTCGAAGGGCAGGCTCGTCGACATGGACACGCCCAGCGCGTTCATCATGCGCCACGCGCAGCGCAGGGTGCGCGTCGAGCGCGACGTCGACGGCGCAGAGGTCCGACAGGAGTTCGACATGGAGGACGCCGCCTCGCGCGCCGAGCTCGCAGCCCTGATCGAAGGCTCCGGTGAACTCCGCGTCCACTCCCAGGACTTCCGCTTCGAGGACGTCTTCCGCAAGCTGACCGGAGAGACGTACCGGTGAGGCTGCGTCCCCACGTCGTCGGAGCGCTCGTGCGGAAGGACGTCGCGCGCCTCCTCCGAAACGGGCCGGCGCTCATGCTCATGGGCCTGTTCGTCCTGGTGGCCTTCCTCGCGTCCTCCAGCGGATTCGTGGAGGAGGAGCGGCAGGACGCCCCCTCGTCGGGCGCGCGGCGCGAAGCCTCGTGGATCGTGTACTGGCAGGATGGCCCGTGGGTCGAGCTCCTGAAGATGCGTGCCCCGCCCGAGCTCGCGATCCGATTCGTCGACGCGAGCGACCTGGAGTCCGAGACGTACCCGCCCGACGTGTGCGTCATCGAGCTCCGGCCGCCGATGATCGACCGGGGCCGGAAGCAGGTCCGTCGCCACGTCCGCTACCGGTACCCGGGCACGGACCAGGCCGTCCTGTGGCCCGTGACGCGGTGGTTCCTGTCGGTCTCGATCGAGCACTTCGGCGACATGCCGCAGCTCTTCGAGACCATCCAGCCGCTCACGCCGCCGACGAGCGCGGAGCAGAGGCGCGCCGCACTGGAGCGCGTCTCGATCGCCGACGTGCTGAGCCTGTCGCTCCTCGGAACGGCGCTGCTGACGACGATCCTCTTCTTCGCGGGGTGCGGGCTGCTCGTGTCCCTGACCGCGCAGGAGCGGGAACGCGGCGCGCTGCGGGCGCTCCTGCTCACGCCCGCAACCTACTTCGAGTTCGTCGTCGCGAAGGCGATCGTGCACGGCGTGCTCGCGCTGTCGACGTCGGCCCTCGTGATGGCCGCGCTCCAGCCCGCCGTGCTCGGCTCGCTCCTCTACTGGGCGACGATGGTGGCCCTGACGGGCGGTTACTTCGCGGTGGGGCTCCTCATCGCCTCCTTCGCGAGGAACCAGGCGGCGCCGAACCTGCTCTCGTTCGCCTACCTCCTGGCGATCGGTGCGCTCAACCTCCTGGGGTACCGCTTCGAGGCCTTCCGCTTCCTGAGCTCCCTCACGTTCGAGCGCCACGGCCTCGTCCTCACGCTCGCGAGCCTCAACAACCCGGACCTGACGATCGCGGAGAGCCTCGGCGCGCTCCGCTCCACGAGCTACAGGTCTCTCTTCCTGCTCTCGTGCGGCCTGCTGCTCATCGCAACCTTCGTGGGGTCGCGGCGGATGACGAGGGACTAGTGCAATCGCCTCTGCAGATCGCCATCCTCACTGCGGATGGAACGCTGCGAGGACGAGACGATCGAATGCCGCCCGGGGCCGAGCGACCGCGTGGTCCGCGACGAGAGCGGCCGTGAGCGGCGCGTCCCGAAGGGCTGGGACCTGCTCCCGCCCGGCGACGCGGCGGCCACCCGCCGGGTCAAGAAGGCCGGGCCGCACTGGGTCGTGCGCGACCGCCGGGGGCGGCGCTGGATCGGGCTCGGCGTCTGGGCGCCGGGAGCCACGATCCGCGACGTGCGGACGGAGCTGGAGTCCGAGCGCGCGGATCCCGCCTACGCGAAGAAGCTGGAGGCCGGGCGCGCGCGACGGGCGAAGGAGCAGTCGGAGTACGTCACCGAGTTCCGCGTCGAGGTGCTGCGCTTCCTGGACTTCTCGCTCGTCCATCACGAGCTCGGGGAGTCCCTCGCCACGGCCATCGCGGAGCACGCGACGCCGGTCGGCAGCGGGACGGTGGCGAGGACGCGCCGGATCCCGATCGAGCGCCGCGCGGAGGCCGCGACGATCGCCTGGATGCGGCACCAGACGACCGCCTACGACTCGATGAAGATCGCGCGCGTCAAGGGGCGCCGGCGTGAGGTCCGCCGCATGCTCGCCGAACGCTCGCGCGAGCTGCTCGACTCCTACCGCCGCGGCGACGCGGTCGACACGGCGCGGTGCCCGCTGGCGCGGGCGATCGCAACGGGCGGCCGGTGAGCGCTCAGAACGCCTCGCCGACCCGGAAATACACGCCCCAGTCGTCGATCCCGGCTGCGACGTCGAGCCCCACGTTCAGGTGGGTCTCCTTGTCGGCCGTGATGCGGAACCCGACGCCGCCCGCCGGGAGCAGGCGGCCGCTGTCGTCGGGGTTGATCGCCTCGAACACGGTCGCGACTCCGCCGAACCCCACGAACCCGAGGCGCCGCCAGACGTTCCAGCGGTACTCGGTCTGCGCCGCGAGGATCGAGTTGCCGCGGAACGCGCCCTGCGAGTAGCCGCGGATGTCCTTGTCCCCGACGATGAACTGCTGGTTGAACGACAGGTCGCCGAGGCCGATGCCGGCGTGGAAGCGACTCGCCAGGACGTCCGTGTCGCCGCGCATCGAGTCGTACCGGGTGTAGTCGCCGACCAGGATGTCGGACTCGAACTGGTTGCCGAACCCGGACGGGTAGGACGTGTAGTTGAGCTCCGTCTGGTACCCGCCGCGCGGGTAGTACACGCTGGCGCGGCGATCGAGGGAGGCCTTCGCCCCGATCCCGTGCAGCGTGGCACTGGCGGGGGTCGGCGCGAGGTTCGTCGTCGTGTCGAAGCGCGACGTCGTGTAGGTGAGGCCGACGAACAGGTCGCGCCAGACGCGGCGCTGAACCGCCACGTATGCGAAGTCCGCCGACGTGTTGTAGGGGATCCAGCGGTCGATCGGATTCGCGAGTCGGAACTGGAAGTTGATCGAGCCCGAGCCGCCGGCCGCCGTGATGCGCCACCGATCCTCGGAGAGGTACAGGCGCGTGAACGCCATCAGCGCCGCGGAGTCGTTCTCCGTGACCATGCCGACCGCGCCGAACACCGAGGACGGCGACTTCAGGTCGTCCTTGACCGGGTTGAACAGCACCATCGGGATGAACCCGAGGGCGAACCCGAGCGATCGGTCGTAGTCGACTTACGGGATCGGCAGGAACTTCGTGCGTCCTTCGATCCGGTCGTTCCCGCCCATGCCCCCGCCTCCGCCGCCCGGCATCTGGGCGTGAACAGAGGGCGCCGTGAGCGCGAGGGCCGTGAGCGCAAGGGCTACCGAACGCAGACGTGGACGGCTGCAAGGAGAGCAGGGAGGCATGGGGGAGGCGACGAGTCGTCGCACTGCTCGATCGGACTGGAGATCGCGGCGTCGAGGGTCGACGGGTCACACTAGGCGAGAGAGCCGAGCTCGATGCAATCCGCACAATCCTGTACTCGCACCCACCGTCCCCTTCCGCGACAGATGAACCGACACCATTCCGCGGCCGCACTCGCCCTGCTCCTCCTTGCGTTCGGGGCCGGCGTGGCCTCCTGCGGCGCGCTCCCCGAGGACGATCCCACATCGAGCAGTGTCACTCGCTCGGAGGTCCGGAGGACCGACGACGGATGGCAGCTCCATCTCGACGGCGAGCCGTTCCATGTCCGCGGCGCGGCGCTGGAGTTCGGGAGCATCGAGTCGCTCGCAGCGCACGGAGCCAACTCGTTCCGCACCTGGAGGACCGAGAACGGCCGTCGGTCAGGGCGAGAGGTCCTGGACGAAGCGCACCGCCACGGCCTGAAGGTGACGATGGGGCTCGACGTCGGACGGGAGCGTCAGGGATTCGACTACGGCGACGCGGACGCGGTCGCGGCGCAGCTGGCGCGGATCCGCGGTGAGGTCGAGAGGCTCAAGGACCACCCGGCCCTGATCCTCTGGGCGATCGGGAACGAGCTGAACCACCACGCGACCGACCCGCGGGTATGGGACGCCGTCAACGAGATCTCGCTGATGATCCACGAGGTCGACCCGCACCACCTGACCACGACGCCGCTCTCCAGCCTGGACCCCGAGCTCGTGTCGACGGTCCAGCTTCGTGCGCCGGACCTCGACCTGCTCAGCGTGCAGATGTACGCGGAGATCGAGGTGCTCCCCGAGCGGATCGCTGCGTCCGGGTGGGACGGCCCCCTGCTGGTGACGGAGTGGGGGGCGACGGGCTACTGGGAGGTCGGAACGACCGACTGGGGGGCTCCTCTGGAGAACGACAGCTCGACCAAGGCCGACCTCTACGGCGAACGGTATCGAGGTTCGATCGCCTCACAGCGCAGCCAGGTGGTCGGCTCGTACGTCTTCCTGTGGGGGCAGAAGCAGGAGCGGACACCGACCTGGTTCGGGATGTTCACGCCAGACGGGCGAGAGACCGAGGCGGTGCACGTCATGCACGAGATCTGGACGGGCGCATGGCCCGCGGACCGCGCGCCGCGCGTCCAGCGGCTGCTGCTCGACGGCAGGTCCGCACGCGACGGCGTACGCCTCATGGCGGGCGAGTCCTACGAGGCGACGTTCGAGGCCGAGGACCCCGAGGGAGGGCCGCTCCGCTTCCGATGGCAGGTGATGCGCGAGAGCGCATCGACGGCGACCGGCGGTGACCCCGAGCGCGAGCCGTCGACGGTGGCGGCGAGCTTCGTGCCAGGAGCGCCGGGGCACGTGACGTTCACGGCCCCCGGCGCTCCGGGCGCGTACCGGCTCTTCGCCTACGCGGACGATGAAGGCGTGAGCACGGCCCACGCCAACATCCCGTTCCTGGTCGAGTGAGGCGCTCGCCTCGGCTCAGTCGCAGAACTCGATCTCGAGCGCATCGGCGAAGTTGAAGCCTGCCGGGCTCATCTGCCGGTACCAGAAGCTGAAGTTCCAGCGATCGCCGGGCATGAAGACCGGGTAGCCGGAGGGCAGGGTCTGGTTGTCGAAGTCGAAGATCGCGACGCCGAAGAGCGTCGACTGCACCGGCGGGAGGCGGAAGAACGGGTTGTCGATGCAGAGGTTGCCGTCCCCGACCGGGGCCTGCGCCTGGTTCGCACCGAAGAAGAAGAGCCCGAACGTCTGGCCGGGGAGGCTGAACGCGGCGAGCTGCAGGTCGTTCGCCGCCAGGCTCGTCGACCCGGCCGTGTCGATCGACGCGGGAAGACCGGACGGGTTCGCGACGGGCGTACAGTAGCGGGTGATCCGACCGCAGGTGTCGTGCTCGACCTGGCAGATGCGGGTCGTCCAACGGTTCGCCTGGGCGCGCGTGCGCTCCTGGATCGTCCAGAACGAGCCGTCGACGGGGTCGAGGCTCGTGACGCTGTAGTCGCCCCAGCGGTTCCGCCCGACGCCGTCCGTGATCGTGTACGGACCGGCACCGGCCGAGTACAGGACGGGAGGCGCCATCTGTCCCGCAGGATCCGACCCGATTCGGCCCGTGAAGTAGGCGCTCGGGAAGATCGTCGCATCCGAGCCGCTGAAGCCCATGACGACGTTGCCGTCCGCGTCCGCTGCGATCGACGGGTAGTAGTAGCTGAGGCTCGGGTCGTTCGTGAGGCCTGTCTGGAGGACGGTCTGTGCCACGGGATCGACCTCGTACCACTTGGCCGCCGCGCGCCCGAAGGAGTTGACGCAGTGCGCCGTCCAGATGGAGCCGTTGATGAACATGGCGTTCATCAGGCGCGTGTCGCCTGTGTCGATGTTGACCGTGCTCCCGAGCGCCGGGGCGTCCAGCGGGTTCGAGTACGAGCCGGCGCCGTTGATGGTGTTCGTCTGCAGCGTCGGGTTCGTCATCGGCGGCGAGATCGTCCGGAGCCGGAGCGTGCCGCTGGTGCGCGTCGAGATCATGTACGACACGCCCGGGTCGTCGACCTGCACGGCGTGCTGGATCGCGCCGTTGAACGCGAGGCTACGGAAGGCGGTGACCGTGCCCAGCGTCGGCGAACTGCTCAGCAGCGGCGCCTTATCGATCGCGAAGATCGTCATCCGCGCCGGGTTCCCGACCATGAACGCGCCGATGAAGATGCCGCGGGAGTCGACGCCGAGGGTCGGGTAGTCGACCCAGCGGCCCGAGTCGCTCCCCTGCGCTGCGTTGAAGCTGGCCTTGAACCACGCGCCCGTCGGATCGTTCGTCAGCGAGTAGGCGATGAAGATGCGGTTGTCGAACGGCGTCGCGATCGCGACCCACCGGTCGTTCGAGTAGTCGTACGCGATCCGGGGGTCGCCGACGTTCGCTCCCCAGAAGCTCTGGAGCGAGGTGTTGAGGACGCGCGCCTGAGTGACCTTGTCGTAGACCGACAGGTTCGAGTTGACGGCCGCGACGAAGTAATCGACGCCGACCGCGCCGCAGGTGTCCGGCGGCACGAAGTTCGCGCCCGCGTCTCCGAAGCGCGGGCCGAGGAACTCACGCAGGAAGGTGGGCAGGGTGCCCGAGCCGCCCCGGCTCATCGACGACGTCGAGCCGCCCGGTCCGCCGACGGTCGTCGGGGCCTTGGCGTCCTTTGCGGTCTGCGGCGCCGGCACGATGCGCGGGCGCGGATCGTCGAAGACGTTTCCGCCGATCTCCCACGCGAGCCCGGCGTAGCTGCTGCCGGTGAGGCGCGCGTCCCAGTTCGCGTCCTCGAAGTCGACGACGACCTGCTCCTGGCCCGACCGCGTGAAGGCCAGGTCGTCGAGCGAGTAGAACCCCGCGCCCGTGGCCGACGAGCGCGCCTCCACGACGATGCGGTCGACGCCCGTCAGGCCGATCGTCAGGAGCGACGGCTCGCGGTCGATGTCCGTGAACCACTCGGTCGCGCCGACCTCTTGGCCCTGGAGGAAGCCCACGACGCGGAGGGCTTCCGCCCAGCCGCCGTCGCCGCCCTGAGCGGCGACCCAGACCTCGTCCACGTCGACGAGCTCGCCGAAGCCGAGGCCCATCGACAGGTCGCCCCAGCGGTTCAGCACGCACTTCTCACCGGAGTGCGGGAAGAACTTGGTCTTGGGGTTGGGCGTCTGCCACTCGCCCGGACGTCCGTTCCGCGTGCGCGGGTTCTCCGTCGGGAGATCGGCTTCCGCTTCACGCTGGAGGACGAGCGTCATCGACTCGATCCGCCCGGGGCTGATGTGCTCCTTGGGAATGCGCTCGCCGTGGATCGGTTTGCCGAGGATCTCGCCGTCGAGCGGGTCGATCTGACCCTCGACGTCCTCGGCGGTGAGGGGCGCGGGAACCACTCCCGGCTTCTCCCCGTCCTGCGGGACGAAGGAGCCGGTGAGGGGCGAGGCGACGCCCGTCGAGGAGAGGGTGAGCGGAGCGAGAACGGAGAGGAGGAGAGACCGCATGAGGTGCTTCGTAAGGGGGTCCGGATCGTCGACCGAGTGTGCGCTGACGCGGCCGTACGACGGGTGTTCGATGCCCGGGATCCGTCGAGAGTTCCAAGTTGACCCACGGATCCGGACGGTCCGTGACAGGCAGCGTTGGACGCTCCCGCAACCGTGCAATGGCGAAGTGCGCTCTCGCGCCACGATTCGCTGGCGATGTCGGAACCGCGCTCGACCGAGCGGCATTCCTCTCGCGCCGAGGGAGGAGTTCCGCCGACCCGCCCGTACGCGCGCTGATGGACCTGGACTGGCTGATCGTGGGAGGGGGGATCCACGGCGTGCACATCGCCGTGCGTCTCGTGGACGACGGCGGGGTCGATCCCGAACGGCTCTGCATCGTCGACCCGGCACCGAGGCTCCTCGCACGCTGGAGGGAGCGTGCGCGAGTGACCGGGATGTCGTATCTGCGGTCCCCGTTGATGCACCACATCGACACGGATCCGTACTCGCTCGCTCGCTTCGCCAGCGAGCCGGACGACTGGCCGACGCCGCTCTTCACCCCGCCGAACGGGCGACCGGCGCTCCGCCTCTTCGACGCGCACTGCGACAACGTGATCGATCGACGCGGGCTCGGCGGTCGGCACGTGCGGGCGCGCGCCTGCGGCATCGACGTGGACACCGAGGGCGTGGGAGTGCAGCTCGAGTCCGGAGCGAACCTGCGCGCCGCGAAGGTGGTGCTGGCGATCGGAGCCGAGGGCCAGCCCGCCTGGCCGAGCTGGGCGGCGAAGGGCCGTCGCGGCGTCGAGCACGTCTTCGACGCGAACCTCGAGGCCTGGGGCCCGACCGCGCGATCGGTGGCGGTCGTGGGGGGCGGGATCACGGCCGCGCAGATAGGCCTCCGTCTCGCTCGGGACGGACACCGGGTCTCGCTCGTCTCCCGACATCCGATGCGCGTGCACCAGTACGACAGCGACCCGGGCTGGTTCGGGCCGAAGTTCATGAGCGGCTTCGAGCGGATCCGGGATCTCCACGCGCGACGCAGGACGATCACCGAGGGGAGGCACCGCGGTTCGATGCCGCCCGACGTCGTCACCGCCCTGCAGGATGCCGTGCGTGCCGGCGAGGTCACGACCCACGAGTCGGAGGTCGAACGCCTGGAGGACGAGGGGGGGCGGCTGAGGCTCTCGCTCTCGAGCGGCGAGTCCGTCGACGTCGACGAGGTCCTCCTCGCGACCGGCGTCTCGCCCGAGCGCCCCGGAGGAGCGATGGTGGATCGACTGATCGCAGAGGCCTCGCTACCGTGCGCGCCCTGCGGCTACCCCGTGCTCGACGACGCGCTGCGCTGGCACCCCCGGATCCAGGTGTCGGGCCCGCTCGCGGAGCTCACGATCGGCCCGGTGGCGAGGAACATCGCGGGGGCGCGGAGAGCGGCCGAGCGGATCGTCGCGTCGCTCCCCGGGACCGCCCGGCAGGTTGGCCAGCAGGGGGGGCCGTCGCTTCGGACCGACGTACGGGTCGAGTCGCGTGCCTGAGGGGCTACACTTCGAGCGACATGCAACTCGCGATCGCCGACGGCCTTGCCGTTTCCTTCCACTACCGCCTGAAGCTCGATGACGGCACCGTCGTCGACGAGTCCTCGGGCGAGCAGCCGCTCGTCTACGTCCACGGCTCGCAGAGCATCGTTCCGGGTCTGGAGCGCGGACTGACGGGCAAGACCGCGGGTGACGAGTGCGAGGTCGTCGTCGAGCCCGCCGAGGGCTACGGCGAGTACGACCCGGCCGCCGAGCGGCCGGTCCCGCGCTCGCTCTTCCCGGCGGACGCCGACCTGGAGCCCGGGGACACGTTCCAGGCCCAGACGCCGGAGGGGGCGATGCAGCTCTGGGTCAAGGAGCTGCGCGGCGACGAGGTCCTCGTCACGGCGAACCACCCGCTGTCCGGCCAGCGGCTGAACTTCGAGGTCCGTATCGTCGACGTGCGCGAGGCGACCGCCGAGGAGAAGGCCGGGCCCGAGACGTGATGCAGTAGCTGCTGACTCGATCGGTCGATCGAGCCGTCACCAGAACGCGGCCCCGTCGCTGCGGATCCCAGGTATGCCTCATCTCATCTCCCTCGAGCCTCGCGGTCGGATCATCCACGCGCTCGTACGTGGCTGGATCGACGAGGAGGCGTACGAGCACATCGTTCCCGCGATCGACGAGACGATCTTCGAGTACGACATGGCCCGTCTGATCTTCGATCTCACGGACTACGTCGGTCGGGAGCCGGGATCGGAGTTCGAGGACATCGAGCTCGACCTGCCGAACTGGACGAAGCTGCAGCGCGTCGCGGTGATCGGGCACGAGCGCTTCAAGCCGCGCATGGAGTGGTTCTGCCGCCCCTTCACGTCCGCGACGCTCCGCTTCTTCCTGCCGGAACAGAAGGACGACGCGGACGCGTGGATCCACGAGGGCATCGCCTAGCGCCCTGATTCGGCGGTTCCGGGATCGCCGTCCTCCAGGCCCTCGACCCGCAGCGAGGGCGGGTGTCCGTTCCCGGCCTCGACGCGCGCGCGGATCCCGAACACCTCAGCCAGCAGCTCCGGCGTGAGGACCTCCAGGGGAGGCCCCGCCCCCTTGACGCCTCCTTCGTGGACGACGACGAGGTGATCGGCGAAGCGCAGCGCGTGCTCGAGGTCGTGCAGCACCGCGACGACCGTCACGCCCTCGTGTGCGATGCCCCGCATGAGCGCCAGGAGCTCGTGCTGGTGGGCGATGTCGAGGAACGTCGTGGGCTCGTCGAGGAGGAGCACGTCCGTCTCCTGGGCCAGCGCCATGGCGAGCCAGGCGAGCTGGCGCTGACCTCCGCTCAGGCTCCCGATCCGGCGGTCCCGGAGGTCCTCGATGCCCGACCTCCTCAGCGCCGTGTCGACGGCGGCGTGATCGGCGAATCCCGGACGCCCGAGCATGCGCCGGTGGGGGTGGCGACCGTGCATCACCAGGGCCTCGACGGTCAGCGGAGGTCGAGCGTCGTGCTCCTGTTGCAGCACGGCCAGACGGCGCGCGAGCTCCCTTCGGCCCAGGCCGCCGAGGTCCTCGCCCGAGTGCGTGACGTGCCCGGCCCGCACGACGAGCTGACGGGCGAGCCCTCGCACGACGCTGCTCTTCCCCGAGCCGTTGGGCCCGACGATCGCCGTGAGTCGATGCGGCGGCGCGGCGAGGGAGACGTCGTCCACGACCGGCGCGCCTCCGCCGTAGCCGATCGTCAAGGACTCCGCCTCGAGCCCCGCGGCTCGGTCCTTGCGCGAGCGGTCGGCGCCGGGGGTCGCCGACGCAGCGCGCGTCTCCCGCCGTCCGCCCGGCCGTGCGTCCGCCACGCCGACCAGCATCGAGCGCCTCATGAGGAACAGGAAGTACCCGCCGCCGAGGATCCCGGTGAAGATCCCGACCGGCACCTGGATCGGGCTGAACGCGAGCCGCGCCGCCGTGTCGGCGACGAGCAGGAGCGTCCCGCCTCCCGCCGCGGACGCGATCAGGACGCGGCGGTGCTCGGCTCCGACGATGTTCCGTGAGACGTGCGGCAGGATGAGTCCGACGAATCCGACCGTGCCCGCGATCGTGACGGACGTCGCCGCGAGGACGACGCCGATCGCAGCGAGCGCGAAGCGCGTGCGCTCGATCGGCATCCCGAGGCCGGCGGCCATCGGGTCGCCCAGGCTCAGGACGTCGAGCTGGCGCGACGCGAAGAGGACACCGAGGAGCAGGAGCAGGATCCACGGCGCAGCCCGCAGGACCGGCGGCCAGTCCACGCCGACGAGCGAACCCGCGGTCCAGGCGATCGCGGTGTGCACGGTCTCCAGGTTCTCGGCGAACAGGAACACGCCGAGCTGGATGGACCCGAGGATCGACGCCACGACGACCCCGGCGAGCACCAGCCGTACCGAGCTCGTGCCGCCCTGCCACGCGAGGACGTACACCACGAGGAACGCCGCACCCGCTCCCGCGGCGGCGAGGAGCGGGAGGACCGGCAGCAGCGCGCTGGCGAAGACGAGCACGAGCAGCACGGTCAGACCCGCGCCGGCGCTCACGCCGAGGATGTAGGGGCTGGCGAGGTCGTTGCGCGTGATCGCCTGGAAGATCGCTCCCGACACCGCGAGCGCGGCGCCGACGAGGAGCGCTCCGACCACGCGCGGCAGTCTCACGCTCCACACGACCACGGTCGAGGTCTCCAGCGAGGCGACGTCCTCACCGCGGAGAAGGCGACCGAGCGTGGCCGGGTCGCCGAGCACGTCCGCGTCGAAGAGCGCGCCCCAGGCGGCGGTCACGGACATGCCGTACGCACCGAAGCCGACCTGGACCAGCAGCGCCGCAGCGGAGAGCACGGCGCACACGATCAGGTAGGCGACGAGTCGCCCTCTCTCGCTCATCGCGGGCTCGTGCCCAGCACCTCGGCGAGCTCTCCGCGGTCGAACAGAGGCTCCTCGGGCGGCTCGCTCCAGCGCCATGCGCCGAAGCGGTCCGGGAAGAGCTGCTGCGCCGCCATCTCGACCTGGAAGAGGTGGGCGAGCGGCCCCTCCTCGATCGTCCCGCCGGGGAAGACGCGCCCGTCCCGGACCGCTCGGATGCGTCGACCGAGCGGATGCTCCTTCATCGCCTTCAGGAACTGCGCGTCGAACTCGTCCGGCCCGGCGTAGCGCACGATCCCCTGGAGCACGAAGATCACGGCGGGGTCGATCGCCGCGAGCGCCTCGTAGTCGACGGTGCTCCACTGGCCCATCGAGAGCTCGCCCTCGTCGAGGTCCTGGCGGAGCCCGAGGCACTGGTACTGGCGCACTCCGTTGGCGACTCGGTCCTGGGGGATCTCCGCGAGGTGGAACTGTCCCTTCACCGGATCGCTCCCGCGCTGCACGAGGAGGACGGACGGGCGTTCGTCGGGCGCGGGCAGGCGCGCCTCGAGCGACTCCATGACGCGCGCGTCGTACTCCAGGAATCGCGCGCACGCGTCCTCTCGTCGGAGCACCTGCGCGTAGATCGCCGCGCGCTCCTGCATCGTGTACTGGGCGTACTCGGTGCCCATGCTCTCGTCGCGGCGGCCCGCAAAGTTGCCGAAGAAGGGGCCGGTGCGCGACACGACGCGCTCGACCTGGTCCACGGACCAGCCGAGGTAGCGGACGACGATCCTCGGGTCGATCAGGACCACGTCCGGACTCAGCTCGTAGAGGGCCTCCTCGTCCATCCCCCGGCTCTGGCTCAGCGGCGTGATCCCCTCCAGCGGCACCGTGAGTCCCGGGATCTGGCGGTAGAACACGCGCTCGAGCGCGGAGAAGCGGCGGAGGTTGATCTGGCCCATCGCGACGAGACGATCGGCGGCGCCGAGCATGAGCAGCATGTCGGCCTCGCTGACGTTGAACACGGCGATGCGCTCCGGCGGCGTGCGGCAGTGCCAGGTCCCCGCCGGCTCCATGTGGACCGGGTAGCTCCCGGGGACAGGCGCGCGGAGCTCCTCGGGGATCGCGACCAGGTCGACCGGCATCGCGGCCGCGCTGGCGGCTTCGGGGGCGTCGGCGGCCTCGCTCGCGCCCCAGCGCGTCGCGGTCGAGCGCCTCGCGGTCGACTCGGGCGGTGCCTCGCCGTCACCGCACGCGGCGCAGAGCATCGCCGCGACGCCGGCGAATACGCCGGTCCGGAGGGCGCGCTTCACAGGGAACCTCCTCGCGCAGCGCGCGCCGCGTCGAGCTGGAGATGGGCGAACGACCACGTCGTCGCGAGGGCGTCCCCGAGGTCGCCGAGCCGCTCCTGTTCCTCCGGTGTCGCCGCGACGCAGCCGTTCGTGACGCTGTCCCACCGCTGGTTCCAGACGTGCGGCGCCCGCCCCGGTGTCTTGATCGCGCGCAGGATCACGCGCCATCCGCTCGCCGCGGCGCGCGACCGCCCGTGCAGCGAGCACGGACCGAAGCGGAAGAGCGTGGACGGGGGGATGCGCTCCTCGCGCGCCTCTCCGCGCTCGATGCAGTCGCGCAGGTGAGGCTCCCACGTGCGGCTCTGGTCGGCCTGGGTCGGCACCGCCGGCAGCGTGACGGACCCGACGATGAATCGAGTCGGCGCGTTGCCGCCGACCACCGCGCAGATCGCCTGCGGCCACTCCTGATCGGGATCGGTGCGACGACCCACGTCGTCGGTCTGGAGCCAGTCGCAGTGGAACCCGAGCGGCCCGGCCGTCCAGCCGCGCTTGAGCCAGGTCGCCTTCACCTGGATCGCGACGTCGTCCGTCCGCCACTCCGCGGGCAGCGCGCCCGTGAACGCGCGCGCGATCGGGCCGCCTGTCTCCTTGGCGTGGTCGAGCGTCGACCATGCGAGGCTGTGCTCCTCGCGCACGGCGCCGTCCGGGAACTCCGGCATGCGGCCGACGATCTCGACCGTCGAGTCCAGGTGAACGCTCATCGTCATCAGAAGGACACTCCGGTGCTGGAGCGGGGAACGCAGGCGATCGGCCGCTGCGAGCCGCGCGTGGCGCGGATGTGGAAGTGGAACCCGGACCGGTCGGCGCGGGGGAATCGCCGCAGCGCCGTCTGATCGTGGAGGTAGAGCGACCAGCGCGGCGGGCTCTCCAGCCGGAGCGCCCCGCTCGCGATCAGCGCCTCGACGGCGAGGCTGCGCCGCGCGAGCGCCTGCGCCGCGCCGCGGACGTTCTCCTCCGCGGGTGGGAACGGGTGCGCGACGTCGTCGGTGGCCGGGCCGACCGCGAACTCCTCGGCGCAGGCTGCGCCCATGACGCAGGCGATCACCTCGCAGTCGCGCTCCGCGTTCGCGAGGGCGCCAGGGCCAGCGCTCGCGCCGGGGAAGGGCTCGCTGTGGAAGAACCTCGGGCCCGGGCTGGCGCCGACGTGGAGCCAGACGAGGGCGGAGTCGACGACGACGTCGTCGTCCTCCCAGTCCGCCGGCAGTCGCTCCACGAAGGCCCTGGAGAGCGGACCACCGGAGGCGACGATCGTGCTCGGAGTCGCCGCGAAGTAGGGGACCTCGTCCTCCAGGCGCTCGTCGGGCACCGGATCGAGGTTCGAGAGCACCTGGAAGGCCAAGGGGGCGTGGAGTGCGGGAGGGAAGGGGGGCGGGCGGCGGGCGGACTCGTCGCAAGGGAGATCGAAACGCGGGGGCGCCCGTCTCGGTTCAACCGCCCGGGAGAAACCTCGCACCCGCCTCCAGCCTGGGTGGCGGGGGGCCATCGCGGTCGGAACGGAAGCCGCGGGCGGAGTAGAGTCCGCGGCGCGCGCCCCCGTCCACGAGGGCGGAGACGCGTGCGCCCCGGACCCCGCCGTTGATCACGCGCTTCTGTCTCTACGGGTTCCTCAAGAACCTCCGGCTCTTCGACGCATTCCTGCTCCTCGCGCTGCGCGACAGGGGGCTCGACTTCGCGTCGATCGGCGCCCTGATCGCGGTCCGGCGCATCGCCCTCAACGTCCTGGAGGTCCCTTCGGGCGCCCTGGCCGACGGCTATGGACGTCGCCGCTGCATGGTCGCCAGCATGAGCGCCTACGTCGTCGCCTACCCGGTTCTCGGGCTCGCCGACGGCTGGTGGTGGCTGGCGGCCGGGATGGCGCTGATGGGGCTCGGCGACGCGTTCCGGAGCGGGACGCACAAGGCGCTCATCTACGCGTGGCTGCGCCGCGAGGGGAGAGAGTCCGAGCGGACGGTGGTCTACGGCCGCACGCGGTCCTGGTCCAAGCTCGGCTCGGCCGGCTCCGCGCTCCTCGGAGGCGCGGTGCTCGTCGCGGGGCTCGATTACCGGTACGTGTTCCTGGCGAGCACGGTGCCCGCGGCGCTCAATCTCGCGAACGTCGCGACCTATCCCGCGTCGCTCGACGAGGACCGCCCGCGGCACGGTTCCTCGATCCGGCGCTCGTGGGCGCACCTCCGCGGTGGGCTCGTGCGCCTGCGCGAGGACGCGCGGCTCCGCGGGCTCGTCTTCCAGGGGGCCGCGGTGGAGGGCGCTCACTCGGTCACGAAGGACTACCTGCAGCCGCTCCTGCAGGTGCTCGCGCTCTCGATGGTGGCCCCGGGGGTGCTCGGCCTCGGTCTGAACGACACGCAGCGCACGGGGCTCGTGGTGGGGGTGGTCACCGCGGTGCTGTTCGTCGCCTCGAGCCGGGCCTCGCGCAATGCCTGGCGCGTCGAGAGGCGCCTGGGGAGCGCCGATCGCGCCGCGCGCGGGCTCGCGGGGCTGCTCGGCGCCGTCGGCGTGGCGCTCGGGCTGCTCCTCTGGGCCGATCAGGCGGTGCCGGCGGTCGTCGCCTTCGTCCTCGTCACGGTCGTCGCGGACGCGTGGCGGCCCATCCACGTCGGGCGGTTCGACGACCTCGATGCGCCCGAGCAGGCCGCGACCCTGCTGAGCCTGGAGTCCCAGGCGCGCGCCGCGAGCGCGGCGGTGCTCGCCGTCCTGGTCGGCGCGGCGGTCGACTGGACGAGCGGTGGGGCCTCGCCGGTGCCGGTGCCCGCCCTCGCCCCGGTCGCGATCGTGCTGCTCCTGCCGCTCTTCGTGGCCCGTCGTCCGGGCCGCTGAGGGCCAGCCGGCGATCGAAGAGCCAGAACTAGCTGGGCAGATCGGGTGAACCGAAGTGTCGCAGCTACGTTGTCGGCCGGCAGCGCCTCGCCTCGGGTCGGGCGCCGATTCGCCGTGGGAGCCGGCGGCACACCTCTCCTTCCTCGACTCCGCTCACCCCATGCACACTCGACAGATCTCCCGCCTCTCCCTTCCCCTCACCGTCGCCCTGCTCACCGGCGTCGCGGCCGCGCAGACCGGCGGGCCCTACGACCGGAACGGCGACCCGCTCTCGCCGCCGACGACGCAGAGCGCAAGCACGCCCGGGACCGTCTGGAACTCCTGGGCGCTCGCCGGGGCGACCTCGATCAACGGGGTCGCGCCCTACAAGGGCGGCCTCCTCATCAAGGCGAACGGCCTCACGGACATCCAGTGGGTCAGCGAGTCGGACGGCTCGATCCTCGGCACCTTCCCGACGGCTTCCCCTGGCGACCTGTGGCTGGGCTACGACGAGTCGCGCGACCTGATCATCACCGCCGACCCCTTCACGTCGGCGCTCCGCGGTTACACGCCGGGCATCGGGATGCCCGTGTTCGATATCACGACGCCGACCTCGAACGCAGTGGGCGCCGCCTGGGACTCGACCCGCGACGAGTACGTGTACTGCGACTGGTCCTCGGATCAGATCATCGTCATCGATGCGTCGTCCCTCACGGTCTCCCGGACGTTCGACATGCCGACCCTGACGCGCATGGCCGGCCTCGCCTACGACTGCACCGACGACGTGTACGTGGTCGGCGACCGTGACCAGCGCACGCACTTCCTCGTCGACCCCAACACCGGCGCGGTCGGGCTCTCCTTTCCCTCCCCGGGCACGGGGACCTCGGTGCCGCGTGGCCTCGCGCAGTCGAGCGACGGCGGCATCTGGAGCGGTGACCATCAGAACAACGAGGTCTTCCTGCTCGAGGCCGGCCACGGCCCCGTCATCGGATGCGGCGTCGGCGGCAGCTACTGCGGCCCGGCGACCCCGAACTCGACCGGCCTGTCCGCGGCGATCGCCGCCGCCGGCAGCACGCTCATCGCCGACAACGAGCTCGAGCTGCAGGCCTTCCGCCTGCCGCAGAACTCGTTCAGCTACTTCCTCTGCAGCACGACCCAGGACTTCGTCCCGAATGCCGGCGGCAGCACGGGCCCACTCTGCCTGGGCGGGTCCGTCGGCCGCGCCGTCGGCGGGCAGATCCTGAACTCCGGCACCGAGGGCTTCGTCAGCGTCGCCGCGGATCTCACGGCGCTTCCGCAGCCGACCGGTGCCGTGATGGTGATGCCGGGCGAGACCTGGAACTTCCAGTGCTGGTTCCGCGACTCGGTCGGTGGCTCGGCGACGTCGAACTTCACCGAGGGCGTCTCGGTGACGTTCCAGTGATGTGAGCGGGACTCGCGAGGGTCCTGCTTCACATCCGCGCAATGCGCTCTCGATCCGCCGGCGCCTGGCGTCGGCGGATCCCCCTTCGTGCCGGCTTCCCGCGCGCGACGGCGTAACTTGCGCCGCAACCCCTTCTCGGAGCCATGGATCTTCGCATCGCCTCGCTCGCCCTCGGCGCCTGCTTCCTCGCGTCGACGTCCGCCCACGCCAACGACATCTTCGTCGACCTCGGGCGTGGTCCCGTGCAGGTCGTCGTCCCGTCGTCGTACGACCCCGCGGTGCCGATCCCACTGGTCGTCGCGATCCACGGCTACAGCGCGTCGAGCCTGTGGATGGAGAACTACCTCCAGCTCCTCCCGCTGGCCGAGTCGCTCGGATTCGCCTACGTGCGGCCCGACGGTACGGTCGACCAGTGGGGCAATCGGTTCTGGAATGCCACCGACGCCTGCTGCGACCTCTTCGACACGGGCCCCGATGACTCGCGGTACCTCCGGCTCCTGATCGAGGAGATCGCCGCGCAGCTGACGATCGATCCGCGCCGCATCCACCTGATCGGTCACTCGAACGGGTGCTTCATGTCGAACCGGATGGCGTGCGATCACGCCGACCTCATCGCGTCGTTCGTCGGCATCGGTGGGGCGACGTGGAACGACCCCGCGCGGTGCTCCAACAGCGAGGCCGTGCCGGTCCTCCACATTCACGGGACGGTGGACAACTGGATCGACTACTTCGGCGGTGACATCGACGGGAACCCCTATCCGGGGGCCGTCACGACGGTCGAGACGTGGGCGGCGCTGAACGGGTGCTCGCTCGTGCCGGACAACTCGGCGCCGAACCTCGACCTCGACGCCGGGATCGACGGCGCCGAGACGATCGTGACGCGCTACGTCAGCGGCTGCGACGAGGGGAGCACGGCCGAGCTGTGGACGATCCCCGGTGCGGGACACGTCCCGCCGCCGACCCCACAGTTCAACGAGCTCGTGATCCGCTGGCTCTTCGCCCACCCGAAGCCCGGCGCCGGAACGCCCTTCTGCACGTCGACGCCGAACTCGACGGGCGTCGCGGCGACGATCGTGGGGCAGGGTTCGAACTCCATCGCGGCCTCGGATCTCGTGCTCGTGGCGGAGTCGCTCCCGACCTCGCAGGGCGGGCTCTTCTTCTACGGTCCCGACGAAGCGTCCATGCCCCTCGGCAACGGGAGGCTCTGCGTGGGTGCGGGCGCGACGGGCCTCTTCCGGCTCCCCGTGCAGGACACCGGCGCGAACGGTCGCTTCGAGCGCGCGATCCACTACACCGGCGCCCAGTCGCAGCTCGCGGTGGGCTCGACGTGGAGGTTCCAGGCGTGGTTCCGCGATCCTGCGGCCGGCGGAAGCGGATTCGACCTGACGGACGGCCTGTCGATCGTCTTCCGGCCGTAGGCGCCGCCCCGCGCTCGACTCAGTCGTCGTCCCCGGCTGCGATCCAGCGCCTGGCGGCATCGACGTCCGAGAGCGGGAACTGTCGGATCTCCGCCGCGACGAAGTGGTCGACGAGGCGCGGGATCGTCTCGGCGATCTTCGCGTCCGAGGCGATCGCGACGCGCGCGATCGAACGGTGGTGATCGCGAACGAAGCGGAGGTGGCCGACGAGCCCGCTGAGGCCCTCCCAGCCGGGGAACGACTCTGCAATTACGAGCAGCCCCGCGAGGGTGCCGTGTGACTCGATGAACGGATCGACGAGCGCCGCAAGGCGCTCGAAGTCCTCCTTCGTCAATTCGGCCTCGGGGCGGACGGTCAGGATGGCGGATTCTTCGTCGAGCCGATGGTCGAGCATGGCGTTCGGAGGAGGCGGCTGGCGCGGAGCAAGCGCGCTACGTTCACCGAGCACCGTAACTACCAAATTTGTGCGTACTTGCCGGGCCCACGCCCTGGGTCGATCCTCCGTCTCCTTCCGAACGGTCGCAGAGCGCGGCCGCTCGTGCCATCCAACAGGAGATCGAGACATGCAGTACCAGGGGTTCACGACGTTCACGACCGAGCAGAGCGACGGAGTGCTCTTCGTCACCTTCGACTTCCCGCCGGTGAACGTGCAGGGGCAGGCGATGCTCGCCGACCTGAACAGCCTCGCCATGAGGCTCGAGCGTGACCGCGCCACCAAGGTCGTCGTCTTCCAGTCCGCGCACCCGGAGATCTGGGTCTGTCACTACGACACGGAGCTCCTCAAGGACATGTCGACGGAGGCGGTCTCGCGCGAGGAGGCCGAGCTCCTCGACCTGCAGTCCGTGTGCGAGCGGATCAGTCGCGTTCCGCAGGCGACGATCGCCAAGCTCGAGGGCTTCGCGCGGGGCGGCGGGCACGAGCTCGCGCTGGCGCTGGACATGCGCTTCGCGGCGCGCGGGAAGTTCAAGTTCATGCAGATGGAGGTGGGGATGGGCATCCTGCCGTGCGGTGGCGGTGCCTCCCGGATGGCGCGTCAGGTCGGCCTCGGCCGCGCGCTGGAGATCGTCCTGAGCGCGCGCGACTTCGACGCGGACGAGGCGGAGGCCTACGGGACGATCAACAGGGCGCTCGATCCGTCCGAGATCGGCGACTACGTCGACACGCTGGCCCGGCGCATCGCGTGCTTCCCCGCGGAGTCCATCAATGCGTGCAAGCAAGCGGTCTACGAGTCCATCGACAGGCCGATCGACGAGGCGCTCAAGGCCGAGGCCTACTGGCTCTACCAGGCGACGAGCAAGACGCCGGCCATCAAGCGCTTCACGATCGCCGACGAGCGGGGGATGGAGCACGACATGGAGAACCAGCGCAGCTGGAACGACCTGGTCATGGGGGTGCAGGAGATCCAGTGACGGCGCCTCGCGCCGGACGCGACGCGGCCTCAGCGGTCCGTGTCGGTCCGGCGCTGCTTCGCCGGCAGGCCGGTTCGCTCGGCCCATCGGAACCACGCCGCCGAGAGCGCAGCGACGCGCTCCGGGTGCTCCCGGGCGAGGTCGCGGGTCTCGGTGCGATCGCGGGACAGGTCGTAGAGCTCCCACGCCTTGACCGTCCTGTCCCAGACGACCTTCCAGTCGCCCTGCCGCAGCGCGCGATTGCCGGCCCACTCCCACGCGAGCTCGGCGTGCGGCTCGCGCGTTCCCTCGGTGAGGAGGCCGACCATGCTCCGTCCGTCGATCTCGACGGGGGCGTCGGCGTCGGCGAGCTCGGCGAACGTCGGCAGCAGATCGATGATGTGCGCCGGCTCGCGATTCCAGGTCCCGGCCTCGATCCGGCCGGGCCACCACGCGATGAGCGGCGTCGTGATGCCGCCCTCGTGCACCCAGCTCTTGTACCGTCGGAACGGTGCGTTCTGCGCCCAGCCCCACGCGGGGCCGACGGCGACGTAGTCGTCGACCGGACCGGGGCGCCGCTGATCGGGATCGCGGCCGCCGGGCTCCTCGGCGCAGCCGCCGTTGTCGGACAGGAACAGGACGAGCGTGTCCTCGGCGACGCCTGCTTCCTCCAGCGATCGCATCAGCCGCCCGATGTTCCGGTCCATCGAGTCGATCATCGCGGCGTAGACGGCCATGCGATGGTCCTCGAAGTCCTGGTCCGCGTCCTCCCAGTCGTAGGCGCGTGAGTCGCCCCGCGAGAGCGGCCACGTGGCGGGGTCGAGGAGGCCGATCTCCTGCTGTCGCTCGTACCGCTGCGCCCGGAGAGCGTCCCAGCCCTCTGCGTACCGGCCGCGGTACCTCGCGATGTCGTCCGGCTTCGCGTGCAGCGGGTAGTGGGGCGCGGTGTAGCAGACGTGCAGGAAGAACGGCGCGTCCTCCCTCGCGAAACGTTCGATGCACTCGATCGCGTGGTCCGTGAACGCGTCGGTCGTGTAGTAGCCCTCGGGGAACTCCTCGATGCGCTCGTCGTTGCGCCCGAAGCGGCGGACGCGCCCGCCCTTGTAGTCGGGGTCCGGACGCGCCGGATCGAAGAAGTTGCAGCAGCCGTCGAGCAGGCCGTAGAACTCGTCGAACCCGCGCCGGTGCGGATGGGTCTCGGCGCCGTGGCCGAGGTGCCACTTGCCGGAGAGGACGGTGCGATAGCCCGCGCCCCGCAGCACCTCGCCGACGGTCGCCATGTCGCCGTGCAGGAGCCCGCCCTTGCCGCGACGCGGGTAGCGCCCGGTGACGATCGACGCGCGCGTCGTGGTGCACTTGGCGTTGTTGTAGAACTGCGTGAAGCGCGCGCCCTCGGCCGCGAGGCGATCGAGCGTCGGCGTGTCAACCTCGCCGCCGTAGCAGCCGAGGTCGGAGAAGCCCATGTCGTCGCAGAGCACGAGGACGATGTTCGGTTGCCGCTCGACGGGCGACGGAGCCTGCCCCGCGGCGGCGGCGGCGAGCAGGAGGGCGACGGACAGGAGTCTGGTCATGCGGGTCGGGGACATCGTCGATCGCGGGCGGTACCGGCCTCCGCTACACTCCGCCGGGCGGCTGACGGGCTGCTACTGGCGCGGACCATTCCCGCGGTTCGCCGACGCAGAGACCTCCGTGGCTCTGGTAACGGGCATCGACGAAGACATCTTCCTCTGCGACGCCCGGATGGACAATGGCCCCGTCCCTTCGACGAGCGGCCCGACGCATGCACACCATTCCCCGACGGGCCGCGCCCGCCCTCTGCCTGTTCGCCATCGGCTGTGGCCCCGTGCAGCAGGTCCGCCTGCTGAACGCCTACGAGCGCACCTACACCAACGCCACGGCGGCCGACACCACGACGACCGACGTCACGACGAACGTCGCTCCGGACGGTCGCTCCGCAGGCCTGGTGTCCGCGTTCTTCGGGATCGACAACGGGCTGCCACGGCCGACCAACAAGGTGATCTTCAACGGCGCGGCCGGGAAGGACGGGATGCCCGTGGTCCTCTCCCACGAGGTCGACTTCGGCACGCTCCAGGCGGGGGACATCCAGGTGACGCGGGAGTCGGGAGCGATCGGCGAGATCCTGTGCGTGACGCTCGCCCCTGCGGACGACCCGGGCGAGCTCCGCACCGTCCTGGTCGTCGGAGAGTTCGGGAGCGACGAGGATCCGCCGGTCCGCGTCGACGTGATCGGCGACCTGCTCACGATCGACGGGAGCGCGAACTTCAAGGGAGCGAGCGCCGAGGTGATCCCACTCGCGGACGGTCCGACGATCGTGTGGGCCGAGGTCGTGCCCGAGTCCGAGTGGAGGGTCGGCGCCAAGGCGACGCCGCTACGCTGGGGCGGAGGAGGCGGCTGTCCACCGGACGCGTTGGAGGTCGTGCGCGTCACGTGGGCCGGCGGAGTGACCCTGCCGGGCGGCGCCGAGATCGACGCGAAGACGCTGGGCCGCTATCGGGTCACCGTCCTGCGACCCGACGGTGAGACGATCGAGGTCATCCCGTTCGCGGTCGCCGACCTCGGCGACGGCGACAACAACCACTTCCTGTGCCTCGACGTGGAGGGCCAGCCGCTGTCGGTCTCCTTCCCGGCCGGACTGCTGACCGATCCGAACGAGGACCTGAATCCTGCGACGAGCCTCGACCTCCCGCCCGTGCGGTAGCTCGGTCGTCGCGCAGCCTTCCTCGACCACATGTTGGAGCGCATCGCCACGACGTTGACTCTCACCCTCGTGTGCGCCGCCAGCACCGCCTGCGGCGGTCTCTCGGACTCGAACTTCACGGCTTCCGGCGCGTCGGCGGAATCGGACGGGTACGGCGTGACCGGCGGCGGCGTTCGCTCCGCCGCCGGCGAGCCCACCGTCTTCTACGGGACCGTGAGCGAGCGTGGCGCGCGCCGGTACACCTACCTCGTGATCGCCCGGGGCCTGGACTCGCTCGGCGAGCAGCCCTCGCGCTCGGTCGGGGGCACGTCGACCGCGACGGGCGATCGACTCGAGTCCGAGCACGTCCTGACGGTCGACGATGTCCAGCTCGCGGCGACCTTCTCGGCGACGGTCGGGGACGCCGGCCTGGTCGACGCGGTCACGCGCCTCGGCGGCGAGCCCGTGGAGTCGGGACAGTGGCTCTTCGTCTTCGATGGCGACGATCCGAGCGCAGGGTTCCAACCCGTCGAGGCGCCCGCGCCGGACGTGCCTCACGACCTCGCGAGGCTCGACGGCTTCACGCGGAGACTCGTGGGCGAGCTCGCCCGAGGGAACGAGTCGGTCCGCGCGGCGCTGCGGTAGCATCGGCCGCCTCGCGCCGCTCGACGGCCGCGATCCCCTTTCCCCAGGATCGAACGCAGATCCCCAGGATCGAACGCAGGAGTTCCGATGAGCTGGTTCCAAGACGACAACGTCCTCGAGGACGAGCGCCCCCGCGAGACCGTGGCCGGGGGGGTCGTCCTGGAGCGCCGCAGCCTGCTCCGGAAGCCGACCGCGCGCCCGACGATCAGCGTCGAACTCCCGACGCCCGAGGAGACGCGTTCGGCCACGGGGGAGTTCTACCTGGCCCACGGCTCGCAGGACGCCCGCCTGGAGATGCTCGTCCTGATGTTCGATCTGGAGCCTTGCGACGCCGCGCGGCGGAACTTCGACGCGAGCTGGGCTTGAGCGAGGGAACGGACGCAGGCGCGCGCGCTCCCGGCGGCGACACGGTCGACTGGGTGATCGTCGGCGGCGGGCCGCACGGCGTCTGCGCCGGCCGGGCGCTCGTCGCGTCCGGCGCGTCGCTCCGCATCGTCGAGCCGTCGGGCCGACTCCTCGATCGATGGACCGCCCGTGCGAGCGCCGTGGGCATGGTCTGGATGCGGTCGCCGCTGATGCACCACCTGGACGCGCTCCCGGTCAGCCTGCATCACTTCCTGCACCGCCCGGAGAACGCGGACGTCGCCGACCTGGCCGGCATGTTCCGCAGACCGACCCACGACGCGTTCCTCCGGCACTCGAAGGGAGTCGTCGAGGAGACTCGCCTCGACGAGGCGCTCGTCGCGGGCCGGGTCGACGCCATCCGCTCCGAGCACGAGCACCTCGTGGTGGAGGGGGACGGGGTGCGCCTCCGCGCGCGTCGCGTCCTCGTGGCGACCGGCTCGAACGCGCCCTGCTCGCCGCCGTGGGCGCGCGAGCTGCAGGCGCAGGGAGCCCCGATCCATCACGCCTTCGACCCCGCGAGTCCGCTGCACCACGACGTCTTGGGGCGGGGGATCTCCGCGGTGCAGCGGGCGCTCCTGGTGCACCGCACGACGCGGCGGCCCGTCCGCCTCTGGGCGCGTGGACCCGTCCAGGTCGCGGAGTTCGACTTCGACCGCGCCTGGACGAAGCACCGCTTCGTGCTGCGCTGGGCGGAGCTCGACGACGCCGAACGGTTCGAATTCCTGGAACGTCACCCGCATCGAGGGAGCGTCCCGAAGGGCCTCGCCGTGCGCCTCGACCGGGCCGTGCGGCGCGGCTCGATCGAGCTGGAGCAGGGCGAGATGACCGCGGAGTGGGATCCCGCGAGCGAGCGCCTCGTGCTGCGCGGGGAGCGACGAACCGTCGACTCCGATGGGCTCACGCTGGCGACGGGTCTCCAGGACGAGGCGGTGGCTGGCTGGCTGCGCTCGACGGCGGAGGCGCTCGAACTGCCCATGGCCCGTGGCCTCCCGCGCCTCGACGCCGAGATGCACTGGGGCCACGGGATCCACGTGACCGGACCGCTGGCCCGCCTCCGCCTGGGGCCGATGGCGAGCAACCTCGTCGGCGCACGGTGGGCCACCTCGTACCTGCCGGGCGTGCGCATGCAGCCGGTGTAGAGGAATCGCGCGGTCTCAGGAACTCAATCGCCCCGGCGGGCATTGGTTCCCTGCCGGCGCCGGGGTCATGAACCCGCTGCCGGAGGAGTGCGCGCCTCGATGGAGTCCGAAGTCACCGAACCTGCGGCTCGCGGGGAGGCCGATGGAATCGTCAGAGGGGCCGAGCTGGTCGACCTCGCGCGCCTCTACGACGAGCAGGTGATGCTCGTGACCGTGCCGACGTCGCCGGGGCCGGACGCGCTGCGACACGCCGAAGCTCTCGCTGCGGGAGCCCTCGGGCACTCCTCGGTGAAGGTGGCCACCCCGGACGGCGTGCCCGATGCGGGCGCGCTGCGCGAACTCGCGGCGGCCGACGAGGAGCACGCGCAGGCCTGGGTGTCCTACCTCGTCCAGGTGACCGGGCTGTTCGCGGAGCTGCTCGGAGCGGACGTCGTCGGCGTCCGTCAGGTCGTCGCGGAGGGGCCCCACTGTCCTCGCTTCCACGTCGACCAGGTCCTCGCGCGCGGCGTCCTCAACGTGACGGGCGCGTGCACCGAGTGGATCGGCGAGGCGGACCTCGATCGCTCGCGCCTCGGACACGCGGGAGGCCCGGACGACCGGACCTCCGGGCTCGTGCTCCGCTGGGATCAGGTGGAACGGGCCGAGCCCGGCACGCTCGCGGTCTTCAAGGGAACGGCGTGGCCCGGAGCGGCGGAGCGTGCCATCGTGCACCGTTCCCCGCCGACGGACGGGGGGCGGCGCGTGGTGCTGACGCTCGACTGGCTGGAGTAGGCCCCGCGAGGGCCGTGCGACGTTTTTGCGGGTTCGCCGGGATTCGAGCGCCACCCCGCACCACGGGACTCGTGGGAGGAGTCGGTGGCCCCTTCGCTGCCCCTCTCCGTCGGCCTCACGTTCGCATCCCCGTCCTGCTCCGCAAGCTCCGATCATGCTCCGAACGCTCGCGCTCGCCCCGCTCGCACTGCTTCTCGCATCGACGGCCCTCCCGCAGGCCCTCATCCGGTCCCACTACGGGGCGGAGATGGACTCCCGTGCCGGTGTCGTCGCCGCGGCGGGGGACGTCGACCTCGACGGCGTGCCGGACTACCTCGTCGGAGCTCCGAGTACCGCCGTTCCCGCGCGGGCCACGTTGATCTCCGGCGCGACCGGGCAGGCGATCTGGACCCGAGTCGCTGTCCCGCCCGAGGACCTCGGGCGGGCCCTCTGCGGCGTTGGCGACATCGACGCGGACGGCGTTCCGGACTTCGCGGTCGGCGCGCCGAACCACTCGTCCGTCGCGCCGTTCGGCGGGCGGGTCTACCTGGTGTCGGGGCCGAGCGGGACGGTCCTCCGGACGCTCGACGGCACCCTCCAGAACACAAGCCTCGGCTCCGACCTTGCGAACGCGGGCGACCTCGACGGGGACGGGGTCGACGACCTGATCGTGGGCGCCCCTGGCGATCGGCTCTTCCACGGCGGCCCGAGCCTGGGGAGCGCGCGGGTCTACTCCGGCGCTTCCGGAGCGCTGCTCCACACGTTCTACGGGGACGGGAATTTCTGGGTCTGGGGCTCGAGCGTTGCGGCGGCGGGGGACGTCGACGGCGATGGATCCCCGGACGTCGTCGTCGGCTCCTACACCGTCGGCCGCGTACGCGTGTACTCCGGCCGAACCGGAGACCTGATCCGCACGCACGGGCTCGATCCCTACCTGGCTCGCCTCGGGGCGGACGTCATGGGGCTCGGCGACGTCGACGCGGACGGTTTCGACGACTACGCGGCCTCGGCACCGAACGGTGGTCCGGCGTCACTCGGGTCACCGGGCGTGGTGCGCGTCTTCTCCGGGGCGAGCGGTGCCACGCTCTTCGACGTCGAGGGTCAGGACAGCGGGATCGACGACTACGGAACCGTCATGGCGGCCGCGGGCGACTGGAACGGGGACGGAGTCACCGACTTCGCCGCAACGGGTTACACGCGGGTCGAGGTGCGCTCGGGGGCGGACGGCGCGCTCCTGCGAACCCTGCTCGACGGCTACGGCGTGCAGCTCTTCCGGTTGAGGAATGGGCTCGCGAGCCCTGGCGACCTGGACGGTGACGGCATCCCCGAGCTCCTCTACGGCGACGACCGCTGGGACGATCGGTCGAGTTCGCCCTGGCAGACCGAGGTGGGCCGGGTCTTCGTGCTGTCGGGGAGCGAGGTCGTCGGCAGGCGCGTCTGCGAGGACACTGCCGGCGTGTTCGGCCAGCGGCTGCTCGACGCCCAGGGTTCGGCGCGGATCGCGGACGACGACCTGACCCTGACGGTCGCGAACCTCCCGGCGGACACGGCGGGGTACTTCCTGACGTCGAACGGAACGGGCGTCCTGAGCTTCCCGGGCGCCAGCTCGGGGGTTCTCTGTATCCACGATCCCGGGGGGATGGGGCGCCACTACGACTCGCTCCAGTCGACCGACGTGGGCGGGTGGTTCCACTTCCGGGTGGACCTCTCGCGCATCCCGACGCCGACAGGGCTCACGAGCGTCCTGCCCGGCGAGACGCGCTACTGGCAGCTCTGGCACCGGCTGGGCGCGAGCTCCAGGTTCTCGACCGCCGTGGCCGTCACGTTCCAGTGACGCCACGCGTCACTTCGCGAACCCGAGGACGACGCCGGTCGCGTCGCTCGCGACGAACTCGAGCACGGCGGCGTCCGGTGGCGTCGTGTCGGACGCGTCCGCATCGGCCTTCGCCGGCGACGGTGCCGTCACGAGATCCACCAGGCACTCCTCGGGAAGCTCCAGCTCGAACGCACCGTCCGCGTCGGTCGTGGCTCTGGCCAGGACCGCCGCAGGGACGCGTGCTCCGCCGGCGCGGTAGGCCAGGACCTGGACGCTGGCAGCGGGTCGCCCGTCCGCCGTCTCGACCCTCCCGCTCATCGTGACCGGCGACCGCAGTTCCATGACGACGTCCGTGTCGCCTGCGCGCGCCGTGACGAACGAGCCGCCGCCGAGGGGAGCGTCGGGGTGACTCCAGTTGTAGGAGGCCACGATCGTGAAGAGCTCGACCTCTCCCATGTCTTCGGTCACGCCGAGCAGCTCGAATCGACCGCCCGCGCCGGATCGTGCTCGGATGCGCGGCTGGTCCTCGCCGCCGGCGACCTGCACGAACACTCCAGTCGCCGGCGAACCGTCGGGCGCGCGGACGACGCCGGTGATCGGGACGCCGTGCTCGAGCGTCAGTTCGATGCCGTCGACCGAACCGCCCTCGGGCAGGGCCACCGTCGCCTCCGCCTTCGCCTCGGGCCGGCCGGGCACCGTCGCCGTCACCTGGAGCTCGCCGCCCGGCAGATCGGCGAAGTGGAATTGCCCGCGGGTGTCGGTGCGCGAGTGCCGGACCGCCGTGACCCACGTGCCCTTCAGCGCCTCGTGGTCGGGACGGAAGCGACCGAGGTCGCCGTTCGCACCGCGCAGCTTGACCAGATGGTCAGGGAGCGGAGCTCCGCCGCTGTCCCTCAGGACTCCCTCGATACGGCCCGCGGGATGCAGGACGAGGTCGCCGTGGTCGATCCGCTCCCGCGCGCTCTCGTCCGCAGGGAAGTCGTAGACCCGCGTGCCATGGCCCGCCTTGCGCAGGAAGAGCTGGTGGTCGATCAGCAGGTGGAGGCTGCGCAGCTCGAAGCGTCCGTCGGGCCCGGTGAGCGACGCGTCCCAGTCGGAGCGGGACACTCCATCGACGGTCTTGGAGCCGACGCCCGCGACGTAGACGCCGTCGATGGGGACGCCGTCGGGGTCGACCACACGTCCCGTCGCGATCCGCGCCGGATGGAGCACGAAGTCCATCCGCGTGTCCTCGGTCAGCTCATCGTCCCCGAGTCGCCTCCGCTCGCTCCCCCGGCCCACCGCGCGGGCGCGCACGTCGCCAAGGTCGCGACGCCTGGCACCGCCGAGTCCGACGAGCTCGTACCAGCCGTGCAGGTCGGTCCGCACCGACCGCTGAAAGGACGCGCCCAGACCCACCTCGGCGTCGGCGATCGGGCGCCCGTCGGGATCGCTGACGACACCCTCGATCCTCACTCCGGCCCGGAGCTCGAGATCCAGTCGCGTGCGCACTCCGGCCTGCAGCTCGACGCTCCTCGACGGCGGAACGGCCGCGTCGCGCGGCGTGATCTCGACCGTGACGAGGCCGGGCTGCAGGTCGTCGAAGAGGAAGCGGCCCCCGAGCCCGGTGCGCACGCGGCGCTGCTCCGTCCGCCGCTCGTCGAGGCAGCGAACCTCGGCTCCCTCGACCGGCGAGCCATCCGGCGCGCGAGTCAGGAGTCCCTCCAGGATCGCGGCGGCCGACAGCCCCACCTCGATGTCGTCCCCGGCGAACAGGTGGTCGCGCCGCGCGGTGGCGTGGTCGCGCGCGCGGACCTCCAGGTCGAGCGGTCTCGCGGGCGGAACGTCGACCTGGAAGCGACCCTCGTGGTCCGTCCTGGCGGTCGCGACGGATTCGCGCGTCAGCCGTTCCACGGCGTCGGGGATCCAGAACTCGCTGTGCATCCGGAGCGTGACGAGCACCTCGGCGCCGTGGAGCGGTGCGCCGTCGATCTCGCTCACGACACGGCCGCGCAGGACGGCCTCCGCAGCAGCGTTCGACGGCGGGGCCGCGTTCGCCGGAGCGACGACCTCCAGGCGCCCCTTCGGTCCCTTCGACTCGACCGCCACGACCTCGACGCCGTCGACTCCCTCCGATCCGGGCTCCGATCCGGGGTCCGAGGCTCCGGCGGGGAGGCGACCGGCGCGCTCGATGTCGGACGTCGCTCCGCCCGGTCCGCGCGTGACCGACCACCCGAGGAGCGCGAGGAGGCCCGCCGCCAGCAGCGCGAGGATCGTGTGTGGCCGCGGGAGCATGGGGGGGAGTGTAGTCGGCGCGAGCCCGGCTCTCGGCGCCCGTCCTGCCTCGCCGGCGTGCTCGCCCGAACCGGGCACCTTAGGCTGGTCGCATGACCATCCTCTACGTCTCGCTCGGCATCCTGGCCGTCCTGATCGCGGTCGGCCTGGTCCTTCCGACCCGGTACTCCGTCGCGGGCAGCACGACGATCGACGGGACGCCCGCGGCTGTGCACGCGTACGTCGGGCACCTCGACCGGTGGCCCGAGTGGATGCCCTGGGAGACGGAGGATCCGTCGATCGTCACCTCCCGCAACGACCGGACCACCGGCGTCGGTGCGAGCCAGTCGTGGACGTCCGCGAAGGCGGGCGACGGCGAGATCGAATTCACCGAGTGCGACGAGCAGTCGGGTATCGCGTACGACATGGCCTTCCTGACGAAGCGCGGGCGCGCGCCGTCGAAGGCGTCGATCCGCTACACCCCGTCCGGAGACGGGACGAAGGTCACGTGGACGATGGAGGGCGACATGGTGCCGATGGTGCCGCGCGCCCTCGCGGGCTGGATGAAGCTCCTGATGGGGCGGATGATCGGCGGACAGTTCGATCGGGGGCTCGCATCGCTCAAGGAGATGGTCGAGGCGAGCTGAGCGGGAACCGCCGACCGCCCGCTACTCGACGACGACCGCGAGCGCTCCGGTCAGGTTGGAGGTCGGGTTGCCTGCGGCGTCCCGGTCGCGGTGCCAGGCCTGGAAGCGCCAGGTCTCGCCGGGCACCGCTGCGACGGGGCCCGTGGGCTGCGGCAGCCCGGTCAGGTCGACGTCGAACCGCGCCGTTCCGCTCGGCGTCGAGAGCTGGACCTGCTGGACGAATCGGCCCACCCGCCGTCCCACGCAGAGCGTCCCCTGCGAGCCGGCGACGTGCGGCACGCGGTCGGCGCTGATCGACGTCAGGAGGAGCGTGACGGACGACGCGGGGAGGTCCTCGGCCAACACGTCGAGGTCCTGCTGCGCCACCACGAGCGAACCCGCATGGTCGAGGTGCGCGCTCGATCCCGACGAGTTCGGCTCCGCGGGGCAGTAGGCCCAGCTCTCACCGGGAGGCGGAGGGTCGATGCGGATCAGGACGTCGTATGCCGTGTTGGAACGGATGTTCATGTAGATCGTTCCGTCCGCGAGGACCGTGGGCGGCGGCAGGTAGTACCGGAACAACTCGACGCGGCGGTTCGAGTCGAGGGCGCCGTCTCCGTCCCAGTCGAGCGGGTCGTCCTGCTGGAGCACGACGCGCTCGCCCAGGAACACCGTGTCGAGGACTCCGGCCCCTGCAGCGAAGGCCGGGGTGCCGAAGAGCACGTCCCCGTGGACGGTCGGGCCCGAGACGACGAAGGGGCGACACCCTGAGCCCGGGGAGCAGGCGGCTTCGCCCGCGACGGACGTACCCCTGACGCTCGATACGCAGCCCGAATCCGCTCACCGGCCGCGTCGCGTCGTGACCGCCCCACCTTCCTTCGAGGAGCGCCGGCAGCGAGTCGATCTTGGCGTCGACCAGGCCGGTGAACCCTGCGGCGTCGGCCAGCTCCAGGACGACGAAGGCCTCCATCAGGGCATCCGGCGTCTCGAGGGTCGGCCAGGTTTCCTCCAGCATCTCGAGCGTTCGATCGCGAGCCTCTCCCTGGAGGCCGCCGTGCTCCCGCATCGACTCGATCCAGGCGCGCATGTGGCTGCCGTTCCTTCCGATGGACAGGGGGCCGGTGCGCGCCCACCGGAGAGGGAGTGCCTCCATCAGCTCGCCCGAGGGTCATGAGGCCGAAGCGGAGCATCGCGAGGTTGGCTCCCACGTCGCGGGAGGGCGCGTTGTCTCGCCAGGCGGCGCCCATGACGAGCTCGTCGAGCACGTATCCGAACGCGGGCTCGCGGAGGAACTCGGCCGCCTCGGTCTCGGCCGTGAGCATGCGCTCGATCTCCTCGCGCAGGTCGGCGTCGAAGGAGGCGAGGTCCTCGAGGGCCTCGTCGAGCGCGAGCAGATCGAGGGTCTGCTCCTCCGTGGTGAGGACGACGTGGTCGAGCGTGATCGGCGCCCGCTCCGCGCCGCGCTCGAGCGACGCCCGTCGAGGCGCGTGGTCGACGAGCACCGAGCGCATCGCCCGGGCCGCGACGCCCAGGAAGTGGGAGTGCCCGTCCCATTCCCGGGGCCCCTTGCCGACGAGCCGGATCCAGGCCTCGTTCAGGTTCGCCGTCGACTGCAGGGTGTGGTCCGGCCTCTGCACCGCGAGCGCGCGGCTGGCGACGCGGTGGAACTCCTCCTGGACCAGCGGCGCGAGATCGTCGGCCGCGCGCTCGTCACCGTCGCTGAGGCGCTGGTGGAGCTGGGTGACCTCGCTCTGGTCGGTCATGCGCCGAGGGTACCGGAGCGGACCGGCCGGCTGCCGTCGGCGACTGCAGCTGGGCTGCGGGACGGCTTGGCTTGCCAGGCGAACGGGCCCGGCACGGTCGGGCGGGGAGGTTCGCGCTGGACCCGGGTGTTTTCACCGGTGCGTCGGAACTCCCCGGCGTGCTGCGGCATTCCCCCGCCGATGAGGCTCAACAGCTACGAGGATTGGCGCGAGTGCATCGAGGTCCACTGCGGCATCCCGCTGACGCAGGATTTCATCCGCGAGCGACTCGCCGAGCTGAGCGACGGGACCCACCCGCGGACCCGGGACTTCGAGCGCCTCTACGGCGCCCAGCACCTACAGCGAACGATCCAGTGGTTCCAGCAGGCGGCGGAGGAGACCTCCACGGCCTGAGGCGAGCACGGTCGTGACTGCCGCGCCCGACGGCGCGGCCTGCCACGATGGACCTGGAGCATGGTGCGCGGGTCGTCGGAGCCCGCGTCAGCCCCCGAAGAGTTGCGTCCAGTGGGTCTCGAACCTGCCGAGACCCACGCGCGCGTGCCCGCCCATCATGTTCCGGTGGTGTCCGGGCGAGTACCACCAGGCCTCGATGGCCGCGGCTGCGTCGCTCTGGCCCCACGCGATGTTCTCCGCGTGCGCCGACGCGCCGAAGTTCGCGGCGCGCTTGGAGAACGTCTCCTTGCCATCGACCGGCGAGTCGTGGCTGAAGAAGTCGAGCTCCTTCATGTCCTTGGAGTGGTCGCGGCCCGCGGCGCAGAGCTTCGGGTCGGTCAGGCACGGATTCAGCCCGGCGAGGAGGCGGATGTCGTTGAGCAGCCGGTTCCCCTCGGCCTCCATCGGCTGAACCTGCGCCGCCAGCTCCACGTTCTTCTCGAGGACGCGTCGCTCGCCGTCCGACAGCGGTGACGTCCACAGCGTGAACTCGAGGTCCTTCGTGAGCGCGCCGACCGCGCCCTCGGCGTCCCACGGGAGCTCCATCCGGTCCGCGGCGCGGCGTGCAGCCCTGTCGCCGCGCGCGAGCACCTCGCGGGCGCGCACGAAGTAGTCGGCCATGAGCGCTGCGTCGCTGGCGCGCGACTCCAGGTCGGCCAGGGTCGCACCGAGTTCCGGATCGACCGCCTCGATCTGGCCCCGATCGACGCGCAGCAACGCGCGCAGGCGCTCGATCTCGGGGTCGCACACGGAGCGGACCTCGTCCTTGGTGAGGGACTGCGACCTCGACGTGGCCAGGAGCGTTCGCCGGGCCGCGTCCCGCGCCTCCGTGCCCTTGCGGTCGAGGCGCGCGTCGATCAGCTTCACCGCTCGCTTTCCCGCATCGCGGAGCGCTCGCGCCCGGTCCTTCTCGTACGACTTGCGCTCCTTGTCGAGGATCTTGTCGAGCTCACCTGCGGCCCGTCGCGGCCCCTCGGTGCCGAGCTCGAGGAGGGTCTCGAGGGCATCGAGCTTGTCGTTCAGCGCCAGCCTCGAGCTCCGGAGCGTGCGAACGTGGAGGGCGACGAGCTCGCGTTCCGTCGGCGGCTCCTCCTCCTGAGCGGTCGTCGGAAGGCCCGGGAACGCGAGGGCGGCGGCGAGGAGGACCGGGGTGAGCTGCATGGCGGGCGGGCGGCCGCCGAACGATGGGCGACGACGGCGGCAGCGTCAACTTCCGGAGGGAGGCCGGTCACGGAGGTCGGGGCCTTTCGTTCCACGGTGCATGGATGCGATAGACAGATCGGTCTGCCTCGCCGTCTCGTCCCCACTTCCGAAACGTTCGATCCCATGAAGCACCTCCAGCACCTCGTTCTCTCCCTCACGGTCCTCCTCCTCGTCGCATGCAGCGGAGCGCAGGTCGACGATCCCGCCGCCGCGGCCGTGAACCCCGCCGCCGTCGAAGGCGGCACGACGCTCTTCCAGGGCACGTTCGACGGTCGGAACGACCACGTCGTCACGGGCGGCGTCGATGTCGTCGAGGTGGATGGCGGGCTCGTCCTGCGCCTC
>JBCDGE010000065.1:0-42858 GCA_038757895.1 Planctomycetota bacterium | reverse complement strand
CCCTCCCCCCGCGGGGGCGCCCGTGCCGCGCCCCCCCCGCCCGCCCCCGTGCACGCCCCCCGCGCCCCTCTTGCAATGGGGGGGGGCGCCGGGCACCCCCCCCGCCCCCCCGCCCGTTTCGGATGGTGGTAGGGGCCCGTTGGACGTGAGGGCCGTCTCACGGCCCCCGCTCCTCTCGAACCCCCTCGGCGGCCTCAGAGGTCGACGTTCTCGTCCGCGAAGCGGAGCTGGACGATGCCCCGGACGTCGTCGTAGCCGTCCCGATCCGCCACGGAGTCGATGACCCGCGTCACGGTCGCGTCGAGCGCGACGATGGTGTAGTCGGCCCGGTTGCCGGTGAAGTACGCGACGTCCGCGCCGCCGTCGCCCTCGATCGAGTCGTTGCCGCGTCCGCCCTCGAACTGGTTCGCGAAGTCGTTGCCGAGGAACGTGTTGTCGAGGTCGTTGCCGTTGATGCGGGCGGTCGACGCGCCGCGCACGCCCACGCGCTCCAGGTACTGCGCGCGGTGGGTGTAGGTGAGCAGCGGGTCGAACGCCATCTCGAACGTGTCGTTGAAGGACTCGTCGAGGTACGCGGGGAAGCGCTGTGACGGCGAGAAGAAGCTCTCGATCACGGCGATCATCTGCGGGTCGCCCGCGGCCATCGAGGCGCGGTCCGCGAAGTCGTACTCGCCTGCCGGGCCGGCGGTCCCGTCACCGCGCGGATCGTGGGCCCAGTTGCCGTAGTAGACCGAGAGCGCGAGGCCGAGGTAGGCGTCGTCGATGCGGCTGTTCGGCACGCCCGGGTCAGGACGGAAGATCCCGTTCGTCACCGCCTGCGACGTCACGCTCCCGAGCTGCGCGTCGAAGTCCGGCGCTGCCTTGGAGATCCCGAAGAGGTGGACGAACTGGACGGTGGCGTCGAAGGACGCGTCGATCTCCGGCTGCGGCTGCAGGTATTCCGGCGACCCCTCCTGGACGATCGTCGATGCGTCGACCGACATGTAGATCCCGTTGAAGAGCGCGAGGAAGTCCTGCACGTCGGGATCGTTCGGGTCGAACGTCGTGTCGTTCTCGTAGAGGATGAGCGTCGATTGGTTCGTCGCCATCACGTCGAACACCGCGGCCTTGTCCGCGCCGAGCGATGCGCCCGTGACGTCGAAGATGTGCTGGCGCACGATCCCTCGCGTGCGGAACAGCAGCGCGTCCGGGACGTTCCCCTGGCTGAGGAAGTGGATGCGCATCCCGTTGGGCGCGGTCAGCTCGGTGTACCGGTCGAAGACCGCCGAGATGCGCCGGTCCACGGTCGCCGGCAGCGGGACGATGCCGTCGCGCGAGAGCGAGGTGTCGATCGTCGAGAGCGACGACGTCGGTCCCGGCGGGGCGGGTGCGGGGTCGGATCCCCCTCCGCCGCAGGCAGTGGCGAGGCCTGCGGTGGCGGCGATCAGTAGCGAGTTACGTCTCATCATCGTTGTCCCCTTGGCTGAAGCGTCTGGGAGCGCCCACCCCGCGCCGGCTCCATGCGCGCGAGCTGGAGGTGGAGGTCGACGAAGGCTTGGCCGTCGTCGTGGATCGTGAGCGAGCGAGGGGAGGTCTCGCCGTCGCGGCTCTGCACCGCGACGTCGTACGTCCCGGGATCGAGCGGGCCGAGGGTCGCTCGGCCTTCTTCGTCCGTGTACCGCGTCAGCGCCGGAGCGCCCTCACCGGGGCGCGTCACGAGCAGGCGAGCGCGTGCGGCCGGCAGCCCGTCGGGGCGGGCGACCTGCACGGAGAGGCGCGTCGCCTCGGCGAGCCAGTGGTCGACGCGCGTCCACGCATCGTCCGCCACCAGCGTGGGGCGGGACGTGTGGGTCGCGCTGCCCACCGAGCAGGTCGCGCGGTAGACGCCCGGCGCGAGGCCGGTGAAGGCGTACTCGCCGCGCTCGTCCGTGCGGCGCAGCGTGGGGCCGTCGAACGGGAGCGCCTCGGCGTCGCCGCTCGCGCCATCGAGGGTGGGGCCGAGGTACTCCAGCACCACGCGCGCGCCCTTCACGAGCGCGCTCTGGCCGTCCCGGACCGTGCCCACCAGGCTCGTCGCGCGCTCGAGTCGTACGACCTCGACCCCGGCGCGGTCGAGCGCGACCTCGCGGGCAACGTAGCGGGGCGCGGACACGAGCACCGTGGCGCGTTCGCCGTCGATGTTCAGCGACGCCGGTTCCCCCTCGCGCTGGACGTCGAAGAGAGCACCGCGCCCGCCGATCGCGCCGAACTCGCTGCGCTGGAACCACGCCGTTCGGACCTCGAGGCCCGTCTTGGCGTCCAGGACTCGGATCGAGGCCTCGAATCCGGACTTCTCGCTCGTCGCGTCGCTCTCGCGAGCACTTCCCAGGTGGGACGCCGGCGTCGCGAGCGTCTCCAGGACCACGGGACCGGCGTCCGGGCGCGACGCCACGAAGGGCGTCGGCTCTGCACGATCGATCGCGTGAGCGGGCGAAGGGCTCCCATGGCCCGACAGGACGGCGGCGGCGAAGCCCGCCAGCACCGCTGTCGAGGCGACCAGGAGAGCCAACGTCCCCGCGGCATTGGAACGGCGTCGCATGGTCGAAACGAAAACTACCCGGCCTATGGTCCGCGAGCCGCGAACCGGCGAGGCGTAATCTGGTACCCCGCGATGAGCCCCCCGTCACTGATCCTTGGGTCGACGTCCCGATATCGAGCCGAGTTGCTCGAACGACTCGGCGTTCCGTTCCTCCAGGAGGCCCCTGACTTCGACGAGAGGGCCCTGGACGATCGTTTCGAGACAGTGTCCGCGCCTGAGTTCGCCCTCATGATCGCGCGCGGAAAAGCGGACTCGATCCTGCGCCCGGGAGGGGACCGCTGGCTCCTCTGCGCCGACCAGGTGGGCGTCCTGGAGGGGGACGATGGCGCCCGAACGATGCTCACCAAGCAGGAGACGCCGGAGCGCTGCGTCGACCAGCTCCTGCGCCTGTCCGGCCGCACGCACCGCCTCGTGAACGGGATCGTCCTCGTGTCCGAGGCCACCGGCGAGCGCCTGGAGGCGACCGACGAGCAGGTGCTGACGATGCGGCCGTTCGGGCGGGACGAGGCCGAGACGTACGTCGAGCGCTTCGCGCCGCTCGACAGCGCGGGCGGCTACCGGATCGAGGACGCGGGGATCCGCCTCTTCGACCGCATCCAGAGCGACGACTTCACCGGCATCATCGGCCTCCCGCTGCTCGCGACGGCGCGCCTCCTGCGGCAGGCGGGCCTGCTGGTTCCGTGACCGACCCCGCCCGAGACGTGCGCGTCCGCGAGCTCGCCGTGCACGAGATGCCGCGGACCGATGCCGTCTACGACGAGCTGCGCTTCGCGCGCTCGGACCCGGCGAACACGCGCATGCTCTGCGCCGAGTCGGGCGGTGAGATGGTCGGCCTCGGGCGCCTGATCGACCTCGGCCCGAGAGCCGACGACGGATCCGATGACGAGGGCGGCGCGCGCGTCCTCGAGCTCGGCGGCATCTGGGTCGCCGAGTCGGCGCGGCGGCAGGGGATCGCCGGGCGCCTCGTGGCGGGCCTCCTCGATCTCGCACCGCCGGACGCCGAGGTCTGGTGCCTCCCCTTCGAGGACCTGCTGCCGCTCTACGCGGCGCACGGGTTCCTCGTCGAGCCGGTCGACGCGGCGCCCGCCGCGCTGGAACCGCGGTACCGCGGCTGCGCGTCCGAGCACGAGCGCCGGGTCGTCCTGACGCGACTCGCCTGACCGCCGCTCGGTGCGCCGCTCAGTTCCCCGCTCAGTCTTCCGGGACATCCCAGCGGAGCGGCGCGAGGACGACCGTCTCGGGGATGTCCTCCATCGTGCCCGTGCGCAGGAACGCGCTGAGCGCGTCGCGGAATCCGGCGTCGGCGACGTGGGCCTCACGCAGCGCGCCGTGCGAGCCGCCTTCCACCAGCACGAAGCGGCTGTTCGTGAAGTACGGCGCCAGCTCGAGCGCGTTCTCCATCGGCGTGGACGTGTCCCAGTTGCCCTGCACGAGCACCGTCGGGACGTCGGTCTCGAAGTTCTCGCGGAACGACTCGCCGAGGTCGGCGCCCCAGCCCGGGCACGCCGCCTCGTAGAACGGCTCGCCCTTGCCGAGGACCGCGCACGCGGGGTCGCTGCGGAGCTGCTCCAGGCGCTCCGCGCTGATCCCCGAGCCGCAGTCGAGGCTCAGGAAGCTCGCGGTCGGGAGGCGGGCGCCCATGTTCCTCGCCATCGCGAAGTTCGCGACGCCCTTCAGGTCGCCCCGGGCGATCCGGATCATGTCGGCGGGCCACGTCCGGATGCCCCGCCGCGAGCTCGTCCGCCCGGACGTCCCCAGCGCGGCGGCGCGCAGGCGACGCCCGTCCACGAGCACCTCGAACGTGCCGAGGGCGACGACCTCCGGCTCTTCGTCGAGCGCGGCCGACATCTGGCGGAAGCTCTCGACGAGGCCGTCCACGGGGACGTGCTCCGCGAGCGTGTCGCTGGCCTCCGCCGCCGCGGCGATGCGCTCCAGCGCCGCGAGCACGTACGACGGCATGTCGTACGTGTGGTTCGGACCCTCCAGGCCGCTCAGGACGGCGCGCGCGACGCGCTCCTCGTGGAAGCGCATGATCGTCATGCCCCAGTGCGAGCCGAAGCTGGTCCCGAGGAGCGTGATGCGGTCGTAGCCGAGCGCGTCCGCCACGTCGATGACGTCGGCTGCCGCCTCGATCACGTTGAAGCCGGAGAGATCGTAGCCCTCGGCCTCCCAGCGCTCGCGGCACTCCTTGCACGCCGCCGCGATCGGCTCGACGGTCTCCTCGAACGTCACGCGCTCGTGCAGCGCCTCGCGCTCGAAGCCGCCGCAGGCGGTGTTCGGCGTCGAGCTTCCGATGCCGCGCTGGCCGACGACGACGAGGTCGGCGATCCGCGTGTGGCGCTGGACGTTGTCCTCGTAGAAGCGCTTGCGCGTGATGTCGCGCCGGAGCCCCTCGAACCCGGGGCCGCCGCGGAGGAGGAAGATGGGCGGCGCCTTCGACTCGGGGTCCTCGCAGGGGAAGCGGTGGAACTCGACCTGGACCATCGGTGAACTCTCACGTCCCCGCACGTTCGGGACGTCGAGGATCCCGCGCCGGGCGACGATCGTCTCGCCGTCCGCCCGGGTGAGCTCGATGTCTTCCAGTACGAGGCCGGGCCCGTCGCCCTCGGGGGCTCCAGCGTCCTGGGGGGGGCCAGCGTCCTGGGCGGAGGGGGCGGTGAGCAGGCAGAACGAGAGTAGGAGGTGCATGGTCGCTGGTTGGGAGGTCAGTGCGGCAGGTTGCAGCTACCAGCCCGCGCGGCGCGCGAGCGCGGTGATGTGCGCGATGTGGTGCCGGCTGTGCCAGGCGTAGATCGCCATGTTCACGTCGAGCCGGACCCGGTCGCCCGTCTCCGGGTGGATGAACCCGCGGGCGCGCTCGTCGGGACCGAGGGAGCACAGGAGCGGCGTCCAGCGCGTCCAGGTAGTCGAGCGAAGGCGCGAGCGGCAGCGCGTAGTCCGCGAGCTCCGCCCATCGCGCCTCGAAGTACGCCTTGATCGTCGGCTCGTCCTCGGTCAGCGCCCACTTGAAGCGCACGAACGAGTTCGCGTGGCTGTCCGCGACGTGGTGCGCGACCTGGCGGACCGTCCAGCCCTCCGGGCGGTAGCGGGTGTCGAGCTGCGCGTCCGACAGCCCCTCGACCGCCTCCCGGAGCCTGCGCGGTGCGTCCTCGATCTCCGCGATCCAGGCGGCCACGTCGTCGTCGGTCGGCGTTCGCGCCGGCGGGGCGAAGCGGCCGACGGGGAAGCGCAGGGCCTCCATCTCGTCCGTGTCCATGGGCCCATTCGAGGCACGGCGGCGCCAGGGGGCAACCACGGGCCCCGCGCGGGCCGGGCCTTGACCGGAACCGAACGCGCTGGTCCTGAAAATGCGCGTCGGGTCAGAAATGCGGTGGAGACGGGTCTCCTCAGGTGCCATGGATCGAAGACTCTTCGAAGGGCATCCACGCCCGCCGACCATGACGTCCACCCGCCCCCGCCTCCGCCCCCGGCCCCTGCGCGCGCTCACCTACCTCGCGCCCGGGCTCCCCCTGGAGCTCTTCCAGGCGGTCGTGGACCACGTCGGGCGGGCGATCGGCCGTCCGATCGAGCTCGTCAGCGAGTCGCGGCACTCGGGTCCGATGCACGGCGACCACGATCCGTTCGCGGCCGGCGAGGCCGAGATCGGGTTCGTGTGCTCGCCGTCGTACCTGTACCTGACCTCGGGCGACGCGCCGACGGTCGAGCTGGTCCCCGCCGGATTCGTGTTCGACGACGCGCGCAACGCAGGTGCGCCGCACTACTTCTCCGACGTGGTCGTGCGAGCCGATCGCGGCGAGCGCGGCCTCGACGATCTCCGCGGGTCGGTCCTCGGGTTCAACGACACGTGCTCGATGTCGGGCTACTACGCCGCGCTGCAGGCGGTCGACGAAGGCTTCTTCGGCGCGGAGATCTGCACGGGGTCACACGCCGCGTCGATCGAGGCGCTGCTCGGCGGAGACGTCGACGTCGCGTGCATCGACTCGAACGTCCTCGCGCTGGAGCGCGCGGCGCGGCCCGCGCTGGGCCGCGACCTTCGCGTCGTCGAGTCGCTCGGTCCGCACCCGATCCAGCCGGTCGTCGTGCGCCGCGACCTCGCGGACGAACTCGCGCCCGCGGTTGCCGACGCACTGCTCGGCATGGCGGGGGACCGGGACGCGCGGGACCGGACGCGCGCGTTCGGGCTGCGATCGTTCGCGCCGATCTCGGCGGAGCTGTACGCCGAGGAGCGCCGCGTCTTCGAGCGGCTCGGCTTCCTCTCCGCGCGCTGCGGGTGAGCGCGGCTAGCCGCGCAGCCAGCCAGCGACCTCGGTCGCGTAGTAGGTCAGGATCAGGTCCGCGCCCGCGCGCTTGATCCCGACGAGGCTCTCCAGCGCCACGGCCTTGCGGTCGAGCCACCCCGACCGCGCCGCCGCTTCGATCATCAGGTACTCGCCTGACACCTGGTACGCGGCCACAGGGAGCGTCGTCGCCTCGCGCAGGGCGCGGACGATGTCGAGGTAAGGGCCCGCCGGCTTGACCATGACCATGTCGGCGCCCTCGGCCTCGTCCAGGTAGAGCTCGCGCAGCGACTCCCGCGCGTTGCCCGGGTCCATCTGGTACGTCTTCTTGTCGCCTTCCTTGGGCGCCGAGTCGAGGGCGCCGCGGAAGGGGCCGTAGTAGGCGGACGCGTACTTCGCCGTGTACGACAGGATCCCGACGTGCTCGTGCCCTTCGGCGTCGAGCGCCTCGCGCAGCGCGCCGACCCGGCCGTCCATCATGTCGCTCGGCGCGACGATGTCCGCGCCCGAGCGCGCCTGGACCAGCGCCTGACGACACAGGACCTCGACCGTCTCGTCGTTCAGGATGACGCCGGTGCCGGCGTCGACGATCCCGTCGTGGCCGTCGCTGCTGTACGGGTCGAGCGCGACGTCCGTCATGAGCGTCAGCTCCGGGAAGCGCGCCTTCAGCGCCCGCAGCGTGCGCGGGACGAGGCCGTCCTCGTTGCCCACCTCGGTCCCGACCGAGTCCTTCAGCTCGTCCGCGATCTTCGGGAACAGGACGATCGCGCGGACGCCACTCTCGGCCGCGGCCTCGGCGGCCCGCAGGAGCCCGTTGGGGGACCAGCGCGTCTGGCCGGGCATCGCCTCGATCGGCGTGTCGTCCGCGTCCGCGTGGAGGAACAGCGGCTGGACGAGGTCGGCGGCCGTGAGCGTCGTCTCGCGGACGAGGTCGCGGACAGCGGCGGTGCGGCGGCTGCGTCGGGGGCGGTGGATCGGCGGGATCATGGCCCGCTCAAACTAGTGTCCTGGGCGGCCCGATCCACGCGGACACTCGCGCGGAACGGATTTCACCCCGCTCGGGAGAACCCCTCAGCGTGTCGCGACCTTGCCCCGAAGGCCTTCCCCCAGGTCCGTCTCGCGCCCGCTCACGCGGGGTTCCGAGGCGCTGACCGATCCGAGTTCGCATCAGTTCGGAGCGCGTTCGATGCCGAACGGACTCGCACCCGCGGCCGTGCGAACGGCGTGAGCGCGGGCCCGCATGCTGTTCTTCCGCAAGCACAGGTCGGACCGTCGAGGCGCCTATCGGGTGCAGACCACCCGCGACGAGGGCCGGCTCTGGATCGGTCTCTCCTCCGGGCGCGCGGAGGCCGTCCTGGAGGACATCAGCGCGCGTGGGCTCGCGTGCACGGTCGCGGGTCCCGACGTCGATCGCGTGTTCGAGGGAGACAGCGTTCCGCTCCTCGTCCGGATCGGAGGGGCCACGGCGGGCAAGCTCCGCATGCGCGGGACGGTGCGCTCGATCCAGCGGCTGGAGGGCGGGGTCGCGCGACTCGGGATGGAGTTCGAGGACGTCGAGCGCGTCTTCCCGCAGCTCCAGGCGGACCAGTGGCGCTACTTCAACCGTCGGTCGGCGTTCCGCGTCCCGCCGCTCGACGCGGACGGCAAACCCGTGGACGCGGACTTCACGTTCGGCGGGCAGAAGGACGCGATCCGCGTGCCGCTGTTCGACCTGTCGTCGTCGGGGATCGGACTGTCCTTCAAGCCTGCCGAGGCCCTCGACCTCCCGCGGGAGGGACTCGTGCGCGTGAGGTTCTCGCTCCAGGGCGTCGAGCGGACGTTCGACCTCATGGTGCGTTTCGTACACCGCACGACCGTCGGTGATCGCGTCCGGATCGGGCTCCACATCGACGTCGACGCCACGCCCGACGGCGAGCGTCAGTGCGAGGAGATCGCCGACTACGTGATCGACGCGCAGCGCCAGCAGCTCGCGAGCTGATTCGCGGGCCCGATCCGTAGACCCGATCAGCGAGCGTCCAGCTCGGACTCGATCTCCGCGCGCGCGCGGTCGTGCGCGGCGAGATCGTCGAGAGCGAGCCGGTACAGGATGAAGTACTTGTTGATGTTGCCGACGTACTGCACCGGCTGGAGGCCGACGTCCTCCAGCGCGAGCAGCTCGACGTTCCCGAACCAGCGGTCGGGGTCGAGGCCGCGCGCCGGGGCCTCGGCGCGCCAGCGGCGCACTCGACCGGGTCCGGCGTTGTAGGCGGCGAGGCAGAAGTCGAGCTGCGCCTCGGGTGCGAGCTGCGGCTCGTCGAAGAAGTGGGTCCGCAGCCAGTCCATGTACTTCACGCCCGCGTAGAGGTTGCGCTCGGGGTCGCGCAGGTCGGTGACACCCATGTCCTTCGCCGTGGAGGGCAGGAGCTGCATCAGGCCGACCGCGCCGGACCGACTGACGGCGTTCGGGTCGAGGCCGGACTCCTGGTACGCCTGCGCGGCGATCAGGCGCCAGTCGAACCCGAAGTCGGTGGAGTGCCGCTGCAGGTCGTCGCGGAAGGGCGCGAGCCGGCTCCGCTCCTCGTCCGCCAGCGGGTTCCGGATCCACTTGCGGTTTGCGAAGTAGCGCTGGAAGAGGACGTTGCCGATCATCGTCCCCTTGCGATTCGCGCGGGTGTAGCCGCTCAGCGCGTCCCGTAGCTCCGGATTCTCCCGCCGGACGGCCCACGCGATCTCGCCCTGCTCGCGCGCGACCAGCTCGTCCTCGACGCGCAGCCCGTCCAGGACGCTGGACCAGAGCTCGGCGACGAAGCGGTCCGCGATCGTGAAGCGGAACGCGCCGCTGTGGACGAGCTCCAGCATGTCCTCGGTCTTGAGCCCGCGGCCGCCCTCGACGATCCGCATCGGCTCCAGCCCCGCATCGATGAGCTGCTCGTTGATGTAGTCGAGGTCGTAGCGGAAGACGGTGCCGGGCGCGACGTGCACCTCCTCGCCCGCGAGGTCGGCCCAGTCCGCGACCGGCGGCGATCCCGCGTGGGAGACGATCACCTCGTCGACGTCCGTCAGGTAGGGGTCGGTGAAGGCGACGAGCGCCTCGCGCTCGGGCGTGATCGTCAGCGACGCCGCCGCGACGTCGCCACGCCCCTCGGCAAGAGCGGGGAGCAGCTCGTCGAACGGGACGGGCAGGAACGCGATCTGGGCCGGAGCCTCGCCGCGCGGGCGGTCCTTCGCGAGCGCCTTCTCCAGCTCGCGGAAGAGCTCGTACTCGAACCCGCGGAGCTCGCCGTCCGCGATGAAGAAGTTCGTCCGGCTGTACGAGACGAGGACGCGCAGCACGCCGCGCTTCCGGATCTCGTCGAGGTCGCCGGTGAACGGCTTCGACGCCCGCAGGACCATCGGAGTGTCGTCCCACGGGACCGTCGCGATGGAGGCGGCGTTCCGCTCGACCTCCAGCCGCCTCTGCTCGGCGCGTTCCGACGGAGACGCGGGCGCGTCCGCGCGATCGGCCGCCTGGACCCAGGACGAGGGCGGGGCCTCGCCGCAGGAGAGGAGTGCGGTCGGAGCCAGCGCCGCCAGGACGAGCGCGGCGATCGAGGGGCGGCGGGGCGAGTGGTCCATGCCCGCTTATAGCGAGCCGGACCCCGCCCACGAAGCGCCAGCGTAGGGAGCCAGCGGGAGCGCCGGCAACGGAATCAGCGCGACCAGCTCGTCTCGGCGAACGCGTCGTGGCCGTGAATGCTCTCGAAATTCCGCGCGTGGACGCGGAACGACTCGACGCGATCGTCGGCCTGCAGACGCTCGGCGACGCCGCGGACCATGTCCTCGACGAAGACGGGGTTCTCGTACGCCTCCATGGTGATCCAGCGCTCGTCGGGGCGCTTGAGCACCGGGTAGATGCGGCACGAGGCGCTCTCCTCGGCGGCGAACATCAGCTCGCCCATCGGCATCGTGACCGGCGTGCCGTCCGCGTCCTTGCGCGTGCGGACCTCGACGGTCACGGCGCCGCGCTGGTTGTGTGCGCCGTAGTCGCTGATCTCCTTGCTGCAGGGGCAGAGGCTCGTGACCGTCACGACCGCCTTCTGGACGAGGTCGATGTCTTCCCCGTCGATCAGCCCGACGTAGCCGACGTCGATGTCGATCATCCCCTTCGACCCGGTCACGGGTGCCTCACGCTCCATGAAGAGCGGGAAGTCGAGGGCGAGGCGCGCCTCCTGGGCCTCCAGGCGGCGCTGCATCACGCGCAGCATGCGCACGACCGCTTCGGGTCCGAGGCCGCGCTCGTCCGCCTGGACGATCTCGATGAAGCGGCTCATGTGGGTGCCCTTGGACTCCGACGGAACCGCGACCGACATCTCGAGGTTCACGATCGTCGGGCGCTCGATCCCGTCCGGATCGATCGCGGTCGCGGGGTAGCGGACGTCGGTCACGCCGGCGCGGTCGAGGCGGATGCCGCGCACGTCGCCGCGTCCCTGGACGTCCTCCAGCGGGCCCGTGGTCGCCTTCTCGGGACGCTGGGCGCTCTCCGAAAGCCGCCGAGGATCCTCGGGGCGGACGGAGGGACTTTGGTGGGGCGTGCGGATGGCCTGGGCGTCCGCGCGCGTGGGCACGGACGCAAGGTCGGAGTCCTTGTACATGCTGTCTGGTTCGCCGGGACGGCAGATGGGGAGGCGCGATCCCGGGTGATCCAGAACGCAGGCCCCCAGTGCCCTCGGAACAGGGTCTTAACCGGGGCCGATCGAACGGCCGGTGCCGAGTATGGACCGGTCCCGCGAGAAATCCACCCGGTTTCCGTCCGGGCGCGGACGCTCACCCCCGACGGCAAGAAGGCCGATAGACTCCCGCGCCCCCGCCCCGATCGAGCCCCCGTGCTCGGGCGGAGGCTATATATGTCTCCGAGCCCGCCGCCCTCCGCACCGAGCGCGGCGTCACCGCAACTCCGTCCATGTCCAAGACACTCGTCATCGTCGAATCGCCCACCAAGGCGAAGACCCTGAAGAAGTTCCTGGGCAAGGACTACATCGTCGAGTCGAGCGTCGGCCACATCCGCGACCTCCCGGCGAACGCTGCGGAGATCCCTGCGAAGTACAAGAAGGAACCCTGGTCGCGCCTCGGCGTGGACGTCGAGAACGACTTCCAGCCGCTCTACATCGTCCAGCCGGCGAAGAAGAAGAAGATCTCCGAGCTGAAGGCGATGCTCAAGGAGGTCGACCGCGTCCTGCTGGCGACCGATGAAGATCGCGAGGGCGAGGCGATCTCGTGGCACCTCGTCGAGGTGCTCGACCCGAAGGTGCCGTACCAGCGGATGGTGTTCCACGAGATCACCAAGACGGCGATCCTCGAGGCGCTCGACGACACCCGCGAGATCGACAAGGACCTCGTCGAGGCGCAGGAGAGCCGGCGCATCCTCGACCGGCTGTACGGCTACGAGGTCTCGCCGATCCTGTGGCGCAAGATCAAGCCGCGCCTGTCGGCGGGCCGCGTGCAGAGCGTCGCGACCAAGATCATCGTCGACCGCGAGCGCGACCGCATGCGGTTCGTCGAGGCCGAGTACTGGGACCTCGTCGCCACCTTCACGCCGACGAGCGGCGATGGGGTCGGCAAGGAGTTCGACGCCCGGCTCACGTCGCTGCGCGGCAAGCGCATCGCCAGCGGCAAGGACTTCGACCCGTTCACTGGCAAGCTGACGCGCGACGACGTCGAGCTGCTCCGCGGCGACGAGGCGAAGGAGCTGCGTGAGAAGCTCGCGTCCGGCGCGTTCCGCGTGCTCTCCGCCGAGGAGAAGCCGTTCACGCGCACGCCGGCGCCGCCGTTCACCACGTCGACGCTCCAGCAGGAGGGCAACCGCAAGCTGCGCTTCGACGCGAAGCGCACGATGCGCGCCGCCCAGCGCCTGTACGAGAACGGCTTCATCACGTACATGCGGACGGACTCGGTCACGCTGTCGACGATGGCGATCGACCTGACGCGGTCCGCGGTCGAGAGCACCTACGGCGCCGAGTTCCTCCCCGACACCCCGCGCACGTACAAGGGCAAGGTCCAGAACGCGCAAGAGGCCCACGAGGCGATCCGTCCCGCGGGCGAGTCGATCGCGCCGGTGTCGGAGATCAAGAAGTCGCTCGGCGAGGACGAGGCGAAGGTCTACGACCTCATCTGGAAGCGCACGCTCGCGTGCCAGATGAAGGACGCCAAGGGGCGCCGCATGGTGCTGAAGGTCGGCGACGCCGACGGCCAGATCCAGGCCGTCTTCCAGGCGAACGGCAACGTCATCGACTTCCCCGGCTTCCTCCGCGCGTACGTCGAAGGGGCGGACGATCCCGAGGCCGCGCTGGCCGACCGGGAGACGATCCTGCCGCCCGTCGCCGCGGGCGACGACGTCGAGGCCAAGGAGATCACCGCGGACGAGCACCACACGTCGCCGCCGGCGCGGCTGACCGAGGCGACGCTCGTCAAGCTGCTGGAGGAGAAGGGGATCGGCCGGCCCAGCACGTACGCGTCGATCATCGACACGATCCTGCGGCGGGACTACACGTTCAAGAAGGGCTCGGCGCTCGTGCCGACCTTCACCGCGTTCGCGGTCGTGTCGCTCATGGAGCAGCACATGGGGCACCTGATCGACCCCAGCTTCACGGCGACCATGGAGTCGAGCCTCGACGCGATCTCGCGCGGCGAGGACGAGATGCTCCCGTACCTGCAGAAGTTCTACGAGCAGGGCCTCGACCAATCGCCCGGGCTCAAACCGCTGCTCGACAAGAAGGTCGAGGACATCGACGCGCGCACCGTGTGCTCGATCCCGATCGGGAAGTCGGACGAGGGCGAGGACATCATCGTCCGCGTCGGTCGCTACGGACCGTTCCTGCAGCTCGGCGAGACGACCGCGCCGATCCCTGACGAGACGGCGCCCGACGAGGTCGACGTCGAGTTCGCCAAGAAGCTGCTCGCGGCGAAGGCTCGCGCGGACGAGCCGATCGGCCACCACCCCGAGAGCAACCTGCCGATCTACCTGAAGACCGGTCGGTACGGGCCCTACATCCAGCTCGGCGACGCGGGCGAGGACAAGAAGGACAAGCCCAAGATGGTGTCGCTCCTGCGGGGCATGACCCCCGAGGACGTCGACCTGGAGGTCGCGGTGGCGCTCGCGTCGCTGCCGCGCAACCTCGGCGCCGACGCGGACGGCGTCGACATCATGGCGTACAACGGCCGCTACGGGCCGTACATCAAGCGCGGCACGGACACGCGCAGCCTGACGGCCGACGACCACCTCCTCACGATCACGCGCGAGCGCGCGCTGGAGCTCCTCGCCCAGGAGAAGAAGGGCCGCGGCCGCACGGCGCCCGAGCCGATGAAGACGTTCGAGAACGTCGAGGCGCTCGACGGCGGCACGATCAAGCTCTTCAAGGGGCGCTACGGCCCGTACGTCAGCGACGGCGAGGTCAACGCGTCCCTGCCCCGGGACATGGAGAACCCGGAGTCGATCACGGTCGACCACGCGCTCGAGCTCCTCGCCGTCCAGCGCGAGAAGAAGGGCAAGAAGAAGGCGAAGAAGAAAGCCGCCAAGAAGAAGGCTGCGAAGAAGAAGACGACCAAGAAGAAGGCCGCGAAGAAGACGGCCTCTCGGAAGAAGGCGGCTTCCAAGAAGGCAGCGTCCAAGAAATCCGCTTCGCGGAAGAAGGCGACGACCAAGAAGGCCGCGTCGCGGAAGAAGGCGCCCGCGTCGGACGCGAGCGACGACGGTTGAAGCCGGAGCGGACCGACACGACCCGCGTCGGTCGGCTCGCAGCGGACCGCGCGGAGACGCTCAGCACCAACGAGGACCTGGTCGTCGTCTCGTGGAACGTCCACAAGGCGCTCGACACGGGGCTGCCGGACGAGCTCCGCGCGCTCGTCGAGGAGCGCGCACCGCAGATCGTTGCGCTCCAGGAGGCGCGTCTGGACCTGGCGCTGCCCGACGGCTACGCGGGCCACCACGCGACGAGCTTCCGGCGCGGTCTCGTCGGACCGGAGGAGGGCGTCATGACGATCGCGAATGCGCCGATCGACCTCGCGCACCGCGTCCGCTCGGTCGAACGCGAGCTCCTCGTCCTGACGCCGAAGGCGGCGCTGATCACGACGTTCCCGCTCGACGACGGGAGGCACCTGTGCCTCGTCAACGTCCACGGCCTGAACTTCGACCCTTCGGGGCGCCAGCTCGCGCGCCAGCTGGAGGGCCTGCGCGCGCTCGTCGAGCACCTCGACGGTCCGCTCGTCATCGCCGGCGACTTCAACACCTGGAACGAGCCCCGGATGAAGGCCGTGCTGGACCTCGCGGCGGCCCTCGACCTGTTCGAGGTGTTTCCCGACTACCCTGGGGGCAAGAAGGGTCACGCCCCGTCCGCGCGCGTCCGGCGCGCGCTGGGCATCGATCGCCGCCTCCACCTCGACCGCCTCTACGTCCGCGGCCTGCGCCCGGTGCACGCGGCGTGGCTGGAGCACTTCGAGTGCTCCGACCACGTCGCGCTCCTGTCGCGGCTCGCGTGGTCCTGATGACTCCCACCGCCCAAGGCCCGACGACTCTCCGCGAGCACTGGACGCTCGGTCCCGACGTCGCGTTCCTCAACCACGGCTCGTTCGGCGCGGCGCCGCGCGTCGTGCTGGAGGAGCAGCGCCGGCTCCAGGACGAGCTGGAGCGCGAGCCGCTGGACTTCCTGGCCCCCGAACGCGGCCTCTACCCGCGGCTCGACGCCACCCGCGAGACGCTCGCGGCGTTCCTGCGCTGCGCGCCCGCGGACCTCGCCTTCGTGCGCAACGCCACCGACGGGGTCAACGCCGTCCTGCGGTCGTTCCCCTTCGGCGCCGGCGATCAGATCGTCGTCACCGACCACGGCTACAACGCCTGCACGAACGCGGCCCATTTCGTCGCCGAGCGTTCGGGCGCCGAGGTGGTCGTCGCCCGGATCCCGTTCCCGATCGTGGGTCCTGACGAGGCGGTTCGTGCGATCGACGCCGCGTGCACCGAGCGCACGCGGCTGCTGCTCGTCGACCACGTCACGAGCCCGACGGGCCTCGTGCTACCGATCGACGACATCGTCGCGCGCGCGAGAGAGCGCGGGATCCGGACGCTCGTCGACGCAGCGCACGCTCCGGCGATGCTGCCGGTCGACCTGGAGGCGACGGGCGCCGACTACACGACCGGGAACTGGCACAAGTGGGTCTGCGGACCGAAGGTCTCGGGCTTCCTCCACGTGCGCACGGAGCTCCAGCCCGAGGTCCGGCCGTGCGTCATCAGCCACGCCGCGAACACGAGCTTCCCGGGGCGCTCGCGGTTCCTCGCCGAGTTCGACTGGACGGGGACGTTCGACCCGACGCCGCTGCTCGCGGTCCCGCGCGCCCTCCGGTTCCTCGACGAGGTGCTGCCCGAGGGCGGGATCGAGGCCGTGCGCGCGGCGAATCACACGCTCGCCCTGGAGGGGCGGCAGATCCTTGCGGACGCGCTCGGCGTCGAGCCGCCTGCGCCGGAGAGCATGCTCGGCTCGCTCGTCACGCTCCCGCTGCCGCCGGGCGACGAGTCCGTTGCTGGTCGCCATGACCCGCTCCACCACGTCCTCTTCGAGCGTCACCGCGTGGAGGTCCCCGTGGTCCACTGGCCCGCGCCGGGCCGCCGCTGGTTCCGGATCTCCGCCCAGCTCTACAACGCGCCCGACGACTACGTCCGCCTCGCGGACGCCCTCCGCGAGGAGCTCGCCCTCACGTCATGACCAGCTCGTTCCTCCTCCCCGGCCTGCACGTCGAGGACCACACCTTCACCGTTCCTCTCGACCACGGAGCTCCGACCGGGCCGACGCTGGAGGTGTTCGCGCGCGAGGTGCGCGCGGCCGACGACGGCGCCGCGAGCCGGCCCTGGCTCGTCTTCCTCCAGGGTGGGCCGGGCTTCGAGAGCCCGCGTCCGACCGACGCGTCGGGCTGGATCGCGCGCGCGACGGAGCGCTACCGCGTCCTCCTGCTCGACCAGCGCGGCACCGGCCGGAGCACCCCGCAGACGGCCGACAACGTCGTCCACGTCGGCGACGCGGGCGCGCAAGCGGCGCACCTGGCGCACTTCCGCGCCGACTCGATCGTGCGCGACTGCGAGACCGTGCGGGACGAGCTCGGGGTGCAGCGCTGGACCGTGCTCGGGCAGAGCTTCGGCGGCTTCTGCGCGGTGCACTACCTGTCGACCGCGCCGGACAGCCTGGAGGGCGTGATGATCACGGGCGGACTGCCCGGGCTGGATACGACGGCCGAGGAGGTCTATCGGCGCACGTATCCGCTTTGCCGCGAGAAGAACGAGCGGATGTACACGCGTTTCGCGGAGCTCGGCGAGCGGGTCGTCGCGGTCTTCGAGCGCGTCGCGCGGGGCGACGTCGAGCTGTCCTGCGGCGATCCGTTGACGCCCGAGCGCCTGCAGACGGTCGGCGCACAGCTCGGGTTCTCGTACGGGGCCGCGCAGCTGCACTACCTCTTCGAGCGCGCCTTCGTGCCGGGCACCGACGCGCTCTCGCGCGCGTTCCTGCGGGGGGTCGAGAACGTCCAGGCGTTCGACACGAACCCGATCTACGCCGTCCTGCACGAGGCGTGCTATGCGCAGGGAGGCCCGACGGCCTGGGCCGCGCACCGCGTGCGGACCGAGTTCGAGGAGTTCGACGCGCGCGTCGCGCTCGAGTCGGGGCGCGCGCCGCTGTTCACCGGCGAGATGATCTACCCCTGGTTCACCGAGCAGTTCCGCGCCCTCAGGCCGCTCGCGGAGGCGGCGAGCTTCCTCGCGTCCAGGGACGACTGGCCGACGCTCTACGACGCGGGCGTCCTCGCGCGCAACGAGGTCCCGGTCGCCGCCGTCGTGTACCACGACGACATGTTCGTGCCGACCGACCTGTCGCTCGAGACCGCGCGCCGGATCCGCGGCCTCGAGCCCTGGGTGACGAACGAGCACGAGCACGACGGCCTCCGGAGTGCCGGGGCCGGCGTGCTCGATGCGCTCACGCGTCGCCTCGCGGCGTTCACCGCGTAGCGAATTCTTCTCGGCGTCCCGTTCCCTCAGCGACGGCGCCCACCGCCGCTGCGGCTCCGTCCGAGCTTCTTGCGGAGCTCCTCGATCTCGCGCTGGAGCGCCTCGATCTCTTCCTCGAGCGCACGCCGGCGTGCGCGCAGCTCGTTCGCGTCCGGCTCCGGTCGGACCTCGCGCGCGCGGACCTGGCCGCGCGAGTTGTCGACGGCCTCGCCGGCCTGGCGCTTCGCGTAGTAGACCGCGAGGTCGCGGCAGCGCTTCGCCGACTCCACCCGGTCGTTCTCGGCGTAGATCTTCGAGGCGACCTCGATGTAGCCGATGATCGCGTCCATCGAGACCGGGCCCGGCGGCATGTCCGGCGTCTCCGCGTCGGGGACGACGCGCGCGCGGCCCGAGGCGACCATCCAGTCCATCCATCGCTCGGCGGTCGCGCGCTCCTCGCCCTTCAGCGGGCCGCCCTCCAGCTCGTAGGCGTCGTGCGCGAGCTCCAGGACGGGGACGCGAGCCTCGATGTACGTGAGGTCGGCCTCGGGCGGCGCGGGCTCCTCCGCAGCTTCTTCCTCCGGTTCCTCTTCCGGCTCCTCTTCCGGCTCGTCGGCAGCCTCGGCGCGCTGAGCTTCGGCCCGCGTCCGCTCCGTGTAGTAGCGCGCGAGCTTCTCGGCCATCGCGCCCGTCTGCTCGTTGCCCAGCGTCTTCTGGAGGGCCGCGCAGCGGAGGATGATCCGCGAGATCTCACCCATGAGCGGCTCGCTGCCGCCGAACCGCTGGAGCGACCGGGGCATCTCGCCCGGGGGCGGGGCGTCGCCGGACATCTGCGAGCGGCCGATGTCGGCGAGCCACCCGATCGCCTCCGCGGCGTCCTCGGTGCCCGCCGCCTTCGCCGAGCGCGCGATCACGTCGAGCATGGCGACCCGGGTGCCGCGTTCCTCGATGTCGGCTTGCAGGAGCCGGGCCGACCGATTCTCCAGGTTCTTCGTCCGCTCGACGCGCTGGATCTCCTCGACGACGGAGGAGAGGCGCCGCGCCTCCGCGTCGTAGCCGCGCGAACGAAGGACCTCGATCGCGGCCGTGATCCGGGCGACGTCGTCGTTGCCGCGCGCCCGACCGGTGCCGACCGCGATCCCGCGCGTCACGACGACCGGTCCGTCCTCGGGCATCTCGGGGCCGTCGTACTCCTGGACGGTCGTGGTGCCGTCCGCGCTGCGCATCGCGATCGTCCAGCGCGGTGCGTCTGCGTCGCTCTGCTTCGTCGGAGCGTCCTGGGCGAGGGCCGGGGCTGCGAGGACCGGTGCCGCGAGGACCGCGACAAGTGCGAGACCACTGGAGAGGGAACGGAGGACCTTCATGGTGTCCATCGGGGCCTGGGTCGGGATGAGACCGTCCCGCTGGCGCGAACGCACATCGCCCGCGTCGCGGTTCGACGTCACGAACGTAGCACGCCCCGCGGGGCGCCCCGTTCGGACTGCGTTCAGGCGGCGCGGCGCTCGTCGTCGGCCGGCCGCTCCGCCAGCGGCGTGCTGAGCGCGAGCGTGACCGTCGTCCCGTGCCCTACGCCCTCGCTGAAGACGTCGAGGGATCCGCCGAGCTCGCTCGCAGCGAGGGCCGAGAGGTGGAGCCCGAAGCCGCTACCGCCCGCTTTGGTGGACTCGCCGGCGGCGAAGATCCGTTCCAGCCGATCCGGGTCGATCCCGCACCCCGAGTCCTCGATCGCCACCGCCACGGACTCCGCGTTCACGCGGTCGACGCGGATGGCGAGCCTCCGGGAGCTCGCCGGCTGCTCGGCCATCGCCTCCAGAGCGTTCGTGAGCACGGCCGCGAGGATCTCCACGAGGCGCTGGCGGTCCATCTCGAACGGCTCGATCTCCATCCCCTCGCGCGTGATCTCGGCCTCGATGTTGCACGTCGAGCGCGCCAGACGGAGCGCGGCGTCGATCTCACGGTCGAGATCGATCCGCTCGGTCACCTCGGCGTCGCTGGTCGAACCCTCGAGCGTCTGGATCGTTTCGGTGATCCGGTCGACCTGCTCGCGCACCGTCGTCGCCTCGGACCGCGCGACCTCGAACTCGGCGTTCATCTCGTCGATGACCGCGCGGAAGAACCTGAAGAGGTGCTTCCCGCGGGGGTCGTCCGCGAGGTATTCGTCCAGGCTGCCGCGCCGCGTCGTGAGCTGCTCGTACACGGCCTCGAGGTCGGCCGTGTCGAGCGCGGCGAAGCGGCCGTGGACGACGCCGGCGGAGACGCCGAGGCTGTTCGCCAGGTTCCCGACGTTGTGCATCAGGCCGACCGCGACCTCGGACCGGCCGGCGAAGCGCGCCATGCGCTGCTGCTCGACGCGCGACCGCTCGAGCTTCTCGAGCATGCGGTCGAACGACCGCCCGAGGATGCCGATCTCGTCCGGACGTGTGAGGCCGAGGCGCATCGACGCGTCGTCCGAGCGCCCGATCTCGACGGCGTGCTGCGCGAGCCGCTTGAGCGGCCCCGTGACGAGCGCCTGGATCAGGACCAGGAGGACGAGCGGGAAGAGCAGGATGACGCCGAGCGACGTCTGCAGCTCGTACCGCTCCAGCTCGCTCCACAGATCGAGATTCGACTCGAGGATCGGGGTCTGGACGAGCGCGAACGGAAGGTCGCGGATGTCCGTGAGGGCCGTGTAGGCGACGGCCTCGCCCTCGTCGCGTTCGACCAGGTGAACGCGATTCGACGAGGTGACGCTGTCGAGGATCTCCTCCAGCTCCGCGCCCGCCGCCGTGCTGTCGATCGACAGCACCCGGAAGGGGGCCCGTGCTTCGACCTGCATCCTCGTCAGGAGGTCGTCATCGATCAGCCGGCCCAGGACGAGCAGCCCAGGCATGTCTCCGACGATCGTCTCGGCCGAACCGAGCACCATCGGGCCAGCGGCGGTGGACATGATCCCGCTGGGTGGACCTTCCGACAGCCAGGTCAGCGAGACCGGGTGTCCCGGCGACAGTCGCTCGTACGGGAACTCGCGGATCTTCAGGACCGCGCCCGTCTCGGGGTCCGTCGCGGAGTGCTCGTGGACGCGGCCGATCTCGTCGATCAGCACCCTCAGGTTGTAGGGGACCGACCGGATCGCGAGCGCGTGGCTGTCGCGCTCCTGGTTCTCGCGTCGCGCCTGCACCGTGAGGTCGTAGCTCACGCGTGCGATCGCGGCGTGGACCCGACCGACGTCCGCCTCGGCCTGCTGTCGCCCGAGGTCCTCGAAGGACGCCTGGAAGCTCATCCGGCGCACGAGGTGGTCCACGCCGAGGAAGGCGGCGACCGTGACGAACAGCGTCAGCGCGAGCTTGGTGCGGAGGGACATGGTGCCTCGTCAGTTCGCGGCCCAGCCCGCTGCGAGCCAGTCCGCGGCCTTCTCGCCGTGGTCCTCGCCGGTCGCCCGGCGCAGGGCCTCGAACGCGGCCTTCTTGACCTCGACCGACGGGTGGTCGAGGGCCTTCAGGAGGGGGGGGATCGATGCCGGCGTCGCGAGGTGTCCGAGCACCGCGCACGCCACGACGGACACGTGTTCGCTCGCGCCGCTCATCGCGCGCGCCACGTGGTCGACGAGCTCGTGACGGAAGACGCGGTAGCGCGCCATGCGCAGGAGCGCGCGCGTCGCGGCCTCGTTGGTGCCGCCGCGCAGCGCGGCCTGCAGGTCGGGGAACTCCTCGCGGAGCCAGCGCTGCGCGCCGCCGTACCAGCTGCGCCACGCCTCGCTGCGCGTGCCGAGCCGCTCGCCCGAGATGCGCTCCAGGGCTCTCTGCGACGCGCTCCGGGTCCCGCGGTCCCCGTCGTCGAGCAGCTCGATCAGGCGCGGGATCGCGCGGACGTCGTCCATCCGCCCGACCGCCTTGACCGCCTCCTGCCGCACCGTGCGCTCGGTCCGGTCCAGCGTCGGCCGGAATGCGTCCAGCAGCGCGTCGGGCGCCGGCCGAGGCATGTCCTTCGCGGCCTCCGCGATCTGCACGAGCACGATCGGATCCGCGGTCGGCTCGAGGCCGATCACGCTGACCAGCGCGTCCACGGCTTGGACGTCGCCGCGCTCCCCGAGCAGCTCGGCGAGCGGCGCCAGGAGCGACGGGTCGAGCGCGCGGTAGAGGTCTCGCACGTGACCGTGCGCTGCGGGCGCCCGGTCGAGCGCGAGGTCGAGCGCGGCCTGGAACGGCTCGCGGAGGCTCCGCGGCACGCCGCGCTCGCCGACGAGGGCGAAGCTCGCCAGCGCCGCGATTCGATCGGGGGGGCAGACCGCGCCCACGACCTCCATCGAGTGCGCGCTGCGAACGGTCGTCGGCGAGGTCTCCAGCCTGGCGCGGAGGGTCGACTCGACGTCCTCCCAGGGGAACGTGCGGAGAGCGATCTCCAGCGCGCGTCGTGAGTCGTCCTCCAGCGGGCGGAGCGTACGCAGGCCGCCGGGAGAGACCTGTTCCGTTGCGCCCTGCTCGTGAACGTCGAGCAGCGCAGGGACGCAGCTCGGCCCGAACGCGGCCAGCGCTGCGCCGGTCTCCTCGGCCGAGCGGCCCTCTCGGGCGCTCGCGTCGATCAGGTCGGACACGCGCGCGACCTCGCGCCCGTCGCGCGCCTGCGCGGCGGCCGGGAGCAACAGCAGGACGGCCGCAGCGGCCGCCCCGACGAGGGCTCGAGCGATGTGGGGAATGGCGGGGGAGCGGAGCACGGCTACTTCTTGCCCTTGGACTTCTTCTTCTTGGCCGACTTCTTCGACTTGCGGTCCTTCGACTTGACCTTCGAGTAGCCGTCCGAGCTCTTGGACTTCTTGCTGGATCCCCAGGTCGAGCCCCAGCCGTGCGACGTGCCCGAGGCGTCGGCCCAGTCCCACCAGTCCGACCACCAGTCGTGCACGTCGACGTTCGACGCTGCCTCCTCCGCGGGCGTCGTGTCCTGGCGCTCGACGTCCTGGATCGCACCGACGTCGTTCCAGTCGAATCCGGACTCGGGGCCCGTGTGCGACCGCGCCGCGCCGTCACGATTCAGGTACACGACGCTCAGGTCGACGTGCTCCAGGTCGTGCATCTCGGTGAGCGGCGGCAGGCGACGCATCCAGTCGCCGGACGGCTCCTCGGGCTCCTCCGGGAGGTCGAGGATGCGCCACGACTCCTGGGTCGGGACGGGGAGCTCGCCGTTGTACGTCTCGTCGTCGAAGTGCAGGCGCGCGCCCGCGCCGATCTCCAATCGACGTGCCGCGACGCTCCCGAAGACCTCGAAGTTGGTGCCGATCCGGACCTCGGACTCGGGGGCGTAGATCGTCCCGTGGAACTGGCCAGTCGAGTCGAGTTCGAGCCGTGGCGCAGCCGCGAACGCGTCCCTCTTCGCCGCCCGGATGCTCACCTCCGACGGGCGCAGACCGGTGGTCTCGACGATCGAGGACTCGGCGAGCGACATGTCGCCGACGACGAACAGCTCGACCTCGCCGTCGCGCGTGTCGAGCATGAGTCGCGCGTCCTTGGCCACCGAGAGCTCGCCCACGACGATCTTCGCCGGCCCGCGCAGGACGAGCTCGCTGCCCTCCGCGATCGAGATCGACCAGTAGCCCGTCGTCCCGTTGGAGATGACCATCGGAACGAGCCCGTCGTGGTCGACGGGGTCGTCGAGGGCGACGTCCGGGATCGCGACCCGCTCCAGGTCGACCTCGAGCGCGCGCGGCTCGGTCGAGCCGGAGACGGTGCTGCGGCTCAGGCCCTTGACGGTCTCGTCGACGCCGGGCACGACGGAGCCGAAGATCGCGACGGGCTCCGATTTCGAGTTCTTGAACCGGATGCTCCCGTTCGAGCCGAGCGCGCCGCCCTTCCGCGTGTGGACCGCGACGCGCTCCGGCGAGTTCTCCGGCAGCGTGCTCATCCGGTCCAGGAGCGTCGCGACCTCGCCGGACGACCGCGGGCCCGCGGCGCCGTCGTCGGCAGGCGGGTAGAGCGCGTTCGCCTGGTAGGCGTCGTACATCGACCGGACGTGGTCGACGAAGGAGGAGTACTCCGACGAGGGGAGCAGGGCCGACGGGTCGATCGGGCTGAGCGTGAGCGTGGTCGACGACCCCGACGTCGAGACCTGACGCGAGAGGACGTGCCAGAGCGCGCCCTGGCCGAGGATCGCGTCGAAGCGCGCGGCCGTTCGCTGTGCGGCGAAGTGGGGGCTCGCCTCGCGCGCTGCAGAGAGGGCGGGCGCGTTCCCGAGGAGCTTCTGCCGCGCGTCCGGATCCAGTGCGCCCGAGCTGCTGCTCGGCCGCTTGACGCGCACCCTCGACTTCCTCTTCTTCTTGTTCTTCTTCTTCGAATTCGACGAGTCCGACTGCCCCGAGCTCGCTCCCGAAGAGGATCCCGAGGGAGTCCCGTCCCACACGGACTCGACCTCGTCCACGTAGTCGCGCTCAGTCGAGTCGAAACCGTCGACGAGGAGCACGGAGTCGATCACGATGTCCTCGTCCGCGAAGAACCCGAGCGGCGGGTCCGGAGGATCGATGATCAGCCCGAGCGCCGCCGTCGCGAGCCCGTTCCGCGCGTTCGAGCGCAGCCATACCCGACCGTCCTCGGTCGCCACCGAGTCGACCCAGACGGTGCTCTCGCCGTACAGACCAGGACTCTCGGCGGACCCCATCCGGCCCGTCCGCCGCATCCGGACGGCGAGGAACGCCTCCGCGAGGCCCGCCTCGGCGGCGTAGAAGGCCTGCATCTGATCGACGGAGTGCGACTGGTCCTTCCGCGCGATCGCGGAGAGCTGCAGGAAGGCCGCGCCGACGGAGCCGACGACCATCACCATGATCAGCGACAGGACGAGCGCCGCGCCGCGCTCCGACCGCCTCGTGTTGCGCACCCTCATCGCTCCGCGGTCCCCCATCCGTTGATCGTGTTGCGACACGTCACGACGGTCTCGACCGTCGAGTGCACGACGGTTCCGTCGTCCCGCACCCGCTCCAGCGTCAGCTTCATGTCGACCGAGTTCCGGTCGATGGTGAACGACAGGCCCTTCTCGTCGATGAGCCCGTTCCCGTTGTCGTCGAGCCCGTTCGGGAGCTCGCCCTCCAGGAACGGCGCGACGAGGTTGGTCCAGATCACGCGGCGCTCGTCCGCCGCCTCGGGGTTGTCGCTCCAGTAGATCTGCTGCTGGAGCTCCTCCATCGCGACCATCTCCGGTTCGCTCCACACGACCTCGCCGTCCTCGACGCCGAGGCTGACCTGGAACCGCAGGTCGGACGTGGAGTTGGGGCGCGTGATGTCGGGCACGAGCGAGCCCGGGTGCGAGCCCATCACCGCGAATCCGATCTGCCGGAGCACGCGGCGGGCCTGGGTCTCCAGCGTGACCTGGGCCGCGTCCTCCTCTGCGACGTCCGTCGCGCTGCTGATGGCGCCCGAGATCTTCATCGTGACGATCGCGAGGAGCGTGATCGACAGCGCCACCTCGAGCATCGTGAAGCCGGATCGTGCGTTGGACCGCATCACGAGCTCATCTCCGTCAGCGAGGTGAAGAAGCGGAGCTCGCGAACCCCGCAGCGCCCGTTCCAGCGCACGCGTACGAGGACCGGGAGGATCCGGTAGTCGTCCGCGTGATTCGCCGCGTCGATGATCGCGTCCCCGGTCAGGTCGCGCGGCAGACCGAGGAGCCGCTCGCCCAGGTCCTCGCGGACCTGCCAGTTCGGCGCAACCTCGCTCCCGACGTTCACGACGGGGAGCAGCACCTCGCCCACGAACCCGTCCGCGTCGTCGGGCGCGGGGTCGAGGCTCGCCACGGCGAACGTGGCACCGGGCGCCGTCCCGGGGCCGCCGGGGTCGTTGAAGGGGTCCGCGTCGTACATCCTCACGACGTCCCGGAAAGCCTCATTACGCATGGCCTCCAGGGTGTTCTGCGCGATCGAGGTCGCGAGCCACTCCTCCTGCGCGGAGCCCCTCAGGCCGTGGCCGGCCGCGAGCGACTGCAGAAGGATCGCTGTCGCCACCGAGAACACGACCATCGCGGTCATGATCTCGACGAGGGCGATCCCCTGGCACGCGCGACCCTCGGGCCGACGCTGCGCTCTTACGGGCCACCGTCGATGGACGATGGTCTCGGGCACGCGACACTCTCCTGACTTGTGGTGGGGACCGCCGACGGAGGCCGTCCCAGGACTGAGAATTGAGGAGCTGAACGGGGGAGATCGGCGACCGGTCGGAAAGATCTTCAGGAAAACGCTTCCTGCCTCGGTAAGGCGGACGCGCGGTGAGGTGAGAAGCCGATGAGCCCCCACCGGGGCGCGCTCCACGGCTGGTGGGGGCGCGCTACGGTGCGTCCATGAAGTTTCGAGCGACCACATATCTCGTTCTCTCGGTCGCCATCGGCTCCCCGGCGGCGACGGCCCAGACGCTCCAGGGTGGACCGGACGGGCTGGGGCCGGAGGACGAGCGCGGCGTGCGAGCGCGCACCGAGGCGGCGCGCGACGGCTACACGCTGATCGCGCCGCTGCGGTCCCGGGAGACGCACCTCGTCGACGGCACCGGCGAGGTCGTCCACACCTGGACGAGCGCGTTCCCGCCGGGCAACGCGGCGTACCTCCTGGACGACGGCAGCCTCCTGCGCTGCTGCAAGGACGCCGGCGACGCTCCCTTCGCCGGCGGGGGCGAGGGGGGCCGGCTCCAGCGGACGTCGTGGGACGGCGCGGTCCTCTGGGACTTCGCGATGGCCAGCCCGCGCTGGCGTCAGCACCACGACGTCGAGCCCCTCGCGAACGGCAACGTGCTCGTGATCGCGTGGGAGGGCGTCTCTGCGGAGCAGGCGATCGCCGCGGGTCGCGATGCGGACAACGTCGGCGAGGGCGGCCTGTGGCCGGACGCGATCTTCGAGCTGCGCCCCGTCGGTGCCGAGGGCGCCGAGGTCGTGTGGGAGTGGCACGCCTGGGACCACCTCGTGCAGGACCGCGATCCCGCTAAGCCGGACTTCGGCGACCCCGCGGCGCGTCCCGAGCGCATCGACGTGAACTTCGATCGCGCCGATCGGCCGAAGACAGCCGAGGAGATCGAGCGTGAAGAGGCTGTCGCGCGCCGCCTCCGCGCGCTCGGCTACGCAGGTGGCGACGACGAGGAGCCGGAGCGAGGCCGCGACCGGCGCGGCGCGCGCTCGGACTGGATGCACACGAACAGCATCGACCACGACCCGCAGTCGGACCTGATCGCGATCAGCGTGCGGTCGGCGAGCGAGGTCTGGATCATCGATCACTCGACGAGCACCGAGGAGGCGAAGACGTCGAAGGGCGGCCGGTACGGCCGGGGCGGCGACCTCGTCTACCGCTTCGGCCGACCTGCGTCGTGGCGCGGTGACGGTGAGCAGCAGCTCTTCCACCAGCACGACGCGCGCTTCGTGCGCGCAGACGAAGGGCTGCACGTCACCGTGTTCAACAACGGCAGCGGACGCCCGGGCGGTGACCGTTCGTCGGCGGACGAGTTCGCGCTGCCCTTCACCTTCGACGGCGGCTTCGCGCGGCCGGCGGACGGCGGAGTCGCCGCTCCGGAGCTGGTGTGGTCCTGGAACGGTGGCGACGAGGCGCTGTTCAACGGACACATCTGCGGAGCCCAGCGGCTGGAGGGCGGGAGCACGCTCGTGTGCTTCGGCGAGGACGGTCGGGTCGTCGAGGTGACGCCGGACGGTGCGATCGCCTGGGACTGGTGGCACCCGTTCCGAGCGGACCCGGAGGTCGGACGCGGCGGACGCCGGTCGAGACCCGGCGAGACCGACAGGGGGCCGCGGGGTGGTCCTCCTCGCGATGGACCTCCTCGAGGTGGTCCGCCCCGCGATGGGCCCCCCCGCGAAGGACGCGGCCCGCGACGCGGTGGCCCCGGCCCGATGAGCGCGTACGGCGTCTTCCGCGTCACTCGCTACGAGCCCACCCACCCGGGCCTCGCGCGGCTCTGAACGACGCGGTCAGAGGGTCTTCAGGTACTCCAGCACGGCTCGTTTCTCTTCCTCGTCGAGGCGATCGGGGAAGTCGTGCCCCGCGGCGCTCTTCCCGCGCCTCGACGCGTCGAACCAGCGCCGCCGCGCCGCGGCTTCCACGCCTTCGGGCGGGGCCGCCGCCGTCTCGAACGTGAGGCCCACGCGCTCCAGGTCGTACCGCGCGTCCCGGTCGTGTCTCCACACCGCCGGGCGCTCGGACGGCCGCAGGAGATGCCAGAGCGTCGGCACCGAGCCGTTGTGCAGGTACGGCGCGGACGCCCAGACCCCGTCGAGCGGCGGCGCGACGTAGCCCGCCGGGTCGAGGTCGACGTCGACCGCGCCGCCGCGCGTCAGCCAGCTCTTCGCCATCCACTCGCGGAACGAACCCGGGATGCCGCGTGCTCGCACCGGATCCGTCCCGAGCAGGTCGACCGGGACCCGACGCTCCGGGTAGGTTCGCTCATCGCCGTACGTCCCGTGGCACTCGGCGCAGTGCGCCTCGAACGCGACGCGGCCTTCGCGCGCGAGCGCCTGGTCGATCTCCCCCGTCCAGCGCGGCGACTCCAGCGACTCGATCCACGCGAGCACGTCCTCGAAGTCGCTCTCCCAGCCGCGGATCGTGGCGCCGTCGGTCTCGATCCCCAGCGTGAACTGCATGATCACGCGCGGGTCCTTCGCGACGTACCCGTCGAGGTACAGCCGCTGTTTGCGCCGAACGTTCCAGAGCGGCGGTGCGTCCAGGTCGTGGTGGATCGCGCCGAGCATCGGGCGCATGCCCGGGGTGCGCTCCAGATCGGCGTCGCGGAAGCTCGACAGGAGGACGCTGAACGTCTGCGCGTTGGTCGTTCCGTCCGAGCCGCCGAGCGGGACGAAGACCATGCCCTTCTCCTGCTCGGTCAGCCCGAGCCCTCGCTGGGTCTTGAGCCGCGCCAGGTCGCTGACGAGCGTCTGGAACGCGAACCGGTTGTTCCCCAGACCGTGGACGAAGCGACCATCGATCGCGCTGGAGTGGCACGCGAGGCAGGAGAGCGTCCAGCGTCCCGGCGCTCCCTCCGCGAAGGCCGCCGGGACGTTGGACGGCGAACCGTCCGGCCGAGTGCGCTCCGGATCCATCGCCAGGCCGTACCGATCCAGGGCCATCGCCCGGCGATCCGCGGCGCTGGTCCCGTCGGCCGCGGCGAGGCTCCGCAGCGGTTCGGGCCAGACCGTCCAGAGCGCGTCGAACTGCTCCTCGTCGAGCCCGAAGCCCTGAAGGGCGACGTGGTTCAGGAGCGCGAGTCCACGCTCGGGGGCGGCCGGCGCGTCATCGCCACCCACGCCCGCGGCCGCCAGCAGCGCCGCACCGATCCAGCTCGCTCCCTCCACGCCCGCAATTCGTCCGGCGCGGCCGATCCGTTGCGCCTGGATGCCGGCACGTAGACTCCCCGCATGGCGCCCACCCCCGAGGCCTGGCACGAAGCGGGACACGCGCTCGCCGCGCACCTGTGCGGAGGGACGGTCCGCGAGGTGACGCTGGAGTCCGAGCTGGACGACCACGGCGGTCACGTCGCGGTCGAGTGGCGTCCGGCGGGGCGGGAGGAGTCGGCGCGCCGGTCGCTGACCGTGGCGCTCGCGGGGCCGATCGCCGAGCTCGTGTTCGTCGGCGACGACGCGCTCGACGACCCGGATGCGGCGTCGGCGTGGCGCGCCGACTGGGCGGAGGCGGAGTCGCAGCTCGCGCAGCTCAGCGACGACGCCGAGGAGCGGACGGCGACCCGCCGCCGCGCCGTCTCCGAGCTCCGCCGCTCGTTCGAGTCGGCGGACGGCTACGAGCGCCTGGCGCGCATCGCGGACGCGCTCGACGCCCACGAGACGCTGGACGAGACCCTGTTCTTCGACGCGCTGGGGCCCGACTGACCCGCCGGCAAGAGCCTCCATGGCCGGGTCCTACGAAGCTGTCACAGGTGCCCCGTGGCGACTCGTGGCCATTCCGGCGATGATCCGCGCCGGAGGATCCCATGCTCGCTACGCCCATTCTTCTCGTTTCTCTCGCCCTCACCGTCTCGCCGCCCGGCACCGCCGGCTTCCCTTCCCCCGACCCCGGTCCTGGACCCCGCCCCGAGGGACCGGAGTTCGAGTACGAGAAGCTCGAGCTGGTCCTCGATCTCGGCGGCCTCGACGAACTGGAGGGCGGTCCGACCCAGCGCGGCTGGGTGCGGGGGCTGTGGGACGCGGAGTTCGACGGCGTGGAGCTGGAGATCGTGTTCGGCGTCCTGGAGCGGGCGAAGTTCGAGTTCGACGGTCCCTACGACGTCGTGGACACGGTCGCCTTCAACCGCGGGAACAGGGCGCGCGAGAAGGGCGGGTCGTACAGCTTCGACGATTCGAAGGCGCTCATCGGCGAGTTCGGCTACGTCCCGTACGGCTGGTTCGCGTCGCACGACCGCTACGAGGGAACGCTCGTCGCGGGGCACGATCTCGTGATCGCAGGGATGACGAAGACCCAGGGCTACGTCCTGGAGATCACGGCGACGCCCGCGCTGTCCGATGAGCAGATGGCAGCGTTCGAGAAGTGGGCAGCGACCTGCGTCCGCTACTCGGGCGAGACCTGGGATCCGCGGTGGACGGAAGAAGAGCGCAAAAAGCGCTGGGCCGACGACGCGCCTGACGCGGTCGCCGACGACAAGCACCTGATCATCCCGACGAAGTACTACGTCGTCTTCACGGACATCGGGAAGGGCACCGCGAAGGCCTTCGGCAAGAAGCTCGACGAGAACTACGAGAAGATCCGGTCGGTCTTCCCGTTCGAGGACGTGCCCGGCGAGCGCCTGCTGCCGATCTTCTACTTCACGAACCGGGAGCACTACCTCGACTGGTGGGTGAAGAACCTCGGCGGTTCGCGCGAGAGCGCCGAGCGCTCCGGCGGCGTCGCGAGCGGTGACGTCTACTCGACCTACCACCAGTCCGTGAATGCGCCGGTGCACATTCACGAGCAGACGCACCAGATCTTCCGCAATCGCCTGCGGCTCTCGGGCGGCGGCTCCTGGTTCCAGGAGGGCGTCGCCGAGTACATGTCGTCCAAGCCCGGCGAGCTGGGCGAGATCAAGCGCCTGGCTCAGAAGGGACGCCTGACGCCGATGAAGGAGTTCTTCGTCGTGCCGAGCCTCCTCATGTCCTCCAGCACCGAGGAGCGCAAGGAGGGCGGGAGCCAGTCGGGGCTCGCCTACACGTACAGCGCCGCGATCTGCGAGTTCGCCAAGCACTCCGAGTTCGGCGGCGAGAAGTTCCTCGCGTGGGTCCATGCGATGGGCAAGGTCGCTCGCAACGACCTGCCCGCGATCGAGCGCGAGATGGCGCGCGTCTACGGCGTGACCGTCGACGAGTTCGAAGAGGAGTTCACGAAGTACTGGAGCAAGCGCAAGAAGGTCCGCAACTGGCACGAGCCGGCGGACGACGGGAAGGGCAAGAAGAAGAAGCGGCGCAGGTAGCGGGCCGCTACTCGGTCCCCTGCACGTGCACCACGAGCGTTCGGTGGTGGGCCATCGCGCGGTGCTCGAACAGGAAGAGCCCCTGCCAGGTCCCTAGCGCGAGCCCGCCGTCCGTCACCGGGATCGTCTCCGACGTGCTCGTCACCGCGCTACGCAGGTGGGACGGCATGTCGTCCGGGCCTTCGAACGTGTGGGTGTAGGCGGGGTCTCCCTCCGGCGCGATCCGTTCGAACCACGCGACGAGGTCGCGCGACGCGCTCGGGTCCGCGTTCTCCTGGATGACGAGGCTCGCCGAGGTGTGGCGGCAGTACACGACCGCGAGTCCGGTGCGGACCCCCGACCGATCGACGACGTCCGAGACGGCGCGTGAGACCTCGACGAGGCCGCGGCCCGGGGTGTCGATCGAGAGCGTCTCCTGATGATGGCGGGGCGGACCTGACTCCATGACCCCATTGAACCCTCCGTGCGGCTGGGCCGTACTCTCCCGGTCGTGGATGCAGAGACCCTGAGGCGCGCGCTGCTCGAACGTCTCCCGGACGACGTCCCGCACAACGAGCTGCGGGGGCTCGTGCGGCGGCCGTCGACGGTGCTCGTCTCCGGCGGCGACGGCGCGTCCGGCTTCGCGTTCGCGCCGCTGCACGACCTCGCGGTCGCGTTCGGGTCTCCTGGCGACACCGAGATGGACGCGCTCGAGGACGCCGCGCGGTCCGCGCGCGTCGATCCTGCGAGCGTCGAGATCCACGCCCCGCTGGCGGAGCTGGAGCGGCTCGCGGACGAGGGCCGGGTGCAGCTCGACGAATCCATGCGCGTCATGGCGTGGAATGCGAACGCGGCTGGCGCGCTGCGCGAGCTCGCCGAGCGCCACCCGACGCGCGCGCTGGAGCCCGACGACGACGCGCTCGACACCCTCCCGTCCGCCGTCCAGCATGAGCTGACGAAGCCCGACGCGTGGCCGGCCAACGTCGCCTCGTTCGCCGGCGGGGCGGTCGCGGCGCTCGCCCACGCCTTCGCCGAGACCGAGACGCTCTGGGACGTGTCCATCGGCACCGGCCCGGCCTTCCGGCGTCAGGGCTTCGCAACAGCCGCGTCCGCGGACCTCGTACTCCGTCAGCTCGACCGCGGGCTCCGCCCCGTCTGGATGACGGCCGAGTCGAACGGCGCGTCCCTCGCGCTCGCGACACGGCTCGGTTTCACGCAGGTTGGCGTCGCCGGGAGCGCCGCGCTCGTTCCGTAGGGACGCTCGGGATCTACCGCGTCAGGGTCGACCCGGTCAGGGGCGGACCGTGAACCGCAGGCCGTTCGACAGGCCGACGGGCGCCGCGGGCAGCAGCCCGGGGTCGCGGAACCACCACTGGCAGAAGATGTTCTCGCCCGCGGTGAAGCCGCTCGCCTGCATGAACGCGCTGTCCATCGGGAGCTCCAGGCGGCCGGAGCAGTTGCCGTTTCCGAGCCCGAAGGAGAACTGGACCGGCGTCCGCACGAGCCCGCCGCCCACGCAGAGCGTGCCACCGAGCAGTGGCAGGTTGAGCTCCTCGCGACCCCAGAACAGGAGGCCGAACTGCTGGCTGACCACCTGGTCGGCGAACACGACGAAGTCGCTGTTCGACAGGGAGGGGGTTCCGCTGGCGCCGATGGAGGAGAGACAGCCCGGCGAGCTCACCTTCGCGGTGCAGTACGTCTGCGGCCCGTCGAGCGGCACGTAGGGCGCGAGGCCGTAGTGTCGCTGGAGGCCGAAGAGATGCGCGCGCGCGAGCAGTTCGATCGCGCCGGGCGCGGACAGCGCCGCGGCGTCGCCGGGGTTGGTCAGGAAGCCGCCCTCGCTGAGGACGGCCGGCATCGTCGTCTCGCGCAGGACGAAGAAGTTCGCCGTCTTGCCGCCGCGGTCGGTCAGGCCGAGCGCGAGGATCAGCTCGTCCTGGACGAGGTCGCGCAGGTCGGCGCCGACGGTTCCGTTCGCGAACGAGAAGGTCTCGGTTCCGTTCGCTGCGGAGCTCGAGAAGGCGTTGTGGTGGATCGACACGAAGCGGTCGGCCGGCCAGGCGTTCGCCGCGTTCGCGCGCTGGGAGAGCGACACGGTCGCGTCGTTCGTGCGCGTCATCCGCACCTCCCACTCGCCGCCGCCGAACGTATCGGCCGTGTCGGCGATCAGGAGCTCGCGCAGACGCAGCGCAACGTCCAGGTTGATCTCCTTCTCGATGATCCCGTTCCCGATCGCGCCGGGATCGCTGCCGCCGTGGCCGGCGTCGATGAAGACGCGGATCGGAGCTCCGGCGCCGCGCTCGGTGCCTGATCCGGTTGCGTCGACGGACACGGCGGCGAGCCCCGAGAGGCCGAGGACGAGGGAGACGGGAAGGGCCCGATGGAGGACGCCGTGGAGGGCGCTACCGGCGGAGTGGGAGCGGTGCATCATCGCGCGTGCAGTCTAAGCCAGGTCCGCCTCCGGCACGTTGACGGAAGCGCCGAGGCTCCCGACGATTCCCGCTGTGAACCGCCCCGACCTCGATCCCGAGCTGCTGGAGGACCTCGCGCGCCGGTACGGCACGCCGCTCTACGTGTACGACCTGCGGGTCGTGGCGCGCAGCCTCGCCGCGTTCTCCGCGTTCGACGCCGTCCGCTACGCGGTCAAGGCCAACCCGAACCTGTCCATCCTCTCGACGCTGCGCGCGGGCGGTGCCGTGTGTGACGCCGTGTCGGCGGGCGAGGTGGAGCGCGCGCTCGCGGCGGGCTTCGCGCCGGCGGACGTCGTCTATACCGCGGATCTCCTCGACCGGGCTGCAAAGGACGTCGTCGCGCGGCACGGGCTGCACGTGAACTGCGGGAGCGCGTCGATGATCGACGACGTCGCCGAGATCGGGGCGTCGCGCGACGTGACGCTGCGCGTGAACCCGGGCTTCGGAGACGGGCACGACGAGAAGGTCACGACCGGCGGGCCGCTGTCCAAGCACGGCATCTGGCACGAGGACCTCGCGGCGGCGCGCGATCGCGCGCACGCGCTCGGGCTGCGCGTGACGGGCCTGCACGTGCACATCGGCTCGGGCACGGACACGACGTTCCTGCGGCACACGGTCGAGGCGATGGGGGACGCGGTCGCAAAGTTCGAGGACGACCTGGAGCGCGTCTCGTGCGGCGGCGGCATGTCCTTCCCGTACCGTGACGGCGACGAGGACTTCGACCTCGGGACGTTCGCGAGCGCGTGGCGGGACGCGCGCGACGTCTGGTCCGACCGGATCGGTCGGCGCCTCACGCTGGAGGCCGAGCCGGGCCGGCTGCTCGTCGCCGGCGCCGGGCTGCTCCTGACGGAGGTGTGCGGGACGAAGTCGACCGGCGATCCCGCGCAGGGCGGCCGGCGCTTCGTCCTCGTCGACGCGGGCTTCCACACGCTCCAGCGGCCGTTGCTCTACGGTTCGTACCACCGGATCACCGCGCCGGGGCGGGAGGACGAGCCGGCGACGCCGCAGCTCGTCGCCGGCCCTCTGTGCGAGAGCGCGGACGTCCTGACCCAGACCAAGGGCGGCGCGCCGGACCCGCGCCCGCTGCCGGAGCTCGACCGCGGCGACCTGCTCGTGGTCCACGACGTCGGCGCGTACGGGGCAGCGATGGCGTCGTGCTACAACTCGCGCCCGCTCCCGGCCGAGGTGTCGATCGGGAGCGACGGCGTCCCTTTCCTGTCCCGTGAACCGCTCGACGTGTCGGCGCTCGTCGCGTCGGAGCGGATCGAGGCCTGACCCGACCGCCGCGCACTGCCATGAATCTCTCCGCGCTCGTCGCCCTCGCGCTCACGCCGCTCGCCGCAACCGCGCAAGAGTCCCCCGCGCAGAAGTCCTCTGAGCTGGGCATGCTGCCGCTCTCGTTCCTCGAGGCACTCGGCGACGACCTGAACGAGGACGCGGACCGGTACCGGATCAAGATCGAAGCGGCGGTCGTCCGCGAGAAGGCGGACGGCCCGACTCTGGAGCGGTACGTCTTCGACTCGGGACCCGCGTACTTCTATCCGGCGAGCTCGGTCAAGACGTGCGCTGCGATCGCCGCGCTCGTGCGCATCGACCGGCTTCGCGCGGAGGGGGGCGTGGCGATCGACCGGAACACGCCGCTGCGCTTCCATCCGCTCTTCGACGGCGAGTCGGTCGAGGAGCGCGACCCCTCGCACGTCGACGGCGGCACCATCACCGTCGCGCACGACATGCGGAAGGTCTTCCTCGTGTCCGACAACGCGGCCTACAACCGGCTGTACGAGCTCGCGGGGAACGACGTCGTCAACGAGGTGATGCGCGGCGCGGGCCTGTCCTCGTGTCGGATCTTCCACCGGCTGTCGGAGTTCCGGAGCCCCGCCGACCAGCTTCGCGTGCCGCAGGTCGACTTCCTCGGCCCGGACGGGGCCGCGGTCGCGTCGCTCGCCCAGCGCACGAGCGAGTTCGACGAGTCGAACGACGACCTCACGGGGATCGTCTTCGGGAAGGGCCACACGAGCGGAGGCGATGTCGTCGACGGGCCGATGTCGTTCGCGAAGAAGAACTGGATCACCGTCCACGACCTCGTCGACCTGAACGTGATGCTCCTGCGCCCGGACATCGAGCTGGAGGGGCACGCCGGCTTCCCGCTCTCCGATGACGATCGCGCGTTCATCTCCGCCGCGATGGCGTCGACGCCCGGCGCGTCGACCGACCCCGTCTACGACCGCGCGAAGTACGCGGACGACTACTCGAAGTTCCTCCTTCCAGGGCTCCTGCGCATCCGGGAGATGGACGAGCTCGTTGTGCAGGACAAGGTCGGCCGCGCGTACGGCTTCAGCATCACGAACTCGTACGTGAAGGACCTCAGCACCGGGCGGTCGTTCTTCCTCGCCGCGACGATCTACACGAACCCGAACGAGATCGTGGGCGACGGGGTGTACGACTACGACCGCGCCGACCGCTTCTTCGCCGATCTGGGCGAGGCCGTCGGCCGGCGCGTCTTCGGAGTCCGGTAGGACTCCGAGGACGCGCCCGCCGGAACCGCCGCTACTGGAAGTCCAGCTGCAGGCCGTCCGCGAAGTTCGACGTCGCCGAGCCGCCGATCGCGTCGCGGAACCAGCAGGTGAAGTTCCACTGCTCGCCCGCCATCGCCGCGACGAATCCCGTCGGCGTCGGGATCGACGTCAGGTCGAGCGCGAGGCTCACCTGGCCCGCTGCACCCGAGTTCTGGATCTCGCCCGGGCCGACGTAGCGTCCGATCGCGCCCGAGAGGCACAGGTTGCCCTGGCTGCCGCCCGGCATCGCCGTGAACCCCTGGTTCCGGCTCGCCAGGAAGAACGCGAACGCGTTCGTCGGCAGGTCGACCGCGAACAGCGTCAGCGAGTTGTCCGCGACGATGTCCGAGCCCTGCCCGTTCATCGCGGCGGCGTTCCCGGTCGAGTTCGTCGCGGCCGTGCAGTAGCGCGTGCCGATGCTCCCGTCGAGCGCGAAGATCGTCACTTCGCGGTTCGTGAAGTCGAGGATCGCGAGCGTGCGCGACGCCGCGTCCCACGAGAAGTCGTACAGGCCGACGCCCGGCGCGGGGGTGAACGAGCCCCAGTTCGTCGTCACGGGCGCGCCCGTCGGCGTCAGGACGTTGACGACGGTGAAGAAGTCCTGGTTGGCGTCCGAGCCCGCGCGGTCGTTGTAGATCACGTAGTCGGTGAAGGGGCCGCCGAGGAAGGCGACGTTCTGGCCCGAGGTGAAGTCGGCGTCGATCGGGTCGAACAGCAGCTGGTCGTTCGTCAGGCTGTTGTCGCCGTCGCGCTCGCAGCGGATGAGGTTGTTCCCCTCGCGCAGGTAGATGTCACCGCTGTCGTCGTCGAAGTCCATGTCCCGCCAGAAGGTCCCCTGGGAGGTGTTGATGATCATCCCGTTCGACGAGTCCCAGATGTCTACGCCCGTCGCGGTGTTCTGGAGCGCGCGGCGGCCGGATCCGAACGTCGTCCACGCGACGCCCTGGCCCTGAGCCGGGTTGCCGCCCGGGAACCCGGGGTCGAACGCGACGCCGCTACCGCCTCGGCCCGTCTTCGCCCACTGCAGCGTCCCGTCGAAGTTCCAGAGCGTGATGCCCTGAGGACCCGCGCCGCCGTCGTCAAACGCGGCAGCGAGTCCATCCGGAGAGATGTCGAGCCCGATGTAACCGCGCAGGTTGGGCGCGGACTGGGGCCCGAACGGGGTGCCGAACGTCGCGGCACCGAGCGCGTCGGTGATCCGGAGGATCTGGACGTCGGTGGCGAGGCCCGAGCCGTTGTAGCCGGCGACGAAGACGTCGGTCCCGTCCCATGCGACGCAGTACGGGTTCGAGCCGATGAACTCGGCGTTCATGGGGTCCGACGTCGAATCGAGGTCGATCGTGGCGAGCGGCGTGAACTCGGCCTGGGCAGAGGCGGTCGTGGAGAGGATAGAGGCGGCGAGGGTGGTGGCGCCGAAGGAAGCGAGTTTCTTCACGGAGCGTGGCGGAGGAGTGGAGACGTGGGAGCGCGGCCCGTCCCGTGGGCCGCACCACACAGTCTCTCCCATCTCGCGCCAGTCGGGAACCCCGGCCGCGTATGCACAAGGTCAGCAGTGCCCGGGCTCTGGCTCAGCTACGCCGACGGCTCTCGAGGCAGCGCGACAGCGCCTCGTGGAGCGCCTTCCGGTCGATCGGCTTCTGCAGCACGTCGACCATGCCCGCTGCCTCGCAGCGGTCCCGGACCTCGTTCGCCTCGCTCGCAGTCAGGGCGATGATCGGCACGGCGCAGTCGATCCCCAGGTCGCCCGCGTGCTCCGCCACGTCGAACCCGTCCGTTCCTTCCATGTAGCAGTCGAGCAGGACCACGTCGAAGGCGCCCGTCCGGATCCACGCGAGCGCGTCCGCGCCGTTGTCGGACGTGGTGACCTCGAGCCCCATCCGCTCGAGGATCCGCTTGCCGATCCGCAGGTTGACCGTCTCGTCGTCCACCAGCAGCACCTGGGCGTGCGGGAGCTTCAGCGATCCCTCGGTCGCCGCGGCCTCCTCGTCGATGGCGCTGACGAGGTCGATCTCGAACCAGAAGCAGCTCCCGACGTCGAGCTCGCTCTCCACCGCGAGCTCTCCACCCATCAGCTCGACGATCTCGCGGGCGAGCGCGAGGCCGAGCCCGGTGCCGCCCGACGTGCCGCGTATCTGCTGGAAGCGCTCGAAGATCCGCGGAAGCTCGTTCGCGGGGATCCCGCGGCCGGTGTCGCGAACGCGGAAGCGCAGCTTGCCGCCGCTCGTCACGTCGACGAGGAGATCGATCGTTCCGGCGCCCGTGAACTTGACCGCGTTCCCCACGAGGTTCCCGAGCACCTGCGTGAGCCGCATCCCGTCGAGGAGGATCGACTCGGGGATCGACTCGTCGATCTCGAAGCGGAGGGCGACTTCGTTCGTGCGGGCGCTTCCGACGAACGTCTGCGCGACGCCGCGGGTCAACGACCGGATGTCGGTGGCGACCGGCTGCAGGTCGAGGGAATCGGCGTCCGCCTTGGAGATGTCGAGCACCGAGCTGAGCAGCCCGTTGAGCTGTCGCCCCGCCATGCGCGCCATCTCGAGGTCGTCGCGCAGCTCCCCAGGGACCTCGTCCTCCAGCATCAGATCCAGCGTGCCGAGCATCCCGTGCAGCGGCGTGCGGATCTCGTGGGTCATCGTCGAGAGGAAGCGCGACTTGGCGTGCGCCGCGGAGCGAGCGGCGTCGCGTGCGCGACGGAGCTCGATCTGCGCCTCGACCTGGTTCCCGAGGATCTCCAGAGCGCGCTTCTGGTCCGCGCTCAGCTCCTTGGGCGACCGATCGATGACGCAGAGCGCGCCGATCGGCTGACCCTCTTTCGTGACGAGCGAGCGGCCGTAGTACGCGCGGATGTCGGGCGCGCCGGTGACGAGCGGGTTGTCGGCGAAGCGGTCGTCCTTGGTGGCGTCGGGGACCTCGAACAGCACGTCCGGCTCGAGGATCGCGTGGGCACAGAAGGACACCTCGCGCGACGTCTCGGTCGCGTCCAGTCCGACGCGCGCCTTGAACCACTGCCGGTCGTCCTCGACGAGGCTGACGAGCGCCATCGGCATGTCGCAGATCGTCGACGCCAGCTCGACGATCTCGTCGAAGCTCGCCTCGGACTCCGTGTCCAGGAGGCGCGTGGCGCGCAGCGACGCGAGGCGCGCCTCTTCATCGTGGGGGATCGGGGCCGACTGCATGATCGAGGACCTACCGCAGAATCGACCCCCAGGGGCGTTCCCTTGAGCCGCGCTGGTGGACTCGGGCCAGCGTCCGGGCAATCCCGTCGAGGTCGGAAATTCCTTCCGGGTCGAGTGCGCTCTGCGGGCGGTTCCGCGTTGGACTAAGCCGCATGTGGACCAGCGCACTCCTGCTCTCCTGCCTCGCCGCATCTCCCACCGCGCCTCCCCAGGAAACCGACCGGCGATTCGCCGACGTCGAGGCGACCGTCGACGCCTCGATCGACGCCGGCACCATCCGCGGCGCCGTGCTCCTGATCGGGCGTGGCGGCGAGACCCTGCACCGCTCCGCCCACGGCGAGAGCGCGCCGGGCACGCCGATGGCGCTCGACGCCGTGTTCGACCTCGCGTCGGTCACCAAGCCCGTCGCGACGGCGGCATCCGTCATGCGCCTGGTCGAGCGCGGCGCGCTTCGACTCGACGAGCCCGCTCGCACGCACGTCCCCGAGCTGACCGGCGAGGACGCCGCGTCGATCACGATCGAACACCTGCTGGTGCACACATCGGGCCTCGCTCCCGCCAACCCCCTCGCCGACTTCGAGGGCGGGCCCGAGGCGGGCTTCGCGGCGTTCTGCGCGCGCGACCTGCGCTCCGCGCCCGGCGAGGCCTTCGCGTACAGCGACCTCGGCTTCATCGTCCTCGGCAAGATCGTCGAGCGCGTCAGCGGGCGGAGCCTCGCCGCCTTCGCGCAGGACGAGGTCCACGTACCGCTCGGGATGCGCGACACGACCTACGGTCCGCTGACGGGCACTCTCCTGGAGCGCTGCGTCGCGACCGAGCCGGGCACCGACCTCGGAACCGTCCACGACCCGCGCGCGGCGGCGCTCGGCGGCGTCGCGGGCCACGCCGGGCTCTTCGGGACCGGCGCCGACGTCGCGCGGTTCTGCTCGCTCCTCGCCGGCGCGGTGCCGGACGCTCCCCTGTCGGCGTCGACCGTGGCGGAGATGACGAGGCCGCGCGTGCTGGAGGGCGGCCGCCTCGCCCGCGCGCTCGGCCTCGACGTCGCGACAGGCTACGACGCGCCGCGCGGCGCGCTGTTCCCGCGCTACACGTCGTTCGGGCACACCGGGTTCACCGGGCCGTGCTTCTGGGTCGATCGGGCGAGCGGGGCGTGGTACGTGCTGATGCTGAGCCGGCTCCAGGTCGCGCCGGCGCCGAGCGTGTCGCCGCTGCGTCGTGCGACGGCCGACGCGGTCGCACGCGCGCTCCAGCTCGAGTCGGTGCCCGTCGAGCCCCACGTGAGGTGTGGTATCGACGTGCTCGCGGGCGAGGACTGCGCGCGCCTCGCCGGGCGTAAGGTCGGGCTGATCACGAACACGACCGGGCGGGCGCGCGACGGTCGGCGGACCATCGACGTCCTCGCGGAGTCGTCGAACGTCGACCTCGTCCGGCTCTTCTCCCCCGAGCACGGGCTGTTCGCGAAGCTGGAGGGCGACGTCGCCGACGCGCTCGACGTGGCGACCGGCCTCCCGGTCTTCAGCCTGTACGGCGACACGCGCAAGCCGACGCCCGAGATGCTGGAGGGGCTCGACGCGGTCGTCTTCGACATCCAGGACGTCGGGGTGCGCTACTACACCTACATCTCGACGCTCGGGCTCGCGATGGAGGCCTGCGCGGAGGCCGGCGTCACCGTCGTCGTCCTCGACCGCCCGAACCCCATCACCGGAGTGCGCGTGGAAGGACCGATCGTCGACGAAGACCGGCTGTCCTTCATCGGCTGGCGTCCGCTCCCCGTCACCCACGGCATGACGGTCGGCGAGCTCGCCCGCATGTTCTGCCGCGAGTGGCGCGGGATCGACGTCGAGCTGGAGGTCGTGCAGATGGAGGGCTGGGTCCGCTCGATGTGGTGGGAGGAGACCGGCGTGCGCTGGATCAACCCGTCGCCGAACATGCGGAACCCGACCCAGGCCGTGCTCTATCCGTGCACCGGGCTGCTGGAGGGTGCGAACCTCTCGGTCGGGCGCGGCACCGACGAGCCGTTCGAGCGCTTCGGCGCGCCGTGGATCGACGGCCCCGGGCTGTGCGACGCGCTGCGCGCCGCGAACCTGCCGGGCGTCCAGTTCACGCCGATCGAGTTCACGCCCGACGCGTCGAAGTTCAAGGATGAACCGTGCGAGGGGATCGAGGTCACCCTGACCGACCGCGACGCGTTCCGGCCCGTGACGACCGGGCTCGCGATCCTGTGGACGCTCGATCGCCTGTTCGGGCGCGCCTTCGAGGCCGACGAGGGCGACTCGAGGCTGATGGCGCGGGACACGTACCGGCGCCTGCTCACCGCGGACGACTGGCGCACCGTGCCGGCGACCTGGAGCGACGCCGTCACCGCGTTCCGGCGGATGCGCGCGCCGTACCTGATCTACGGGGACGAGCGGTGAGTCGCCTCGCCGCCGCGCTCCTCGCGCTCGGCGCCGCGGCGTGCGCTTCGTCCGGGCTGCAGATCTCGACCGAGCCCCCCGTCGACGACCCGCTCGTCGAGATCGCGGCCTCGGACCCGCGCATCCGCGTCGACGCCGTCTACGCGACGCCCGAGAACTTCGTCGGCGAGACGCTCTACCCGCTGCCGCGCCTCTTCTTGCGCCGCTCCGCGATGGAGCGGCTGTCGCGGGTACAGGACCGGCTGGAGGGGCGGGGCCTCGGCCTGCTCGTGTTCGACGGCTACCGGCCGTGGTCGGTGACGAAGCGCATGTGGGACGTCATCGGGGACCCCGACTTCGTCGCCGATCCGTCGCGCGGCTCGCGTCACAACCGCGGAATGGCGGTCGACCTCGCGCTCTGCGACGCCGACGGTCGACCGCTCCCGATGCCCACCGAGTTCGACGCGTTCGTGCCCGAAGCGCGCTCCGACGCCGAGGTGCTGGAGCCCCTGCGCCGGAACCGCGACACGCTGATCGAGGCGATGGAGGCGGAGGGGTTCCGCGTCCTGAGCTCCGAGTGGTGGCACTTCGACGCCGACGGATGGGAGGAGAGAGGCCTCCTCGACGTCCCGATCGACCGCCTCGTCGGCGAAGCGCGCGACGACGAGTAGGATCGCGGCCATGCTGCGCCGACTCTCCTTCCTCCTCGCTCTCGCCGTCGCCCCCTCGACCACCGTCGCCTTCGCTGCATCCCAGGTCGCAGCACAAGAGTCCACTCAGGCGTCCGGGCCGCGTCGATTCCCGGCCCAGAGGTTCTCGATCGCCGCGCCGGCCGAGGCCTGGTCGGTGAGCGAGGGCGCGGACACGCCGTCGGGCTTCCGCGTCGACGTTCCGCGTCCGGACACCGGCGGACTCGTCGCGGCCTTCGTGCTCACCGGGCCGACGACGGGCGGCGTCGACTCCACGGGCGCCCGCGACGCGGCCGTGGCGGCCCCCGACCGGCGCGACGAGTACCGCAGCCCCGCGCTCCACGCCGGTGTGGAGATCGACGGGCGCGGGGCCGCGGGCGGGGCCCGCACGGGGG